>JBBQWL010000038.1:0-78487 GCA_038210625.1 Chitinophagales bacterium | reverse complement strand
CAGGCCGCTTTGCTGCCATTGTAATATCTTATCAAACATTGCAGGGGTTACATCTAATTTTAATGACATAGCATGTTTTGATAGCAAAACTATTTCATACATTCACGATACACAAGACGGCGTTGGACGTTCCTTTACTTTTTAGGCACAAAAAAAACCACCCAATAGGTGGTTATATAAAAAATTTACACTTTTTTACTGAGGTTCCGTTTTTTTGCCATTTATAATTCCATCTGGCTTTTTACAACATTTAGGCAATTTTTTGTATGCGTCTTCATCTGCGGTTACATCATCTGCATCATACCCTGCATTTGCAATTGCTGTTTTTATCTGCTCTATATTATTGCGATCTGTAAGATAGGTTACCGTGGTTGTTTTCTTTTTATAGTCAACTTTTACAACCGATATCCCTGGCTCTCTTTTCAGGTAACTTTCTATCCGGTCTTTGCATTGTTCGCATTGAACAGTTGGTGTTTTTATCACCACTTTTTCAACCGCCTTTTGCTGGGCAAAACTAACTGTCGCAAACCCAAGCAATGTCAATAAGGTAAGTTTCATTTTTTTCATACTGATGTTTTTATAAAGTTATTCATTTGGCTTCCAACTTGCAGGGTCTTGGCGCCAGTTTAACAAAGTGTTTTGCTGTTCAGGGGTCACAATACCTTTTTCAACCGCCAGCTCAATCAGGGTGCCGTAATTAGTCAGGGAACGGTATTCTACCCCCGCGTTGGCAAATGCTTTGGCGGCCACATCAAAACCATAAGTAAAAATGCTAACCATACCTGTCACTTCCACTTCTGCTTTGCGCAGTACTTCCACCACTTCCAGGCTACTTTTACCTGTAGAAATCAAATCTTCAATTACCAATACCTTTTTGCCTTTTTCATAGAAGCCTTCAATCTGGTTTCCAAGACCGTGTTCTTTAGGTTTGGGCCGCACGTATATGTATGGTAATTTCAACTGATCTGCAACCATTGCTCCCCACGGAATACCCGCAGTAGCTACTCCGGCAAGAATTTCTGCCTGTGGAAATTGTTCAAAAACCACATTGCACATTTCGCTCTTGATAAAATCTCTTACAAAAGGAAAAGATAAAACCCGGCGGTTATCGCAGTAAATCGGACTCTTCCATCCGCTTGCCCAGTTAAAGGGTTGTTGCGGACTCAACTTAATTGCATTAATTTGTAACAGCTTTTCTGCTACGGCTTTTTCATTTGTCATGCTGCAAATTAAAACAAAGCAATAATGTATCAGCAATATCACAAAAAAAGATGCAGCTTCGGCTTACAAGCAAGCTCTCACCTGTAACAAAATACACGTATGCATATAAAAATCTACTTTGATGATAAGCCTGTTTTTCTGTGCGATGAATTAACGGAGGAACTGAAAGAAATTCTGCATCACCCGGATGCTATTTTTATTGATGAGTTTTCGGGACCGGCCATTAAATCGTTATTGCACGAAATAACCAAACCAGCATTTCACGCCGGTGTATTGCTACACAGCAATATGGAGAATTTAAAAAAGGCCTTTTTTAAAAACTTTACGCCTATTGAAGCGGCTGGCGGAGTAGTACAAAACGATAAAAAGGAAATACTGTTTATTTACCGGCTTGATAAATGGGACCTGCCAAAAGGAAAAGTGGAGACTGGTGAGGATGTGCAAACAGCTGCGCTGAGGGAAATAGAGGAAGAAACGGGCGCAAAACACTTAACATTGCGAAGTAAAATCGGTGAAACCTATCACACTTACAATGCGTGTGGAAAGCATTTTTTAAAAACTACACACTGGTATTATGTAACCTGTTCTGCCACGCAGAATCTGGTGCCGCAAACAGAAGAAGATATTGCCGCGATTGAATGGGTAAATCCGGAACAGATGGAATTACAATTAAGCAATACCTATCCTTCCATTATAGATATCCTGTCTGTATTACAGAAGTCCGGCACTTCAACAAAAAAGAAGAAGGTTACTAAATAGAATAACTAAAACGCTTTTTTTAAAATAGCTACCGTAAGACGGCTTATGCAGATCAGTTTCTCCGTTTCATCGTGAATTTTTATGTCCCACACGTGTGTATTGGTACCAAGATGCAACGGAGTGGCGGTGGCTACAACATACCCCTGTCTCGCACTTCTTACGTGGTTGGCATTTATTTCCAACCCCACACAAATAAATTTGTCGGGATCAATTACCAGGGAGGAAGCCATGCTGCCAGCAGTTTCGGCCAGTACGCAACTGGCACCTCCATGCAAGAGCCCATAGGGTTGTTTTGTACGTTCATCAACCGGCATTTTCATTTTCAAAAAATCATCTCCCAGGGCTGTAAACTCCAAACCCAGTAAGGTCTCCATAGAGCCCAGGACGACGGAAGATAGTGCTTCAAATTTTAACGACTTATCAAACCAGATAGCCATCGTTTTAATTTTCGGTGCTTGAAACATATTATTTTTTTACGATTGTTGAATTAACTTCTGCCGGTAAAAATTGAGACACATCGCCACCATTTTTATATACATCTCTAACCAATGTAGACGCTACCGATGTAAACTGTGGCAGACAGGTAAGGAATACGGTTTCAATGTGACCATCCAGGCTACGGTTCATATCGGCGATGGCTTTTTCGTATTCAAAATCATTTACATAGCGAATGCCTCTCAGGATAAAATTAGCACCAACCATTTTACAGCAATTCACCGTTAACCCATCATACACCACTGCATCTACTATTGGCTGATTTTTATAGATATCCTTTACCCATTGCAATCTTTGTTCTTCGCTAAACATCGGCACTTTGTTCACGTTGCGGCCGATACCTACTATCACTCTGTCAAATAATGGAATGGCCCGGTTAATAATATCAATATGGCCAAGCGTAACAGGATCGAAGGTTCCGGGGAAAAGGCAAATGCGTTGCATATTTTAATAAAATAATTAATTGAAGATAATAGAGTTACTAGGGCAGCCGGACAAAATAAAATAGCAGTACCGATGCCAACTACTATTTGCGTCTATAATTTTAAATGAAAGATAGCTAAAATAAAAAATACTTCTTCAACCCGGCAAATCATCAATTAATCATAGTGCTGCTTTTGGGGGATAGCAGGTACAATACCGCCATTCTCACCGCAACCCCATTTTCAACCTGTTGCAAAATAATGGATTGCTTACTGTCAGCAACATCGCTGTCAATTTCCACGCCCCTGTTAATTGGACCGGGATGCATAATTACAATTTCCTTTGGCAATTGATCCAGTAATTTTTTACTGACACCATAAGCAAGATTGTATTCACGGAGAGACGAAAACAGCACCTGGTTTTGCCTTTCCAATTGAATGCGCAGCACATTGGCCACATCGCACCAGGCCAGGGCTCTTTTTAGATTGTACTCTACTTTCACTTTTAAAGCTTCTGTAATGTATTTAGGTATTAAAGTCGGTGGGCCGGCAACCATTACTTCGGCACCCATTTTCTTTAAAAGATAAATATTACTTAATGCCACCCGTGAATGCATAATATCACCCACCAGTACAATTTTTTTCCCCTCGAGTGTTCCCAACTTGTCTTTAATAGAAAATGCATCCAGCAAAGCCTGCGTGGGGTGTTCATTGATTCCATCGCCCGCATTGACTATGGCGGCCGGTATATGTTTGGCTAAAAAGTGAGGAGCTCCGCTGGCACTGTGGCGCATTACCACCATGTCTACCTTCATACTTAAAATATTATTTACCGTATCAAGCAATGTTTCTCCTTTTGATACGGATGAATCTGAAGCGGTAAAATTGATGGTATCTGCACTCAGCCTTTTTTCCGCCAGTTCAAAAGATATCCTGGTACGGGTGCTGCTTTCATAAAAAAGGTTTACAATAGTAATATCTCTCAAAGAAGGAACTTTTTTTACAGGTCGTTGTAAAACTTCTTTAAACTGTGCAGCAGTAGATAAAATAAGAGAAATGTCTTCCGGCGTAAGTTCTTTAATGCCCAATAGATGTTTGGTAGATAGTTGCATTAAGCGTCAAAGCTAATAGATTTGTTTGAATTACAGGAAGTAAGCAGCAGAAATTTTACTGATTTCTTTTGCTATAGATACAAAAATTTACCTTTTCTATCCAATGACAATCAATATAAAATTACCTGTTCTTTATCCCACTCCACTTTTACCTTTTGAGAAAAAACGGTATCAATTGCTTTTCCAAAATAATCGGGCTGTATGGGCAGTTCCCTATTAAATCTTCTGTCGACCAATACGCAGAGCTCTACCTTTTGCGGACGACCGAAGTCTTGCAAAGCATCCAATGCGGCCCTGATAGTTCGGCCGGTATATAAAACGTCATCAATCAAAATTACTTTTTTGCCTTCTATAGAAAAGGGTATTTCTGTTTTATTAGCTACATGCAATTCCTGCCGGATATCATCCCGATAAAAAGTAATATCCAAAATTCCATAAGCTACTTTTTCCCCTGGATATAACTGCTGTATATTGTTGACCACCATTTTACTTACCTGTACTCCCCTTGGTTGCAAACCAATAAACACCAGTTCGTTTAAATGCTGATGATTTTCCATTAGCTGGTTCGAAAGCCGTAAAACCGTAAGGTGTAATTGTTGTTTATCTAAAATCGTTATCAAAATATGAAATTATAAGGCGAATTTATTGGTTATTGGCTGATAAAAAAAGTCCCTGTAATACAGGGACCTTTCATTTATAAAATTTGTTCAACAATAGCATTGTCGAAACCCGGGTGTTTAACAATTATTGTTACCGGTTAGGCATTGCTGTCTGTTGATTTTGTCTTTGCAGATTTGGCTTTAGGAGCCGCGGTTTTTACCGTGGCCGTTTTTTCCTTTGCGGGGGCAGCTTTTTTTGCCGGCACCTTCGCCTTTTCAACCACTGGTGTCGCCTGTTCTTTAGGCGCTTTCACTGCTGCTTTTTTTGCCTCTTTTACTTCTTCAGGCACTGTAATTACACAGTTATCAACGTGTAAACCTGAAATGTGTACATAATGATCGGCGCTGTGGTCATTTACCCAACGACCATCATTTAGCAAGTACCGGTATTCATATCTCATACCCGGTTCCAGCGAAGCTGAGGCTGTCATAGAGCCATCTTTTTGCTTTTTTAAGCTGATACCATCGTTGTAATTCCAGTTGTTGAATTCCCCCATTAAAAGTCCGGAAGTTGCTTCTCCTACTACTTCTGCTGATAATGTGAAAGTTACTTTCTTAGCCATATTTTGTTTTGTTTGGTGAAACACTGCAGCATCATAATTCAATTAGCCGAAGTGTAATTAATACATGTTAGATTACAGCTTAATACAAAAAGAGCATTTTGGTAACCCTTGGCGTTATATTAAGTTTTACACATATTAACATGACATCTGATTAATGGTTGTGCATTGGCCTAAACTGATAAAATATACCGGCAGAGAAAACACGGTTGGCGACCTTAGCACTATTGTTATCGTTGATTTTGCTTAATCCCAGATTGTACCTTGCGTCAATGCCAAAACCGCTGCTTGTTAAATAACCTGCCCCAAATACCCATGCGGCATCGAAAGTTTTAAAACCATCTTTTACATCAGTACTTACGCCGCCCGCTTTTTGCTTCGCACTCACCAATGCTCCAAATTGCGGACCAGTTTCTAGTCTAAAACCCGTACCTATCATATACTGCAAAAGTATTGGCAACTGTAAATAATTTAAATTGGTTTTGTACTCAACATTAGATAAGGTTTGTTTTGCACCCTGACCTGAAAAAAGTAACTCTGGCTGAACTGCAAATTCCTTTGACAGATGAATGTGTGCTAAAACACCAAGATTTGCAGATATGCGGGGATCGATGTTTGAATTAGAGGATCCGGTACTTAATGTAGCCACATTTAAACCTCCTTTTATGCCAGGCTCTACATGGGCTTGTGCCTTTAATAACAATGAACCCGGTAACAGGGTTAATACAAATAGTAACTTTTTCATTTTCTGTGATTTTGATTAATAATAAGCGGCTTAGCCAAATTACATGCCACTTGAAAATTAATACGTTATAATGGCCTCTACATTAACCAATACCACATTAAAATTATTTTATGAGGAAATGATTCCTCATTTTGTGTTGAGCATATGTACACAAAAAAGCCGCTTCTTCAAAAAGCGGCTTAATTAATATTATAAATGAACATTTTTATTTTTCCAGCATAAAAGGATACCTGTAATCAATAACAGGTACGAAGGTTTCTTTAATTGTTCGGGCACTCAGCCAGCGATATAAATTTAGAATACTCCCTGCCTTATCGTTGGTACCGCTACCTCTTGCTCCCCCAAATGGTTGCTGTCCTACTACGGCGCCGGTTGGTTTGTCATTGATATAAAAATTACCGGCACAGTTGCGTAAACGATTTACCGCCAATTCAACTGCATACCTGTCCTGTGCAATGATGGCGCCCGTAAGTGCATAGGGTGAAGTGGTATCTACCAAGGCCAGCGTTTCCTCGTATTTATTTTCATCGTACACATAGAGCGTTAATACCGGCCCAAACAGTTCTTCGCACATAGTTACATATTTCGGATCGGCCGTTTCTATAACGGTGGGTTCTATAAAATAACCTTTTGATTTATCACAATTACCGCCAGCGATTATTTTTACTCCACTTCCTTTTTTCTTCGCTGCTTTTATATACGTCTCCAATTTGTCGAAACTTTTTTCGTCTATTACAGCATTGATGAAATTGGTAAAATCTTCCGTTGATCCCATCTTCATGGTTTTTAACATCGCCACCAATTTTTTCTTCACTTCAGCTGCGATGTTTGATGGAATGTATGCCCTGGAAGCTGCGCTGCATTTTTGTCCCTGGTATTCAAAGGCTCCTCTTGCAAGGGCCGTTACCACAACATCCGGATTGGCGGAACTATGTGCGATTACAAAATCCTTTCCACCAGTTTCTCCAACAATGCGTGGATAAGATTTATACTTGCCCATATTGGCACCTATTGTTTTCCAAAAGTGATTGAACACGCCCGTACTACCCGTAAAGTGAACGCCTGCAAAATCAGGATGTTCAAAACAAACTTCACCCAACACAGGGCCATCAACAATTACAAGATTAATTACTCCATCAGGTAATCCTGCTTCTTTTAAAATACGCATAATAACCTGGGCGCTGTACAATTGAGTATGCGCCGGTTTCCAGACCACCACATTGCCACACATGGCTGCGCTCGTGGGCAGGTTACCGCCAATGGCAGTAAAATTAAATGGCGATACAGCCAGCACAAAACCTTCGAGCGGGCGATACTCCATCCTGTTATTCATGCCAGCACCGCTAACCGGTTGCTGGCGATAAATTTCACTTAAGAAATGAACGTTGAATCGTAAAAAGTCTATCAATTCGCAAGCTGCATCAATTTCTGCCTGGTAGGGATTTTTACTTTGCCCCAGCATGGTAGTTGCAACGATGGATGCCCTGTATTTTGTAGCCAGCAAATCTGCCGCTTTTAAAAAAATATTCGCCCTGTTTTCCCACGCCATACCGGCCCATTTTTCCTTTGCTTGTAGTGCTGCATCAATAGCTTGTTTTACATGGCTTGCATCTCCATTGTGAAAGTTACCAAGCAAATGTTTATGCTCATGCGGGGGACGCATTGGCGTTTTTTTGCCAGTGCGAACTTCCTCACTGCCGATGTAAAGTGGGATGTCTGCTACTTCGCTTTTTAATTGTTTCAACATCTTTTTTAACGCCAGTTTTTCAGGCGACCCGGGTGCGTAATTCAGTACCGGTTCATTTGCCGGCATCGGGTAAAAAAAATCTCCGTATTGCATATAAATTTTTTAGCTGTTTTATAATGACTACTGTAAGGTTTTTCCAAATAGTTCTTTCACCGGGCAAGCTGTTATTGTTTATCTCCATCAGGCGACGGCTTTAAACATACCATGCAAAAAGTAACACTGAATGAACGCTATTTTGAAGGCTCATAATTAATACTGATAATCTTAAAATTGTCGCCTTTTTGAGCAAGCCATATTTTACCACCGTCCAACATAACACCCCGCTCGTTTCGGAAAAGCTGGTTAAAATTAGTAGTTGCTAAAGACAGCTTCACGGCTTTGGTAAATACGTCATCAAAATTTACTATCAGGCTCTCCCTTGTTTTAATGACGTCATCCAAAGGGTATTGCACCGCAGCCGCCAACATCTCTCTATCGTTGGTAATTACCCATTGCTGTAACTGCTTGATGAATAACTTTAACCCTTTTACGTCATTGATATGGGCAGTTTTCCAACTTGCAGGAATGGTGCCATCCGCCAATGTCGAATCGTCCCTCAATTCAGCGGGAGAAAGTTCGCTCACCTTCATCAGCTCACTATCCACAGCCATTACTATTACATCCTGTCCGCCGGCTTTTACCAGCGCATTTTCGTTGGAAGGATGGTGACAGCACATCAAAAAGATTGTAGCAATAATTAATAGTGGAATGTATTTTTTCATGCTGTTTTTTAAATATAATGGTTTGGCATATAGTAAGATAAAACAAATGCAGCAAATCGTTAAAAAACGGCCCCAAAATTTCGGGTACACAAAAAATTAGTGGGTAGATGAAGATTATGAATTTTCCACTTCTTTTTCGCTCATGAGATAAGCTTTAATAAACCCATCCAGTTCTCCGTCCATCACCGGCCCAACATTACCCACTTCATAATCAGTACGATGGTCTTTAATCATCTTATAGGGATGAAAAACATAACTGCGAATCTGGCTTCCCCACTCTATTTTCTTCTTGCTGCTATTGGTAGCATCAAGGGCAGCCTGGCGCTTGCGCATTTCCTCTTCGTACAACCGGCTTTTTAGCATCGCCATTGCCTTTTCCCGGTTTTCTCCCTGGGTACGGGCCTGCTGACATTCAACAATAAAACCACTTGGCTTGTGTGTTAAACGAACCGCTGTTTCTACTTTGTTTACATTTTGTCCTCCGCTGCCACCACTTCTAAAAAAAGCCCACTCCACGTCAGCCGGGTTTACTGTTATTTCAATGCTATCATCAATCAGGGGATATACATATACACTGGCAAAACTGGTGTGCCTGCGGGCATTACTATCAAAAGGGCTGATACGCACTAGCCGATGCACGCCACTTTCAGCTTTTAAAAATCCGTAAGCAAAAGGGCCGTCAAACTGGAACGTACAGGTTTTGATTCCCGCGCCGTCGCCCCATTGCCAATCCAGCTCGCTTACAGTCCAGCCTTGCTTTTCACCGTACATCCTGTACATACGGGCCAGCATTTCTGCCCAATCCTGGCTTTCGGTGCCACCTGCCCCGCTATTTATTTGTAATAGTGCCGGCAATGCATCAGTTGGTTCGTTTAGCGTACTTTTAAATTCAGCTTCATCAATAGCTGTGTTGGCCTTTGTATAGGCTTCCTTTACTTCCTCCTCTGTAGCTTCCCCCTCTTTCCAGAAATCAAACAGCACGGCAAAGTCTTCGGTCAATTGTACAACATCGTTGTACATATTCACCCAATACTCATTAACTTTTGTTTCTTTTAAAATGGAAGTGGCCCGGGCATTATCATCCCAAAACCCCGGAGAAAGTGAAAGCTCTTTGTCTTTATCTATTTTATATTGTCGGTTAGCGACGTCAAAGAAACCTCCTCAAGACCAGCACACGGTCTCTCATATCCTTCAAATTTTCTGTTGTCATGCTGCAAATTTAGGGGATATTTTTAAACGGGCAAATAGTATAGAAGTGCACGCCTTATTAAACATTTACATAGATTATAAATAGGTCTGCATCTTAAATAAGGGAACTAATGTACAATTGTGATTGAACCTTCCTTTTTTAATGTGTTGCCGTTGTTGTAAATATATTCAGCCCGCCACATACAACTACCGGTATCTACCGGTTGACCGCGGAAAGATCCATCCCATTTTTCAAATGGATTGGTACTGCTGAAAACAACCTGGCCGTACCTGTTATAAATACGCAGCGAATAATTTTTCAATAAAGCCAGGTTGCGCAAAGGCAAAGGCCCAAACTGGTCGTTTAAGCCGTCATTATTGGGACTGAAAGCCGTGGGGAATAAAATATCATCACAGTTATGAGACAGCTCAATAGTTATAGCGGCACTATCTGAACAGCCATCGGTTGTTTTTACCACAACGGAATAATTACCGGGCGCTGTTACTGTGAAGCTTGATGCAGTAGAATTGTCCTGCCAAAGATAATGATCGTAACTACCGGGACTGATAACCAGGTTATCGCCTGAGCAAATGCCGGAATTTTTACCAAAAGAGGGTTTGGCAGGCATTGGAAATTTGATTGCGGGCACCGTTGTAGCTGCACTGGTACAATTTCCGTCAAAAGCTGTAACAAAATAGCTGGTGGTGCTATTTATAGCCGGATTATAATTTGTGCCCGACGCTTGAGGATTTGTGAGATCAGCAGCATCATACCAATTTAAGGTTCCCGAGCCGGTGGCGCTTAAACTAACCACACCGTTACCGCAACGCTGGCCGCCTGTAGCTACCGGCGGTTTCGGTACATTGTTAATCACTATATCAGCCTTACCGCTACCGCCTGGTGTGCACGTAGTAGGCAATACTGTGTAGGTAACCGTATAACTTCCACCTGTGCTTTTTGTAAGATCTACTAAACCAGTTACCGCATCAACAGCTAAACCACTGGTGGAAGAAAAAACACCTCCCAGTGTAAAGCCATTGGTAATAATTGGCGAAGGATTATTTGCATTGTGACATACAGGTGTTGCATACGAAAATGAGGTTATAGGGCCGTTGTTACCAACTACGGTTATTGAGGTAGTACTGCTGTTTGTAAACGCACACACAGCGGCCGGCAAAGTATACTTTACCAGGTACGTGCCGGGAGTGCTCGCTGCAATATCAATCACACCAGTGTTGCTATCAATTACCAAACCTGCGGCGGCGGAAAATACACCACCGGTGGCAAAACCTGCTGCACGCACAGGAACAGGAGGTGTACTGGCGTCACATACGGTTGATGGAGTATAGCTAAATGCGGTCACCTGGTTTGTCATTGCGTTTACGGTAGCTTTTGCTAGGCTGGCTGTGCTAACGCAATTCCCCACTGTATTGGTAACATAAAAATTGGTGGTAGTACTTACAGAAGGACTGTAAGAGGGTCCGGTAAACAGCAGCGAAGAAAGGGCGGCATCAGCATACCAATTGATGATGCCATTGCCTGTTGCATTGAGCATTACGATACCGCTGCCGCAACGCTGGTTATCAATTGTAACGGGCGCAGCCGAAGAGCCACTGATGGAAATATCGGTTGAACTGGTGCCTCCTGCTCCACAGGGTGTTTGTGCCACCACATATGTAACTGTATAGGTTGCAGGTGTGCTGGCTGCAATATCAATCATACCAGTTGTTGCATTTAAAGCCAACCCTGTAGAAGAACTAAACAAACCACCTGTTGTAAATCCGGCCGCTGTCAAGGGCGAAGGGTTAGGCGAAGAAATACATACGGGCGTTGGATAAGTAAAGGCCGTTACTGTTGGTACAGTCTTACTGATGGTAATGCTGGTATTGCTGCTCGAGGTCAACGCACAGGCAGACGCCGGCAAAGTGTATTTGACTGAATAAGTTGCTGGTATACTTGACGAAGGATCAACAATGCCGGTAATACTGTCAATTGATAAACCTGCTGGTGCCGAATAAATACCGCCGGACGCAAAGCCTGCAGCAGGAACCGGCGTTACCTGTGTGTTGCCGGCACATACTACTGCAGGGTTATAACTAAAGGCAGTTACCTGCGCCGTTATGGGCACCACAGTAGCAGTGACGGTTTTGGTAGCGCTGATACAACCCGAAACGGTATTGGTAAGATAAAAATTGGTAGTTGCAGTAACTGCCGTTGTATAAGAGGTTCCGGTAAATAAAAGCTTAGTAAGTGCTGCATCAGCATACCATTTAATGGTTCCTGTAGCGCTTGCGTCCAGTGTAATAGTACCACTTCCACATCTTTTGGCTGCCGTGCCAATGGTTGGCGCAGGAGGCGTTGTTACTGTAAGAGAAGCGGTGCTGACAGACAGATTTGTGCAAGCTGTGGCTGCCAGTGTGTAGGTAATGGTATAAGTGCCTGCAATACTCGAAGCAAGATCAATTACCCCGGTAGTGGCATTAATGGTTAACCCTGTCGGAGCACTGTACACGCCGCCTGCTGTAAAACCTGTTCCAGGTATGGGTGAAGGATTGGATGCACTGCTGCAAACCGGCGAAGCATAGGAAAATGAGGTAGTTGGTGTTGGATTTTTTGTAATAGTAATAGTAGCAGTGCTGCTTGAAGCCGGTGTACAAAGCGCTGCACCCAAAACATACTTAACAGTGTAGGTGCCGGGCGTACTGGCAGCAGGGTTAACAACGCCTGTTATGCTGTGAATAGATAAACCGGAAGGTGCTGAATAAACACCCCCTGGAGTAAAACCCGCCACAGGTACCGGCACGGGGCTGGGGCTACCCTGGCATACGGTAGACGGACTATAGCTAAACCCGGTGATTTGCGTAACCATTGGAAAAACCAATACTGTTGCAGTTACTATCGGACTGATACAATTGTTTTCGGTACTGGTGATATAAAACGTTGTGGTAGCAGAAACTACCGGATTATAAGCAATACCAGTGTATAGATAATTTGTAAGGGCTGAATCTCCATAAAATTTAACCATTCCTGGTGCAGTGGCTTTGATTGTTGAAGGGCCCGGGCCGCAGCGGTACAATGTACCCAATGAAATTGTGGGCGCTACCGGTGTTGGATTTACAACAACGGTAATATCGGAACGCTGGCTTTCACAACCATTGAGTGTTTGGGTTACATAATAATCTGTATTACCAGCCGGCGTTGTAGCCGGCACCGGTGCTGCGGCAGCGCCTGTTCCCCCAACTGGTGCTGTATACCATAATAAATTGCTTCCGGTAGCTGTTAAAGGGATAGCTTTTTCGTTCTCACAATAAATCACCGTGGTGGTTACAACCGGCGGTGCCGTGACAGGGAAAACTATTACCGTGGCGGTGCCGCCTGCGCTTTGTGTACAGGCTGGCAATGATGCATATTCCACACTTACGAGGCTAAAAGTTTGGGTTGTAAATAATGCACCGGTATTGATACTGGCGCTGCCCGTAGCATCCAATGGCACGGTTTGGTTGTTTATGCCATCGGTTGTGTAGGTTACGATAGTATTGGCTGTACCGTTAAAACTAATATTAGATGACAAGCCATTACAAATTGAAATATTGCCGGCGATATTTACAACAGGTAAAGCATTTACGGTTATGATAGCCGAAGCGGATAAAGGAACTGTACAAGCCGGGCTGGTGGCTGACCTGGCACTTACCAGCTGATAGGTTGCCGTAGCCGTGATGTTTCCAGTAGTAACGGTTGCCGCCCCGGCAGCGTTCAGTACCACAACCTGGTTTGCGCCGCCATTGATTTTATAGGTTACGGTAGCGTTGGGGGTACCATTAAAATTAACATTGCTGCCTGTGCCGGAACAAATGGTAGTTGTGCCACTTATGGTTGCCGTTGGCAAAGGGTTTAATGAGATAATTGCGGAACCGCTTACAGGCTGCGAGCAGGTATTGGCACCTGTATTGGTTACACTAATCAAATTGTAAGTTACTCCTGAAAGCAGGATTCCAGTGCTTACTGTGGCACTGCCCGTGGCATTTTCCTGAACCGTTTGGTTTAAGCCACCATTGATGTTATAGGTTACAATTGCGTTGGGTGTTCCGGTAAATGTAATGGATGTACTGCTGGCCTCGCAAATAGTTGCTGTTCCACTGATGCCTGCTATTGGCAATGCATTTACGGTAATAGTAACCGATGCGGATACAGGCCGCACACACGCAGGCGGACCTGTGCTTGAAACACTGATCAGCGTGTAAGTAACAGTTGCAGATAAGTTGCCGGAGGCTAAGACAGCTGCACCTGCTGCGTCCAATATAATTGTTTGATTGGAGCCCCCGTTGATGGTATAGGTAATTGTAGCATTAGGTGTTCCATTAAACAGTATACTGGTACCCGTTCCAGCGCAAACCGAAGCTGCCGCGGCATTGATGGATGCGGTTAACAGCGGTAACACGGTTACAATTACCGATCCGCTCTGTGCTGCAGAACAGGTGGCAGAAGCTACACTAACTAAGTTATAGGTAGTGGTTGAAGATAAATTTCCCGTCGCCACAGTTACAGTCCCCGCTGCATTTAAAATAGCTGTTAGATTGCTGCCGCCGTTTATATTATAAGTAACAGTAGCATTGGGTGTTCCATTAAAAATAATATTGGTACCTGTACCTGAACAAATAGTGGCCGTGCCAGATACCGAGGCCACCGGCAAAGACTGCACTGTCACAATTGCTGACCCGCTTTGTGAAGCAGAGCAGGTTGCAGAAGCTATGCTAACTAAATTATAAGTGACTGTTGAAGATAAACTTCCAGTTGCTACAATACTGGTTCCCGCTGCATCTAAAATAGCTGTTTGATTGCTGCCGCCATTTATATTGTAGGTAACCGTGGCGTTGGGCGTTCCATTAAAAGTTATGTTGGTACCGGCTCCGGAACAAATGCTGGTAGTGCCGGATACGGTTGCTGCCGGTAAAGGCAAAACAGTTACGGGCAATGTAGTTGTTGTTGCACAATAGCCCGCTGAGGGTGTAAAAGTATAGGTTGCCGATGCGGTATTGCTTATTACCGCAGGGCTCCAGGTACCGGGTATACCGTTTGTTGAAACAGCGGGTAGTAATGGAGCCACGCCCATTTTACAAAAAGGTGCCATCGCACTAAACAAAGGCGTATTGGTAGCAGGAGTAATTGTTAACGAAATATTTTGCGTATCACTACTGCCGCCGGTTGCCGAATTAATAGCCGTGAAACTGGCGGCATAGATGTTTGCAGCCGCGGTTACAGGAATAGTGATAGTAAAAGGCGAAGCAGGCAAAGGTGCATTTAACACATTGGCAAATCCGGCGGCCTGCGCTGCAGCATCCCAGGTTAAATTATAATGATCCGGCGCCCCTGTTGCCGTAAAGCTGGCGGTAGTAGTTATACTGCTTTCACAAACTGGTGTTACAACAATATTACTAATGGTAACAGGCGGTGCAATAACGGCACATCCATTATTGCCATAACTAGGCAAACCCGCTGCATCCCACCATACCGTGTTGCCAGATGCATTTACTGCCCACCCGTTAGCATAGGCTACAATTGCTCCGGGACAGGCAACTGCACTATTTCTTACTTCCAGATAAGCCGTAACCGTAGGCATATCGGGCATTACGCCAGTTGGATTCCAACTTGACGGAGCTGCAG
The DNA here is from genome assembly GCA_038210625.1 of Chitinophagales bacterium. Lineage (GTDB taxonomy): Bacteria > Bacteroidota > Bacteroidia > Chitinophagales > Chitinophagaceae > Ferruginibacter. Next base: position 63,156 of record JBBQWL010000038.1, on the reverse strand, counting down.
TACCATCAATATAAACAACATATAAATTGCCGGACGCACAGATGGAACTAACATCGTAGTTAACGTCAAAATCCGCAGGAATAAACAAGACCATACTACCGGCAGGAATAATCGCAACCGGAGACGTTACATTTGTTATTGCGCAACCATTAACGGACGTAATACTGCCTGTGCCAGTTGGAGCTACTGCATTTCCACCGGATAAAATATTTACCGGCAACCCTAAGGACGGTATACTGTTGGGACCGTAATAAAAAGTATAATTTCCGGCGAAAGCTGGAACTGTAGTGGTAAATAATACAAACTCATTTTTCCCTTCGCTCGCTCCGCAGGCATTTACCATGGCCGCGTTGATAACGGGGCATTGTGCTTTTGCCATCACAGAAAAGCTCAATAAAAATAAGCAGTGAAGGAGGAATTTCATGAAAATTGGATATCTGTTATAAGGGTTACGTTTTCGAGCCGCCTACCTACTCAGTTTTTTTAATTAACTATTCAGGTATAACTGGCTCAAAAAAGGTTAACCCTTATTAAAAATTTACTATTCAAAATATAACGACAAAACCGGCTGAAAAGTGTGTTGCACATCAGGCAGTTGAACAAAAAATCCGGCAATATCTATTTAAGCCGTTTCCATACATTTTCTTTATTCGTAATAATTCTGTGTTTTAGCATACACGATGTAGCTGAAAAATTAGATGACTATCCTTATTCAAATTGAAAGTACAGTGAAAAATATTTCAGTTACAGCATGATTTTACAATTTTTTCTACAGCTACCTAATTGCATTCTTACAAAATATTGTTGGCAAACATCCCAACTTTACAATTGTGCCCGCTTTTGCCAAAGTAGCAGCGATAACCAAACAATAGAAATTGGCAGCGGTCGTTTAAAGGAACAACTGCTACATTACAGTGAAGACATAATTATTAAACAGCAAGATGGAAGCGGTAGAAAGCAGTATTTCAATCCTTATCATAGAAGATAACCCCGGGGACCAGGTGCTGTTGGAAGCACACCTGGAGAATACCAGTTTGCTTATCTCCGGCATCACCATGGCATCTACTATTGCTGAGGGTATTATGTATCTGCAACAACAATCCTTTTCCCTTATATTTCTCGATTTTTTTTTACCGGACAGTAGCGGGCTGGAGGCCTATCTTAAACTGGTTAAAATAAACCCTACCATTCCGGTGATCATATTATCCGGTTTGTCAGATACTGCGTTGGCATTAAAAGCCATTTCGCTGGGTGCGCAGGATTTTATTTTAAAGGGAGAATATGATGCCCAATCACTGCAAAAATCAGTTTGGTACAGCATTGAAAGAAAAAAAAATATTGAACTTTTAAAAGAGAATAACGAGCGATACGATATTATTTCAAAGGCTACCAACGATATTATATGGGACTGGAATCTTGAAACGAATAAAGTAAAATGGATTGGCCAGGGGTTGAAAAATTACCTGCCTGTCAATACAGAAATTACTGCTATTCCTGATAAATTCTGGACCCGGGCGCTGCATCCTGACGAACGAAAAAATATCATCGGGAGCCTTCATGATGCAATCGAAAAAGGTGAAAATTCATGGGAATGCGATTACCGCTTTTTAAAAAACGATAACAGCTACGCCCATACCAACAGCAGGGGCTATATCATAAAAAATGAAGCCGGCAAAGCGGTTCGTATGATTGGTTCCATCCAGGACATTACAGAAAGAAAGAAGGCGGAACTTGAAACCGAAAAAGCCAGGATTGAAGCAGAAGAGGCCCGGAAAACGCAGGAACAATTCCTGGCCAATATGAGCCATGAAATAAGAACACCCATGAATGGTGTTATAGGAATGACACAGTTATTGTCTGCCACCAACCTAAATGCAGATCAAAAAGAATTCGTAGAAAACATTCAGCAATCTACCGGCAACCTGATGGCCATCATCAATGACATTTTGGATCTTACTAAAATAGTTGCCGGAAAAATAACACTGGTTCAAAAAGATTACCTCTTTAACGATCTTATCACCAACTGTATTAAGATGAATCAATACAGGGCCGATGAAAAAGGAATTTTGTTACACTGCAATATTGATAAAAATATACCGGTTGTATTATCCGGTGATCCCTACCGTTTGAATCAAATTTTGTTAAACCTGGTAAGCAATGCAATTAAGTTTACGCACAAGGGTGAGGTAAATGTAGCTATCAACCTGCTGGAACAATCCGCTGAATCTGTTGCCCTGGAATTTATAGTTTCGGACACCGGAATTGGAATTGCAGCAGATAAAATAGACTCGGTTTTCGAACGCTTTATGCAGGTATCGGGAGATTCTACCAGGAAATATGGTGGTACAGGTCTTGGCCTTACCATTACCAAACAACTGATCCAGTTATTGGATGGAAACATCACCGTAAAAAGCCAACAGCACGAGGGCAGTACGTTTACTTTTTATCTTACCCTTTTAACAGGTAAGCAGCCCACAGGCGAAAACCCTGCTACAGGAGAAGCTACTGAACCAAACCTGCAAAATGCTTTAGCAGGCATCCATATTTTATTGGTAGAAGACAATCTTATTAACCAGAAAGTAGCCGTTAAATTATTGGAAAATCAAGGTGCTATCGTTGAAGTAGCTAACCACGGCAAAGAAGCCATTGAACTGCTTAAAGACATAAGAACAGATATTATTCTGATGGATATTCAGATGCCGGAGATGGATGGCTATGAGGCTACTAAAATAATCAGGTACCAAATGCCAGACGAAATAAGTAAGCTGCCAATCATAGCAATGACCGCATCGGCGCTGATATCTGATCAGAAAAAATGCCTGTTTGCAGGTATGAATGATTACATTGCAAAGCCTTACCAGGCAATTGATTTGTATAAAAAAATTCTGCAACAGCTCACCCCATCTTGCTGTCTCCTATAATTGGTCCTGCCACCGCGATATCTTTTTCAACTCTGCATACAAAAACAATAACCCGTTACAAATTTGTTGTTAACAATCCGGCAACTGCTGTTTTGATCATCTGCCAATACATTTGTATTTAAGCATGACTGCTGTCTCTTTCAAAAAAGGTGCAATCATTTAAACATACCGGTGCACACATTTAAAACAATCATTGATTATGGCCGAAATTGAAGAAGCTGTTCAGGAACAGGTAGAACATGCTGAAAAAAATAAACTAAACTCCATGGTGGCGGTAATGGTAGCAGTCACTGCCACATTTATGGCGTTGTGCAATGTAAAAGATGGCAATATTGTGCAGACTATGTCGCAGGCGCAAGCCAATGCACTGAACTCATGGAATTATTTTGAAGCAAAAAGTACTAAACAGGCCATTGCTGAAAATTCATTGTCTGTTTTAAAATTACAGTCTCCGGCGATAAACAATGAAGTGATAAAAAATTATGAAGCCACGATTGCCCGGTACGAACAGGAAAAAGGAGCGATTAAAGCAGAGGCCGAAGGCTACCAGAAACAATACGATAACATTAATCTTTTCGATGACCAGTTCGATATGACCGATGCATTGCTGACGATTTCAATCGCCATGCTGGGTGTTGCATCGCTTACTCAAAAAAAATGGTTATTTTATTTTGCCGCAGCTGTAAGCTGTACCGGAATTTTTTTGGGACTGGCCGCCTTTATGAAAATCAGCCTGCATTCAGATTTTGTTTCAAAAATTTTAGGCTAACGAGCTCAATAGATTTACTTAACAGGTATATTCAAAGCTTTCTACCTGGTGGCCGCAGTAAACATAATTTGTTTCAACAAGATCATTTTTTTCAACAAACTATTCATCTAAAAAAAATAACGCTGTTAAAACTAACTGATGCAGTATTTTGCAGTTTCAAAAAATCCATCAGCTGGTAAAACAATATTATGAGGCAGTTTATTTTATTTATTTTTTGTTGTCTATCTTTTAATCATTTGCAGGCCCAAACGCTCACTGACTTTGACCTGATTAAAATGGAGAAGGCGTCCGATTACAAACCTGCAGAACCTTTCGTTTTGCAAACCGCCAATTACCTGTTAGCAGTTCCGTTTAAAAAAGAAAACAAGGATCGTTTAAATGCCCTGCGCTTCATTGGAAAATGGATGAACGGAACACCCGACTACTCGTTTTCATTTACCGATATAGCAGAAAAAATAGGTAAGGAAAATTATGACCTCATCGGACAGTACATGGCTGCCCTGGCAAAATATACACTTGAAAATAAAGCTGCTGCCAAGGACACAAAAGTAGCCAGGTTAAATGCCATGATCATGTTGCTTGATTATTGTGAAAACAAAGACAACAACCTGCATCTGTCAAAACAATTAAAAAAATTAGCCGAAGCAAGAAGCAAGGGCGAGCTCGAAAAATCAATGTAAAACAACATAGAAAATTTTTGTTTAACCAAATTCCTTGTGGAGAAGGATTGAGTTAAGTTATTATAAATCCGTTACCAGCGAATAAAATTACAGCTTTCGAATGAAGCAACTTTCAATACTACTACTCGTGCAAATATGCACCATCCCTGTTTTTTCACAGTCACTTTTAGATAGTAATAAAAACTGGTCATTTCATTTTCAACTAACAGCCATTAACCAGTCGCATCCTGCCTTTAAGGCAAAATACGCTGGTTACAACAGCCTCGTAAATGAAGCTGAACATCAAAAACTTTCGGTTACCACTACCCTTTTTGTTGGCAGAAAACTCTGGAAAAATGCCAGCGTATATTTTAATCCGGAAATTGCCGGCGGGGCCGGAATAAGCGCTGCCAAAGGCATTGCGGGTTTTCCTAACGGTGAAACTTTCAGAATCGGCAGTACTGATCCCAAATTATATATCGCCCGGTTGTACCTGAGACAACACATTTCGCTGAAAAAAAATGCAGTTGAAAAAATTGAAGACGGATCAAACCAGGTAGCAGAAACAGTGCCTGCCAATCGCCTTAGTTTCATTGCTGGTAAAATATGCCTGGCTGATTTTTTTGATAAAAATACTTACAGTCATGATCCACGGACACAGTTTTTAAACTGGTCGCTCATGAGCAATGCAGCGTGGGACTACCCCGCAGATACCCGCGGTTACACGCAGGGGCTGGTTGCTGAATTGGTTCATCCCAACTGGGCTGTCAGGGTCGCATCTGTACTGGTTCCCAGGAAAGCCAATGGCTTGCAGCTGGACTACAAAATAGCCAAAGCACATTCCGAAACGATTGAGATAGAAAAAAGCTGGCAAGCGGCAAGGCCTGGCGTTGTAAGATTACTCGTGTTTCGCAATGTAACCCAGGCGCCCACCTATGCCACTACTTTACTCGATGTTAAAAATGGTGACAGCAGCAGTGTGGATGTGTACAGCGGTATTAAAGAATGGAAAAAATATTGCGGCGTAAAATATGGATTGGGCATTAATGCGGAAGAGGAAATTGCGCCTTCCGTTGGGGTATTCGCTAAAGCCAGTTACAATGATGGTAAAACTGCTACCTGGGCTTTTACAGAAATAGACGAAAGCGCCAGCGCAGGCATTAATATCAAAGGCGCCGGATGGAAAAGACCCGGAGATAACATTGGCATTGCCCAGGTAATCAACGGCATTTCGAAAGACCACCAGCACTTTTTAAACGCGGGATTATATGGTTTTATCATTGGAGATGGAAGGCTGAATTATGGGTCCGAAAGCATTACAGAAACATATTACCAGGCGCAGATTTCTACCGCATTTTCACTTTCGTTCGATTACCAGTTTGTGCTACATCCTGCTTACAATAAAGATCGCGGACCTGTAAATGTTTTTGCATTCAGGGGTCATATTGCTTTATAAATCAATCTTACGGATTAAAAAAATCGCTACCGGCGGCAGAATATTATTTCTTCTTAGCCGCCTGCTTTTCCATCTCCATATAATCAATCGTAAGATTCGCCAATGTTTGTACCCCCAATTTTAACCCGCTTTCATCAATAAAAAAGTCAGGTGTATGGTGTGACGGAGCCGTTAAAGGATTACCCCCTTTCGGCATACCGCCCAAAAAGAAGAACAGGCCGGGTACTTTTTCCTGGAAAAAAGAAAAATCTTCTGCACCAGTTTGCGCAACAGTTAAAACAACATTTTCCCTGCCCGCAGATTGCTGTAACGAAGGCAGCATCTTTTCTGTTAATGCAGGATCGTTAAAGGTTACCGGGAAACTGGATTCGTAAGGTATAATAGCTTCTGCGGTAACACCTGCGCTCTCCCCTGTTTTGGTAACAACTTCCCTTACTCTTTCAATCAGCATCTTCCTGTCTTCTTGTTTTAAAGCCCGGATGGTGCCGAGCATTTCTACTTTTTCAGGAATGATGTTGCCCCTGTTACCGCCGTTGATAGCGCCAATGGTTACTATGCCGGCATTTTCAGTAATGTTTAAATTGCGGCTTATGATGGCCTGTAAATTATTAATGATTTGTGCAGAAGCAACAATTGGATCAATGGCCGACCATGGATAAGCCCCGTGTGCCGACCTCCCCTTTACAATTATTTTCATATCATCCACGCTGGCCAGAATACCCCCGGGCTTGTATTTTATTTTACCCACTTCGGTCTGCGAATTAATATGCAAGCCAAAAACAACATCCACTTTAGGATTGTCCATTACGCCTTCCTTTATCATCAGTTCGGCCCCCGCTTCTTCTCCCTGTGCAGCACCTTCTTCAGCCGGCTGAAAAATAAATTTCACAGTGCCTTTTAATTCCTTTCTCATACCCGCCAGCACTTCGGCAACGCCCATCAATATGGCCACATGCGTATCATGCCCGCACGCATGCATTACGCCGGATTCTTTGCCATTGTATTGCACTTTTACTTTCGACGCAAACGGAACAGGTGTTCTTTCTATAACAGGTAAGGCGTCCATATCTGCCCTTAAAGCTACTACAGGTCCTGGTTTATCTCCTTTTAAAATCCCTACTACGCCGGTAACTCCTACTGCGGTCTTCACCTCAATCCCTAAAGACTGCAGGTGTTTTGCTATGAGTGCTGCAGTGCGTACTTCATGGTTACCCAATTCGGGATGTTCATGAATATCCCTGCGCCAGCCGATTACTTTTTGTTCTATTTTATCAGCGGCATTATCTGCCTCCTTTCTAAGGGCAGCGTTTTGCGCATTTGAAGACAGGCTTACAGCAGCCAGCAGGATGGTCACCAGGATATTTCTCATAATTTCAGTTTGATTGACAAGTTACTTCAAAATGCGTTTCAAAAAACAAGGGCGTATTGGTATCATTAAATAGTTGAGCCAAATTATTTCAATAAAAAATAGCCGGGCAAATTTCCTTGCGAAAAAAAATTACAAATGCATGGGCTCCTTGTAGCGCTTACCTGTATTTTACGGTGCCAGCAATCTCATTGCTGCATTACATAACATCATCTGCAAAGGAGTCACACAGCCTTAAACTTTATTGACAGCACTAAGCAAATGAAGGTGCCGCGATGAAAAATATTCCACGTAACGCAACTATTTTACGCCAGGCCTCGTTGGTAAAAATTACAATGCGTATGATTAAATCAAGCCATTTCTGCAAACATTATTCTGCAAGGCTTGTTAAAAATTACAGCGTTTAGTTGCTTTCTGGTTATATTTATAAGGAGATGAAAATTTCAATTGCCTGCTTATGTCGTTTGTTACATGCCTGTTTTCTGTCATTCACCGGTCAAAAATTCACCTCTGTTGTACGTTATTTATTTGTTTTTCCAACCACGTGGCGGCTCAGCTCTGGAATGGCAATTTGGGAGCGCCCGTGGTCAACGTAACATTCGGAGCAGGCCCTTCCGAGCCCCTGCCTGCAGATGCTACTTCTTTTACTTATACAAAAGGATGCCCTTCAGAAGGAGAATATGCTATTGAACATCAATTACCGGGTTGCTTCGGTGATACCTGGACTATATTGGTTGGTGATTATACCCACGACTTTGAAGGACATTATATGCTCGTAAATGGCGGCTCGCACTCCGGAACCGTTTTAGTGCAAAAAGCGGATGGATTATGTGGCAATACTACTTACCAATTTTCCGCATTTATAACCAACTGTATGCGACAAACTGCCTGCGGCGGTACACCGGCCTTACCCAATATTACATTCACCATTGAAGCAACGGATGGCACCATCCTGGAATCCTACAACACAGGAGATTTACCCATCACGGTTGCCAGGTACTGGATAGAATACGGCGTATGTTATACAACCCCAGCCGTACCCGTACCTATAGTATTGCGTATTACAAGTAATGCAACAGGTAGCTGCGGCAGTGCTTTTGTAATGGACAATGTTAGCTTAAAACCTGCAGGACCAGGCATCACCCTTACGTTGGATGGAAAGCAAATTCAACATCTTGACCTATGTAGTGGTTACAAAGATTCCTTGCTTTTAGAAGCTAACTATACGACTGGTTTTATAGATCCCGCAATGCACTGGCAGCAAAGCATTGATGATGGCAGAACATGGATAGATATTCCGGGCGCCAATATTGCAACTTACCATATCCCACGCAGAAACCAGGGCATTATTGCCTACCGTTTTTGGATGGCCCAGCCGATTAACCTGGGCATTGCCAGTTGTACTATCAATTCAGATATGATTGTTACCAATGTATATCCCCTCCCGGATCCATTGCCATTGCAACGGCTGTTAGGCTGTATCAATAACGACCTGGTACTTCCGTCACGGCCCGGATTTTTGGACTATGAATGGAGAGGGCCGAACGGATATCAAAGCAACCAATCAATGCCGGTAATTAAAAATGTTAAATACAGTGATGATGGTTTGTATACCCTGTTAGCCACCAATGATGTTGGTTGCACAGCACTGGACAGTTTTCAGCTAACAGTTTCACCCGCCGCTACCATTTCTACCAACACGGTTTACGCTGTTTGCGAGGGCACAACGGTACAGCTTGCCGCCAGTGGTGTAGGAGCTTTTGCATGGACACCGGCCACATATCTTTCAGGTACGAACATTGGCAACCCGGTATCCACTCCTGTTGATTCTATACAATATAAAGTTACATTAACCAATACGTATGGCTGCAAGGATTCTGCGTTGGTAAATATCAATGTCTTCAAAAAAGTAGTGGTCAGTGCTGGTACGGATCAATTTATACTGGCGGGTGATACTGTTACGCTGAATGGGTCTGTGAGGGGTACAGGTGTAAACTATCTATGGACATCTACAGGCAACACAGCCGTTGACCAGGTAATTCACCCCCGTGTGGCACCGGTTGTTGAAACAAGTTATACCTTGTCTGCATCGGCAACACCCGGCTGTGGCAATGCCAGCTCTACCACCACCGTTCATGTATATAAAGATGTTTTTTTGCCAGGTGCCTTTTCGCCGAATGCGGACGGCCTGAACGATGTTTACCACATAATTAAACTGGATAGTTACCAGCTTATTTCATTTGCCATTTTTAACCGGCTGGGTAAAAAAATTTTTAGTACCAATAACGCAAACATTAACTGGGATGGGAGCTTCCAGGGCACACCGCAAGCAGCAGGCAATTATGTTTACTACCTTGAGATGAAGGCGGGTAATGGAAAAAAGATAACAAGAAAAGGCAGCATTGTATTACTGAGGTAACCCGCAAACAATTTTATCAAAAATAAAATTTTGTTTCGTCCATACTTAAATTTGCAATCATCTTGCAACTAATTTTACTCACAAAAAACTATGGCCATGAATTTTAAAATAAATCACCTTCAGCACACGGGCATCCCCGTAACCGACTTGCAGGCATCAGAAGCTTTCTATAAAAAACTAGGGTTCCAAAACGTGATGGCCTCGGGCTTTGAACACAATGGTGGAAAGGGTTCTATGGCCATGATGCAACAGGGACAAATGATTATTGAAATATACCAGATGCCGCCAAAAGAACTGGAAGAAGTCAGGAGCCGCGGCAATGGTCATATTGATCATATTGCATTTGATGTATCTGATATTGATGAAGCATTCATCGAATTAAAAAATGCAGGTTTTAACGTGATTGAAGAGGCGCCTGTTTTTCTTCCCTTCTGGAAAAACGGATGCCGGTATTTTAATATCACGGGACCTGATAAAGAAAGGCTGGAGTTTAACCAAATATTATAACAACTATAGGCGTGGTTTAACGACCGGGTTGATATAAGATTGATTGAAGAAGAAGCACGTGCTGGTTTGAGTAAAAAAAGTTTCCTCCGGATCATTTGAATGGAGAGGAAGGCAGAAGCCAGAAGGATTTTTTGATGCCTGTAATAATGATCTCGCCTGTTTTGAAATTACCCGGGTATAAAAAAATACCGCTGCTCAAGTAAATAAATCTATGTAAATAAACAGCGTATAAAATCATGCATTACATCAGTTGTATGATTCAAAAAATTAACAAAATAATGCCAGCAGTTTATCTATGGCGCTACTAAAATAAGAAGTAACTATCTTGCGGCCAGATATACCTGGTAAACATAATCACCAATACTATTCATGATAATATTAAAAGGAATTACATGGGATCAATCAAGCATATATGATCCACTGGCAGCAGCCTCCAAACTATATGAAGAACAATTTGGCGTACGGGTAGAATGGCAAAAAAGATCCCTCTCCAACTTTGGGGATCAGTCACTTCCCGAACTTGCTGCCCGTTTTGATTTGCTCATTATCGACCATCCACATACCGGTGTTGCCAGCGAAACCAATTGCCTGCTTAACCTGGATGAATTGCTGCCATATGAACAACTGCAGGAGTTGGAACAGCAATCTGCCGGCCCGGGTTTTTTGAGCTACTATTACCAGCAAAAGCAATGGGCGCTGCCGGTAGATGCCGCAATGCAATGCGCCGCCAGCCGACCAGATTTGCTGGGTGAGCACCCGGTGCCAACCAATTGGGATGAAGTTTTTGAATTAGCCGAAATATTAAAACAGCAAAATTTAAAAATAGGCATGGCGCTTTGTGCTACTGATTGTTTGTGTACTTTTTTATCGCTTGCAGTTCACCTGGGTTCCGCACCGCGGGAAAACAATACGCTGCTGGTATCAAAAGAAGTTGGTATGCTGGTGCTGGAAGGAATGCGTAAATTAAGAGATAGCTTTCACCCGAACTGTTTGGACTGGAACCCCATTCAATTGTATGACCACATGGCAACGGAAGATGACATTGCCTACTCGCCACTCGCATTTTGTTACAACAATTATGCAAGAGAAGGCTTTAGAAAAAATAAGCTCCGCTTTCACAATGCGCCGGATATTAAAGACGTGGTGTTGGGTGGCGCAGGTATTGCCGTATCGGCCAGCAGCAGCGCAGCTGCGGAGGCAGCAAAATATGCAGCATGGCTTTGCAGTGCTACAGTTCAAAATGATGTATACATAAAAGCACAGGGACAACCCGCCAACATCATCGCCTGGAAAGATGCTGCAGCCAATGCCCTGACAGACAATTTCTTCGTCAATACAATGGATACCTTAGCCTATGCGTATGTTCGCCCCAGGTACAATGGCTGGACTGCTTTTCAGCAATATCTTGGAGAAGCGCTTCATACTTTTTTAAAGCATGACAGCAACACAGCTGAAGTATTGGAACAGATCCAGGAGGCTTATCATTTTTCTTATTCTTACAACAAAAAAAGCAGGCAGGAGGATACGCCCTGAAGAATGACAGGCCCAAAAGAATATTTTATTTATGGCAAATGAATTTTGCGCTTTGATATTTGGCTACTACCAGTAATTGCTTTTACTATTCAAGAGTTAAATAAAAATTACGCGTAATCAATTTTACGGTGCGGTGAAAAGTCAAGAATTTTTTTCTTTAACTCCGCAGGCTTATAAGGCTTTAGTACATAGTCATCAAACCCTGCCTCAGTTATCAACGACTCCATATCTTCCAGCAAACTTGCAGTAAATGCAAGTACCGGGGTTTTCTGATCTGTCTCCCTTATTTTTTTTACGGTTTGATAACCGTCCATTTGTGGCATTTCAAGATCCATCAATATCAGGTCGAACTTATGAAATTTAAGCAGTTCCAGGGCATGAATGCCATTCTCCGCTTCTTTAACCAAAACACCCCACCTGCGTAAAAAACTAATCAGTATGGTTGCGTTGATGGCATTGTCTTCCACTACCAATATTCTTAAACCTTTGGTATCGGTGATGTGTTCAAATCCAACGTCATGTGGTACCGTTGCCTTTGGCTCTTTTGGTTTGGCATTCTCAAAACAAACACTAAAATAAAAACAGGCACCTTTTCCGGGTTCACTTTCTACTTTCAGTTCGCCTCCAAATTTAGTCACCAGTTTTTCGCTGATGGTAAGTCCAAGCCCTGTGCCACCAAACTTTCGGCTATGGTCTTCGGTGTGCACCTGTGCAAACCCCTGGAAAATTTCGGCTTGCTTTTCTTCAGGAATACCAATACCAGTATCGCTCACTTTAAAAGACACGGTGGTATTTAACTCATTTCTATCCTCAATGGTTATCGTAAAAGTAACATTGCCTGCAGTGGTAAATTTTAATGCGTTGGATAAAAGATTATTTAAAACCTGGCTCAGTTTTAATTCATCACTGGCAATGGTAACTGCACTTAATTCGGGTGGAGCTGCAAATATAAATTCAAGTTTCTTATCATTAAACTGCACTTCAAAAGCTTCAATCACATTGGTTAAACAATCCTTTAAATTAAAGGTCTGCTTTTTAAGTTCCAGTTTTCCCGCATCAATTTTACTAAAATCAAGAATATCATTAATGATACCCAACATATGTTCTGACGAATATTTTAATATATTGATATGCCTTTTAATATTTTCGGGCAAATTGGGTTCAAGCAAAACAAGGTTGGAAGTTCCAATAATTCCATTTAACGGCGTACGCAACTCATGGCTCATGCTGCTTAAAAATCTTGCCTTCGCCCGGGCAGCTTTTTCCGCATTCAATTTGTAGCTTGTCAATTCCTGCCGGGCATTTTTTTTGGCCGTTAAATCCCGGAAGGTGATAATCTGCCATTTCACTTCCTCTTTATAAAAAACATTGCTGCGGACAGCAGTATAAAATTTTTCTTTATTGTAGTCGATAAAACCAGCTTCACCCTCCCAACAATCCGGAATACCATTCATCATCAAATCCTTATTGTCGCTGTCTTCGGCAAGGTAACGCATCATCACCTGGTTAATTTGTAATTTTTTCAGATTTACTGCTTGTGGCAGTGCAAACAACTTAATCATGTGCTCATTAAAATCAACGATATCATTGGTTTCGGTATTGATAACTACATAGGCGTCAATATACAATTGCAAAAAGGCTTCGTGAAAAGCCAGGTCAACGGTACCTTCTTTCTTACTGTCGCTAAACAGCCGGTTGAAAAATCCGCCGCTTTTTTTGTCCACTGGTATCATATGATCACTTTGTAAGTTTTACCTATAATAGGTTGAAACGAAAAAACCGCTAACTTATTTGCGTTTTAAAAACTAAATTATTATGTATTTAAAATGGATAATCCCATTTTTAAAATAATACAACAAATTTTGCGTTATAAAATCAAACCTCTGTAAAAAACTAATTGTATCGGTCTATGAATGACGCATCTTTTGAATTTAGTGACCAATTGGATGGGCGATTTTTAGAGAGTATTTATGAAGGTGACCATGAACATGCTGAAATGGTTTTCGATCAATTCATGAACTCGGTTAACGGGCACATAGATGAAATTGACGCCGGCTATAACAGCGGCAATACAGAGGCTTTTAGAAAAAACATCCATAAATTTAAGCCGGTACTGAGTTTTGTGGGGCTTACGAAACTGACTGAAGCCGCTGCTAACATTGAAAAAAAATGCGGCGAGGTAACCGATGTAACAAATTTATCGGCCCTGTATATTTTATTTAAAACCGAACTACTTGAAAAAATACCTGTTATACAAAACGACCTGATAAAACTTAAATCCATAAACTCTTAAACCACCTTATGAAACTAACTGCACTAATTATAGACGACGAGCCGATTGCACGCAATTTCCTCGAAAGATACTGTGAAAAAACGGGGACCATTCATGTTGTTGGTTCATTCCCCGATTCAGAAACTGCCTACACTTACCTTCAGCAAAATGAAGTGGATATTTTGTTTCTTGATGTGGAAATGCCTGGCGACAGTGGCTTTCAGTTGCTGGACAAGTTAATTGTAATGCCTAGAGTAGTATTAACTACCTCCAAAACGGATTATGCATACGATGCGTTCCAATATAAAGTTACCGACTATCTTAAAAAACCTTTTACCTATGTAAGGTTCCAGGAAGCGGTTGCCAAAGTGAATGAATCCATAGCGGATAAAATAGAAGCGCCTAAAAATGAAGATATTTTTATCAAATCAAACGGTAAATTTATTCGCCTGAACTATGAAGATATTTTATACATTGAAAGCTTAGGCGACTACGTTAAGTATTGCACCTTTGATAAAAAATACGTTACACACAGCACACTAAAAGCGGTAGAAGAAAAAATGGATAAGGGCCATTTTATGAAGGTGCACAGATCGTACATTGTAAACCTGCGTAAAATCAACAATATAGAAGACAATACTTTATACATCGGCGACTCTGTTATACCGATCAGTAAAATGCTGAAAACAGAGGTGATGGGAAGAATAAATGTTGCAAGCTAACCCCTCAATAAAACAACCAAATTAAAACGATGCCCCCAAACGGGGCATTTTTTTATTGCTACAAACCAACGAACTATGGTATTCAAAATCGAATATTTTCCACCATTCACCGAAGGGAGAAAGCATTTAAATGAAAGCTTTATCAGCATTGAAATTTAATTTGCATTTTTACATCAGCAAACAAATAATTACTTGTTTTAAAGTATCAAATCCAGTCCGGTAAACGAAGCAAAACCAATCCGACCGTTCTAAAAAACCACTTGAGATTTTATCGGCTTATTTTATTTAAAGGTCATCGGGCAGTTTGATCATTATACAATCCAATAAAAAAATTAACGAACTGCTAACTAAGGCAGGCAATCACAAGAAACCAGGAATAATCATCTCTGTTAAATGAGCTTATAACCTTACCGGACAAAGGTTTCAGCGCTCTCTATAACGCATCCGGATGATATTGATTTCAACTGATTGATGATTTCGCAAACAGCCGCATTGTTGGGCATATCAATTCATCCGCTTATATTGCGATACCAATCATTCAAAAATAACCGGCAAATTTTTATACCATATTTTATAAATTATGAAAACCAGCATACTTCTTTTTGTTGCCCTGATGGCTACTGCGTCAACAACATTTTCGCAAGATATATTAATCAATAAAGACACCACTATCAACAATACCTGGAAGATTCCTTTAGGTGCCATTCTAAAATTTGGCAGCAAAGGACATATCAGTGGCACCGGTACCATCCGCGGTGGCATCATCGACGCCTCGTTGGAGCAATGGATTTTTGATACCACTTTAACGATCATCCCGGAAGGTACTTATGGCAAAGATTTTAGCGCTAAATGGTTTGGCGCCGGCCGGGTAAAAGACAACAGCAATGCATTGCAAAAAGGCATCAACACTGTTCTGGCAAACAATGAAACGTTGCGTAATTTTTATATTCCCAAAGGCACTTATAATTATGGCACTCCACTCATCATTGCCAATACCTACAAGGGGCAATATAGCGGTAGCACGATTCATATGTATGGAGAAACTTCGTTTTGGGATTGCTGCAGTGGTACAACTTTAAGGTATATGTCAACAGGTGGCTTTGCCCTTGGCCTTCAATTAAATAAAGGCACTGAAATAAACAACCTGGCCATTACCGGGCAATTTAAATCTCCCGGCGGCAGCGATACCACCTACTACAACACGCCCTTTGAAAAATATACCGATGCCAATGGAAAGTGCGGTGATTACTATTTTGGTATTGTAATTGATTTTGACGGAAGTAAAAATGTTGGCGGCAGTACCGGCGTAAAAATCCATGATGTGGCAGTCAGCAATTTTACGATTGATTATATGGTTAGCCCCAACGGAAAAACCTTTAACGCAGACATCCTGATTTTTGAAAATATCAAATGCGGTGATGCAAAAGTAGGATTCGCCTCCGGCCAGGCACAGGAAAAAGGCAATGTCATCCGCGGCATCTATTCCTGGGGAAGTATACACACCCTCGTGTCAATCGGGCATTTTGGTAAATACCAGGCTGGCAATTATACCATCGACGGGGGCAATATTGCAGGCAGGTGTATCCGGCTTTTTGATATCAGCCAGAGCGGCTGGTACTCCACTTCCATCTCCAACCTATATTCAGAAAGCATCGCCACCATTGGCAATTTTTATACACAAATTCCAGCTTCCATATCAAATTGCAATTTCCATCTGCTGTATTCCAAAGTTATCGGCAGGCAAACCATCCTCAATTCAAACAATGATAAAATAAAATTCAGCAATTGCATATTCCGGTATTATGGCTCCAAAGAAGAGATGAAATTTGCGGGCTATGCCACCTATGATAACTGCTTTTTCAGCGGCACGATGGTAAAATAATCCTCCTGTATTGGTCAACCAAAATGTGCATTAAATACTTACCGTAGTTTTTAAGTATTTAAATACATTTGACAAATAATGGTTGATGCTATCGTTGACGTTTTTTGAGTGCGCCGACATGTGGATGACGTTATTCACTGTTGACCACCATTCACCATTGACTATTCACCACTCACCACTCACCTTCAAAATACTGCCATGACGCTTAAAAACCCAATTGTTGCGACTCTCCTTTTATTTCTTTTTGCAACGTCAAGGCTTGCTGCACAAAGCACACAATCATTTAAAAAAAGTACTCCGGAAGCAGCAGGCGTTTCTTCCGCGGCTATCAGTAATTTTTTAGATGAAGCCAATAAAAGCAACAGCGAGTTTCACAGCATCATGATATTGCGGCATGGCAAACTGATTACAAAAGGCTGGTGGACGCCGTATGCTTCCAGCCTGAAACATACCATGTATTCCTGTAGCAAAAGTTTCACCGCCACCGCAGTTGGTTTTGCAATCAGCGAAAAAAAACTATCCCTGGCTGATAAAGTGATTTCTTTTTTTCCGGAAGATGTACCGGCGACTGTTAGTGAAAACCTTGCGGCACTAACGGTAAAAGACGTATTGAGTATGAGTGACGGGCAGGATCCCGACCCTACTTTTACCACGGTGAGTAAAGACAGCAACTGGGTTAAATCTTTTTTGTCCGTACCCATTGTTTACAAACCCGGCACCAAATTTTTATACAATACCTTGGGTACTTACATGCTCTCTGCGATTGTACAAAAAGTAACCGGGCAAAAAATACTTGACTATCTAACGCCACGTCTATTCCAGCCCCTGGGTATTACCGGAATTGATTGGGAGATTGATCCAAAAGGAATTAATACCGGAGGATGGGGATTGCGGTTAAAAACAGAAGACATGGCTAAGTTTGGCCAGTTATTTTTACAAAAAGGAATATGGAACGGCAAGCAAGTTTTACCACTGGGATGGGTTGAAGAGGCCTCTACAGCAAAAATTATTCAGCATCCGGATTACCCACAATCTAAAAAAGATTCCAGAGACTGGGACCAGGGGTATTGCTACCAGATGTGGCGCTGCAGGCACAATGCCTACCGTGCTGATGGCGCCTTCGGACAGTATATTATTGTGTTGCCGCAGGAAGACGCCGTGATAGCTATTACTTCAGAAACGCCGGATATGCAGACTGAGATAAACTTGGTCTGGCAATACCTATTGCCGGCTTTTCATCAAAATAAATTGCCTGAAAATAATCGTGCTGCCAATTTATTGAAGGATAAATTAGCCTCACTGCAACTGGCATTGCCAGCAAAAACTTCCTTAACTGCAACAGCAAATAATTTCAACAAAACCTTTACATTGGAGGCCAACGAACGCCAGATAAAATCATTCTCATTCAGCATTTTAAACAATACTTGTAACCTTAGTTTTGCCACCGATACCGCAACGTACAAGCTTTCCTTTGGTGATGGTGTTTGGCTGACAGGAACTACCACCAAACATGGCCCTTCGTTGTTAGATGGATCAAAAGCAATTTTTACAGGTGGCAATGAATTTAAGGTAGCTGGCACCTACAGTTTTACAGATGAGCATACACTGTTGCTGTTGTTGAAGTACATTGAAAGCCCGCATACAGAAAAAATTACCTGCCACCTCGATGGCAACAATATCACTGCGGATATTGAAAACAGTTTTTCTTATGGCAGCAAAAAAACTACATTGAAGGGTATTGCTCAATAATATTTACAAACGAATAGAAACTGTGAATGATTATTTTGAGTGCACAATTTCTTTAAAGTCGAATTGCCCGGTCAGTTTATTTTTTTCAACTCATAATCCTGCTGCTCATGCGAAATTATTTTATCGATTTTACCATTTTCATCTTTTACAAAATCCATTTCAACCCCGGCGATCCTCAAAAAGAATTTGGATTCGGTTAAGGGTGTAAAGGGAGACTTTGGCAAAGCATTATTTGGACCTTCCGCATAAAGCACACCATTGTGTAAACTGATGGTAATAGGATGCGCTTTATCCAACGCAAAAACACCGGTGTACTGTTTTAAGATGCCCTCACCCACCTTTATTCCAGCATAGTCTTTCCATTTTTTCCAAACCGTATTTTGTATAACCGAATAGCGGTCAAAGCAATCATCTTTTAGCATCCTGAGTGCCAGGTTATCTCCTTTTATAGTGAACGCATATTTACCAGGTGAGTTATAGCATTCACTTTGTCCATCTATTTTAACCAGCGTAAATGTAGTATCGTCTCTTGTATAAATCATCCTTTCAATCATACTGCTGTCTGCTACCGTGTATAGTAATACAGTATCTTTTCTAAAATCTAAAATAGTGCTAACAGATCCGTTTATCTCTAAGGTTGTCTGCCATTTTGTGTTCTGAAGTTGGGCGAATGTGCTTGTTATAAGTGCCATTGCAATGAGCAGTGAGTAGTTTTTTTTCATTGTCGGGTGCTTTTTGATTTGTAAAATATAAAATTATTTGAGCGAAATTTATCTGCGGAAATGCGTTACATAAGTATGAAAAGTGGACACAATATTTGCCTTAAAATGATTCGTACTCATAAACTGCATATCATCATAATATTCTGAGAGTACCTTTTGATTGGTGAAATCTACCGCAGTAATTCGCAGGCTATGCACCGTTTCTTCATTCTTTATTTTTTTCGAAAGCTCCCATGTACCCCTAAATTTTTCATTGGCGGCATTGGTGTAGTCCAATGTTCCGTTCTCATAAAAAGTGAAGCTACCGTTGGTAAAAGGAAGCTGACTGGTACTGCCGCCGAAGCCAAACCGGTCAACATCATCTATGCGCCAGGTGCCAATAATTCTTTTATCGTAGCGCTTTAAAAAATCCTTGCTGCAACCAGCAACAATCACCAGCAGGAATACAATGGTAAATGATATTTTTTTATGCATAATAGCTGATTTCAAAAGGTTCATATTCGATGTAACAAAGCAGCCCAGTTTAACCCCTCTTCCATTTATCCCGGCTGGCAGTAATGAGATATTCTTTTTAGCGAACGATAAACCGACCAACATAAGGCTTAACAAAGGCTGTTAAAAATACTGACTGATCCTAATGCCTGGCGTAACACCCCTGAAAAAATTGTTGAAATACATTGATGGCTCGATGGTAGTTTTCCTTATGGCAAATTTGCCGGCACCCAACCGAAAGGTTTGCTTGTCAAAATATTCCCCTTCTCTATGTATAAGGTAGCCTAATGATAACACAGCGCTGAAAGTAAAATCCTTTCTTGGATCGTGATCTGGAATACCACCCTGGCCATACGTGAAGGTTAAAAAATCATTTCTGTAAGTCTGTAATTTGTTTTGCGCATCTTTTGCAAAGATGAAATGAGGTTCCCAAAATAAACCTGGTTCCCATTTAAAAGTTCGTTCCCGATTGGTCAAAAAAAGTCTGGCTCCCAAGCTAAAAGACGGAACAAAATAATTTTTATAGTTCTGTATGTTCACCATAAAATTTAAGGCAAGATAATCTCCATGAGCGCCTGGTACAAACCCTCTGGGGGCGCCTCCACTGATGGATCGGTCTTTCTTCAGGTAATGATCACCGCCACCCAGTATCAGCGGCCATTTGCCATTTTCATAATTTTTAATGGTGGTCAGTTTTTCTTTTACTGCACCATTGATATAGCTGCTTAACTCGTTCAGATCATTCAGATAAAAAGTAAGGTGATAAAATCGGTCATTGGTACGACTGATTTTTTGTTGTGCTTTTGGTGGGTTAGCAATTACACCAATAATATGAATGGTATCCTGCTCTGTTCTTAAAGAGGCCAGCTCGCCTTTGTTGATTAAAAAACTGGCGCCCTTTGGCTGAAATTGTTGTAACCTGATTTTTTTTCGCCCTTGTCCGTCGATAAAATAATCGATGCGTTTGGAGGTGAGTGGATCCCCCAGAGAATCTTTTAATGGAGCAATGTCTGTTATAAATCTTTGCAGCAATCCATCCACATCGTTCAGCGCTTCGAGGTCAGTGATATCGGTCAACTCCACCTGCATTTTGTTGCCCTTGTCCAGGCTTACCCAAAACCGCCGGTTGATGACAATATTTTCCGGCACCTCAAAAGCCTTGTCTGATTTGTTGCTTTGAGCGCAAAGGTCTGCCGTGATGCTGATTGCCAGCATCAAAAAACAAATTGTTTTTTTCATTTTATTTTAGTTTGATGGAGATGTTTTGGTTTTAAAAAAAATCAGGTCGCTGATATTTTGAGTAGGTGAAGTTGTGGTATAAGTTTCAGGGCTCACCGGGTTAAACCTGATGGAACGGTAATCAGCGATATGCTCTTCCCGGTTTGTTGGCTCCTGCGGGTAGCCAAGCTCATTGATGTGTACTACTTTTAATTTTTGTTTTAACACGGGGCCGGCGGTGGCAATTACTGCAGGTGTATTGGTAATTGGAGTGGTCACATTTTGTACCGGTGGAATATCATTTTGCACTATTGGTGACGTACTTGCTATTTTAGGTTCAGGCACAATAGCATTCTGCACATTCGTTGCTACCTTCTCTTGCTTTGCAACTTTTACGGCTTGTCTTTTTTCGATTATAATGCTGCTATTATCAACATGAGCTGGTGCAGGTGCTGTCGCAATTTCCGAAGTCTTCGGCGCTGCAGGCTGCTGCTTAACAACCGCGTTGAGGTTGGTTGCATTGGTGCCAATATTATTTTTTATAAAAGGCAGCAACATAGTAACCAGTAAACAAGCGGCCCCAGCCCAATACCAACCAAATCTTTTGCGGCGTGGCTTCTCGTTTAAACGGTCGTCTAGTTTTTGCCACAATGCATTTTTATCCCTGCATGTTTCATTGCCCAGGTCAACCGTATCTTCCAGCTTATTTTTCCAGCCTGGGTTATTTTGATTTTCGTTTAACATACCCGGTTCCATTTTGTAATAAGTTTTTTTGTAACAATAATTTTGCCTTGCTCAGCTGCGATTTGGAAGTGCCTTCCGAAATGCCCATCAATTCCGCAATTTCCTTATGTTCCATGCCTTCAATAACATATAAATTAAACACGGTGCGGTAACCAACCGGCAACTGCACAATCAAATCAAAAATTTCTTTGGCAGATAAATTATTCAATGCTTCTTCTTCCAACGGCTGATCCGCAGCGTCAGCATCGGTAACAATTGTGAATACATTTTTTTTGCGCAGCAACATCAGGCATTCATTAATCATGATTTTTTTTAACCAGCCATACAATGCAGCTTCCCCCTGAAAATGAAAATTGTTTAAGTTTTTAAAGAATTTGTAAAAGCCATCCAGCAACACCTCTTCCGCATCTTCATTGCTTTTTAAGTAGCGGCGGCATACCAACATCATTTTGTCGCTCAATAAATCAAACAGGCATTTCTGTGCGGGGGCTCTGCCCTGCTTTGCTTCTTTGATTAATTGTGTTATTTCCATATTCAAATTAAATTGTACCTGGTGGTGTACACTCAAACAAATGCGTTACACAAGCGATTGGTTGCCCGACGTGAAAATAATTTATACAATCATTTAAGCATCTTTAAAATAGCGCTGTACCAATGTGATGCAATTAACAAAAAAGTCACCGGCTCAGTACCAGTGACTCTCATTAAAAGAAAAAATTTGCATCCGCTTGAGGGGTATCAAAATAATTGTAAGCAATAATGAATTATGAGCAATGAGTAGCAAGATGCTCACCATTCACTATTCACCACTAAGTTTAGCCGTGCACATTATGCTCACTTCTTGCATCATTCAACAAAATGCCAGCAGACACCGGCGATATCAATAATGTTTACTTCCTTGCCATACGGCCGTTGTTTCGGTGGCAAAACCTTGATGCCATATTTTTCCGGTAATTTTTTTTCAATAACTAAATGATAGAATTCAGCCGCATTGCTCACCTTTACAGTTACCATAAAATTTTCGGCAAACGTTTTGTTATCATACTGCTGTAATATAAATTTACAGCCGTCTTTTTCAAGCCCGGCATACCCCCCTGCATCCCACGTAATTGTAAAGCCCAGCTCCCGGAAAAATAATTTGGAATTTCCAAAATCGCTTCCTGATGGAACAAAGGGCTCCAGGGATAAAAATTGCATATTGAATACTTTTTAATGGTTTGCTGTACGGAAAAAAATACGATTCCGCAAGTGAAGGTAGCAGGCTTTCAATTTTAAAGATAATAATTTTTCGCACCTTTTTAGATTTGAACAAGGTCTTTACAGAAGGATTGGGGTTCAATTAAGTGTGACTATCTGTATGACGATTTATTTTGCTCAACAGACTTGGAAACAAAGATTAAATTGTAATTATATTAAATTATTTTATTGTGTTGCCTGTTTGCAGGAACAGTAAACTTAACCATCATTTGCGTGGAAACAACAAATGTGTAAAGAACAAAAACAAAACGAATACCCTTTCAAAAATAAGAGCGATGCTTAGCTGCAATTTTATAATCTAATTTTTTTAGTTTAACGCCAATGAAATAAATTGCGCAGTGCTTCTTCCTCACCCCCTTTTCATAAATTATACATTATGCCGGTAGCCCCTGTTGCTATTTATAATCACCTTAATTATTTTAACGCCCTTTTCCATGAATCCAGGGAAAATGCAGTGTTGTTGCTGGATACCGATGGCATCATCCTTGAAGTAAACAAAGCCTTCCTCAACTCCTTCAGTTATGAACGGGAGGATGTATGTGGCAATCACTTTAAAACGCTGTTTACAAAAGAAGACCGGTTGAAAGATCGCCCGGCAAAAGAAATTGCAGCAGCGATAAGCCAGGGCCAGGCCTACGACAATAACTACCTGGTGCAAAAAGACGGTGTGATTACCTGGGTATCCGGAGAAAGTACATTGATAAAAGATGAGGCCGGCAAAATCTATGTGCTTAAAATTATCCAGAATATTAATGAACAGAAAATTTCGGAAAACGCGATTATCAGTCTCAGCAATTTTACTGACAGTATTTTAAAATCGATCGAAGATGGTATTGTTGTGCTAAATAAAAACTTAAAAATTATCAAGGCGAACGATTCATTTTCAAGATTATTTTCCATGGGTGAAACAAAAACAACCGATGTTAATTTCGCAAAGCTGATAGCACCATACGATAAAAATAATGACCTGCTATATAAAATCCAATTAGCAGTGAGCAATAAAAAAGGATTCAGCAATGCGCAATTGCGGCTAAACGAAAATACGGAACAGGAAAAAATATTTGAGGTAAACTGCAGCCCGGTTAAAGACGGAACAACCGAATCAAATATACTGCTGATTGTGCATGACATTACTGTACAAAAGCAGGCAGAGCGTGACCGGGATGACATGATTGGTTTTATTGGACATGAGCTGAGAAACCCGATCACGAATGTATTGCTATCGCATAATTTAATGGAAGCATTGGTTGATACCAACGATCCGGCCACTATCAAAGAGTTGCTGGAGCGGAGCAAAAACAATGTGTTACGCTTAAATAAAATGATCAACGAGTTATACAATTCCACCAAAATAAATGCCGGCCATTTCGAACTGGAAAAAACGGCATTTGATTTTGCTGATATGATTACTGAAGCGGTGGATACAGTTAAAATGCTGCACCCCGAGTACACGATTGCCGTTAATAACAGCGCCCAAACCTGGGTAACTGCAGACCGCTATCGCCTGGTACAGGTAGTTACCAATTACCTTGGCAACAGCATAAAATATTCCGACGGTAAAAACAAAATCCACATATTGGTAACTGTAGAAAAGGACTCTGTGAAAGTGGCCGTAAAAGATGAAGGAATGGGAATCGCCAAAGCGCACCTGCCTTTTATTTTCGACCGGTTTTTCAGGGCCGAAAAAACAATGAACCTGGAAGGCATAGGGCTGGGACTTTTTTTATGCAAACAAATTATCCATGCTCACAATGGACATGTATGGGCCGAGAGCGAAGAAGGCAATGGCTCAACATTTTATTTTTCTATTCCGTTGGCATGATAGCATTTTCACCTTTGTAATTAAGTTGCATCTGCACCATTGAGTGATAATAAATGCTATAGGTACTGTCTCAAAAATAACAACTGAAAACTAACCATTCACAACTCACCACTCACTTGAAAATACAACACCTTGCAATACCAAGGCGGATCATCTCACCAACACAATATTGCCTTTCAGCATTTTTACATTGCCCAACCGATCTGTACCCCTGATCATCCACACATAATTGCCAATGTTTTGTTTAACGCCTTTGTAAGTACCATCCCACCCTTCACCGATATTGCTTGTTTCAAAAACAAGGTCGCCATAGCGGTTAAATATTCTGAAGTATTCCAGCTTACTGATGCCCACTGCTGTTGGTCTGAAGCGGTCATTCAATCCATCACCATTGGGACTAAACGCATTGGGTACATAAAAGCCAGGGCCTTTTAGCACCCGTAATTTAACTGTATCATACGCCGCACATCCCAACTCATTTTTTACAGTTAAGGTAAAGGTTTGATCAGCGGTTAACGTTGCACTTGGGTTTGGTATAAAAGGATTGCTAAGCTGTTCCGGAGGCGACCATTCAAATCGCCCATTGCCAGCGCCGTTTAATTGGTAAGGTGCATTGTATTCTGCATTATCATCTTTGCCGGCATTGGCAACCACTTCGGGTAACACGGCAAGTTTTACCAGGCTGGTATCCAGGCAACCCGGGTTGCTTTTTACCACCAGCTGGTAGGTGCCCGCGGTTGTCGCTAACTGAGGCAACGATAGGGCTTGCTGATCAATTGTCCAGCTGCTGGTATATCCTGCCGTGTTGTATTGTGTCAACAGGTTCATCGTATCTCCAAAGCACATTTTCAGGTTTTTATCAGGTCCTAATGCAGGTTTGGTATGCACCGTTACAACGAGCATTGCTCTTGGCCCTTCGCAGGCGCCATTTACCTGGCTTACATAATAATTGTTAACCCCTGCAACCATAGTAGCAGGGGTTGGCGCTGTTAAAGATGCTACGCCTCCCGTATCAGTAGGGTACCATCTTAGCTGACTACCTTCGATTGTAGTAGTGGCAGTGAGGGTTTCAGCAACAGTATATTGGCAATAACTGAGCGGCGAAACTTTCGGTGCAGGTGGTGTGGCATTCACTGTTAAATCAAGTGTGGCAACTGAATCGCAACCGCTGGTATTGTTGAGTGTAACCAAATGAAGGCCGGCGCTGCTAAAGCTTTGCCCGTTCCAGCGGTAAGGCAATTGCGCAGAACAAATACTGGCCTTTGTTGTGCTACTGGTATTGGCCTTTACAAATAGCTGCAGAGTAGCAACAGAATCACAGCCATAGCTGTCGGCCAGGGTTACGGAAAAAGTACCGGCCTGCGTATAGCTGTGCCCGTTCCAGGCATAAGGCAACTCGCTGGCACAAATGGCAATGGTACTATTGCTGGTAGCAATTGTGCGAACAGATAAATTAGCTGTTACAATAGAGTCGCAGCCGCTACTGTTGGTGAGTGTTGCAGTAAAAGTACCGGCAGCGGTAAAAATATGGCTGTTCCAGTTGTAAGGCAATTGCGAAGGGCAAATAATCAGCTCTACATTTTTTTTGATGGGTGCAGTTACGGCAAGGTTCAGCGTTGCAAGTGAATCACACACGCCCAGGCCGGTTAGCAGAACTGAATAAGTGCCTGCCGAGCTATATATTTTTCCGTTCCAGTGATAGGGTAATTGATTGCTGCAAATGGTAGTGTTGGTTGTGCTGGTTGAGTAGGGCTCCACGGTAAGGCCCAGCACCGGCACCGAGTCGCACCCGGCAACTGTTTTGATGGTTACAGAATAAGTGCCGCCTGTGCTGTAGCTGTTGCCGTTCCATAAAAAAGGCAATTCTTTATCGCATACACTTATATTAGTGGTAGAAGTAAGAATGTCTTTTACCATTAGTTTAAGTGTTGCAACCGAATCGCAGCCACTGCTGCTGGTAAGGGTTACAGGATAAGTGCCGGCAATGGGGAAAATATTACCATTCCAGGTAAAGGGTAACTGGTTACTGCAAATGGTAAGTTCGGTAGTACTGTTGACGGACGCCCCCACCTGCAGGTTTAGCGTTGCAACAGAATCGCAGCCGCCGCTGGTGATCAGCTTAGCAGTATACGTGCCTGACGATGTGTAACTATTGCCGTTCCACAAATAGGGCAACTGGCTGATGCAGATGCTTACATTGGTAACGCTGGATAACAGGTTGTTTACGGAAAGATTTAGGGTAGCAATGGAATCGCAACCTGCCACGTTGGTAAGATTGGCCACATAGGTTCCTGTTGAGGAATAACTATTGCCATTCCACTGGTAGGGTAACTCGTTATTGCAGACTGTTTTATTAATAATACTGGTTAAAAACGGCTGTACGGCCAGGTGGAGGCTGATAACAGAATCGCAGCCACCGCTGCTTTGCATAGTAACGGCATAATTACCTGCACTCGTGAATATTTTTCCGTTCCAGCTAAAAGGCAGCTGCGCACTACAGATGGCAAGAGAAGTATCGCTTGTTTTAGTGGTACTAACAATGAGTTGTAGTGTAACAACTGAATCGCAGCCAGCACTGCTGGTAAGCGTAGCCACGTAGGTGCCACTGGTATTATACAAATGTCCGTTCCAGTTATAGGGCGTTTGATTAATGCAGATATTGACAGAGGTATCTTTTTTTATTAACGGGTTTACAGACAGATCCAGGTTGGCAACAGAATCGCAGCCGCTGGTACTGGTAAGTGTTACAGAATAATGACCGGGTAACGTATAGGGCTTGCCGTTCCATATATAGGGCAGCTGGTTACTGCAAAGCTTTTTAACCGTTGTACCGGGGGGAATAAGTCGTATAACGATATTTACCGCATCAATGGAATGACAGGCATCCAGCACGATGGGCGGCTCAATCGGGTAAGTACCAGGCTCCGTAAAAATATGGCCGTGGTAATTATATGGAAACAGGCTGTTACAGAGCAACAGGCTGTCGGTTTTTGTGGAAGGTGTTTCAACCGTGAGTTTTAAGGTAGCCACAGAATCGCAACCCGCGACAGTAACAAAGGATGCAGAATAGGTACCTGCGGCGGAATAGCTGTTGCCATTCCAGGTATAAGGTAACTGGCTGTTGCAAATGGTGCGACTGGTGGTGTTTGTTAAAACCGTTGCAGTTAATAGCTGAAGCCTTGCAATGGAATCACAACCATTACTGCCGGTAAACGTAACCGAATAATTGCCTGCGACAGCATAAGTATTGCCGCTCCAAACATACGGCAATTGGCTAAGGCAAACCGTTTTATAAGTAGTGGTGGTTTTAACCGGCAATATAGATAAAACCAGCGTGGCAACTGAATCGCAGTTTACATAACTTTTCAGTTTAACCGAATAAGTTCCTGCTGCAATATAACTGTTACCATTCCAGTTGTATGGCAATTGGGCAGCGCATACCGCTGCTTTGCTTGTGCTGGTTGCGGGAGGTATTACTTTTAAATCCAGCCTGGCAACCGAGTCGCAGCCGGTGCTGGTGGCGATAGATGTTGCATACATACCTGTAGTGGAATAGCTGTGCCCATTCCAGCTGTAAGGAGCCTGGCTGCTACAGATGGTGACTGGCGTGGTACTGCTGGCGGCGGTTTTTACAGCCAGTACCAGGGTAGCAATGGAGTCGCAGCCGGCGCTACTTTTGAGCGTGGTTTTGTAAGTGCCGGCAGTGGTATAATTGTTTCCATTCCAGGTATAAGGTAGCTGGTTACTGCAAATGGTTTTAGTTGTAGTACTGGTTACAAAATTGTTTACGGTTAAACTAAGTATGGGCACCGAATCGCAGCCGGCAGCACTGGTGAGGGTTACCGAGTAAGTGCCGCTCTGGCTATAACTATGACCGTTCCAGGTGTACGGCACCTGGTTGTCGCAGATAATCACATTACTAACGCTCACCCCTACATTGATCACCAACAGGTTTAATATAGCTGTGGAATCCCCGCCGCTGCTGCTTACAAGAACAGCCGAATACGTACCGGCTTTCAGGCAGGTAATGTTGTTCCAGGTATAAGGCAACTGATTTTTACAAATGGTGATATTGGTGGTGCTGGTTGGTGGCGCAAGTGCAGGCAATTTGATTTCATGACCGTGCTTGTTGCCGGGCAAGCGTGGCGATGCCAATGCAGGCACGCTCATCACCATGCCTAATAGTACAATTAAAAAAATGATGTAACAGTTAAATTGGTTATTCATAATGCCCAGTGCATTGCTGCAGGTGGTTTATACATGTACTTAAAGGATAGTATCAATCCAGGAAAATGATATCTGACATTGCTTTTATTTTGCAATTTTTTCAATTATGCAATAATTAAGCCGTTGTAAAAAATAGTTATATACATTTCGGGCTATGAAATTCACATTAAATCAATCTTCATTTTGCGCTCTCAACAACTCCCTGACATACAGTTTTATAAGGGCTCAATCCAGGGCAAATTATCAGCCTCAAAAGTGAGATTCAGGCAGCCACTAAAATCCTGGACTTATTTTGATAGCGCTATTGCGGCCATATTATTTAATTTTCGCCTATTCATGTACTTTTGCATTTCTTTTTTACATTTTAAACCAGCAGATGAAACTAGATATACTAGCCTTTGGCGCTCACCCCGATGATGTTGAATTAAGTTGTGCAGGCACTTTGATTGTTGAACAAATGCAAGGCAAAAAAGTAGGCGTTATTGACCTAACCCGCGGCGAACTCGGTACCAGGGGCAGCGCCGAAGTAAGACAAAAGGAAGCTGAAGCCGCCGCCGCCATTTTACAGCTGGATGTGCGTGAAAACCTGGCGCTTCCGGATGGCTTTTTCAGAAATGACGAGGCCCATCAGGTACCTGTAATACAGTCTATCCGTAAATACCAACCTGAGATTATTATTTGCAATGCACCGGAAGACCGGCACCCTGACCACGGCCGGGCTGCACAGCTGCTGGAAGACGCCGTTTTTTTAGCTGGCCTGCGTAAGATAGAAACCTTTGATAATGGTCAGCTACAGGAGGTGTGGCGTCCGTCGTATGTGTTTAATTATGTGCAGGACAGGTACCTGCACCCGGATTTTGTGATTGATATTTCCGATGTGATGGAGCAAAAGATCGCTTCTATCAAAGCCTACGGCACCCAATTTGTTAACCCGGATTTGGATGAACCGCAAACCTATATTTCCACGCCCGATTTTTTGGACAGTATTATTTACAGGGCAAAAATGTATGGCAAAATGATCGGCGTAAAATATGCTGAGGGCTATATCAGTAAAAAAATGATCGGTTTTAACAATTTTAACGCATTTATTAAGGTAAATACGTGATTTGGGTACAAACAAAGGCCCATTACTAAAGTATTAAAATGTACTTTTGCAGCTTTAAATATATATATTATGGCCACGCCAAAATTCATCAATAACTCATCCACTTTTCACCAGGAATTAAAAGCCCGGGTAAGCCAGTATTTTGCTGATGTAAAAAAACCTTCCACGGGAAATATTAAGTTATTTTTCAAGGCTATCTTTTTTTGTATTGCCTACATAGCGCTTTACGTACACCTGGTTTATTTTACGCCTGTTGCCTGGGTGGCCATTATTGAATGCGTATTGCTGGGTTGCTTTACCGCTGCCATTGGTTTTAACGTAATGCACGATGGTGGTCATGGCAGTTTCAGTAACAATAAAAGTATAAACAGGCTGGCCGCGGTGTCGGTTAATTTTTTGGGCGCCAGCAGCATTATGTGGGCTCAGAAACACAATATCATTCACCATACCTACACCAATATCGACGGCATTGATGATGACATTGAAATTAAGCCTTACCTGCGCATGTGCACCACACAAAAGTTATACAAGCTGCATCGTTTTCAGCATTATTATGTGTGGTTTTTGTATACGCTGTTGCACCTGATCTGGATATTTTTAACTGACTATCAAAAATATTTTAAGAAAAAAATTGGTACTGTTCCTATCAAAAAATTAACTGTAAAAGAACATATTGCTTTTTGGGCTGCCAAAGTGGTATATGCTATATTGTTTATGGCATTGCCTATTTATATGGTAGGCTTTACTGCATGGCTGGTTGGCTTTTTAATTGCCAGCATGGTAACCGGTTTTGTAATCAGCATTGTTTTCCAGCTGGCGCATACCGTAGAAGAAACCCAGTTCCCGATGCCTGAAGCCGATAGCAACAAAATTGAAAATGAGTGGGCAATTCACCAGGTACAAACTACGGCCAATTTTGCTACTAAAAACAAGCTGATTTCCTGGCTGGTGGGTGGCTTGAATTTCCAGATTGAGCATCACCTTTTTCCAAAAGTTAGTCATGTGCACTATCCTGCCATTAGCAAAATCATCAAGCAAACCTGTTCTGATTATGGCATCAAATACATTGAGTATGCCAAAATGAGGCACGCTATTGCATCGCACGCTGCCTACTTACGCAAGATGGGCAGAGCCGCCGCGTAATAACTGCACAATAACATTTTACATTATAAAAAGCCATGTATATTTAAAGTATACTGGCTTTTTTTATTTACCCAATCAACCCAACAATTGTAACCAATGACAAATTTAAACTGGCACGAAAAGCATGAAAACTCCTTATCCTTTGGCGACCGCCTTTCTGACAATGTAGCCAATGGAATGGGTTCCTGGCGGTTTATTATTATCCAGACTATTTTTGTACTGGTATGGATGAGCCTCAATGTTACCGGCATAGTATTTCACTGGGACGTTTATCCGTTCATTTTACTAAACCTTATTTTCAGCACACAGGCGGCCTATGCTGCTCCCATTATTATGATGTCGCAAAACAGGCAAAGCAGGCGTGACAGGATACAGGCACAGGAAGACTATCAAACCAATATCGATGCAAAAAAAGAGATTGAAGCATTGCAGATTCGTTTGAACGAAATAGAAATAGAAAAGCTGGATAAAATCATTCAAATGCTGAACGAAATGAAATTAAATACTACTACTTCTGCTTAGTACGCGGCACACAAAACTGGTGTGATTTCACACGGAGACCAGGCTTTAAAAGAGCCTTGTTTCGTTTTACCGCTTGTCAGCGTGCAATCAAATTAACTTCAAACAAACATTATACACCATCATACCTTAAATTTGCGCAACAAAGTATACACAGATGTCTGAAGAAAAGAGCCTGAATTTTATAGAAGAAATTATTGAAGCGGATTTAGCAAGCGGAAAATACCAAACCATTCTTACCCGTTTTCCACCAGAACCCAACGGTTACCTGCACATTGGTCATGCCAAAAGCATTTGCCTCAATTTTGGCCTGGGTCTTAAATATGGGGGCAAAACCAACCTGCGTTTTGACGATACCAATCCCACAAAAGAAGAGATAGAATATGTAGATAGTATTAAGGAAGATGTACAATGGTTGGGCTTTAGCTGGGCCAATGAACTGTACGCCTCCGACTATTTCGACCAGTTATATTTATTTGCTGTTGATTTGATAAAAAAAGAGTTGGCTTATGTAGATGACTTATCTGCCGAAGAAATAGCCACTTTAAAAGGCACGCCAACCGTGCCTGGAATGGATAGTCCGCACCGCGACAGAACGGTTGAAGAAAACCTGCAATTGTTCGCTAAAATGAAGGCAGGCAAATACACTGATGGAGAGAAAGTATTGCGGGCTAAAATAGATATGTCGGCCCCTAATATGCACATGCGTGACCCGTTGTTGTACCGCATTAAGCATGCCCATCATCACCGTACCGGCGATGCCTGGTGCATTTACCCGATGTATGATTTTGCACACGGCCAAAGCGACAGCATAGAAGCAATTACGCACAGTATTTGTACGCTGGAGTTTATCCCCCACCGGGAATTGTATGACTGGCTGATTGAAAAGCTGGACATCTTTCCATCCAAACAATATGAATTTGCCCGGCTTAATATGACCTACACGGTGATGAGCAAACGCAAATTATTACAACTGGTTACAGAAGGGCATGTAAATGGCTGGGATGATCCCCGCATGCCAACCATCAGCGGTATGCGCCGCCGTGGATTTACGGCAGAAAGCATTCGTAATTTTTGTGATAAAATTGGTGTGGCGAAAAGAGAAAATATGATTGACTTCAGCCTGCTGGAATTTTGTTTACGGGAAGATTTGAATAAATCCGCCTTGCGGGTAATGGGTGTACTGGACCCGGTAAAATTAATTATTACCAATTATCCCGAAGGGCAAACAGAAGAGCTGGTAAGCGAAAACGGCCCGGACGAAGCGTATGGAACAAGGATTGTTCCTTTCAGCAATACTTTGTGGGTAGAAAGGGAAGACTTTATGGAAGTGGCTGCAAAGAAATGGTTCAGGCTGGCGCCGGGTGCAACTGTGCGTTTAAAAAGCGCCTACATCGTGCGTTGTGATGGCTTTACAAAAGATGCCAACGGTATTGTAAACGAAATACATTGCTCTTACCTGCCCGAAACAAAAAGCGGTCATGATACCAGTGGCATCAGCGTGAAAGGAACTATCCATTGGGTAAGTGTGGCACATGCGTTACCTGCTGAAGTGCGCCTGTATGAACGATTGTTTAAAGCAGAAAATCCTTCTACGGAAGAAGGCGATTTTAAGGAATACATCAACGAAGATTCATTGACCATCCTGCCGAATGCATGGGTAGAAACATCTTTACAACACGCTACTATCGCAAGTCGTTACCAGTTTTTAAGAAAAGGCTATTTCTGTTTGGATAAAGAATCAACACCGGAAAAAATGGTGTTTAACAGAACTGTTACTTTAAAAGATGCATGGTCTAAAACAGCCAAAAAAGCTTAAGCCTTTTTATCCTGTTCCATTTTAACATTGGGAAAAGCGGACGCCACAAGCAATAGTATAACACAAGCCATCATTAAAAAGATGCCTGCCTTTTTTTCGGGGCAGTAGGCGTTGTAGCAGGAGGTGTACAGAATATATGTTTTGATGGCGTACCCCACGCCCAGTGCTGTTATAAAAAGGTTCGCCCGCTTGGCCCATAACCTGGGCAACAGCATAAATCCAAATACAATGATGGCAATGGTCGACAACAGTTTTCCAGGTTTTCCATACTGGTTCTCAAAAGTAAAAAATCCCGTAAAAGTGCGCTGTGCCTCAGTTGTAATGTGCGGATCTGCATAGTAAGTCCAGGGTAAAAAACAGGCTATTATTAATAAGATACAAGCTGCTAAACCAATGCGATGTAAAAGGGCTGAAAATTTCATAAGTGCAAATTTACAGATCTGGTTTCGTTTTTAGATTATTGGTTGAGCAAAAGCTCATGAAGATTGCAAACATGAAGAGCTATACAATGATGAAACTATCATCTTGCGCTTTGCCGAAAAAAATTTTGCAGGATGGATTATTAAAGTAAAATTGTACAATTATTACTTACGCCTAACCAACTGCCTGCAAATGAAAAGAAGTTCCTACGCCGTTTTTCTCGTGATGCTGACATTCTTCGTCATCTCTTTTTTAACCAATGTAATTGGGCCACTTATACCTGACATGATCACAGGATTTAGTCTGAGCCTTACTTTGGTGGCTTTACTGCCTTTTGCATTTTTCATTGCCTACGGAGTAATGTCCATACCCTCTGGTATGCTGATAGAAAAATACAACGAAAAGAAAATGATGATCGTCGCCTTTGTGATTGCCTTGTTGGGCTCGTTGATGCTGGCATTGTATCCTAATTATTTGTCAGCGGTGTTTTCATTATTTGTAATCGGGTGCGGCATGGCGATGCTGCAGGTTGTTATCAATCCCTTATTACGTACTGCAGGCGGCGAAGAGCATTATGCATTTTATTCTGTGTTGGCGCAACTGATATTTGGGCTGGCATCTTTTCTAAGCCCATTGGCATATTCGGGCATGGTGTCGGGCCTGAAGCAACATAGCGACAGCGGCTTTTTTGCCATGTTTAATAAACTGGTTCCTGCAAACCTACCCTGGATTTCGCTGTACTTTCTTTTTGTGGTGATTTGCCTGGCGATGGTGCTGGTTATTTCAATTTCCAAATTCCCGAAAGTAGAATTGAAAAGTGATGAAAAGGCCGGCCAATGGGCCACACATGTTCAATTATTCAAAACAAAAAAGGTTGTATTATTTTTTATAGCCATGATTTGTTATGTAGGAACAGAACAGGGTGTAGCCAACTGGATATCGCAATTTTTATTTACCTACCATGGACTTGATCCGCAAAAAACAGGCGCAGATACCGTGGCTTATTTTTGGGGATTGATGACAGCGGGCGGCGTACTGGGATTGTTATTATTAAAATTACTGGACAGCCGTATAGTGCTGATTTCATTTACCACGCTTGCGATTTTATCGCTCAGCGCCGGGTTATTTGGTTCGGCAGCTGTGGCGGTGGTTGCTTTCCCGATGGTAGGTTTTTTTGCTTCGGTGATGTACCCGATTATATTTTCCCTGGCATTAAATTCTGTTGAAGAACACCATGGCTCGTTCTCCGGAATTTTGGTGACAGGCATCATTGGTGGGGCCATCATACCGCTGGTGGTAGGCTGGCTGGGCGATCATATCGGGCTAAGATTGGGCATGTGTTTTTTATACGTCACCATGGGCTATATTTTAAGTATTGGTTTCTGGGCAAAGCCCATTATTACCAATAAAACCATTCAACTTTTTAAAAAGAAAGAATATAACACCACACATATAAGTTAAGATGAACGATAAAAAAATTATAGGAGTTGACTTTGGCGCTACGAGCATTAAGGCCGGCCTGGTGCATGGCAATCAGCTTTCGGCCATTCATTCCAAACACATCAACAATGCCGGTACAGAACAGGATGTATTGGAGGATTTATTTTTTGTAATTGATCAGTTAATAGCAGAAGATGTAGTGTCTATTGGCGTGGGTGTACCGAGCGTGGTAGATACAGAAGAGGGCATTGTGTATGACGTAATCAATATCCCTTCCTGGAAAGAAGTGCCGTTAAAAAAGATTCTGGAAGAACGCTATCATATTCCTTCATTTATCAATAACGATGCGAATTGTTTTGCACTGGGCGAACTCTATTTTGGCAAAGGCATTGGCAAAAAAGACATGATAGGTCTTACCATAGGAACTGGTCTGGGCGCAGGTATCATCATCAATAACCGTTTGTTTGCAGGCTCTAATTGCGGCGCCGGCGAATTTGGCATGGTGCAATATTTGGATCATGTTTACGAATATTATGCCTGCGGACAATTCTTTAATAATGTATATCATACCGATGGACCGATGGTGTTTGAAAAAGCCAACACAGGCGACCAGCAGGCGCAGCAATGGTATGCAGAGATGGGAACGCACCTGGGCAACGCCATTAAAACAATGATGTACACGTACGATATTTCGCTGATCATTTTTGGTGGATCGGTGCGACTGGCTTATCCCTTTTTCCAGGAGAACATGTGGAAGCAAATTAAAACCTTCGCCTTTACAAAATCCGCAGAACGTTTGCGGATTGAAATATCAGACATGGAGAACCCAGCCATATTTGGTGCGGCGGGATTGTATTATGATAATGTGCAGAAATAAAAGGTAGTAACTCCTACTCAAAATACATTTTCTAAAATAATTGTGATAAAGTAAAATCATAACCAATCTAATTGTATGGGATATTATTTAAGAGTATTGGGTTCAGAGGACCCGGATATACATATCGACGAGCTTATTGAGGCATTAAGTATTGATGGACTTTCCGTAAATTTTAAGTTGGATCCAAACGAAGTTCCAAACAAATGGACTATACTTGAAATTTTAAATCCTGATGGGGCACCGCTGGCACAAGTGGAACGAAACCCGGTAATTGAAGGTGAACTGGGCTTTATTGAACTGAACGAATTCAGAGAAATTATTCAGGATTATCAACCATCTACAGCAGTAAGTTGGCTAACAGATTACTTCCAAAAAGTAAAAGTTATTTACGCATTTCAGATGCTAAATGCTTCTTTCAATGATGGTAATTTTGAGATTGTGGCATCAGTCAGGTCAAAAATATGGAACAAGACAAAGGGTATACTTCAGGCAGACCATGAAGGCTTTACAAATGCAGATGGGTTTCATATTTTGTGGCAGTTTGCTGAAGGTGTAACAGGGGAATGGAGCTGTGCTGTAAAAAATGAGAACGGACAATGGAATAACTTCATGATGGATTTAGGCGACAAAATTCAAAGGCAGGAATTTAAAGGCGGCAACGTTCCAAAGAATGCCCGGCTGCTTCACTAATATTATTACAAAGCAGCAGGCTAAAGACCTGCTGCAAATTTTAAAAAACTTATAACTCATACCTCATAACTCATAACTAAATCTTCAGCTCTCCCCACCCCTTCCTATATTCTCTTTTTATAAATTGATTGGCCGCTTCAAAATTAGTCACCTTCATATTTTCACCGTCCCATTTAAAATCGAGATAGCGACCGCTGAATTTATAACTCTCCATATTGCCGTACACTGGATCTTTACGGGTAATTTTCTCCTGCAGGTTAAAGCTGCGCAATAACAAATTACCCAGCAACACTGTTTCTGTTAATGGACCAGCATACCCTTCAAACGGCGAGTCCACTTCCATTTTACCATAGCCTGCAATGCTGGCATCCACCCATTGCCACCAGTGGCCATCCATGCCGCCTTGCACCCTGGGATATTTTTCTGGTATATGTACGTCCTTGTTCAATGACAACGGCAATAACCTTGGATGACTTCCACCCCAGCCGCAGGATACTTTTCCTTTAGTGCCGATGAATAAAGTACAACCTTCAAAATCATTTTCTCCGGGAAAGTCGCCCATGATATCATTCATATTCAGGCCGGGTTCCAGTTCATCCAGCCGTTCGGGCGTAATACCGCCGTCCATCCAGTATAAATCCAGCGGCTTGCCGCTTTGTTGTTTGAATTTAAATTTAATGGAACTGGATACTGGTCCGCTTTCGGGGTAAATGCCTTCTTTAAAAATACCACTGTACACCGTGCTGGCGCTGCCGGAAACATCGGTGGGATATCCTAACCCGAGCAACTTAAAAGGTGGCCCCATAATGTGGCAACCCATATCTCCTAACGCACCAGTACCGAACGTCCACCAGCCACGCCAGTTAAAGGGTACCAGGTTGTTGATGTAATCTATTTTCGGTGCAGTGCCCAGCCACAAATCCCATTTCAATTCTTTAGGAATCGCAGGCCTTTCTTTTGGCCAGGAAATGCCTTGCGGCCACACCGGCCTGTCCGTCCAGCAATACACTTTTTCTATATCACCAATCAAACCTGCTTCAAACCATTCCCGCATGGTACGCATGCCATCGCAGGAAGCGCCCTGGTCGCCCATCTGCGTGACTACCTTGTATTTTTTTGCTGCTTCCGTTATTACCCGGGCTTCATAAATATCATGCGTTAGTGGTTTTTGTAAATAAAGATGCTTATTTAATTTCATCGCACTCAGCCCAACAATGGCATGGTTGTGATCCGGTATAGCAACTGTTACCGCATCAAAGTTTTTATTTTCTTTTTCAAACATTTCCCGCCAGTCGTGGTAAAATTTGGCCTTGGGAAATTCTTTCAATCTTGGCGCAGCCTGGCGTTCATCCACATCACATAAAAAAGAAACCACCGCATTTTTTTTGGGCGCACTTGCGTAGTGATGAATGTCATTTTCCGCTTCGCCACCACACCCTACTGCCGCGATGTATAATTTATCGCTGGGAGCAGTGTACCCCTTTCCACCCAATACAAAACGGGGCACAATATAAAAACCGGCTGTCGCAATCGCAGCCTTCTTAATAAATTCTTTACGGGTAGTTGTCTTTTTTGTGGGATTGTTTTTTTTCTTTTCCATGGCAGAGAAATTATTTTTTAGCAAGTGGTTTAACGGCAACTTCCTTAAAATACACCACATCATCATCTCCATGATTTTGCAGCCCGATATAACCGGCATCGGGCCTTCTTCCCGGGAATGGTTCAAAATCAAACTTTCGTGCAGGTGTTGGATCGCCTTCTTTATAATCCGTTACTTTTTCTCCGTTTACAGTCACAATCGTACGTGGCCCATCCAACGTAATTTCCATCGTATTCCATTCGGGGCCGGGTTTGCCGGGTTTAGCCAGGGGTTTGGTAAGGGAATACAAAGTGCCGGTGATATGATGGTCGTCTTCATCAGATGTTTCCGGGTGATTATCAATCTGCACTTCATATCCATAAAAAACAGGCATCCATTCTTCTTTCGGCTCTACCGGGATGCGGATAAATACGCCCGCATTGCTGTTAAACTTCTGCATTTTATACACTACTTTGATGGTGCAGTTGCTGAGTTTTCCTCCCGTCCAGTATAACAGGCCCATACCACCATGGCCGCGGATCATACTGTCTTCTACTTCGCTGCTTCCCTTACCAACATGTTTCCAGCCGGTCAGGTCTTTGCCGTTAAAGAGTTGTTTCCAACCACTGGCGGGAGTCTTTTTTTCAATGGTTTGTGCTTGTAAATAATTGGGGGCAGAGAATAAAAACAGGCTGACGAGGAGGCAGACAGCCTTCTGCATTTTATTGTTTGGCATAACATCGTTTGTTTAAAATAAAGATGTTCTAAGTTAGGATAAAAAAGAGAGGCGTTGAAATTTTAAAACTATCAAAGCAGTGAAAAAACGAGTTCCGGGTTACTTTTTTTATAGACAGTGATTGACCAAAACAAGAAGTGGAAGCCCGCTTCATTCGGGAGTATACTGCGGCTATGCAATTCTTCCTGCATCGCAGCCAACCTTTTCGTTACCCTTGGCATCTTACCCATGCATATAATAAACAACCAGTTGTCGCATGGTTAAATATTTATATCAAATATTCCGAAAAAATGCAATGGCGCTGGCTTTTATCTAATCAACACCTGAAAATATGAGAATCCTTTTTGTAACAGATACCTGCCATCCACACATAAATGATAAATATTATTTTATTTTTAAAATGGGAACGCTGTTGCAGGAAAAAGGTCACCGGGTGGCAGTAATTGCACCATCTCAAACCCACCAATATACGAAAAGCAGAATTGATCATATTGATGTTTATGGCATGCCGTCTTTGCCGTCACTGCATTATTCCAGCTTCCGGGTTTCTGTGCCGTTTTCCCTTCAGTCAAAATTAAAAAATGTCATTGGCAGTTTTAATCCGGACGTAATACATATCCAGGATCATTTTATTTTATCAAAAGCTGTAGTAAAGCTAAACCGCAAACTGAACATTCCCCTGATTGCTACCAACCATTTTTTACCTGCATCTGTAAGTTCTTTTCTTAAAAATAAAATGGTAAAAAGAGGCCTGGAAAATTTTTGGTGGTCAAGATTTTCTGCTGTTTTTAATGAGGCATTACTGGTAACCACTTGTACAGAGGCTGGCGCCCGCCTCATACGCCCGCGCCTGGATGCAGATGTTATCCCTATTTCAAACGGCGTTTATACAGAACCATTTACTTCATTTGAAAAAAAACAACGCATTAAAAATAAGTATGGCTTACCTGATAAACCGGTGCTATTATATGTTGGCAGACTGGATACAGGCAACCGCATAGAGGAAATTATTACAGCAGTTGCCAAGGCGGCAAAGACAATTGATTTTTGTTTTGTGGTGGCGGGTAATGGCAGCCAAAAAGTGGCGCTGGAAAAGAAGTCAAAAGAATTACACATTGAAGACAAGGTGATGTTTACGGGCTTTGTGCCGGAAGAAGATCTGTACCAACTGTACTGCCTAAGCCGTTGCCTTATAACCACCAACAAAACGGAGTTACAAAGCCTGGCAATATTACAGGCCATGGCAGTGGGGCTTCCCGTAATTGCGCAAAATGCTGACGCGACAGACAACCTGGTGCAGGACAAAAGCAATGGCTATTTGTTCAACCCGGGTGATACCGATACCATTGTTTCATCTATCAGCAATATTTTTTCGAACGATTATCTTCATCTTCACATGGCTAAAAAAAGCCTGGAATATATCCGTCACCATGACATTTACACAACCGCTGCCTCCTTTGAACGGGCATATAAAAGCTGTTACGTACGCAACATTATTATACGGCATCAGAAGGAAGAACTTGTGTAAATAAATAGTTTCAAGTACAAAGTATCAGGTATTTATTATTTAAAATAGAGCACTCATGTTTGGTGTTTAAAATATTGTCTGCCCTTGTCTTAGTACGAATGCTTTGTACCCGATACTAAGTACTTAGATTTTAAACCGCTGCACTACATATTAACGTTTTGCATGTAAACTATTGTTACAATAATCCATCTATTATGGAGTAACAAAACATACATACAATGAAAAAGATCTTTACAATTTCGGCAATAATGAGCGGCCTGCTTTTAATCACTACCATGGCGGATGCCCAGTTTTCGAACAAGGGAAAAAATAATCAGGGTGGTCAGGGTAACCAGTATGGGCAAAACCAGCAAGGCACACAAAGCAACCAGCATGGCCAGCAAAACCAGGGTGGTCAATACAATGGCGGCAACCAGGGCAATCAGTATGGTCAAAACAATCAGCCACGCCAGCAAGACGACCGTCGCATGAATGATCACAATGACAGGAACCGTTCAGACAGAGGCTACCGCGGTGATGACTATGGGTATCGCAAAGGAGGACGTTATGATCGTTTTGACAGGTATGATCGTGGAAGGCATTACGGCTACTACGACCGGTATGATGACCATAGATATCACGACAGAAGACGTTTTTAATAAGGGATAAACCAGCAAGAAAAAAACCAGGAGCGATCCTGGTTTTTCATTTAAAAAAATATTTCTTTTGATCGCTTATATTTTATGTTCAATCAGCCAATAATGCCCGAAGGGATCTTGAAACTCGCCCTGCCGGTAACCGTAATCATAATCCTGCGCCGGTGAAATTTCTATTGCGCCGGCAGCTATCGCCTTTTGCATAACTACATCTACATCCGGCACAAAAAGGCCAATGGTAACGGTACTATAATTGTCTTGATCCGGACTGGTTGAATTGGGCCGTCCCATGGCTTCGTGCAAATGAAAAATATTTCCATCAATTGATAACTCTGACACATGAATACTGCCGTCATCATTTGAAAAACGACGCAATTCGACGGCATCAAAAGCCTGTAAATAAAAATCAACGTTGGTCACACCATTTCTTATGGTAAGGTGCGGGGCGAAGAATGTGCTGTTCATTTTCTTTCTGTTTGGTGAAATTATTCAGATTCTTTTTATAAAAAGCTAAAGTTACTATTTGTTAAGATGATCAGTTTTATTTGGTTATTTGTTGACAACGTTTATCCCCGCCCGATTTTTTTATTCAGGTATTTTACAGTTAAAATTTTTATTTATTGACATAAAACAACCGTATGCATTTTTATACTTTCTTTGCCACCTTATTGTTTTCTTTTTAAAGTTACCTCGCCCCTGTTACGATTTCACCGTATGTAATTTTTAATGGTAAAACTTTCAAAGCCCTGCAGCAAGGGTATATTGTTTTATATTAATTTTTACAGTCATGATTTTAGCCGATTTGCCGGATGATGAAGAAATGCGTTTAGTGGAACTAAGTTCCTATGATGTATTGGGAAATGAATCAGAAGAAGATTTTAATAATCTTGCCCAACTTGCCGTACAAATTTTCAACTGCCCTATAGCACTGGTAACTTTAATTGATAACAATCATCAATGGTTTAAGGGCAAAAGCGGCACCAGTGAAACAGATAATTCAAGAGACCTGAGTTTTTGTTCACACACCATTTTGCAGAACGACGTGATGGTTGTAGAAGACGCTTCAAAAGACAAGCGCTTTTTTGACAATCCGGTAGTAGCCGGCGATTTCAACATCCGCTTTTATGCAGGTGCTCCTATTCTGTCTCCCGCAGGTTTTAAGCTGGGCACGGTTTGCCTGTTTGATATAAAACCCGGCGTGTTGTCTGAGACCGATAAAAAATCGCTTGTACTGCTGGCGAAGCAGGCAGGCAAATTGTTGGAGTTAAGAAAGAAAAACCTTGTCATCCGGCAACGGGCGGAAGATATCATCGCAATAAAATCAACTATCATCGGGCAGATGATGCAGGTACAGGTAGATGATAAAATTTCCATGGCACACACACTGCATGAAGATCTTGCACAACGCATCGCATCTGGTTTGCTTTATTTACGTACTGCGGAAAACAGCAGCGGCACCCGTCCGGATTTGATTCACAACGCAGCAAAACAACTGGAAGAGGCACTGGCAGATATCAAAAGCCTTACCTATTCCATTGTGCCCCAGGCAATCAATGTGCTGCCGGCAGATAGCCTGATAAAAGAATACATCGAAAAAATAGCGCCGGCCTTCGACTTCAGTATTACAATAAATACTGAGAGCATTGCCGAAACCAACTATAGCAATATGGCAGTACATGTCATCGGTATCATTGGGCAGTGGTTAAAAGTTTTGGCACAAAAAAATATATCTGCCGTTCACATCGCTGTAAATATAGAAGACCAGTTTGAACTGCTGTTTGAAGACAATGCCGGTTTAGCTGAACCCGAAAAAAGAAAACAGGAGGTTTTTGAAAGCTCAATATTTGACCGGGTAAAATCTATGCATGGCAGTACAGAACTGCTCACTGGCGAAGGCAGGCAGGTATTAAGAATTTGCTTGCCATTGAAAGAATAATTCGGTTTTTAGAAACCTGAGAAGGCTGAAACACGTGCTAGTTAAATAGTATAAAAAATTGAATACAATTAGCACACAGAAGAAATTAAGACTCTTTCTTTTTTATTTTAAAGAAAGTTTTCGCAGTTAAAAAAAAGTAACCAGCACAGCTTCATGACACTAATACATGATGATAATAGTAGCCCGAATTGGAATTGCCAGCTAATCAATTACACCTTTTTGATGATTCATTCTTTTATCTGTTTGTTATTCCACCATTATGAAAATTAGAAAGACGACAAATACTAAAAATGACAACGAACCAAAAAGCATTCCCCATGCCAGATTTCTTATTATTGGCCTGGCATCAAACATAACTATTTTTAGATATAGTCCGCCAATTAAACCGGAGAAGAATGTTACTACAATTAATGAAGAATAGTCATGCACTCCTTTAAAGGAGAATAGAAGTAAAAAATTCAATCCGAAAGTCAAGAGAAAAAATATAATTCTGGCAATCCAGGTATTCATAAAGTTTAGGCATTTTACAATAAAAAGGCTGGGCGGTGAGGTTTTGAATTACTGAAAAAGCTTTTATATTTTTTTTGCATTTGCTTTCAAAAAAAATCATTTGTAACAACTAAAAATTCCAAATAATCCGAAGATTTTTAATGAAAGATTGATGGCTTCGGCTACTTTTCTTGCATCCTCTTCTGGCAAAAATTATCGCCTATTATTTGGGGTGTACAGATGCCAACTAACCTCTTTTTTCATCTCACTTTGCTTCGAAAGTTCAACATCTCAAAACTTATATCCATTTTCTGTTCAACAATTAATTTAATAAATTACAGCAATCCTTATTTTTACTACATGAAAGTATATCATTTTAAACACCAGGAAATTTTGTTGAAGGACGAATTCCTTCAGGAGGAGCAACTGGTTGAAATGTATAAAGACATGTTACTGAGGTTGATGCTGCGGCATGAGCTTAGCAGAAAAAAAATATTTGAAAGTATTGATGTAATCTATCACACTATCAGCGTAAATCCATTGACTGTTTTAACCTTGCTGCAAAAGAAGGAGTTGCCGCCCTTTGTTTTTTTAGCCTGCCGCAATTAATTTATCACTATAACAACATCGGAAGAAAATTATTTCAACAAAAATGCATCCATTGCTTTGGTAGGTTTTCCGTCATCGCCCCATGAGCTGAGGGCGTATTTACTCCAGCTCCTGGCTCCTTCCGGCTCCCAGTAAAATACGCCCAATCCCTTGTTGTTTGTAACAGATTTTACTTTTTGTAGCACCGCCACCAGCATATCGTAGGTATTCTGAACCTTGTTATCTTCGCCGCCCGCTTCAACTACCATTACTTCTTTGCCATACCGTGCTGCCATGTCATTTAGATTACTCCCCAGGTCATCAATAGAAAACGTATAATCGGGATTGTCTTTGAGCCAGTAGGGATAATAAGATAACCCAATGATGTCATATTTAGCACCATGTGTACGGG
This sequence comes from Chitinophagales bacterium, assembly GCA_038210625.1. Taxonomy (GTDB): domain Bacteria; phylum Bacteroidota; class Bacteroidia; order Chitinophagales; family Chitinophagaceae; genus Ferruginibacter. Next base: position 18,503 of record JBBQWL010000038.1, on the reverse strand, counting down.
CACTATCAAACCAGGTCCTGAACCTTGCGCTGTTGTTACCCTGGTCTACATGCAATATTACTTTTGTTGAGGGACTCACCTTTTTCACTGCATAATATCCTTTGTTGATGAGTTGTGCCAGGCTATCCCAGTGGTCGGTACTACCTTCCGGATAAATCATACCACCCGCCGTTTCGTTGCCTACCTGCACCCAATCGGGGTAAATGCTGGCTTGCTTCAATGCCTTCATCACGCCGGCAGTGTAGGTATACAAGTCATTTAATAATTGTGGAAAGTCATGGCCCTCCCATGCTTTTGGTTTGCGTTGCTGGGCAGGGTCGGCCCAGCTGTCGCTGTAATGAAAATCAATCATCACTTTCATACCCCACTGTTTGGCACGTTTGGCCATGGCTACGGTTTCCGCCGTACTGCAGTGCCCGCTTGTTTTGTTGTCTGATGGATTTACCCAGGCCCTTAAGCGGATGGAATTAACACCATGGTCTTTTAAAATTTTAAAGCAATCCTGTGATTTTCCTTTGCTGTTGTAGAATTGATAACCGCTTGCTTCCATCTGTGGCAGCCAGCTGATATCTGCACCTTTGGCGAAAAAAGATGGACCTTGCCGGGCCATCAATTTAGCCGGTATTATTATCAGCAAAGCGACTATTAGTGTGCAGGCTAATCGAGTGTTTGGTATGCTTATTTTCATATGATTGGTTTAAAGTTTATGACAGATAGAGTTGCCTTTTGAAAAATGGCGACCGTCTGCGCTTTGCGAAGTTACAACCCATTGTGTAAGTCAGCACATTCGTTGCAAGCAATCCAGGTAAGTAAAGTTTTTTTGTCAAAGATGATTGCTATACTTACCGCTGACTGATTCTTTTAGCAAGAATGAAATTCACCATGTCATTGGTTTGCTTATCTGATAAAACTCCTTTCCAGGCAGGCATTCCTTTAGTGACAACGCCTTGGGTGACGGATTTTTTTATTGCGGCAAAAGAGTTGCCGTAATTTAATTTTTTATTCACCAGCCCAGGCTTTGTATCAACACCTTTCAGATCGGCACCATGACAGCCGGCGCACAATTGCGCATATAATATTTTGGTAGTAGTGGCGGTTTTATTCATGCCCGCATTGTTGTTGTTAATGGCAACCTGCAATTTTTCAGCCTGTAGGGGATACGCTTTTTTCGCTGCAATCTCTTCCGAGGTTGCCGGCCGCATGCATAGTATCATATCATAACTGCCTTCGCCCTGCGGAGCGTTGCTTTCAGGCGGATCAACATGCGAAGTTGAAAAATAAAGATTGCCATCCGGTCCTTCGGCCAGTGCCCTGATTCTTCCATAAATATTTTTCAACAAAAAATTATAGGAGCTGATCTTCCTGTTTTCAAAATCAATATTGAGAATTGCTTCTCCCCGCATGCAGGCTACTAGCAGGTTTCCTTTCATCGAAGGAAAAGCTTTACCACTGTAAAAGATCGCTTCGGCCGGACCAATAGATGGAGAAAACTCCATCACAGGTGGGCATCATACCATCTGCGTTATTGCGGTGATGCATCACTGGCCATCCGTAATTGTTGCCTTTGGTAACGATGTTGATTTCATCACCACCCGTTGGGCCATGTTCCGAATTATATAAAAAACCGGCGCCCGGCTGAAAGGCAATACCCTGTGAATTGCGATGGCCGTAAGTCCAGATTTCTTTTCGGGCTGTATCTGTTTTTGTAAAAGGATTATCGTTGGGAATGGACCCATCTTCATCCAGGCGAAGTACTTTTCCATTGAGCGCTTTCAAATCCTGCGCAAGCCTGGGTACATCTGCATCGCCTGTGGTAATGTATAATTTTTTATCAGTACCAAACTTTAAGCGGCAACCCGTATGATTAAAAACACCAGGAATTTTTTCAATGATGGTTTGTGGATTGGTTAAAGAATCATCTGCATATTGATAACGGGCAACCCGTAAAAAAGTGGTGTTATTCACCCGGTAATTATAAGCGATGTAAACCAACTTGTTAATAGCAAAATTTGGATGGAGACATAAAGCAAGCAGCCCCATCTTTCCCTTTACTTCAATATCTGGCACATTAAGTACCGGTTTTTCTTTTAAGTGATTGTGCTGCATCAAACGCACCCGGCCGGGCCTTTCGGTAAACAGCATGCTGCTATCCGGCAAAAAAACAATGTCCCAGGGAACAGCTAAATTAATGGCCAATGTATCTACTAAAAAGTATGCTGGTATTGGTTCCGGCAACTTGTCTTGCTTCAATACAAAAGCATTCAGTCCGATAAAAATGGTCATCATTATAAAGGCGCAACAAATCATCTTCTTCATAAAGTCAATAAAATTTCGGCAACTGTATTATCTGATTAATAAAAAGTTTGCCGGTATATTTTGTTGTGTTGTTTTACTGCAAATGGCCAGCCACTTTTCTAATGGTCTAAGAAAACCAGGTAATTCATACTATGCAAAGGTGAACGCAATACACCCTCTTCAGCGGTAAAAAACTGACGACGATCGAATGGTTTCATTAGAAAATTATTCGAATATTATGTCTCATCATACACTAACACCGATACGGTTTTAGATCGGATAATCGGTACCAGGACAAACTCGCAGGGTATTATGGCATCGATTCACCACGCACCACTCACCACTCACCACTCACAATTCACCAAGTCATTTTCCCGAAGGCACGGCTAATACTTCCCCCTCTTTTACCGGCACGCCAAAATTGGGCGAACCATCTTTATCCCAGGTAAATTTTTGTGCCCTTGGCGAACGAAAACCTCCACACCCCTGGCCGGGTTTTGAATTGGCGTGGTACAAAATATAATCCTCTTTTCCGTCAGGTGATTTAAAAAACGAATTATGGCCCGGCGCATACACGCCGTTTTCTGGTGCCTGTTTAAATACCGGCTCCGGTGATTTTGTCCAGGAAGCGGGGTTCATCAAATCCGCACCCACATTGGCTGTCAGCATACCGAGTGCATAAAAATCCGTCCAGCAACCACTGGCTGAATAAATTAAAAACAGCTTGTTGCCATGCACCAATACTTCCGGGCCTTCGTTTACATTTACATGCGGCACATCATCTGCATTGTTGAGATCGCCATGTATTTCCCATGGCAAGGAAGGCGTTGACAATTTCGCTCTTGCTCCTTCTACCGTCCACGGGTTTTTCATTTTGGCGATGTAAATATCCTGCTCGCCGTTGGCATCTCCCTCCCATCCGCTCCAGATGGTGTACAGCTGTTTTTTATATTCAAACACCGAACCATCAATGCTCCATTTATCATCGGGCGTAGTGAATTTACCTTTCACGATCCACTCCCCTTTTAACGGATCGGCAGAACTATTTTCCAGCACCCAAAGCCGGTGATTGATATTGCGGCCGCTGTCTGCCGCAAAATAAATGTACCATTTGCCCTGCAGGAAATGTATTTCCGGCGCCCACAATTCTTTTGAATAAGGGCCTGTTGCCGGTGGCGTAAATATCACTTTCTTCTCCGCCGTTTTTAATGTGGCGATGCTGCTGGTTTTCCAGAGTGTAATATTGCGACCGGTAGTATTGGTATAATAATAAAATCCATTTTTATAAATGCACCACGGGTCTGCACCAGACGATAACAGCGGGTTGGTAAATGTTTTTTGTTGCTGAGCCTGTACAGCCAAACTGCAAAACAGAATCAAGCCATAAACAAATTTGAATGTTATTTTCATACTGCTCGTTTTTAAAAATTGGTGATATTAAATAATCAGAGTTTATCAAATAATTTACGGTGTTATCTAAAGAATAAAATGGCGTATCAATTTGTAAGTGATGAGTAATCAATACGGACTTATCGCCTATTTATTATTGCTTATTTACTATTGCCTATTTACTACTGCCTATTTACTATTGCCTATTCACTATTGCCAATTAAGGCTTACGCTACCTGCATTTTTTCCATAGCAACAATGGAAGTTCCATTTTCAATAGTGGCGATGTATACCTTCATTTCTATGCCGAAAGCTGCCCTGTAGGCTGCCTCAATACGGCCAGACAACTCGTCGATTGCTTCTTCCTTCACCAGGTTAATGCTGCAGCCACCAAAGCCGCCACCCATCATTCTTGCACCCAACACAGCGGTTTCATTCTTTACAAAGTCAACCATAAAATCAAGTTCTTTGCAACTTACATCATACAGCTCGCTGAGGCCTTTGTGCGTAGCAAACATTTTTTCACCAAAGCTCACCATGTCATGTAGCTCAAGGTCAATACAGGCATCCTGCAAACGTTGTATCTCTTCTACAATAAAGCTGCAGCGCAGGTACACCTTTTCATCTTGTGGCAACACAATTTCATCCAGCATCGCCAGCGTTACATCACGTAATTTTTTTACTTCGGGGTACTGCTGCTGCACCATGGCCACACCTGCTTCACATTGCAGCCGCCGCGTGTTATATTCCGACGAGGCCAACGAATGCTTGATATTGGTATCAAACAAAACAATGCGAATGCCTTTCATATCGAATGGTTTGTACACATATTCCAGCGAGCGGCAATCCAATTTTATTACATGGTCTTTTTTACCAAACATGCTTGCAAACTGATCCATGATACCGCATTGCACACCCACATATTTATTCTCCGCCTGCTGCGCCATTTTTACCATGGCCATTTTATCAAGTCCAAGTGCAAACAATTCATTCAACCCATACAGCACTGCACACTCCACCGCAGCCGAAGAAGACATACCGGCACCGGTTGGAATATCGCCACCCATCACGCAATTAAAACCGCCAATTGTATATCCTGCATTTTGTAATTGGTCAATCACACTATTGATGTAAACAGACCAATGGCCTTCTATTTTTTGCAGGTTGTTGATATCCGTTTTATATTCTTCCTTCATGTCAGCCGCAACAAAATGGCATTGCTCATTGTTGCTAGCGGCGGTGGCGACATAGATGGCTTTGTTGATGGCGGCCGGCAACACAAAACCATCATTGTAATCTGTATGTTCGCCAATTAAATTTACCCTGCCCGGGCTGCGTACCACCAAAGGTTCTGCATTAAATATCGCTCTGAATTTACCGGCAATGGCGCTGGCAATGGTATTATTTGTTGTTGTTTCCATGTAGTAGCTGCGTTGTTATTTTTTATTTTGTTACGAACATTTGTTTTTCAATTTAACATCGTTGTGTCACTCACTTTTACTTTTTTCAGCTTTGGGCAACAACGGATCGAAGTCTCTTCTTCAATTCAATAGCCCTTTGTACGAAATGACTACAAACCTTTTTTAATGTCACCCCTTCGGTGTTTTCTGATTGTGCTTTTTTATTATTCTGCTATAATAATATCAGCCTTTCAGGCTTAATATGATGCTGCTATAAACTAAACACTTTTTTTGGCCACCGGGCTATGCCTTGTGTTGTAGTTTAACCTTCGCTATCTATCACAATTCAACGCGGTCTGACCTTCGGTACCGACCGCTGGTCTGTCGTTTCTTACTGCTCCACCGGAAAAGACGAAATGACTATAAGCCTTTTTAATGTCACCCATTCGGGGTTTTCTGATTGTGCTTTATTTGTTATTCTGCTATAATAATATCAGCCTTTCAGGCTTTATATGATGGTGCTATAAACTAAACACTTTTTTTTCGACAAAAGGCTATGCTTTGTTTTGTAGTCTAACATTCGCTTCCTATCACAAGTCAAAGCGGTCTGACCTTCGGTGCCGACCGCTGGGTCACTGCAATCTTAACTTCACATTTAATTGAAAGCTAAAAAATCAAAAAGGTGCTTAACAATTCAAGTTTAATCTTTCGATTTTCAATTTTGCTTTTCAATTTGCCTACTCCTTTTTGAATTTTTAATTTTGAATTTTTATTTTCCAACATTACTTCACCACCGGAAAAGACGCAATCCTCAACCTGGCAGCCCCCATTGGTATCAGTTCAATCGGCTGTTCTTTTGTTGCTACGGTTACCGGACTTTGCGGCAACACATCACACAAACCATATTGATCGAGTATCCATTCCGGAATAATTTTTCCTTTTGCTTTTAACATAAACGGAACATCAGCTTCGGTAAAAGGAAAATCATTTTCGGGCCATGCCTTCTTAACCATTTCAAACTGGCTTTCCAACGGCTGGTCGTTTAACGCCAAACCATAATTCCACATGCTGGCCGGGTAAATTTCGTAAGATGGCCATTTGCTCTGATCTGCATTGGGCTGCCATTTGGAATCCCAGGCTACTGCTTTTTTACTATCGACCAATTTATACGATTCATCAATTTTTAAAGAAAAAGTAAGCGGGCCATAACTGATACTGACACTGTTTTTATTTTTAGTCCAATCTTGTTTTTTCAGCTTCATTGGTAACACCAATTCTACCACATCACCCTGTTTCCATTTGGTTTCGATGCGTGCATAAGAGCCTGGCTCAACCACCACTTTTTCATCAACCCCATTTACTTTAATGGAGGCAATACTGCACCAGTTTGGAATGCGCAGATACAATGGAAAACTGGTACTGTTTTTTGTGCTGATCTCAATTTTTATATTTTCATCAAAAGGATAATGCGTGGTTTGTTTCAGCGTAACCAAACTGCCTTTTCCTGTGCCTACTTTAGCGGTCACTTCACTGCTATTGTAGAGCAAGGCGGCGATTCCATTATCAGGAGTTGCCATCCATAAATGCTCTGCGTAATAAGGCCAGCCTTGTGCATGATTGTGCTGGCAGCAGCGGCTGCTAAACGGGTTCATCATCAAAAATGGCCCTTCGTTTTGAATACCGGGTGCATGGTTGCGGCTGTCACTTACCACCATGTTAGGGGCAGTTAAATAACGCAATCCTTTAAAGTCGGGCATCACTGCGGCTGGGTAAGTATTAAAAGCAACTTCCTCGCAATGGTCGGCCCACATGGGGTCTCCGGTGATGCCGGTTAAAATTTCATCGCTCGCCATTTGCTCCACCATGCCGCAGGTTTCTACTGCCTGTCTTGGATCATCAAAACCTTTTCTTGCATTTTCGTCTGCACCAAACATGCCGCCGGGCACCTGGCCGTAAATACTTCTCACCAAATAAAAATCATTGTAAGTGGCATTCAAAAAACTGCTGTCCTTTGTTTGCATGTAATACGTGGCAGGTTCACGAAAACATTGTGCAATGTTTACATTGTGCCAGTTGGGCAAATTATCTTTCTGCGACCAGTCGGCTGTGTTGCGGTGAATTTTATTCGCCAAATCAAGCAGCCATTTTTCGCCGGTACGGTTGTACAGCCAATAGATGCTGTACAGGTTATCACCGCCACGGCTGTTCTCCCAATAAATCTTTAACAGCTTTTCATCCGGTACAGTTGATTGCCATTTAAAATACTTTGTCATAAATGGAATTACCCGTGCATCGTTGCTGTATTCATAATACGATTGCATGCACCACAACATCAGCATATTGGGCCACATATCCTGCAGACCAGCCTTGGCTTGTTGTATGTCGGTCGTTGCAAAAGCGGGCCCAAAATAACCGTTTGGTTGCTGGCTTTGAAATACTTTATCAAGCCATAATTTTGTTTCGGCTACCATCTTTTCATCTTTTAAAATATAGCCAAGGTTACCATAGCCTTTTAACCAGTAAGGCACTTCTTCCCAACCATGATCGCCTTTGCCGGTGCCACTAAACCAGGCATTGTTGTTCTTATCAAGCCAGGCACTTATTTCACCAAGCTTGCCGGTGAGGCCATCCCGTTGCAGCTCGAGGTATTTTAAAATCCAGCCTTTCGGTTGAATACTGCCGACAGGTAATTTTATGAAAGACAATGGTGCCAATGGCGCCTTATTGCCTGTGTAAAATTTGTTGGCAGCTGCGGTCGATGGACGTTTAATATTCGTGATGTTCACCGCATTTTGAGCCTTAAGCCTGGCTGGCATCACCGCTATCATCAACATGAAAACAACCAAAACAATTTTTATAGATTTCATACTTAAAATTATATGTGCGTTTATTTATTGAATTATTAATCGTTTACCAAATGACCTTTTATCATCCAAACCTCAGCACCTTTATCGGAGAATGCATTGGTTGATGTAAGCGCAATGATGGTATTATCTTCCAGCACACAAAGCGAATTCCACAAACCATGCTTATTGATTGGTACGTTAAATGGAATGGATGTTTGTCCGAAGTTTCTTCCATCTGCATCACCAATGGTAACAAACATGCAGGACTGCTGCCAGTTTTTATTTCTGCCCGTTGTTCCCTGGTATGATAAAATGGTTTCGCATGTTTTTAACTGGCGCAGGTAAGGAGCGCCCGCATAAACGCTATCTGGCAAAGCCGTTGCCAGTGCGGCGTTACGGTTTACACTGGCACCATCAACAACGCTGGTCCATTTACCTTCAATGGAACCACGAATGATGGAAGGTTTAAAATTATTGACCGCATTGTCTTCAATGGAAAATAGGATTTCGTTTTTATCTTTTAATAAAACCGGTACCGGCATCCCGTCTCTTTTGCCAGCACGAAAGCTAACAATTTGTGGTTCGGTTGTCCAGCTTAAACCATTGTCCATTGAGCGGAAGATAGAAATATTTTGTTCATTGCTGTGCGTGTAAATGCCTTCGTTGCTAAAAAATAATTGTATTTCTCCGGAGGGCAATTGTATTTGTGATGGCTCCCAGCAACCATCTTCAAACCTTGAATCTGCTTCATACAAGAGGCGTTCATCTTTCCATGTCAGTCCGCCATCATAACTTTTTTTTGTTCGGATGCCAAAATGTTTGGAGGAATCTATCGGCGAAGGCCGGGGATTGTAAGATGCCAGTAAAGAATGATCTTTTAACTCCAATATTTCGGGCACTGCCATGTTGATACCGTTTTGCCTGGTGGCAATGGTGACAGGCACCGACCAGCTGCTTCCGAGATCAATACTTTTAATGCTTTCAATACTGCCATCTCCAACTTCATATACACAGATCAAACTTTTATCATGCAGCTGAATCATACGCGGATAACCACAGTAGTTAGCCTTGCTTCCATTAGTTGGTGCCAGTTTTTTTAATGAAGACGGATCCCAACTGATTCGCTTTTCAGAAAGAGTTTGCTCCACACCTGGTGAAATTGTACTTACAGTTTTATGACTGCATGCAATAACAGCAAGCATTAAAAAAGCGATATTAATTTTTACTGTTTTACGCATGCTTTAATATTGCTGAACGTAAATATTACATTGAATGGGTTCATCGGCGGCTTTAAATTTGCTGCAATCGTTTACATTATTAACCAAAGAAAGGCCTTGATTTACATTTTAAAAAAAAGTATTGTAAAGTAATGTAAACAGATCCAGCATGAACCTCTCAATTCAGATCAAAATACATTCAAATCGTTACACCCGCCGCGGTGATTGCTAATCAAATTTTTTCAGGCTCGATTGCCTGCAAATTAATTCGGGCTGCAGAACGAGTTTAAAAGGACTTGCATTGTCCCCGTTTTTTTTATAAAGCGGACTAAAAAATAATTTGGCGGCTTCTTCCCCCATTTGTACTGTTTGTTGGTTTACTGTTGAAAGCGATGGTGTAATGTACTCACCAAAAGGTTCATTGGCAAAACCGATGATGGCAATTTCATCCGGCATTTTTATGCCTGCTGATTTAATGGCCTGCATGGCACCGAGCGCTGTAAAATCTTCCACCGCAAAAAGCCCATCTGGCTTTTTGGGAAGCGCCAGTAGTTTTTGCATCCAGTCGCGGCCCGATTCAATGCTTACTTTTCCAAATACAATCAGGTCATCATCCACTGCGATATTGTGTACATTCAGCGCATCAATGTAGCCCTTTAAACGCTGGTTAAATATACTTACGTGTTGCTGGCCGCCGATGTGTGCGATGCGCCTGCAACCTTGCGTGATGAGGTGCTTGGTTGCTGCAAATGCGCCTGCATAATCATCCACCACAACAGATGATACGCCGAGTGTATCCACCGCCCTGTCGAAAAGAATCAGCGGCACGCCGCGTTTTTTTATTTCGTTGTAATGATCCAGGTTAATGCTTTCTTTGGAGATGGAAGCCAGCACGCCATCTACCTGCGACTGTAAAAAAGTTTGCACGCCTTTCTTCTCGTACTCATACATTTCATTGGTTTGATAAATGAGTACGTTGTAATGGTTTTCGTTGGCTATTTTTTCAATGCCATGTACCACTGAACCAAAGAAATTAATTTCGGCGCTGGGTATAATTACACCAATGATATTGGATTTGCCGGAGCGTAAAGAAGAGGCTATTTTGTTGGGCTGGTATTGTAATTTTTCCGCTACTGCTCTCACCGTTTTTTTTGTAGCTTCTTTTATTGCGGGATGATCGTTTAGTGCCCGGGACACGGTGGCCGCAGTAATATTCAATTCCCTCGCAATGTCCATCAATGTTACTTTTAAAATAATTTCACTCATTGATATATTTTTAAAAGCGGATAATTAAAAATGCCTCCTTAATTAAAATGTTGCACTATCAGCAGTTACCTGTTTCAGCGGGCTGAAGTTCCCCAAAGCTGAAATGCTGAACGGAGCGTCGCCAATGCAGTCCCACAATGCTTCTTAGCTGGTTAAAAAAGTATTGCATTTAAAAAAAATGACCTGGTGTAGAAACAACAGGTCTTAACGACTGCCATATGAAAATTTGTTTTACGATATTATTGCACTCCGTTTAATTTTTTTATCAGGTTTACTTCATCTTCCCTGTAAGCGGTTCCGTCTGTTCTGAAAATATCATGAAACCATTCTATCGGTTGACTGCCATCCGGTGTGGGTGTATCCCAGGCGTAAATGGTATTTGTTTTTCCGGCTACAAAACCCCAGTTAATAGCGCCCACATTTTCCTTCTTCATCAACGGCAGTTCGGTAGAAAAACGACTGTTCCTGGTACGTGCCATGTACTCGGTGCAGATCAATGGTTTGCCATTGGCCTTTAATACCTGGATCACCGTTTTATGCAATGAAGCTTCCTGGTAATCGTGATAGGTAATGATATCGGAATGTGTTAACTGGAAGGCATTCAGCTTTTCCAGGTTCCAGTCCCAAAGGCCTGCGGATACCGGCTGATCGGGGTTTACCGCACGAGCCCATTCAAATACTTTTGTAAGCAATGGTAAAGAAGAATCGCCCTTGCCATTGTTACCTGGTTCGTTGTATAAATCCCATAATAAAATTCTTTTGTCGTGTGCAAAACTGGTGAGCACATCTTTTACATATTTTTCAAGCGCAGGAAAATTAGTGCTGTCAGCAGAAGCAGGCTGGCCCGGATCCTGCATCCACCCTGAATTGTGAATACCTGTTTTTACCTCGGGTTGTTTACCGGCTTTGGGTTCCTTGTTCCAGCAGTCATCAAAAAATACAAACAACGGTTGAATGTGGTGCTTATCGGCGATGGTTAAAAAATCGCCAACGCGTTTTTTAAATCCTTCGGGATCCTGTTTCCAGGCGATGGAGTGTAAAAATACCCGCATAGTATTAAAGCCCAACCCCTTTGCCCAGCCCAGTTCTTTATCAATGGTTGCAGGATCAAAAGTATCTGCCTGCCACATTTCCAACTGGTTAATGGCATTGGCCGGAATATAATTGGCACCGGTGATCCACTTGTGCTGACTGTACCATGCATTGGCTTTTTCAACCGACCAAACCGTACCTGTTACCGGAACGGCTGCGGTTGTTTTTTTTGATTTTTGAGCCTGCGTTGCCGTGGCAGCAGCCAGTAAAAATAACAGTGCGAATAACCGAATGCTTTTTGACATGCTTGATTAAATTAAGGGTTTAAGTGTTGGTTTAAAATGAATTGTTTTGAATGAATAAATGCATGGAATAATTAGTTTAAGCCGCAAAGCCATATTCAGTCTTTGTCAGTATTCACTTACTTTTTTTTCTTGATAAAAAAAAGTAACAAAAAAAATCAAGGCTACAGAAAAAAAGCTAAAAATTTGAATGCTTGCCTAAAATGAAATTAGCTCAAACAGCAAAATATATCCAAGCTTTAGTGCAACTTACGGGCTAACACCAAAGCCAAACATATGTAACATCAATTTCATTTCTTAACGGCAACCATTCAAATTTTCTTAACGCTTTTTTTCTGAGGCCGTCAAAGACCATGCGGTTTATGTTTGTTATCCTATAAATGCCTTTCTTAAGTATTGCCTATTTGTTTTTTAATTTCATTTCAAGCACTTTCATAAAATAGCCACCCACAACACTTCTTGCCTGGAAGCCAACCATTTTACCATCTGTTGTTTCGTGCCAGTCGCTGATGGGCACACGGGAAGTTGTTTGTGTTGCATACTTGTATACCGGATCTACCAGTGCATGAAAATCTTTTTCATTGTCTGCTAAAACTGAAGTCCAGATTATCCAGTCAGATTTGGTGTACGTCTTCCTGCTATCCAGCGGCAACCCAAATTCATTTTGTTTAGTGAGGTAATATTTTATTTCTTTTTCATACACTTCTTTTGGAAAATAATTCAATTTTAAAACCTTGTCCCAAACCAGGTTGTACTTCTGGCTCCAGGTGTTTTTATCATTAAAAGTTAAAGAATAATGATCCCCGTCTTCAGCCATCGCCATCCATTTTTTTACCATGTCTTTTGTGATGTTGCGGTACTTAGCTGCGGTCTGTTGCTCGCCTGCTTTTTCCGCCATTTGTACGTAACCACCCAATGCTACAATTGCCTTCATGGATAGATTGGCATTGCGTGCCAGGTGACCTGCAAAATCATCGGTACACAATTGCAGCGCCGGATCAAGCCCTTCTTTGCTTAGATAGTCGGCCCAGATAGCCAGGGTTTTCCAGTGCTTTTTTGCGAAGCTCACATTGCCTTCTGCCTTGCAAACGGCAGCGGTCAACGCCATCATGTTACCACATTCTTCTACAGGCATATCTTCGCCATAAGTTTGTCCGTTGGCGATCGGATAAGTTCCCAAATCGTGTGATGGATAGGGTTTCGCCCATTTGCCACTTTCACTGTAATAAAAAATTCCGTTCAACATACCTTCAAACAATTGTGGATTGTAAGCCAGGTAAAGTGGCGATGACGGATAAGTTACATCCACCGTATTGATAGACCCGTTACTGAAATTTTCTTTTGATAACAACAGCAATTCGCCCTTTGGACTTTTAACCAGTTTGTGTGCGGCGATACTTTGACGATATGCCAACTCACATAATTTTGCATAATCATCACCCCCGGCTTTCACTGCATCATCATGAATCATTTTATTGATGACTTTGCATTTTGTAATGGTGGCTTTATAATCTGCAGCAGCTTGTGTAAGCTCCTGTTCAAATTTTACAGTACCACTTTGGTTCCAGTAAGGACGCAGGTTTGTTTTAAAATATTGTATGGAATACAAATCATCGTAGCCCATTAAAATCAGTTGCTCTTTAACTACTGTACCAATTTTTCCAAGGCTAATCACAGTATTTAATAACAGATGTTTTCCTCCGGTAAGATTGGTAGCGGTGGGCATAAATAATTTGGATGCATCCCCATCTTCGGTAACTGATTGCTTTACTCCTGCTGCGGATGGTACGGCTACATACATATAGCCCCAGTCAATGCGCAGATCATCGCCCTTCTTTTGTAAAACGGGCTGCTCAACGGTTCCGGCTTTTAAAATGGATAAGCCGCCAGCCGTATATTTTTGTGTGGTCATGGCCTGTGTGGGCGTATTGGCTGCGATATCTGTTGACGCACCAAAATACAATTGCACATCGTGCGCAACGCCGTCGGTTGATTTTATTTTAGCACTGATATAAGATACAGGCCTCGCCAAAATTGCCAGGTTGTTTATCAACAACGGGGAAGTAAAAGTAAGTGACAGGTTTACTTTACCACACGTAAAATCATAGCTGGTTTGTGTAGCGTTTATTTGTACCCTGTTTTGTGTAGCCGTTTGTATGGTATTGCCGGCAGGCGCTTTGGGCTCTTCCACAATGCCTGCATCCAGCATGGCGCCACCAACATTATTAATAACGTGTATGGCTAAAATATTGCCGTCTTTTTTAAGTTTGCTTTTGATAGCATCGCTGATGGGCAGGTAAATATATTTGTTGGTCCACCCTACTCTTTTGTAAACCAGGTCTCCATTCAGGTAAGCTTCCACATCATCATCATGACTTAATTTTAAAAACAGGTTATTAAGATTCAGATCACTGACAGCAAACTTTCTCCTCATCCAGATATTTTTAGAAAGCCATTTTGTTTTTACCACACTTTCATTATCACCGAAGGGTGCTTTGCCTTTTTTCCATTGGCTATCATCAAAGCCTGTGTTCAACCAGCCTTCAGCAGGCTGCCCTTCAGTGTAAGCTGCTTCATAATTCACTTCATCGCCGGCAGGCAAAATAGTCTTGTACATTTTGCCAACGTTACCTAAAAAACGGTAGGTTTCGCCATCTACTTTTAACATGCCAATTAATGACTGATCGGCTCCCGTCCAGTGTTTCGTTGGCGAAGCACATAATTCATCTGTAGTTGACCAGATGGAGAAATAAGGATCATGTGTTATTAAAGGATAAGCCGGGGCTTTACTGTTCTGGGCAACACCAATCCAGCTGTTAACAATCAAAAAACACAGTACAAACAATTTCTTCATGATGCGATATTTTTTTTACCTGGTAATAATTTGAGTCTGTTAAGTTAAATGGCATTAGGTGGCAGGCAATAGGCAATAGTAAATAAGCAATAATTCATTATTCACAAGTAGGCAATAGTCAATAGGCAGTAGGCCATAGTGCAGCAATAATTCTTCACTATTCACCATTCACCATTCACTATTTACCATCATTTAATTACAGTCCTGGTCAACGCCGAATTGATTTCCTTCAATTTTTCTACGGGCATTTTCATTTCTTTTCTGTCGTAAGTAAGAAAGCCATTGCTCTCGCCTTCCACATCCGTGGTTTGTGTATACACTGCGGCAGACAAACCTTTTTCTATCAAAGCCGGTATTTTATTAATTAACTCAGTATACCTTTTCATTAACTCTTCTTTATTTTTAAAACTCTGGTAGCCCCAGTTATTTTTAGATTGCCAGGTATGTCCTTCTACAGGTAAACCAAGTCCGCCAAATTCGCCCAGCACCAATATTCTTTTGGCACCAAACAATTCCGGGTCAGGCATCAGTGGTTCCGGATAATTGTGCAGATCGATGATGGGACCAACATTTACAAAGTTGCCACCACTGGCCGTATTTACCAGCCGGCTGGGGTCTTTCTGCATGGTCCATTCTACAATTTCTTTTGTTTTAAACTGGCCCCAGGCCTCATTAAAAGGCACCCACACTACAATGCAGGGAAAGTTGTGCAAATCCTGCATGATCTCGTTCCATTCTGTCCGATAGATGTTTTCTGACTCCGGCGTACGGTCTTTATCAGTTGCCCTGCCATAAATAGCAGGCCTGCTTTCCCATTGATTGCCAAGATCACCGGTGGGCATATCCTGCCAAACCAACATGCCCAGCTTATCGCAGTAATTATACCAGCGGGCACTCTCTGTTTTGGTATGCTTACGGATTAAATTAAAACCCATTGCTTTTGTTTGCTCAATATCAAATTTCAACGCCTCATCGGTTGGAGCAGTGTATAATCCATCAGGCCACCAACCCTGGTCGAGCGGACCAAACTGAAAAACAAATTCATTGTTCAGCATCATCCGCTGAATGCCATTCTTATCTGATTTCATAGAAATTTTGCGCATGGCAAAATAACTTTTTACTTCATCTACTTTCTTTCCTTTGCGCATAACCGTTACCGTTAAGTCGTACAAAAAAGGATGGTTGGGCGACCATAACTGCGGATTGGCAATGGCAATGGTTGCCTCGGTACCGGGTTGTATTTTTTGTTCTGCTATTTTTTCTGTGCCTTTATATGCTGTCACCACCACTTCATCACCGGGTTGTAATTGTTCTACGGCTGCGGTTATATGCAGTGACTGATTGTCAATATCCGGTGTTTGTTTTGTATTGGAGATATAGGTGTTGGGAACAGCTTCCAGCCAAACCGTTTGCCAGATGCCGGTTACAGGTGTGTACCAAATACCTTTGGGGTCTTTTACCTGTTTGCCTCTTGGCTGCGGACCATCATCGGTAGGATCCCACACCCGGATGGCTATTTGTTGATTGCCTTTTTTGGTAAGCGCATTGGTAATATCAAAACTAAAAGGATCATAGCCACCCTGGTGACTACCTACCGGTTTACCATTTACATACACGGTACATAACCAGTCAACCGCACCGAACTGTAGCAACACTTTATTGTTTTTAAAATTAGCAGGAAGATTGAAACTGCGCTGGTACCATAACACGCTGTCCTTACCGACCGTTTTACCAACGCCGGACAATGCCGACTCCACAGCAAACGGTACTACAATTTGCCCTGCAAACGAGACTGGGATGGCTTCCTGGGCCTTTGGCAAAATATTGTATTGCCAAAATCCATTTAAATTCATCCAGCTATTGCGTACCATTTGTGGCCGGGGATATTCCTGCAGCGGTTTGGCAGGGTCTACTTTTTCGGCCCATGGGGTAACAATTTTATCGCCGGCTATTTTCCAACCAGTTTGGGGAAAAGCTGTTGCGGAGAAAAATAAAATACTAAATAAAGCGAAGGTTCTTTTCATTGATGGCTTCAGTTAAATAATTAAAATGCAATAACTCACGGGCAGTATTAGGTTCGTAAATATATAACAAAAGCCAAATAGCCTGCGCTGAAATGGCTTTTGTTATTTTAACTTTCCAATTATAAAAGGTTCTTCACGTAGTTTATTTCTTTTTTGAGTTCACAACAAACTAGTAAGTAATTTTTTCTACCGGCGAAAAAATCCTGTCTTCCACACCAGCTATTTTAAGACCAATACGTGCAAATACATAGGCTTGTGTAGGAGAAATTGCCGGAACCGACACGCTTAAATTTACGCTATTCAAATCGGTGATATCTGCGTCATTTAAATTAGCGGATGCAATGTTATCAACTCCTGAAACAAATTCGGTCTTGTTGATAAAAAGCGTAACACTTTCAATGTCTTTCGCGTTTACGTCATTGATTATTTTTTCAATTTTAAAGGTAGCGTTTACCTTGCCTCCGCCACCTGTTAGCTGGGGAGTTCTGATCATATAGTAAGGCATTACTTCTATGTCCATCGCCTTACTTCCAGCCAATGTAATTGCTATTGAGTCCGGCACGCCGGGCGACAGCTCTTTAGACATAAACGGGCCTTGCCCTACTGGTATAATCATTTTATAATTACCATCATATAACACCGCTGAGTAAGCTCCTTCCTGGCTAAACGTACTGTTGATGGCGCCCACCTTTCCAAAGCCATATTGGTAAATTTGAAAAGGCACCTGGTTTCTTTCCACCTCAATGGCTTCCCCGTTGTACACAATCTTGCCGGTTAATGTAGACGCAGGCGCAGTGTAGTTATCCTTTTTACAGGCACTGAATGAAGCAATCACCAAGCCTGCCAAAATGAATTGAAATATATTTTTCATTATTAAAAATTTGATAAATAATTATTGGTTAGGTTGTTTCACAATTTGCGGATTGGCCGCCCTTACATCGTCGCCTATAAGGGTGTAATAGTTACCGAATAAAAAGCGGTTGGCACCTGTAACAACTGCCGGTAATGTCTCTTTGAATAACCATTTATTATTATCAGGGCTACCCGGAAAATAAGTTTTGTATGGCCATAATCCCCAGGGCTGGGTGCTGTGTTTGGTAGCCACCCCAATATTGCTTTTTAAATCACTTAACGTGGTGGGTGCACCGTCCCATACTTTATCAGCAATGCGCCAACGTTTCATATCGTATAAAATATGTCCTTCAAATGCAAGCTCCACCCTGCGTTCATGAATAATTCTGTCGAAAGTTATCTGACCTGCTGTTAACGGTGTGGTCAATCCTGCGCGTGCGCGAACCTGGTTCATATAACCGGCTGCTACGGCAGGCTGACCTAGTTCGAAGGCCGCTTCTGCTGCATTCAGCAACACTTCTGCATAACGATACCTGATCCAGGGCACTTCACTACCGGTGCCTCTTGAGCCACCGCCCGGTGCCGGATCAATAAATTTCCGAAGATAAAACCCCGACTGGGCAGTGAATTCCTTGCCATTAACGGGGCCATCCAGTCCTACCACCTGTACGGGCGTAGTGGTACCTGGAAGCGGTCGTTGCTGGCCCCTGTCATCACCGGTTAAAATACTACCGTCCTTAAATTGGTAACCAGCCCAGATATCAAGAGACCTGTTTCTTCCAAAGGTTCCAGGTAAAAATACAGTGCCACCAAGCCGGGCATCTCTGCCTGCAAAAATTTCTGTTTGAGTATTATAAAATATAATATTTCCCGATCCATCGTGGGTAGCCATCGGTGCAAATGTATTATCGAGTTTTTCAAAAGACTGAACAAGGTTTAATGAAGGGTTCATACGCCCCCCCTCTTCTTCTTCCGCACCATAACGAGGCTGATTATTAGTGGTGAAGCCGTGCGTTCTGAATTTTA
>JBBQWL010000037.1:0-79401 GCA_038210625.1 Chitinophagales bacterium | reverse complement strand
TCTTACTCGTTTTGTTGACTGGTCAAGAAGATTTACAGAAGTCCCACCAATAATAATTACGATTTGATAATTGTTGTCTCTTGCTAAAGCTGTGAGTGTTGTGAACGAAAGTGTTTTACCGCTTTGCACATAACCAATTACGATTCCTGTTTCGTTATTGGTTGCTATGTTTGGGTTTCCGCAGACTTGCATAATGCGATATGTTTCGTCTAAAACTCTAACACCATTTTCATTTAGAGATCTGTCGGGATTAGCAAACCCTTTGGTTCGCAACAATTCATTAGTTTCGTCACCAACAAATGGATTCCAGTTTGCATTGCCTGGATTGTTTTGAATTTCTATTACTTCGGGCATTGGGCTATGTATTAAGTTTTGTTTTACACCAGTTTAAAACCTCTCTTGATAATGCTGATGGAATGCCGCCTTGAAAATTAGAATGAATTCTATACAATCTTGCTCTATCAATAAGAATTCCATATTTGTTAGAATATTTTCTCCACTTATCCGCTTGAACAATTTGAGTTATCATCATTGAAGGAACAGTTGTCTCATAATTCCAGTTGATATATTGGCTCCATGTGGGAAGGGAAATCGGACTTTTATTTTTCCAATCAGCACCTGCACCGCATTGAGCCAAGACAACTATCTGACCCCCTCTTGAATCATTGAATGGCAACCATGAGATTAGATCAACCCCGCTATCTTTCTCGCTTGGTTCCGGTGTTAATGCTCCTCTCGGTTCAAAGCATGATGCTGCAAGTCCAGTTAATTGTGCTACTAAATTTGTTGAAGTCGGAAATCCCAAATGAAAAGTTTCCGACTTTAAAAATTCTCGGAGAAAAACATTTCCAATTTTTTCAAATAAAATTGTTCCGCCGTCTGTAGTATCTTCAACACCATAAGCGGAAAAAATTAAACAAAGAGTGTGAAAAGGATTTTCTCTCCATCTAATTGTAGGCTCTATGGAAACACCATTAATTCCAATGGGAGAGTTAGCACCGTACAAAGTATTTCTTCTATTCAATTCAAGAATTACATCGTCGATTCTATTTTCTATATCAATACCCTCTTCCTCAAAAAGGTTTTGAATTTTCATTTTTGAAATTTTCCTGTTCTCGGTAATTACAAACAACTCTACCCAGTCGGCGATTCTGTTAATATCTATATGGTTTGGAAATGGAATCATTTTGATAAAGCTTTTTTTAATGCTTCAGCAGCATTAATACATAAGTCAACAAGTTCAATTAGTTCTCTTGATTTATGCTTATATGCAATTTGCATTGAACTTTCTAATTTCTTCTTGGCTTCATTGATTTTCTTTTCAAGCATTTCAAGTTCGCCATCGCTCCTTTCATAAGCACCTTCAAAATCATTTGTCCCTACCAAATATTCTCTTGCATCTTCATTTATTAGAATTTTACCTAGGCTTGGAATATTTCGTGAATCAGTGAACAGAGGTAGAATGTTCTTCTTTTTATTTCCGTAAATCCATGTTAATATTCTCTCCAATGAATCGCTGAATTTGCTTGGAATTACTCTCTTCGTAAAATCAATTTCTTTTAAGAAATTTGAGTTGTCCCCTAAGCCGATGAATTGGCGAATCCCAGGAGAACGAACTGCAACTTCAATCAATGAAAAGTTTTTGATTACAGGGTCAATGTCAAAATCTAAATCACTCTCAATAATTTTTGCAATTCGATAATACAAGTAATGTTTTATTACGGCATCCGAACGCCTTAAGGCAACTTGTCTTTGGACTTCTTCAAAGGCAACTTGGTAGTTGCCTAAAGCATTAAGTTTTTCTTCAATTCTTTGAGATACATAAAATACTCGCGGATAAAAGTCCCATTTCTTTGAACCCGAAATGTGTCTTACTCCTAAGTAGGCAGTTACATCATTCCTTTCAAGGTAAAATATTGCAGGTATTACTTTTAAATCATCAAGAGCCTTCCCAGATGCTTTTGGAAAATCTTCAGCAACTCCAACTTTCTGTCTTAGCGACGGATCATTGAGTATTTTAAGAGTTGCAGTTCTTCTGTTTCCTTCAACTACTATGAAATGGATTTTATCTTCCTTAATTAGCTCTTGTAAATAGATTTGCTGGTCTTCAATTTTTGTTGGCAAAGAAAAATTCTTCGGTTTTTTTGAAGGCACGACTACCACCGGTTCTTCATCAAAGTATCCGTTTGCGCACATTGAGTAAGCAAGTTCATCGATATCAAAGTCAGAATACAATGTACCTAACAAATCAAGTTGAGTATTTTGTCTGCCATCATTTGCAAGTCGCGGATTTTGTGAATCAAGAGTAAGTAATCCAATTGGAATATAAATTTGAGGTTTTTTCGGACCTGCTCCCGCTATAGTTTTTGCCATAATTCTAATGTTTTGAAAAGTTCAAAAGTAGTTCGTTTAAATTTCTTCTTACATCGCCAACAAGTTTTGTTCTTTTTGCAATAACCTCTGAAAGACCGAATGCTGCTGCAATACGAAGTATCGGTTCAATTTTATTGGTGTCTGCACCGGCGAACTCCACCATAAACGGATGAGTTAGTGAAAGCCGAATTCCAATTTGTCTTATTGATTCGTCTTTTGATTTTTCTTTTATAAAACTGTCACCAACTTCAATTAGTTCTTTTAGTGAAGGGTCGTACGAAAGTTCAATTGAAACTTTCCAATTCTCTTTGTTGAAACGAATTTCAAACTCTCTATGGAGTGTTTTTTCTGTCGGGGTTAAAACTTGTTGTTCACGCTCTGAAACATTTGATGCTGTATTTACAACATCAGCCACTGCTTGTGGCGCTTTCCTTTCAAGGTCATTAACCGTTTCATCAAGTGCTTTTTTCGCTGCTTTATATTCCTTTTCTGAAGCCCTTACTCTATATTGTTCAGCCTGCTGTAAAAGTGGAAATTCTTTACTACTAATATCATCTTTTAATAGTCGCAAAAATATTTCAAGATTTTCATCCCATTGGATTCCTTTTTTTGTAAAGTTTACATCAAAACCTTCCAAATGAAGTTCCCCGAAAACTCTTTGATAGCGATAACTATTTGGTGCTCCAAAAATAAAATCAGGTCTAAAGCCATTATCATAGCTTCCTTCGATTACCCTTCCTCGACGAAATAAAGCAAAGCCAGCTTCAGATGTTGACGCTTTCTCCCTGATTGCAACAAACCCACGAACGCTTAAATTGTCATCTATTGGAAAATTGATTTCTTTTCTCCAACATACAGCATTTCCCTTTGGGTCATCATATTGTTGAGCTATTAATATTGGCACTTCCTCAAAAAATAATTCTTCACCGTCAATTTTTAGGATGAGAATTTTATGTCGTATAAATTCTCTATAGATACTTTTTAAATGGTCTTTAATTTTAGTTAAAGCCCTTTTTTTTGGCATTCTACTTACATCGAATAATTCGATAGTTGTATAATGATAATCTTTGTCACGACTAATTACATCAACTTCTAATTCTTCTATTTTATCCTCAAATATTTTTTGCATATCAAAAAATATTCTTTTTTCAGTACTTTCTCCCAATGCTGTAGATGTAACGCGCCATTTATCTGCAAACCAACATGCAGCAGACTTCATTCCCATTCCAAATTCAGAAAGACCAGTTTTATCTGATGGAATTTCCGCTGCACGAAAAGCTCTTGCATAATCCATTTCAGCTATACCAGCTGCATTATCCCTTATAGTTATTTTATTTTCAAGTTCATTAAATTCTATTTTTACTTGTAATTTAAAACTTATTCCTTCAGTTTTTTTTATGGCCTTCTCATTTTGAAGGTAGCTTGCAATCGCATTATCAATAAATTCTGCTAATGCAAACCAGGTTTCGTATTCTAAATACTTTAGAACAGAAAGCATTGTTACTTGCGGTCTTATACTTACCTTATCTTGCTGGCTCATGTTGTTTTGAAATAGAAAGTGATTGTATGTGCTGCGAAGCAACACTATTCGAATTTTTCTCTATTAGAAGTTGTTTTGCAATTAATTTTACAATTTTAGAATTTACAGCATTGCCCAGCGCTTCGAATGCTGCGTTGTCATGGGAAGGCAATTTCAAACCGGTTAATGACTGAAGTCTTAACCCCTCAGATTTAGTGATATAACGCTTTTGCCACCCTATGATTGGAATCTGCGTTGTGCTGCATACTAAAGAAGGGAAAAAATCAACTTTTTTTACCCTTATGCCAGAAGCTCTAAACTGCAAAATATAGTCGTTGATTTTTCGTCTGCCATCTCCAACGTTCCATTCTAATTTTTGCCAACTTTGTGAAGGAAGATCCGCTATTTGACTTACTACTTTATGAATATATTTTTTGTTATCTATATAAAAGGCTCTGCTATATTTAATATATCTTTTTTTCCAACTTGGAAATTCATTCTCCACTCTTGCGTAGCTTGGTAATTTTGCCAACTGTTCATCCTTGGTCATTCCTACTAAGCTGCAACCAAAGTTTCCCTTACATTCTGCTAGTTCCTTTTGGGAAAGTAGATGAGGATAAGTTTCATCATAAGGGTAGGTTGCCCCGAATTCCATTCCCCAGATGGGGAAGCCTGGCATTTTCGTTTCTTTTGGTAAGCAGTCAATAAATTCCTGCCATAGTTTAATACAATCCTGATTAGCTTTTGGGATTTTTTTTGCATCAACTGGACTTTCTTCGATGTATTTGTTGATCTCTATTACATTTCTTTTGTATTTATCAACTTTATCAAAACTAAAATGGCTGAGTCCTGTTAACGAACCAACAATAAAAATTCTTTGTCTGTGCTGCGGAATCCCGAAATCATGTGGAGAGTAATCTTTGTGATCCACTGTATAGCCCAATCTATCGAATTCGGCTTTCATTGCATTCCATGTTTCTTCATTATCATGTTTAGCTATGAAGCGCACATTTTCAAGAATAAAAAATTGAGGTTTCTTTATCTCTAGAATTTTTATGATCTCATCAAATAAAGTACCTCGATCATCTTTTCTTCCTCGTTGTTTGCCTGCTTTAGAAAAAGGCTGGCATGGAAATCCAGCACATAAAATGTCGTGATCGGGAATACTATTAATGTCGTTTGCAACAATTTTTCTAATGTCACCTTGAATATTTACATCTTTCCCCCAATTGAGTTTGTATGTGTCTCGTAATGCAGGGATTAGTTCGCTGGCAAATACGCATTCATGTCCAAGTTCGTGCAATGCCTTATGGAAACCACCAAGTCCAGCAAATAGGTCTATAAAATTCATTAGTATTTAATCTTACTTTGTTTTTTATCATTTGTGAGTTACAAAATACGTAAATGTAGCTCAATGTGTTGTATTACCGGTGTTTAAGTTGAGGATGAAGAATTCTTTCAGTTGGATAATGAGTATGAAGGCAAAAACCAAAAGTAATGGCTAGTTTTTGGGGCGATTATTTACAAATGATTTAACTATGTCTTTGTTTTGGACTTAATTAAACTTGAATAGGGAATTTCAATAATGAATCATTCCGAATTGTGGATTATAAAAATCATGATTTAAGTTTCCCGGTTTTACTTAAAAAGCCGGTAATCTATCACAAAATTAAACATGGAAAAAAATAAACTGCCCCTACTGCCAATTTTTTATTTCCTATAGTAACCTGGAAAACCCACGCAAATTAACTTCATTCTTCCTAATTCAAATTAACAAAATACAGTTAAAATTATTCTCAATTAAATTTGAATGTTGCTAACTGGAAAAGAATTGTAAAATTGAAAAGTTTAAATGTTTATTTCTTCAACAAAGGTGTCAACATCATCGCAAAACATAATAATATATTCCATTAAGTTACCAATAGGAACCATTTTTACTCACATTACACATAAAGTTGTAAATAAAAAGGCTGGCATATATCTTCATCTTGAAATCATGAACCAGTTTTTAATTGGCTGGTATTATCAGTAAATTTATTTCTCAATACGTTCATATCGTTGCTTACCCTTCTGTCCAGGATCTTCGCATAAAGTTGTGTCACCTTTATACTTTTATGTCCAAGCATCTGGCTAACCGTTTCAATTGGTACTCCATTATTCAGTGTAACGGTGGTAGCGAAAGTGTGCCTGGCTATGTGAAAAGTCAGGTGTTTATTAATACCACAGATATCAGCTACTTCTTTTAAATAGGCATTCAATTTTACATTGCTGGGAACAGGTAGTAAACAATCTTTATTGATGCATGTCGGGTGCGTATGGTAACGTTCCAAAATTTCAATCACCGGCGGCAGTAATGGCACACGGGTAGGTGAATCTGTTTTCTTTCTTTTAGTGAATAGCCATTTCTCGCCGTCCATACCAATCCCTATATCAGCACGTTTCAATCTTTGTGCATCAATATATGCAAGACCAGTATAGCAGCTAAAAACAAAAATGTCCCTTATCTGGTTTAAACGATCATTGCCAAAGTCTTTTGATATAACCGTTTGTATTTCTTCTTGTGTTAAAAATTGCCGTACAACTTCTTTTTTACTCATCTTAAAACCAAAGAAAGGATCTTTTGCCACCCACCCATTCTTAATGCAAACACCCACAATCTTTTTTAGATTGCTCAAGTATTTGATGGTTGTGTTGTGGTTACACTTTTGTTTGCTCTTCAGATAAAATTCAAATTCTGTGATGAAATTATAAGTGAGTTTTTGCACTTCAATATCTTTCAATTGATATTTCCATTCCAGGAAAGCTTTGGTATGATCATAAGTTGTTTTGTATTTGCCATGCGTAGCTTTGGAACAGTCTGATCCTATCAATTCAAACATCTGATCATTGTGTGTTCTAAATACTTCCAGCAACGTCAAAACCTTCTCTTTAATCCCCAGCCATTTAATTCTAAAGTTTGCTGCATCTACCGGTAGGCCTTCCATAATGATCTCTTTTTGATAACTATAAACCCTTTGTTTTAATGCATCCAAAAAACCATTGACTGATCTCGCTTCTTCGGTATTACCTTTTGCATGGCCCGTATCAACAGACCACTTTTCCGGACTTATATACCGCTGTGTGGTCTGTTCAAATCTTACTCCGTTGATGGTTACCCTTAGATAGATTGGCACCAGTCCATCCTTGTTTTTTTTGGATGTTTTGCTGTAAAAAAGAATACTCAGTTTCGTGTCCATAATTTCCTCCTTTTCTTTTGGTTAAAAATAAATTTTAAAAGCTTTTAAAACAAGATGTCCATTCAATGGACTGCTTGCCTGTACTGCATTTCATTGAAATTCGGTTACCTGGAGAGCTGAAAAATTCGGGTAACCGAATTTGCCTACGAAATTTGAGCTTATTTGATACTTTTTGAGAAGGTGGAAAAACAAAAAAGCCCGCAACCATTGAGTTTGCGAGCTTTTGAAGTATTTGAGTAAGTAACTCTGCGGACTGGACGGGACTCGAACCCGCGACCTCCGCCGTGACAGGGCGGCATTCTAACCAACTGAACTACCAATCCGTTTCCCTTTTTTCAGCAACAAAATTTAATTAAAAATCCTGCTTTGTTTTTCGGGATGGCAAAGATATGTTTTTCAATTTCGTGAGCCAAAATTTTTATTAAAAATTTTGAAGACTTATTTTTGCAACACTAATTTATTATTTTTCACTGCTTACACACAAAGCTGTAAATTGCTGTTATGCCTGAATTAAAAAAAAGACAATTCCTTGATTTTGAAAAGCCAATCAAGGATTTATACGACCAGATAGAACAAATAAAAATATCTGCCGAAAAAAACAAAACAGATGTAAGCGGATATGTACAAACACTGGAACAAAAAATTATCGATACCAAACGCGACCTTACCGCCAACCTTACTCCCTGGCAAAAAGTTCAGCTCAGCAGGCACCCCGACCGGCCGTATACATTAAAGTATATTGAAAAAATGACCACTAATTTTATTGAACTGCATGGCGACAGGAATGTAAAAGATGATAAAGCCATGGTAGGTGGTTTTGCCCAACTGGATGGAGAAACGGTGATGTTTATTGGCCAGCAAAAAGGAATCAATACAAAAATGCGCCAGTTGAGGAATTTTGGTATGGCCAATCCTGAAGGGTATAGAAAAGCCCTGCGGTTGATGCGGCTGGCGGAGAAGTTTAATAAACCAATTGTTACCCTGATAGATACCCCGGGCGCTTACCCCGGTATGGAAGCAGAAGAGCGTGGACAAGGAGAAGCGATTGCCCGCAACATTTATGAAATGATGCGTTTGAAAGTACCGGTAATTTGCGTAATCATTGGTGAAGGTGCCAGCGGTGGTGCGTTGGGCATAGGTGTTGGCGACCGCATCCTGATGCTGGAAAACAGTTGGTATACGGTGATATCGCCTGAAAACTGCAGCTCTATTTTATGGCGCAGCTGGGATAAAAAAGAAACTGCTGCTGAACAACTGCGTTTAACCGGTGCGGATATGATGCGCTTTGGCCTGGTAGATGGTGTGGTGCCGGAACCTGCCGGTGGCGGTCACTGGGATTATGATGAGGCAGGCCGGATTTTAAAGGACTATTTGATACCGATTATAAAAGAATTAAAACAGGTACCTGCGGAAAAACGTTGTGCAGACAGGATTGTAAAATTTGGTAAAATGGGCTTTTGGAATGAACTGCCGCAGGAAACAGCTACGGTCTGATAAATTTATTTTGATAGCACTACTTCTGTATTTTATCACGCCATCTACGCTTTGATAAAAGTTGCCAATTGCTGTTTTAGTACAAGCGTGCGACGCCGATGCAGCTTAATTGAAATACAAAAGTTAGGTACATAAAAATTGTAACGATGCCAGGTGATTCTTCAAAAGTTAATATTAACAGCGGCGGTGCCGGAAAAAATACATACGATGCCATTGTTATTGGCAGTGGCATTAGTGGTGGCTGGGCAGCGAAAGAATTGTGTGAAAAAGGATTGAAAACACTCGTGCTGGAAAGAGGCCGAAATGTTGAACATAACAAGGATTATCCTACGGCAACAAAAGACCCATGGGAATTAAAACACCGGGGCAGAATCACCAAAGAAACGTTGGAAGAAAATCCTTTGATAACAAAGGCTGCCGGCTATGGCGAAGACGACCAGCATTTTTTTGTGAATGATAAAGACCATCCTTATGTGCAGGAGAAACCTTTTGACTGGATAAGAGGTTACCAGGTTGGTGGTAAATCGATCACCTGGGGCAGGGCCACGCAACGCTGGAGCGATTTTGAATTTACCGGTCCGCAGCGTTTTGGCTATGGCTGGGACTGGCCGCTTCGATACGCTGATGTGGCACCATGGTACAGTCACGTTGAAAAATTTATTGGCATTTGTGGCAATAAAGATGGCATTGAATCTATGCCCGATGGTGAGTTTTTGCCACCCTTTGATTTGAATGTTGTAGAGCAACATTTGAAAGACAGTTTTCTGAAAAATTATGGCAACCGTTACCTGGTACATGCACGGTGGGCTCATCTTACAAAACCCAATCAAATACATTTGGACCAGGGGCGTGCGCAATGCCAGGCAAGAAATTTATGCATGCGTGGCTGCCCGTTTGGCGGCTATTTCAGCAGCAACTCTTCTACCCTTCCCTGGGCTGCTAAAACAGGCAACCTTACCATCAGGCCATTCTCTGTTGTACACTCTATTATTTATGATGATAAGCTCCAAAAAGCAAGCGGTGTAAGGGTTATAGACTCCGTTACAAAAGAAACAACCGAGTACTTTGCTAAAATAATTTTTGTGAATGGCTCTGCGTTAAATAGTAATTTAATACTGTTGAATTCTACGTCTTCAAGGTTTCCCAACGGGCTTGGAAACGACAGTGGCATTTTAGGAAAATATGTTTGTTTTCACAATTACCGTGGCTGGATGAGTGGCCACATGGATGGCTTTGAAGACAAGTATGTGTATGGCCGCAACCCAACTGATACCATCATTGCCAACTATAGAAATTTGCATAAAATAGACACTGATTTTGTAGGCGGCTTTACCACCTTCGCCGGTGCATACCGTGAACGGGGTGATGGTGACCGCTGCCCCGAACAAATTGGAGCGGCTTACAAAGAAGCGATGACCGAAGCCGGTCCGTGGCATGTGTACGCGTATGTGCAGGGCGAGACGATTCCGAAAGCAACGAACCATGTACGGCTAAGTACAGATAAAAAAGACCAGTGGGGCATTCCATTACTTGTTACTTCCGTTGGCTATGATGACAATGATGAAAGATTATTGAAAGATTTTTTTACGCAGACAGAAGAAATGCTTGCGGGTGCCGGTGTAAAAAATATCACACACAGTGATAGCAAACAGGCGCCGGGACTGGATATTCATGAGATGGGCGGCTGCCGTATGGGAAACGACCCTAAAAATTCGATGCTGGATAAATGGAATGCTTTGCACCATTGCAAAAATGTTTTTGTTACCGATGGCGCCTGCATGACAAGTACGGGCAATCAAAGCCCATCGATTTTATACATGACGTTAACAGCAAGAGCAGCTAACTATGCGGTGGAAGAATTGAAGAAGGGAAACCTTTGATTTAGTTGTAAGTTATAGGTTATAGGTTATAAGTTTTAGGTTATAGGTGGTAAGTTATGGGTTGGATTGCATGTGATAAGTTATTAGTGCCGGATTGCTTGCCCCATTTTTAATTTTTGACTTTTGAATTTTTACTTATAATGAAGCACAAACAATTTGAACAAATTTTTAATTCTTAATTTTTAATTAAACGATATGCCAGGCGATTCAACACAAGTCAACATCAATGCAGGCGGTGCTGCCAAAAACACTTTTGATGCCATCGTAATTGGTTCAGGAATCAGTGGTGGCTGGGCCGCGAAAGAACTATGTGAAAAAGGATTAAAAACATTGGTGTTGGAACGAGGTAAGAATGTAGTGCATTTAAAAGATTATCCCACTGCTACCAAAGACCCATGGGATTTTACACATCGGTTACAGATGCCGCTGAAAGTTGAAAAAGAAAACCCCGTAGTCTCTAAGTGTTATGCATTCAGTGAAGCAACTGAACATTTTTTTGTAAAAGATAAACAACATCCTTACGTACAGGAAAAGCCGTTTGACTGGATTAGGGGTTACCAGGTAGGCGGTAAATCTTTGTTATGGGCAAGGGCTACCCAGCGCTGGAGCAAATACGATTTTGAAGGACCGGGCCGGGATGGCTTTGCGGTTGAATGGCCGATTACATATGATGAACTGGCGCCCTGGTATAGCCATGTAGAAAAATTTGCAGGCATCAGCGGCAATATGGATGGACTGGACACAATGCCCGATGGTGAGTTTTTACCACCCTGGGAATTGAACACAGTAGAGAAGGAATTACAACAAAAAATAAACAGCAATTATAAAGACCGTAATGTAATTATTGGCCGCTGTGCGCATTTAACCAAGCCCAATCAAATTCATCTTGATCAGGGCAGGCATCAATGCCAGGGCAGAACCATGTGCGACAGGGGTTGTCCCTTTGGAGGATATTTTAGTTCCAACGCATCTACCCTGCCATGGGCTGAAAAAACCGGCAACCTTACGCTGCGACCAGATTCCGTTGTGCATTCGATTATCTACGATGAAAAAAAACAGAAAGCAACTGGTGTAAGAGTAA
This sequence comes from Chitinophagales bacterium, assembly GCA_038210625.1. GTDB lineage: Bacteria > Bacteroidota > Bacteroidia > Chitinophagales > Chitinophagaceae > Ferruginibacter. Next base: position 67,818 of record JBBQWL010000037.1, on the reverse strand, counting down.
TTGATACCCACACAAAAGTTGCGACTGAATATTTTGCCAAAGTGATTTTTGTAAATGCTGCCTGTTTAAATTCTAACCTGGTGTTATTGAATTCAACATCCAGCCGTTTTCCGAACGGATTGGGTAACGACAATGGCCTGTTGGGTAAATATGTTGCCTTTCACAACTACCGCGGTACCATGACGGCGGATGTGGATGGCCACCTGGATCAATATTATTATGGCCGTAAGCCAACAGGAGCCATGATGCCAAACTTTAGAAATGTACACAAACAGGAAATGGATTTTCTGCGTGGTTATATGGTTCATTATAGTGCCGGCAGAAGAACAGGTGATGGAAGTAACAAGGAAGATATTGGCGGCGGTTATAAAGATGCAATGTCTGAGCCGGGCGGCTGGGGTGTGTTTATGATGATGCAGGGAGAAACGATTCCAAAAGAATCGAACCACCTGCGGTTAAGCAAAGATGAAAAAGACGAATGGGGTATTCCGCTGTTGGTAACGTCGGTGGCATATGACGACAATGATGAAAAATTATTAAAAGATTTTTTAGAACAAGGGCAGGAAATGCTTACCAAAGCAGGCTGTAAAAATATCCGCATCAACGACAGCAAACAAGCACCTGGACTGGATATACATGAAATGGGTGGTGTCAGGATGGGTAAAGATCCTTCAACTTCTTTGCTTGATAAAAACAACGCCATGCACCATTGTAAAAACGTTTTTGTTACGGATGGGGCCAGCATGGTTTCAACCAGTACACAAAATCCATCTTTGACTTTTATGGCTTTAACAGCAAGGGCAGCCAATTATGCAGTAGCGGAGTTGAAGAAAGGAAACCTTTGATTTAGTTATGAGTTATAAGTTATGAGTTATAAGTTTTGCCGATACTGCGGTTACGCTTGTATGATAAAATTATTATTACGGCCAGGTACCAAAACCAGCATAACAAACTTAATAACTGCACATTAATCGATACGGTGTTATCTTTGAACAAAGAATTATTGATATGCTTAAAGTGGGTGTTTTAGGAGTAGGCCATCTCGGAAAATTTCATTTAAACAACTGGCTGCAAATTGAAGGCGCAACACTGGTTGGTTTTTTTGACCCCAATGATGAAATAGCCCATGCGGTTATTGAAAAATACAAACTGATAAGATTTGATACTCCGGAAGATTTAATGGACGCCTGCGATGCGGTTGATATTGTAGCGCCAACCATCACCCACTTTAATTTGTGCAAGGTTGCCATTACCAAAGGAAAGCATGTGTTTGTTGAAAAGCCGCTTGCCAACACCATGGATGAAGCAAGGCAGCTGGTAAAACTTACGAAAGAAGCCAATATAAAATTCCAGGTGGGGCATGTAGAGCGATTTAACCCCGCATTTTTAGCATTGAAAAACCGCAAACTGGAGCCGATGTTTATCGAAGTGCATCGGCTGGCACAATTTAATCCCCGGGGTACGGATGTTAGTGTAATACTCGATTTGATGATACACGACATCGACATTATTTTAAGCCTTGTAAAAAGCAACGTAAAATCAATCAACGCCAATGGTGTTGCTGTAATGAGTGATACGCCAGATATTGCCAACGTACGCATAGAGTTCGACAATGGTTGCGTTGCCAATCTTACCAGCAGTCGTATCTCCATGAAAAAAATGAGGAAGATGCGCCTGTTTCAAAAAGATGCCTATATTGGCATTGATTTTTTGGAGAAGAAGACGGAAGTTATTAAACTAAGTTCACCAGATGATACCAATGTTTTTACATTTGATATTGAAACCAACAATGGTAAAAAAACGATTGCCATTGCTAACCCGGTTATTGAAGAGGGCAATGCCATAAAGATGGAACTACAGGCTTTTTACCAGGCCATTGTGCAAAATACAGATACGCCGGTAAATGTGGTAGCTGGTTTCAGGGCAATGGATGTGGCCCACCAAATACTGGATAAAATTGGCGGCGTATAAACTTTTATTTTTTCGCTGTCAGATAATTTACACTGCATTTTGAACCAACCCCGTATAAATAACACCTGGTACATTGTAAACGATATTTGCATTGCCGCGGTAACATGGCTATGCTTTTACTTTTTACGGACCGTTATTTATCACTACCCTTTTAGCATTCCACCTGGTTTTTACGAAGGAGGTTTTTTATACATCGCGGGCTGGCTAAGCCTTCATTTTTTAAGTGGTGCCTATGAAGCTATTTATAACAAATCTGCGGTAGCTGAATTTCTACGAACGCTTATTGTGAGCCTGCTCGGATGCACGGTGCTCCTCTTTATATTTATTTTAAAAAATCCGCAAGACAATAATTTTCATTATTATGATGAATTTTATAGCCTGCTTTTACCTGTGTTTTTTCTAACACTTTTCTCAAGACTTATATTTTTATCTGTTTCCGAAGGACAAATAAAAAAGCAAAAAGTATTTTTTAACGTCTTGCTGATTGGCTCCGGCAAAAATGCTTCCCGTTTCTTTCAATCATTTAGTAAAACGTACTCCGGTTACAAAATCGCAGGCTTTTTAAATACAAACGGATATACCGATATTGGCCTTCCGGATACCATTGCACAATACAAAGACCTTACTGCTATTGATAGTATTATAATTAAAGAAGGAATTGAAGAAGTAATTATTGCGGTAGAAAAAAACGAACGGGAATTACTGACTGCCATTTTACGGCAACTGAGTGATAAAGATGTAAACATTAAAATTACCGCGGATGCAGTGGATATTATTACGGGTGCCGTAACTGCAAACAATGTAATGGGCACGCCGCTAATTGATGTACACAGTGGCATACTGCCCGCCTGGCAAAAAAACACCAAACGGTTAATGGATATTCTGATTGCTACAACCGGGCTAATTATTTTTTCGCCATTGCTGCTGTATACTGCCATCCGCACCAGGTTGTCATCTAGAGGAAATATCTTTTTTTTACAGGAAAGAATTGGTTTCAAAGGAACGCCCTTTACTATTTATAAGTTTAGAAGTATGGTACAAAATGCCGAAGAGGGTGGTCCAATGCTTAGCAGCAATGATGACCCACGCATTACCGGTTGGGGCAAAACAATGCGCAAGTGGCGGCTGGATGAATTACCGCAGCTGTTAAATGTAATCAAAGGCGAAATGAGTCTTGTTGGCCCAAGACCTGAAAGGAAATTTTACATTGACCAGATAATAGCGCAGCGGCCTGAATTTAAATACCTGCTGAAAGTTAAGCCGGGATTAACCAGTTGGGGCATGGTAAAATTTGGTTACGCCTCTACAGTAGAGCAAATGATAGAACGTATGCCATACGACATTATGTACATAGAAAATGTATCCATCGTTTTAGACCTTAAAATTATGCTGCACAGCATCCGGATTATTTTATCAGGTAAAGGAAAATAATTGGGTGCAGGTGTCTGCTGAAAACAACTAAACAAAGAGGCAACAAAAAGTGCTTTATGCCCGTTGTATCCGTTGTTCCCTTTGTGTGAACCCCTTGAGTGCAAAACATTTTTATTATTTTTGGATAAACCCCAACTGTCTTGAAAAAAACAATCCTGCTAACGGTTCTTTTTAGTTTTTGTTTTTCGGCAATATTTTGTCAAACTAACTACTGGCAGCAGCAGGTAAATTATACAATCGATGTTACTTTAAATGACACTGCCCATACGCTGGATGGATATGTAAAAATGGAGTATTACAATAATTCGCCTGACACGCTTTTTTTCATCTGGATACATGCCTGGCCGAATGCCTATAAGAATGACCGCACAGCTTTTAGTGATCAGTTGTTACAAAACGGGCGAACCGATTTTTATTTTAGTAACGAAGATAAACGCGGCTACATCAACCGCCTTGATTTTAAAGTGAACGGTCAACTGGCGCAGTTACAGGATCATCCAGAGCACCAGGATATTTTTAAACTGCTGTTACCGCAACCACTTATACCACATAGTACCGCAAAGATTGAAACGCCTTTTCATGTTAAAATTCCGCACAATTTTTCACGCGGAGGTCATGTTGGGCAGGCTTATCAAATAACCCAATGGTACCCAAAACCAGCAGTGTACGATCGCACGGGTTGGCATGCGATGCCTTACCTTGACCAGGGCGAATTTTACAGCGAGTTTGGGAATTATGAAGTGCAAATAACTTTACCTGCCAATTATGTGGTGGCCGCTACCGGCGAATTGGCCAGTGAGAACACCACACCAATTAACCCAATGGCAAAATTTGTACAGCTGGCTAATGTATCACCAAAACATCCGCCATTTCTTAAAAAAAAGCAGCCGGTATACAACTTTATACCAACTGCTACCAATACCAAAACCCTTGTTTATAAACAAAACAATGTGCATGATTTTGCCTGGTTTGCAGATAAGTCTTTTATAGTAAAAAAAGACAGTCTGCAATTACCCTCAGGGAGAGTGATACAAGTGGCATCGTACTACCAGCCACGGCAGGCTGATTATTGGAAAAATAGTTTGGCTTACATTAAACAAGCCATTATCACCCGTAGTAATTTCCTGGGCGAATACCCGTACAATACGGTATCAGCTGTTGAAGCTGAGATGGGCTTTGATGGTGGCATGGAGTACCCAACCATAACTTCTATTTCGCCAATTAAAAGTTATACCGAATTGGAAAGTGTAATAGAGCATGAAGTAGGGCACAACTGGAATTATGGAATACTTGCCACTAATGAAAGATTACATCCCTGGATGGATGAAGGCATCAATACCTATTATGACAACCGCTACTACCGCGAAGGGAAAAACATTGTTAAGCAGGCTGACGCCGAAAAAAAAGGTGGCTTTTTCGAAAGCAGGATGCCCGAAGATCATGATCAGTTTATTGCAGCAAATTTATATGCAGCACAACAAGACCAGCCCATTGAAACGGCTTCACGGGATTTTAATGAGGTCAATTACAATACCATCGCCTACTACAAAACCGGTCAGTGGATGCGGGTGCTGGAAGCCCACTTAGGTACAACCATGTTTGACAGTTGTATGCATACTTATTACAAGCGCTGGCAATTTAAACATCCCTACCCCGCAGACTTGCAAAAAGTATTTGAAGAAGTGAGTAGAAAAGATTTGGCTGCCGATTTTAATTTGCTGAATAAAAAAGGACAATTACCACTTAGGACAATTAATAAAGACATTCAATTGGCGTCGTTCTTTAGCTTTAAAAATACGGGCAAACATCATTCTATTTTTGCTGCGCCAGCCATTGCCGCTAATATGTATGATAAGCTGATGGTAGGTGCATCCATCCATAACTATACATTGCCTGCGGAAAAATTTCAATTTTTGCTAGCCCCGTTATACGCTACCGGCAGCAGCCAGTTGAATGGCCTTGGGCGAATCAGTTACCATTGGTACAATGGCAGCAATGGCGCCAACACCGAAATATCCTTCTCCGGCGAAACCTTTAGCAACGATGCTTTTACAGACTCTGCCGGCAACAAAAAAACATTTCGTTTTAGCAAAATGGTGCCATCTGTAAAATATATTTTTGGCCGAAAAAATCCATTGAGTACCACTACCAAATTTATACAATGGAAAACATTTTTTATTAAGGAGCAGGGTTTGTTATTTACGAGAGACACGATTCAACAACAGAATATAATTACTTATCCAACAGCAAGCCGTTACTTAAACCAGCTTCGGTTTGTACTAACAAACAGCAGGGCACTCTATCCCTATAACACCGAAGTACTTGCAGAGCAGGGCGAAGGCTTTTTAAGGTTTGCTTTTACAGGCAACTACTATTTTAATTACGCTAAACAAGGTGGCTTAAACCTGCGTTTGTTCGCCGGCAAATTTTTTTACCTGGGTGATAAGACTTATTTAAAACAATTTGAAACAGATGCCTATCATTTGAACATGAGCGGACCAAAAGGATATGAAGACTATACTTATAGCAACTATTTTGCAGGCCGAAATGAATTCAACGGCTGGGCATCACAACAAATAATGAATCGCGATGGCTTTTTTAAAGTAAGGACCGATTTACTGAGCAGCAAAGTTGGTAAAACAGACAACTGGCTGATGGCGGCCAACTTTACAACCGACATACCGAAAGCAATCAATATTCTACAGGTATTGCCTGTAAAAATTCCATTGAAAGCCTTTGTGGATGTGGGCACTTACGCGGAATCGTGGCAAAAAAATGCAGCAACGGGGCGCTTTATTTATGATGCCGGCTTACAATTGTCTTTCTTTAAAGATGTAGTGCAGGTGTACGTTCCGTTGTTGTACAGCAAAGTATACAGGGATTATTTTAAATCGACCATTACCGAAAAACGATTCTTAAAAAATATTTCTTTCAGCATCGACATCCAAAATTTTAATCTTAAAAAAGTTGTTCCTCCAATTGCGTTTTAACTGTGCCTGTTCAATACATTCCATATCAGCAAATCAATAAAATAAAATGGGATGCCTGTATTGAATCCGCTCACAACAGCCTGGCATACGCCCGTTCGTTTTACCTGGATGCAATGGCAAAACACTGGGATGCAATTGTTTTGAATGATTACGAGGCTGTAATGCCGTTGCCATGGAATAAAAAATATGGCATTGCCTATTTATACCAGCCACCGTTTACACAACAACTCGGTATTTTCAGTTCAAAAAAAATTGACGATGAAATGCAGCAAATGTTTGTTACCGAAGCAAAACAACGTTTTCGGTTTGCTGAATTGTTCGTTAATTTTCCTTTTGGTACAGCTCAGGCAAATTTCATTTTACCGCTTCAACAGCCATACCAATTAATACGGCAGCAATATAAAAACGATTTGCTCAAAAATTTAAAGCATGCCGCTAAATTTCACCTCAGCTACGTTACGTCGGATGATATACAAGAGACTGTGCATCTTTACCAGCTCCACTACGCTGAAAGAACACCCCATGTAAGGCCGCAGGATTATGAACATTTTTTGGCGTTATGCCAGTCTGCAAAACAACAAGGGTTATTATTAATACGAAAAGTTTTCAACCAGGGAGGCGGTACCCTTGCGATTGCCTTGTTATTGAAAGACAAGCAGCGTTTATACAACCTGATGTCTACAGTAACTAAAGAAGGAAGGCAATGCGAAGCCAATCATTTTTTATTTGATGCGCTGATACAGGAATTCAGCGGGCAGGATGTTGTGCTGGATTTTGAAGGCTCGTCTATTGCCGGCATTGCTGATTTTTATCTAAAATTTGGCGCTATAAATGAACCTTATTTCTTGCTGCGCTATAATGATCTACCCTGGCCGGTAAAGTATTTCAAATAGTATTCAAGCTACAATTACAATGTTATTTATCCAGTAATGTTTCGGCTATTACCAGATCAATCGGGCGGGTAATTTTAATATTGTCTTCTTCGCCTTCTACCAGGTATACTTTTAAACCAAAAGCTTCTACAACAGTTGCTTCGTCTGTAAATTTATCTTTGTAATCAATTTTAAAAGCAGGCAATAAAATCTTACTGTGAAAGGTTTGTGGTGTTTGTACCATCTTTACCCTGTTGCGGTCAAACGCCTCATTGTCGTCCCCCTTTATAAGCCGGATGCTGTCCTTGCATTCGGTTACAGGTACTGCGGAGCCAAATTCAAGGGCTGCCTCGTAACAATCCTGTACCAGTTTTTTTGTGAGCAGGCACCTTACGCCATCATGCACAAATACCATACACTCCTCCGTTATCAAAGCAAGCCCATTTTGCACAGAATGAAACCTTGTACGTCCGCCCGCAGTAAGCTGAATTCTTTTATAATCAAAAAAAGCATCGATGATTTCCTGGCCTGCCGCAATATGCTCCTCCGGCAGCACCAAAATTATTTCGAGATCTTTATAACTATCCAAAAACGTCTTGAGCGTGTAATACAAAACAGGTTTGCCCTTAATAAGCAAAAACTGTTTGGGGATTGTATTGTTCATTCTTGTGCCGCTACCACCGGCCACTATTACTGCTACTTTTTTCATTACTGCAAAATTATAATTTTTCGGGTACAATAAATATTAGTAATTATTTTGCACCATGCTTTTTCTTAAATACAGCCCTATTTTACTCCTGCTTCTTTTTTGTTCTGCCTGCAATAAAAAAGAACAACAATTGCAGCAGGTAATGGCGTTGCAACAGATGAGTGACCTCGCAACGGTGGAGTATGTTGTTACTAAAATTATAAAAGCCAGCGATAATAAAACCTGGTACAAAATAGGCGACAGAAAAATACTAATGAGTTGCAAAGCCACGCTGACAGCAGGTATTGACCTTAGTGCCATCAAACGGGAAGCAGTACAGATTGAAGGGAAAAATATTACACTTACACTACCGCATTCTAAAATGATTGCCGTAAATATAAAACCGGAAGACATTGTGGCGGAATATGAATCCATTGACGTTTTACGGCAGCTTTTTACGGGAGAAGAAAGAAACGCTCTTGCTATACAGGCAGAAAACCAGGTGAAAGCAAGTATTGCCGAACTGGGCATTTTGCAAACAGCAGAAACAAATGCTGCACTTTTTGTGAACAGTTTTTTACACCGGCTGGGATATGAAAAAATAGTGATTCACTTTGATAATATCACCAGTACAAAAAATTAAATGCGTAAAACTATTACCAGGTACCTGTGGCTAATATTGCTGTTGTTGGCAACGGTGCTGCTGTTGCAACAAATAAAATGGTTGCCCTCTTTTAAAACTATTTTTAAGAGTCAGCCCATTGAAATTGACAACACGCCGCTGGTAATAAAGGAAGTGAATGCACTTGCGCAGTTGGTTACTATTACCGCCTACAATGAAGTAGTGATTGAGCAAACAATAAAAGGCGCACCTGTGTTTACCGGGCCACTGGTTCCGTCTTTGCCCGGCCTCAGATTCGCCGATAAAAAAATGATATTGATTGGAAAAGGAAAAGTGCTGGCTGGCGTAGAGCTTTCCAAACTTTCGGATAAAGACATATTTGTAAAGGGCGATTCGGTTGCGGTACGTCTGCCTAAAGCATTGTTGCTACAGGTCATTCTCAATCCATCGGATTTTGAAACTTTTGAAGAAACAGGCTCCTGGACAGATGATGAAGTAAGAGCTGTAAAACAAAAACTAAAAGACAAACTAATCATCACTGTGCTTAGACAAAATATCATTCAAAAGGCGGGCGACAAAGCTAAACTGATAATGGAAAATTTTTTACAGGATGCTGGCTTTAAAAAAGTAACCGTGACTGTTGGAGGCTGATTTGTATGTCTGATTTTTTCATCGCTGATATCTGATTTCTTTCGAAATTAAAATATCATCCAACATTGTATAACTTATTTCTATAACCTTGCAGACTTCAATTTTATCCAATCCAGTATACTGCGCCAAAATCAGACATCAAAAAATCAGACATCAGAAATGCTTATTATTTTTTCAAGTATCATTTCCCTTGTAATCATGTTCATGCAGGCGTGGTCACCGCGGTAACAGGACTTGTTTCCAAATACAGAACATGGCCTGCAGTACAAATCAGCCTGCACTATATTTTCCGGCAGTAGTCCCCAGCCGGTAAATCCCGCATAGGGATGCGTAGCGCCCCAAATGCTGACTACCCGTACACCAAACAAAGCAGCCAGGTGCATATTGGCCGAATCCATACTGAGCATGGTATTTAAATTGCTGATGATGGCCAGCTCGTCTGCAAACGAAAATTTACCTGCTATAGAGTGGACATTTTCCATCTCATTTGCCCATTGTTGCAGGACGGCTGATTCTTTTTCACCCCCGCCAAAAAGCAATACCCTGTTATTTTCTGTAGCCAGTTGCTGCACTACTGCTTTCATTTTTTCAAGCGGATACATTTTTTCTGTGTACTGCGCAAAGGGTGCTACGCCGATTATTTTTTTGCCGGCTTGAAACATTGCTGCTGCGGCAGCAGGAACAGGCCGCACACCAAAAACGGGCAATTGCTTTTTTATATCCGCAACGAGACCAAGTTGCCTGAACACTTCAGCGTACCGTTCATGAGTGGTACTGAGCGGACGACTTATTTTATTTTGCTTGCGGGTCAGCGCCTTTTTTTCTGCCCTGCCTTTATCAATGGTGGCTATTTTATATCTGCCTGATCTAAAAAAAAACTTGAGGATGGAGGAACGTAAAACACTGTGCAAATCAGCGATTGCAGTAATTTGGGCCATTTTTTTCAGTTCTTTATACAACCTGAACAGGCCCTTTATTCCTTTGTGTTGCTGTTTTAAGTTAGCAGCATAAAAATGACAACGATCGATGCCCTGGAAAAGCGGTTGAAAAAAAGCGTTCGATACAACTGTAATATTTACTTGTGGATTTTGGATCAGCACCGCTTGTATTACCGGTACTGTCATAGCAACGTCGCCCATTGCTGAAAACCGTATTACCAGGATATGTTGAGGTTGCTGCACTTACTTGGTTTGCTGTTGGTACAAAACAGGATTTAATCCGGGGTCATTGTACATTTTCATTTGTTTATACACCTTCATATATTTATCGCCGCCGGCAATGTCTGCAAGTAGTTCATCTATTGCAACAGAAAGATCTTTTCGTTGCTCCATCAAAATAGCCAGTTTATCCGTACAGGCAATGATGTGTTCAACACTGGCACTCCTTCTATGTACTTCCACATTCATGTGGTAAATTTTCAGGGCCAGTATAGATAAACGATCGATGGCCCAGGCCGGGCTTTCTGTATTGATGGTAGCCGTATTTTTCGGCTGAACCTCTTTGTACTGCGTTAAAAAATAGCTGTCAATATATTCCACCATATCTGTCCGTAATTGGTTGGAGGCATCAATTTTTCTTTTTAACAAAAGTCCCTCTGCAGGTTCGATATCCGGGTTACGAACTATATCTTCCAAATGCCATTGTACGGTATCTATCCAGTTCTTTGCGTACAACAGGTGCTCTAAAGTTTCCGCGGCATATGGATTTTTTGCAGGCATTTCTACGCTATCATCCACATGGTAGTCCTTAATACTGTTGTCGAAAATTGTATTGCACAATTCACTTATCATCATTCTAAAAAAATTATCCGTTTACTTTTTTATTTCGCACTGCAATATAATAAATAGGGATGCCAATGAGTACAATTATCAGTCCCGGCCACGTAAATGCCGGTTTAAAAGCAATCAGCAAAATACAAAAAGAGATGGCCATTAAAATATAGATGGCCGGCAGTACGGGGTAGCCAAAGGCTTTGTACGGCCGTTCTGCATCGGGCATTTTTTTTCTTAAAATAAAAATTCCTGCAATGGTGAGTGCATAAAACATAACCACTACAAATGAAATCATATCCAGCAGATCGCCATACTTGCCACTTAAACACAGCAGGGCGGCCACCAGGCATTGTATCCACAAGGCAAAACCCGGAACGGCGTTTTTGTTAAGGGTTGCGGCCTTTTTAAAAAAGAGGCCGTCCTTTGCCATTGTGTTGTATACTCTTGCCCCGGCCAATATCAATCCATTATTACATCCAAAAGTTGAAATCATGATCATAACTGCAATTACATAAGTACCAATATTGCCCATGATAGCATTACTGGCAGCAACTGCAACCCTGTCTTTGTCCGCATGCGCAATGCTATCCATTGGTAAAACCGCCACGTAAACCAAATTGGCAGACACATACAACACCGTAACGATCAATGTGCCTAAAAATAAACTGAGGCCAATATTCTTCCTGGGATTTTTAATTTCGCCTGCAATAAAGGTTACATTGTTCCATGCATCACTGCTAAATACGGAACCTACCATTGAAGCAGCAATGCCGCCCAATAATGCAGTACCGGTAATGGATGCTACCGTAAAACCTGCGCTGGCGTTACATGCATCCTGTAAAGAGGTTTTGGTAGCTTGCCATGCATTGGCCCAGTTGGCATGCCATATTGCGGGGTTGAAAGCGATTAAACCGGCAATGATCAATCCGAAAAGAGATAACAACTTAGCTGAAGTAAAAATATTTTGTATCCACTTGCCTCCTTTTACGCCCCTGGTATTGGTATAGGTTAAAAGCATGATGAGTAATATAGCTACTATCTGCGCTGCGCTGATACTAAAAAAAACGGGGGCATTGCAGGCGTCGGTACCGGTTTGTATTTGGAAAATTTTATTGTCTTCGCTTAAAGCAGGTATAAAATAGGCGGCAAATTTAGAAAAAGCGACCCCTACAGCGGCGATGGTACCGGTTTGTATTACGGCAAAAAAACTCCATCCATATAAAAAGCCCACCAGCGGGTTATAGGATTCTTTCAGGTACACATACTGACCGCCCGCTTTGGGAAACATAGCACTCAGCTCACCATAGCTCAACGCTGCAGTAAGGGTCATAAACCCGGTAATGAGCCACACAGCAATAAGCCATCCGGCACTACCAATGTTTCGTGTAATATCAGCGCTTACAATAAAAATACCGGAGCCTATCATGGAGCCGGCAACAATCATCGTAGCATCAAATAAACTCAGGGTGGGTTTAAACGAAGTTATTTTTTCATCCATAATAAGCTGGTAAAGTGATGTATAATAAAAATTCCCGCTACATTGTAACGGGAATGAAGATATATAAATTGATCGGAATTATTGTTTAACCGTTTCCATTTGTTGGTTTAGTCCTTTAATTACATCACTGGTAATATTTAAGGTAGAATCTTTAAAAAATAAATAATCCAGCCCCGTACCAGTTGCCAAAATGTAACTGTAGTTTTTGGTTTTATTATATTCTTTCATAAAAGCCCTCACCCGGGTTTGCATGTCTTCCATTATTTTAGCTCCCTTTTCTGCCAGCCGTTGCCCTTTGACCTGCCGGTTATTTTCAATCTCCTGTTGTTTTTGACCAAGTTTGGCCTGAAACGCTTCTGCCTCCTGCTGTGTAATGGCATTGCCCCTTTTCAAAAATTCATCCTTTTCCGCCGTCAAAGAACGGTAAGCATTTTCATATTCCTGTGCAATACTTTTTTGCTCTGCCTCCAGCTCTTTTTTACGCACTTTTATAAACGATACATTGTTGTTGAGCGAATCCAGTTCTACATAGGCCACCACCGGAATATTGTCGCCACAACTGTCTTTAACCCAATAGTTGCTGGTGTGTTTTTCCGTCTCGGTTAAGTTGCTTTTATTACCTGTAAAGTGCAGGTAAAAGAGCACTGCCACCGCTGCAGTTAGTAAAATATTTATTACAAAGGAAAATTGCTTCATGCGCCTGGTATTATTTGTGGCAAGATAACCACAAACTGAGATTTTTCAATAAACAGGTGCGGAGATTTAGGAAAGGGTTAACAGCGGCATGCCAATTGATATTTTAATTTTTGCGGCATTTGTTTTCAATACATTTTTAAACCATACAACTATTTTTATGCAAAAGATTAAATGGCCCATTGCGATTGTAACCACCTATCTCATCATTTACCAGTCTGCAGCCTTGCTGGGCTTTTCTGATAATACCATCGCCGTCATGTACATCGCATCTCCTTTTTTATTACTGTGGATGGTGTATAAAATCTTAAAAGACGGCACTCCCTCAGAGCGGACATTTGATGAATATTTTTATGATGATTATGATTACAAAAGGAATAATACTGACGAGACATCCAGCTGATCTTCAAGAGGCTGTTTTTTATTTTCTTTTCTGGTAGCTTCCACGTCTCCGGCTAATTGTTCTAGCAAGGTCGTCTCATTATTTTTTTCCAACCGGTTAATAATTTCGTACGCCATGAATCTTTTACCATTGCCAATAATAGTATTGATGCTTTGGGTAGTATTAATAAAACTGATTAATGCATGAACATGATTGGGCATTATAACATAACCATTTATAAAATGCCCTTTGCTTTTTAAATGATAAAACCATTTGTAAATAATATTCATAACCATTTGCTTTATCAATTAATGACAGCCATTGGTAGCAAGTAAATGTTATAAAAAACATTCCGCTGTTATGTGGTATGGTTCGTTTTACCGGCATGAAATAAAGATACCACGGTATATACAGTTTAAGCATTTCGCTCAATTGCTTTGTACCACAAAAAAAATTCTTTTATCTTATAAAATATCGTTCCGTAGTAAGCAACGTCCCTGGCCAGCACACAAGGCTCGGGAGGAGGACGTTGCTGCGAAGGAGATTTGAAGAGGTTTACTTGCGCCAAATGGGGGGAAATGTCATTTATTTGATTTAAAAGGTACACAATATGCCTATATGATTAACTGGCTCTCTAGCACCAATCAATAACTTACTTATAACACTCTATCTAATTGTGATCGTTTCTAAAATGAATTCTAAACCAATCATGCCATTTGAGCCAATCCTCAAAAGTAAATTTAAACCCAATAAAAGCTACATCTCCTGTTGCTCCTATGCCTGTTTTAGATTTTAACTCTGTCAATGAATTGAGATCACTATAAAAGGATTTACCTTTCAATGAGTTAAGATGGTTAGATTTTTTGACAATAGAATCTACATGTCTCAAGCTTTTTACCAACACAGAATCTCTGTTCCAGTCTTGGTCATTATATTCAATTAAATTATTTTTAATTTCTTTTGATGGGAAGCATCCTTCTACAGATACCATAAAAAAGAAAACTATATTGACCAAACAAATGGGTTTAAAATAGATATTCATTTTGTTACTCATTTCCTGTGATTTTTTTAATGTTTCCATTTCTTTTAATCCAACCTTTTCCAATAATTCCATTTATAGAATAATTGGCAATTACATAAAACATGCTATCATTCTTGCCTTTTATATTAAGAAGCAAATAATCTTCATTCTGAAAATCATGCTTTAGTTTCTTATATGTCTTTCCATTAGGCCGATCAAAAAGATTAATAATTCCTTTAAAGTTGATATCAACAAGTATTGAACATTTGCATTTCTTATTCTTGAGTGATTGGGCGCTACCAAAAATACTAATCAAAAAAGTCATCAGAAAGAAGGTCATTTTCACAGTTAATTTGTTCTTTTAGTCATTATTGAATGTCAGCACCCGGTGTTGTGTATCCAGCCTCCTTCAAGGGCATGGTAGCAAAGATAATGTGGGCTATCTATGCTTGTGCCACACCATAAAAAGAGTTAATAAGTAACTGGAAATAACATTGCTAATCTGCGCCTGTGGTTGGTGTGCCCAGCAATGCATTGGTGAGGACGACAACGGAAGTATACGCTGTCTTTTTTACAAGATTCTTATTCCCAATTCATCGAATACCGTTCCAGAACGGGGGTTAAGCATCTGACGCAATTGGCTTTGAACAGATAGTAACAAAGACACCTCTGTCACAATCATTTAAAAATAAAAAATGAAATGAGAAAGCAATCATCAGCGGATTTTTAGTTCGCTATTTAATAAAAGCCTTTACGGTGCTATTGTTACCGGTACTAAGCTTAAAAAAATATATTCCGGTTGGCAAGCTGGCTATCGGCACAATCATGCGTTCCGAAGGCTGGGGCATATACCGTTTTTGTTGTTGCATCAATACGCCTGCAATATTATAAATGGTCATCAATACATTTTGATTGCCGGTTAAACTTATCTCCGCTATTAAATTATTGCTTCCATTCTCCCTGTACATTTTTGTAATATTTACCGGACTGTTTATAGCAGTAACTCCAAAAATATTTTTATTGCTTACTCTCTCAAAAAGAAAATTGTGCCCTGTATCGTTCGGATGCACCTGGCTGGTTGGGCTCCGCCTGTCATTTCTGAGCATATTCATTCCATCCGCTGTTACCAAATCATCCCAAAAATTTATAGCAAAAGTTCCAAATTGGCCGAGGATAGAATCCTTCATTACCAGCAAGGCCTGTCGTTGTGAAACACTATAGTCGTTCCTTGGCTGACTAGTAGTAATGAAGCATTTTGCGCCACCGGCTGTAATGCTGTTGTACATCAGCCGAAAATTGTACATCGTTTCTGTAATTGAAAAACCATCGCCCACGTCATTACTAGGCAAGTTGATGATAACAATATCAGGATGGTACCCCATGGCTTTGGTTACATCAGCCAGTGGATCGGGGGAAGGCCGCCCCGCTGGTGGAGCATAAGCTGTTGGCAGTTCCTGGTAAGTGTTATATCCCCCAACTGCGATATTGTAAAAAACAGTATCTGTTCCATCCGTTTTGTTGATGTTAAAACTGCTTTCTAACCTGCCTGCCCACGATAATTGATAAGTACTTGCCCCGTAACCAGCCGCCGTGGAAGAACCCATAATTACCACTTTTTTTTGCGCCACAGCAGGATACCACATGCAAAGAGTAGCCACAGAAAGCAGCCTAAGAAGAAATTGAATCTTCATAACATTTTAGATTTTGCCGATAAAAAAATAACAGGAAGGACGCAGGTAGATTGGGTAAGATTTCAGACGGGGTAAAGGTATAACATTTGAATGAAAGTGGGCAAAAATGGATAAGCTGAACGAAATATTTCCAACGGTTACGGCTTGGCTTCCCGGCAACACTCTCAACGGGCTTAGGCACTAGCGTGAAAACATTGCGTGCACCAGGTTTACTTTTTGCTTTTATCGAAATACATTTCTTCCATCCCCATAAGTTAGGTACCGCTAAAATTGGTTTATCCCTATTGGTATTTGATTGCAACACTAATGTGAGTTGGCTACGCTTGTGCCAGTCACAAAAAGAGGCCATAAGCAAAAGCCTTCAATGAATACTAATCACAGTCGCCAACAACCCCAGATAAACTCACCGGCAGCAGCTGGAAAACTTTCTAAGTTAGCTGCGCTAAGGGTTGCTGTGGATTCCGGGAACTTCCAGTAATACTGACTGATTTTTCTATTATACGTCAACGAAACTCTATTTAAATTAAATCGCCTAAACAAAAAAAGACCGCCACATAATCGCTGCGGTCTTCCCTCTTTATTTTCACTAAAAAACTATTTCACTTCTTCAAACTCAGCATCTGTAACGTTTTCAGCGTTTGCATTGCTATCTCCCTGTGCTTGCTCACCACCGGCATTACCCTGAGGTTGTTGTGCACCTGCTGTATCCTGCGTAGCCTTGTACATTTCTTCGCTGGCTGCTGTCCAGGCTGCGTTCATTTCTGCTACAGCCGAATCAATTTGAGCTAAATCCTGTACTTTATGCGCTTCTTTTAATTTAGCCAGGGCGGCTTCTATCGGCGCTTTTTTACCACTGCTGATTTTATCGTCATATTCCTTCAACTGCTTCTCAGTCTGGAATATTAAGCTATCCGCCTGGTTGATTTTTTCAATCTTTTCTTTTTCCGCTTTATCGGTTGCTTCGTTGGCTTTAGCTTCATTCTTCATCTTTTCGATTTCTTCTTTGCTTAAGCCGCTACCTGCTTCAATACGGATGTTATGACTTTTGCCAGTGCCTTTATCTTTTGCTGTTACATGCAATATTCCATTGGCATCAATATCAAAAGTAACTTCTACCTGGGGTACACCACGTGGTGCAGGTGGTATGTCGGTTAAATTAAATTTACCCAAACTTTTGTTTTGATTAGCTAAAGGCCTTTCACCCTGCAATACATGAATTTCAACACCTGGCTGATTATCGCTGGCAGTACTGAAAGTTTCAGACTTTTTAGTTGGGATAGTCGTATTGCTTTCAATCAACCTTGTCATAACGCCACCCATTGTTTCAATACCCAGACTTAATGGCGTAACATCTAACAACAAAACGTCCTTCACATCGCCTGATAAAACACCACCTTGTATAGAAGCACCGATTGCAACCACTTCATCCGGGTTAACACTGCGGTTGGCTTTTTTACCAAAGAATTTTTCTACAATTTCCTGCACTTTTGGAATACGGGTACTACCCCCTACCAAAATAACTTCGTTGATATCGTTGATTGATAAACCCGCATCTTTCAATGCCAGCTCACAAGGTTTTAAACATCTTGAAAACAGCTCATCAGATAATTTTTCAAACTGCGCACGGGTAAACTTTTTAACCAAATGCTTTGGCACACCGTCCACTGCAGTAACATATGGCAGGTTAATCTCTGTTTCAGAAGAAGAAGACAGTTCTACTTTAGCTTTTTCTGCTGCTTCTTTTAAACGCTGCCATGCCATTGGGTCTTTACGCAGGTCAATCGCCTCATCTTTCTTAAATTCCTCTGCCAGCCAGTCCATAATCACTTTATCAAAATCATCACCACCCAAATGGGTATCTCCGTTGGTGCTCTTAACTTCAAAAACGCCTTCACCCAATTCCAAAATAGAGATATCAAAAGTACCACCCCCTAAATCGAATACGGCAATTTTTTGATCCTGGTGCTTTTTGTCGAGGCCATAAGCCAATGCTGCGGCAGTAGGTTCATTAATAATTCTGCGCACATTTAATCCCGCAATTTCACCGGCTTCTTTAGTTGCCTGGCGTTGTGCATCATTAAAATAGGCAGGCACTGTAATAACCGCTTCAGTAACTTCTGTACCGAGGTAATCTTCCGCAGTTTTTTTCATTTTCTGCAAAATCATCGCACTAATCTCCTGTGGCGTGTACATTCTGCCATCTATGTCTATACGAACTGTATCATTGTCACCTTTTACCACTTTATAGCTGCTATGGCTGATATCGCTTGTAACTTCATTCCATTTATGCCCCATGTAACGCTTTACGCTCATGATGGTATTGTGCGGATTGGTAATGGCCTGGCGTTTTGCAGGATCGCCTACTTTACGCTCGCCATTTTTAAGAAAAGCCACAATAGAAGGTGTGGTGCGGCGACCTTCATCGTTCGCAATTACTACCGGTTCGCTGCCCTCCATTACGGAAACGCAACTGTTGGTAGTTCCTAAATCTATTCCTATTATCTTACCCATGATTGATTGATTTTTTTGTTCAATGTAATTGTTCAATGATTGTGCCACAAGGTTTTGGATGAAAAAATGGCAGTTTCGTCTAAATCCTTTATCACCCAGCCTTTTTACGCAGCACTTTTTGGAGTTTTGGGTTCCGGATAATTATCGAGGTAAAACTATTAACTATAAACAGCCTGAATGGCTGCTGTACTAGGGAGTGCTGTTACCCGGGCGAGAGGGATCGTTCTTTACTTTAAATGTAAAATGCTTGCTACTCAAATAGCTAAATAATACACTTATGGTGGTTGTAATAATTTTTGCAATGGTTGGATAAAAGTGGAAATATTCAACCAGCAGTTTGATAAACAAAACATTGAATAACAAATTAACCATTACAATAACAAAATACCGGAACAACTGAACGTGACTTTTTACCACTGAGTTAGTCCATACAATGTATTTCGACAATAAAAAACCGATTGGGAAAGTAATGCAAAACGCCGTGAGAAAAGCGGCAGTATGTGGTTGAAAAGCAAAGAACCCAAGCTGTACTATTTGCTTTTGAAAAACAAAATTATAGCATATAAAAAAAAGAAAGATATCCAATGCCATATTGCCGCCTCCACATGCCATATACCTGAATGTCTGAAGGGGTATCAGCCTGCGGAAAGGCCGGTAAAAGAAATCAATCAATGCAAAAATAAAATGTCTCATGTATTTTATGGCCGCGAAGATATATGTTTAAAGAGCACCGGAAAAGGGCTCTTTAGCAAAAAATGTTTTAAAACGTATTGTAGATTGGCAACAAACTCTATTTCGGTAGAAAATAGGGCTTATAAAGAAGTATGAAACTAAACCGAGTGCTCAATGTAGCAATATCATGACTTCCACTAAACTTCCTGGAGATTTTTTACTTTAAAAGTAAAATGCTTGTGACTAAGGTAACTGAATAACACTACTATTACTGTAGTCAATACTTTTGCAATAGTAGGATAAATATGAAAAAATTCCACGAAGAGTTTTATAAAAATATAATTGATAAAAAAATTCATCAGTATAATTACAAAATACCTGAATAGCTGAATGTGGCCTCTCATGTTTGAGTCCGTCCAGACAATATATTTGGATGTTAAAAATCCAACTGGGAAAGTGATAAAAAAAGAAGCAATAAAGGCAGCTATATGCGGTTGAAAACTAAGAAATCCCAAGTGTAAAACCTGCTTACGGAAAACATAATTATAAAATACAAAAAACATAGAAATATCAAGCACAACATTAATACAGCCGCAGGCAGCGTAGCGAAAAGTCTGAACCGGCATCACCTTTTTGAAAAGCGGATAAAAAAAATCTATCAGGGATATAAGTCCATGTTTAATCATACGTATTTATAACGAAGATAATATAAAAAATAGTCTGTCAAAAAAGCAAAAATATCCAGCTTTCACCGGATATTTTCAAAATTTATGCGTTAAAATTATCTTTTAGAAAGTGTACCTGATAGCAAATCCACCCCAGTTTCCACTAAAGCCATTGCCATAATTGTTTCCAAACTCAAATGAAGGCTGCCAGTCAAGTGACAGGTTGATAGGAGCACCTTCAATTTTATAGTCAAGCCCCAAAACACCGTCTACACCTACAGAAGAACCGCCGCCATACTTGGTATTGTAAAAGCCTACATGCGCACCCGGACCAATGTACCATTTCAAACCGTCAACACCATTGATGTTGCCGTGGATTTCGTACAGACCTGTGATTCTTGCACCCCTGTTCCAGAAATAGGCCAACCCTTCAAGAGCGGTGTTGTCATTCACAAAATGTTTGATAGTTAAGGCGCCGGGATAAAACTTAACGCCAACCGCCGTTGTATAACTATCGGACGTATTATAATCGGTGTGGCCACCTCTTTGCCCAAAGGCAGTTGCAGAAAGAAGCAGTGTGATAGCTGCAATAAAAAAAACTTTTCTCATTTATCTAAATTTGGTTTGTAAGCATTTTGTAAAAATCATGCCAGATTGTAAAGCTTAATCTCAATATTCCTATATCATAATATTTCAATATCCTAACTATACAACTCTTCTTTCAAAGCCTTCACCCTGTCATCTGCCAGGTATTCATCATAAGTCATCAGGCGGTCGATCATTCCTTTGGGTGTAATTTCTATAATCCGGTTGGCTACAGTATCCATAAACTGGTGATCATGCGTTGTAAGCAAAACCACGCCCGGGAAGGTTAACATGCCATCATTAAATGCAGTGATGCTTTCCAGGTCAAGATGGTTGGTCGGTTCATCCAACACCACCAGGTTGGGGTTTTGCAACATCATTTTACTGATCATGCAACGCACCTTCTCTCCCCCGCTTAATACATTGGTTTTCTTTAAAATTTCGTCGCCGCTAAATAACATTTTGCCTAAAAAGCCGCGGATAAAATCTTCATCAACATCCTTGGTATTTGGTGGCACAAACTGGCGCAACCAATCCATCAGGTTTAAGCTGCCGGTAAAAAATTCAGTATTGTCGTTGGGCAGGTAGGCGGAGGTAATGGTAGTACCCCACTCGTATTTGCCATGATCAGCCTTCATTTTACCATTGATAATCTCAAAAAAAGAAGTCAGCGCCACATGGTCGCGGCTTAAGAAAGCTATTTTTTGCCCTTTGTTAATATCAAAAGTAATATTGCTAAAAAGCGGTCTGCCATCAACCGATTTTGATAATTTTTCAACATTCAAAATCTGGTTACCCACTTCTCTTTCCGGTTTAAAAATAATGCCGGGATATTTTCTGTTACTTGGCGTGATATCTTCAAAAACCAGTTTATCCAAAGCCTTTTTACGGCTGGTAGCCTGCTTGCTTTTAGAAGCATTGGCACTAAAGCGGGCGATAAATTCCAGCAGGTCTTTCTTCTTCTCCTCCTGCTTTTTATTTTTGTCACTCGCCTGCCTTGCTGCCAGTTGTGAGCTCTCGTACCAGAAGGAATAGTTACCGGTATAAATCTTAATTTTCTGTTTATCCACGTCTGCCACATGCGTACAAACTGCATCTAAAAAGTGACGATCATGGCTCACTACCAATACAATATTCTGGTAATCGGCTAAAAAGTTTTCCAGCCAGCTAATTGTTTCCACATCCAGGTTATTGGTAGGTTCATCCAGCAATAAAATGTCGGGATTGCCAAACAAAGCCTGCGCCAGCAATACTCTTACCTTCACATTACCACCAATATCCTTCATCAGCATCTGGTGCATTTCTTCCTTTACGCCCAGCTCGTTTAAAAACTGTGCGGCATCACTTTCAGCCGTGTAGCCACCCATTTCACCAAACTCATGTTCCAGTTCACCCGCCTTCATGCCATCTGCTTCAGTAAAATCTTCCTTCAGGTAAATGGCGTCTTTTTCAATCATCAGGTCCCACATTTTTTTGTGGCCCATCATTACTGTATGCAACACTGAAACCTCGTCAAAACCAAAGTGGTCCTGCCTTAGCATCGCCAAACGTTCTCCCGGCGAAATACTTACCGTTCCCTTGTTAGGCTCAATTTCACCACTCAGTATTTTTATAAAAGTAGATTTACCGGCACCGTTGGCACCAATAACGCCATAACAATTTCCCTTGGTAAAAGAAATATTTACTTCATCAAACAAAACCCGCTTGCCATAGGCCAGGGTCACATTATTTGCACTTATCATAACTTTAAAATGTCGGCAAAGATAATGGAGAATGGATAATGGATAATGTTTAAATGGATATTCAAATGCATTTTTTTGAGTCCGGGCATTGTTTTCCATGGCAGCACTGTTGCGTCGCCCTCTTTTACGGCAACGCAACTGGCAGCTGCGGCCTTCGTATAGAAGTTTATTTTCGATAGGCCAACTTGAGCCGGACCGATGAACACAAATGGAACAACCAGGGTGCATTTTAAATTGTCGCAGACTTCAGGGTTGCCAACCTTTGCAATTAATGCTGGTTCAGGATAAGCCGGCAAAAGGTTGGCAACCCTTACAAATTTGGAATGCACCCAATATTCGCAACATCAAAACCATCTAATCTCATTTCATTATTTTTGCAGCATGTCAATTGTAAATACCATTAAATCGCATGTAACTGCAGCATTGTCTGCCCTATACAATCATCCTTACACAGAAAAAGATTTCCAAATTAACCAGACCAAACCTGAGTTTGAGGGTGATTATACCATCGTCATGTTCTCGTTGGTGAAGTCACTAAAAACATCCCCGGAAGTAATTGGTGATGCGTTGGGCGGTTACCTGGTTCAACATTACCCGGAAATATTCTCCAATTTTAATATCATCAAAGGTTTTTTAAATCTTTCCATACCTGACAGTTTTTGGAGCGACTTATTGCAAACAAATTATGCAAATGCCGGCTTTGGTAAAAAGGAACACAATGGCAAAAAAGTAATGGTAGAATATTCTTCACCCAATACCAATAAACCTTTACACCTTGGGCACTTAAGAAATAATTTTTTAGGATGGAGTGTGGCTGAAATTTACAAGGCCAGCGGATACGACGTTATTAAAAGCTGCATTGTAAATGACCGTGGCATTCATATTTGTAAAAGCATGATTGCCTGGCAGAAATATGCCAACGGTGCCACACCACAATCTACTGGCATTAAAGGCGATCATTTGGTGGGCGATTATTATGTGCGTTTTGAAAACGACCTGAAAGCTGAAAGCCAGATTTTAATCAACAAAATTAACCTGGCCGACCTCACAGATTTTAGCGGACCGGCATTGGAAAAACTCGACAAATTACTCATCGCTTTAACCAAGCTGGATGAAATAAAAGACGAAGAAAAAATCGCCAAACTGCACGACGAAATAAAAGAACTGACCAGAAATAATACCAACGTAATTGCCGAAGCAAAACAAATGTTGCTGGATTGGGAACAAGGAAAACCGGAAGTGATTGACCTGTGGAAAAAAATGAATGGCTGGGTGTACGAAGGTTTCGACATTACCTACAAGCGCATTGGCAGCGACTTTGATAAGACATATTATGAAAGCAATACTTACCTGTTGGGTAAATCCATTGTACAGCAGGGGCTGGATAAAAAGGTGTTTTTTAAAAAAGAAGATGGCAGCATTTGGATCGATTTAACTGCCGACGGACTGGATGAAAAACTGGTGCAAAGAAAGGACGGCACATCGGTTTACATTACGCAGGACATTGGTCTTGCCTTACAGAAATACGAAGAATTTAAAATTGACAGCAGCATTTATGTAATTGGCAATGAGCAGAATTACCACATGAAAGTGCTGCAGTTAATCTGCAAAAAACTGGGCATGCCCAATGCGGAAAATATACAGCATTTAAGCTACGGTATGGTAGAGTTAACGACCGGCAAAATGAAAAGCCGTGAGGGAACAGTGGTAGATGCGGATGATTTGGTAGATGAAATGATTGGCACTTCACAGCGGCTTACAGAAGAACTAGGTAAGGTAAAAGACTTTACAGAAGCAGAGCTGAGAGACCTTTATGAAACGATTGGCCTGGGCGCCATGAAATTTTATTTGCTGCGGGTGGATCCTAAAAAAACAATGGTATTCAATCCCGAAGAGAGCATCGACTTTCATGGATTTACGGGACCATTTGTACAATACACGCATGCAAGAATTAAAAGTATTTTACGCAAAGAACCGTTAATAGGCCAGGAACCAATTGAAGAAGCTAGTCTGCTGAAACTGGAGAAAGACGTGATTGTACTACTGGAACAATATCCCGATGCCATTGAGCAAGCCTGCACAGAACACAATCCCTCAGTAATAGCTATGTATGTGTTCAACCTGGCAAAAACTTTCAATTCATTTTATGTAGAACACTCCATCGCCAATGCAGAAAATGAAGAAAAGAAACAACTGCGGTTACAGCTAGCTGTTATGACATCGAATGTATTAAAAAGTGGGATGGAATTGTTGGGAATAAGGGTGCCGGAAAGAATGTAGCAGATGGCTGATTTTTTAATGTCTGATGTCTGATTTTTATGCTGGCGATCTTTCGCTTTTTCCAATATTGGGATGGGAGTAATGTGTTGGAAAAAATCAGACATCAAAAAATCAGCCATCAGACATCCCCTAACATTTTTTGTAACCCTTCCCTAAAACTCAAAGGCTCATACCCCAATTCTTTTTTTGCTTTCTCTATTACAAAACCTGTGGTAGCAGGCCTTTTAGCTGGCTGGGTAAAAACAGAAGCATCCACTTTTTCAATCAGTGAGGCGTCCAAATGCAGGTACTCCGCGGTAGCCATCGCCATATCATACGGACTTAAAAAATCCTTTCCGGAGATATGAAAAAGGCCGGTGGCTTTCTTGTCTGCAATCAGCAAAATTCCTTTTGCCAGGTCTTCAATATAAGTGGGCGTGCGCCACTGGTCACTTACTACTTTTATTTTTTGCCCTTGTTCCAGATTTTCTTTTACCCAACTAATAACATTACTTCTTGTGCCGAATAAAATATTTCCATACAGCAGGCAGGTTCTTACAATGGCATAAGGCATTCCGCTTTCGGCAACTGCCTTTTCCGCGGCTACTTTTGTACTGCCATAATAACTTACAGGGTTTACTTCATCCGTTTCTTTGTACGGACCATGGATACCATCAAAAACAAAATCCGTAGAAACAAAAATCATAAACGCGTTGATTTGCTTTGCCGCCTCCACTAAAAACCGGGTAGCCGTTACATTGATCTCCCATGCTTTGATGGGATTCTGTTCACACTCATCCACCTGCGTTAGTGCAGCACAATGAATAATCGTATCAGGCCGCAATTTTTCCAGCAGCAAATTAACTGCCATGCCATCTGTGATGTCGAGCGAATAATAGTGAATGCGGCTATCCTGTATCACCAGCCGCGGTTCCCGTTTGCTGGTCGCCATTATTTCATTTGAAGTACTATCCAGTATCAGTTTTACCAGGTGCTGACCCAGCAATCCATTCGCTCCTGTTATTAAAATTTTCATTACAGTTGAGGGGTTACACCCATGTTATAAAAAATGAAAGAATAAATATCAGCCAGTGTTTCAATATTTTTTTTAGTGTTGCTTGCGCCATGCCCGCTGTTGGTATCAATGCGTATCAGCACGGGGTTGCTGCCTTTGTATTTTTCCTGCAGGGTAGCCATGTATTTAAAAGAATGCGCAGGCACTACCCTGTCATCATGATCCGCCGTTGTTACCAATACCGCCGGGTAATTAATGCCAGCTTTAATATTATGCAAAGGTGAAAAAGCATAGAGGTTTTTAAAATTAGCTTCATCTTTTTCACTGCTGCCATAATCTGCAATCCAGTTCCAACCAATGGTAAATTTATGAAAGCGCAGCATATCCATCACGCCGACCTGTGGAATCGCAACCCTGAAAAGATCCGGCCGCTGGTTGATAACTGCTCCCACCAAAAGGCCGCCGTTACTGCCTCCGCGGATAGCGAGTTTTTGATGAGTGGTATATTTCTGCTGAATCAAATATTCACCGGCAGCTATAAAATCATCAAACACATTTTGCTTGTTCAGGATCATCCCTGCCTCGTGCCATTTTTCGCCGTACTCGCCGCCGCCACGTAAATTAGCCTGCGCATATATACCGCCGGCGTTTAAAAAAGGCAATAAAGTTGCACTGAACGCCGGCTGCAGGTTAATGTTAAAACCTCCATATCCATACAGCAATGTAACATTGTTCCCATCCAGCTGAACGCCCTTTTTGCTTACAATAAACATGGGTATTTTAGTACCATCTTTTGAAGTATAAAAAACCTGTTTTGTTTCATAATCCGCAGGGTTAAAGCTTACTTCCGGTTGACGAAAAACGGTGCTTGTTGCAGTAGCAATATCGTATTTGTAAATGGTAGGCGGAACAGTAAAAGAGGTAAATACATAAAACACGAATTTGTCGTCCTTTTGCCCGCCTATTCCTCCCCCATTGCCCAGGCCCGGGTATTTAATTTCATTCAATAATTTTCCTGTTAAATCATACATGTAAGTGCGGCTGGTAACGTCCTTTAAATAATCAACAAACAGTCTGCCCCCGGCTGTGGCAGCACTTTGCAAAGGCTCCGGCTTTTCCGGTATAATTATTTTCGCATTTGAAATACCAGGATTTGCAATGCTGACTGCTATCACCTTGCTATTGGGTGCACCATCATTTGTTTTCAAAAAAAACTGGTCGACTGTATTATCTATTACCTGGTATTCGCTATTGGTAATTTCTTTTACAATCGGGATAAAGGCCGTGTCAGCAGTGAGCGTAAGATCTTTAAAATATACCGCATTGCCATCCAACCCCTTACCCCTGTCGCTAATGGTCAAAAATAAATAACGTTCGTCTTCACTGGTAGATGCACTTACAAAACGTTGTGGATTTTCTTTATTATCGTACACCAGTTTATCTTCAGTTTGGTTGGTGCCCACTACATGAAAATACACCTGGTGGTTTTCGTTTTTTGCACTCAGGTTACTGCTGCCTTTTTGCGGTTCCGGATAACGGCTGTAATAAAAACCATTTCCCTTCCAGGCCGCACCGCTGAATTTTACCCAGTTCAATTCATCCGGCAAATCTTTCCCTGTATTCATGTCACGTACATAATAAGTTTGCCAGTCGCTTCCACCTTTGCTAAGGCCAATGGCTGCATAACGACCATCCTTACTCAAATCAAAAAGTTGTAGCCGGGTAGTGCCATCGGCGCTTAATTTATTGGGATCCAACACCAGCTCTGGTTTACCTTCCAGGCCAGGCTGCCTGTACAATACACTTTGGTTTTGCAGACCGTCATTTTTATAAAAATAGAACCAGCCGTTATTTTTAAATGGAGCGGAATACCTTGGGTAGTTAAACGCTTTTTCGAAGGCCGCCTGGAACTTTGCCCGATAGGGAATTTTACCAAGATATTTTTGCGTAACCGCATTTTCTACAGTCACCCACTCCTTGGTTGGTTCACTTTTATCATCTTCCAGCCAACGGTAGGGATCAGCTACTTTAGTTCCAAAATAATCATCTGTTTGTTCTATCTTCTTTGTAACCGGGTATTGCAATTGCGCATTCAATGTGTTCATAATAAGAAATGTTCCTGCCAGCAGAAACAACATGATTTTTTGGGTCGTTTGCATACAATGATTTTAATAGCTGCGGGAAAGATTTTGAAATTAAACAATTTAATGCAAAACGAAAAAGCATTTGTTAAGTTGCAACCTTGCATGGCAGGAATTAATGGAAGTCTTTGTGCGGATAAAAAACAATCCGCCAACTGCCTAACAAGAGATCAGGGAACAGCAGTTGCCCCAGGGGCTAAAGCGATGGTTAATACAAATAAAATTTTCTCTTCGGTAAGCGCTTCATTGGCACTTATGAGCGCCGTGTTTGAAAACTTATCATCCCGGCAATTCATGCATCCCAGCACAATATTCTCTTTTTTAAAATCAATTTTACCAGTATTGTCTGCTAATATTAAACCAGAATTGGCAGAATTGGATCCATAAAATTTAAAGTCGTTGTCATTAAGTTTTATTAATTCATACAGGCTCATGCCGGCATGTACACCACTTTTAAAAAGCCAATTGTTTTCTGCAACAAAATTATCTTTTGAAGACAAGCTGGCTAATTTTTGCTGCCCCCCGAATAACAAATGATCAATACCGCATTTATTAATATCATCCTTCCATATGTACACCACCTGGCGGCTGGTGTTTAAAAATAAAACAGAGCAACGATTCACTTCAGTTTCAGAAAAGAAATACACATCGCTTTTTACATTGTTTTTTCCAAAATAATACAGCAATGATTCATGCGAAGTAAAAGCCAGCAGGTCATCTGCATAAACTACCTCTTTCTGGTTGGGAAAAATATTTTTTGATAACCGAATATTGAACAATTTTATACTATCACTTACCGAAAAAAAAGTACGCACCATAAATTGATTGTGCTGAAAAATCAGTGGTTGAACTGCTATCGAATCAGTAGATTGGTTGGAGTAAAATCCACTCTTTTTAAACTGGGTGATTAAATCATTAAATTCCGAAAAATCAGATGTTTGATAGAGAACGCAATTGACGTCCTTTAATTGAGCTTCGTTAATAAATCGAAGCACGGAATCCACCGTGGTATCGCCCGGTTGTCTCTTTTTACTGTATTGATAAAAATTAAATGAAGTGTCATTTATAAAATCCCTGCCTGTGGGCCGAAACTCTTTCTTTATAATGTACGATTGTAGTTTGGACTTTGGCAATTCAGTCATTGAAAGCAAATTCTCAGCAGACATGATCTGCCCCTTGCCGGCCAATACTGACATAGCTAAAACAAAAAGTATTGTATAATTTTTTACAAGTGTTTTTACATGGGTCATTATCAAAACGTGTTTACTTAACAGGCGCCCGAATATTATTTTTGTAAAAGGGGTGGCCGTATCAATATATTAACACCCTGCAAATATAACAATCAACCAAGGCAAACCGCTGCACAGGAACGCAAAATCCTTTTAAGCAGTTTTATATCTAAAGGAAAAGCCGTTGTAAATGAGGCTAACATTCTACATAAAGACCCCAATGATGATATGAGGGTTTAAACTGCAAAAAATTTTCGTACACCCTTCACTAAAAAAAAGGTAATTATAAATGCACCCACAACATCCATGGAGTAATGAACGTGTTGCACCAGCACAAGCGCTCCTACGGCGATTGCACAGGTGAGCACAAACCATTTATCTCGTTTTTTTGGCAGGCACAAATACACCATAAATAAATTACTGGTATGCCCGGAGAAAAAAAGGTCTTTGGTAATAAAAAGTCCTCTGCCACCATATGTTAGGCTGGTAAGTGGATCTTTTAATACGATTAATCCATCCGGAGGGTTGAGGGGAAAAAGATAGATAGTGGTAATTCTAAGCATCAGCAGCATCACTGTGCAAGTGAGCAGTGGTAAAAAGATGGAGGGTTCCTGCACACTTCGGATGATGGCAAGCAAAAAAACGGACCATATCAGGATGAAAATGAGTACTGAAAAATCATGTGCCGGAAGGTATTCCAATACCCAGTCATTTAACACCATACCGTCCCGTTTTTCTATAATGGCAAAAAAAGAGGGCAGTAAAAGCAACTGGGCAAGAAAAAGTAAAGAAACGACAATAAGCTTTACACGAAACAACCTGTCCTGCCAGGCATCGCCCCACCCATAGCTTTTATCATACGCATAACTCGTAACATTGTTCACCGTGCAAAAATAACTACCTGTTTGATAAAATGTAAAAAAATATAAAATATTAACAACAGATTTATAAACTTATTGGGACTGTTTTTATTGCGAAGAAGAGTTGTTTAAAGCCAATTATTTGGTTAGCTTGTTGATAAGCCCGGGCCTTACAATGTATATTTTAAGAGCGTAAATATTTTAAAAACGATTGTTTATTTTTTCTTTAAGTTTGCACTTTCTAAAAATTGCCCGATAGTATAATGGTAGTACTGCAGATTCTGATTCTGCCTGTCTTGGTTCGAATCCAGGTCGGGTAACACAACTTTTAAAATACAAAAACCCGCTACCAGAGCGGGTTTTGTATTTTAACGATCTTTAACGAATTACCTGTTTGCCCCCTAAATAAATGGATTTTATAGATTTATGTGGTTCGAATCTATTCCTGTCAACCAAAATGGACAAATCAAAATTTGAATGGGTTACGCATTTTCCATTTCACTAAAACCCTAATCCAGCCAGCGTATCTGTTCCACCAACTCCTCAGGTCTGGCAGTTCGATTCTTAAATCAATCAAAAACGAGTTTAAAATGGGAAATCGAAACGCTTGTTCTCTTAGGTAACTATAAATCAATTCATTTTCAGCATTGATTGAAACTTTAATATTGATACACCTTAAATTTTACAGTTATAATTACTGTTAGTTGTTGTTGGAAACCTGAACAAGGCGGAGAAACTTTATTAAAACCAAAACCATAATCACCACCTCATGTGCCTTCATCTCCATTCAACCTTCCTGTTATAATACATTTGCCGTTTACGAATGAGCCATCCTCCGTGAACACAACATCTATTTTTGTTTTATTGATTTCGTTTTTTATTGGGGAGAATGACAGGGTGAAATCTTTTCAAACAACAATAAATTCATTTGGGCCGGTGGCAAATACAATGCCTCCCGCTGAACTGACTTTATTATCCGGTGTCAAAAGATTCCCCCCGAAACCTTGCAAATTCTATTACTTCCAGCCATAAAATAAATTACAACTTGCCAATAGAACGCCACATCGCTGTCTCCTCACTGTAACGATTATTGATTACCTCTAATTTATTATCAATCTTCATTGTGGGCCTGTCTTTTAAATTATAGGCCGGCCACGCTGGTGCTCCTTTTGCTGAAGGCATGCCTGTTTTTGCAAAGCTTGTCCATAGTTCTGCAAAGTTGTGTGATGCGGCAAAACGTTCCGGTTTGTCGCCACCTAAAAAATCTGCTTTTGATCCCGGCACTTCGTTGTTGAATTTAAACGTAATATCCATCGCATGCGGCGTTCCAAATGCGTAATCAGTACCGGGCACTTTTGATTCTGACTTATACCCAAAATTGTATAGATAAACAGGTGCCCCCTGTTGTTGTACTTTTCGTTCAGCTATTTTAATAGAACCTAATCCCATCATGTTAATTGATTCTATGGCTACCCAAATATCCGATGCCGTTGCGGTTGGTCTTGTGTGCCTGTAGGTATCAATAATTTTTTGTGTGTTGACACCGAATTGTGATTCAAGTTTTGCCGGTAATGCTGCAAATGTAAAGTCTCCTTTTAATGCGCCGGTGTCACCGGATGCCATTGCAAAAAAGGTGTATTCATCTTCATTCCACCCCACCATCAGGGGTTTGTTTTTTGAAATGTTTGGCGCAGTAGGATCGAAGGGATGGTGCGGAAGTGCAACTCCATCCACCACTGGTGCGAAAGCGTTGGGTGCAAAACCCACAGCACCATTTTTCTTAGTGTAATCGGATTGCGCCATTAATGCTGGCATCTTCATCTGTAGACTTAACAAATCTTCTGCCGGCACTTCAAGCAACTTTCTCCATTCTTTTGGAGATATGTTTAGTTCCCGCAAAACTATTGCCGTCATTTCAGCGGCTGCTTCTTTGGGTATCATACGAATACCAGGCCCGCTTTCAATGGATGCTTTATTGAAAAATGGGGCGGCTTCAGGCATAGCGTACAAACACGTTGTTTTAGCGCCTCCGCCAGATTCGCCGAAAATCATTACGTTATCCGGATCACCACCAAAAGCTGCAATGTTTCTATTTACCCAATTCAAACCAGCGGTGATATCTAACATTCCCATATTGCCCGAACCTGCGTATTCAACTCCGGCTATTTCATCAAGGTACAGAAATCCCATAATGCCTAACCTGTGATTTGTTTCTACAACCACTACGTCAAATAAGCGGGCAAGGTTTGAACCATCCTGGTCAACTGCGCCACCGGACCCACCAACAAAAGCTCCACCATGATTGTAAAACATCACGGGCCGTTTTTTATTATCATTAGCAGGCGTCCAAACATTCAGGAAAAGGCAATCTTCATTTGGTTTTGGCTCATTTAACCCACGTGTTCCATTGAGCGGCTGAAAGGCAGGAGCGCCCAACTGCAAAGCGTCCCGTACGCCCGTCCATGGCGCTAAAGGAGCAGGCCTTCTAAACCG
Source organism: Chitinophagales bacterium (assembly GCA_038210625.1). Taxonomy (GTDB): domain Bacteria; phylum Bacteroidota; class Bacteroidia; order Chitinophagales; family Chitinophagaceae; genus Ferruginibacter. The sequence goes on along the minus strand of JBBQWL010000037.1, from coordinate 35,364 downwards.
CCGGTCGCCAGAAATTTTTCCTGCGTAAGGGATGCCTTTAAATATATTTACGCCTTCATTTCTAATTCCTTTAATGCGGCCGTGTGTTGTTTCTGTCTCCACGTAGTCATCACCACTGCATGCAAAGGGATATACGAATCCGGGAATAGTTAATGCAGCAGTTGCCAATGACATCCTGCTTAAAAATGCTCTGCGGTTGCTTTTCATTTTTTAGTTTTTGATGATGATAAATTGCTAAGATTTTTACAGAAAATTAATTCTTCGATTTTGAAGCGCCATCCCAATGTTCTGTCAATTTTCCATTTTCTATGCGAAACATATCGAACCAGGTGGTTGTATATGATTTGGTGCTGTCTGATGGCTCTAGCAATTTTGCAGCAAAACTTGTTACTACCAAATCTCCTTCGGCAATAATGGCCACTACCGGCGCTTTTATGGTATCAACAATTGGTTGAGGTTTCGCAAATCTTGAAAACAAATCAACAAATCCTTTTCTCCCTGTTGGCACAGTTGGGTTATGCTGCATGTAAGTTTCAGCAAGATATTTCTCAACAAATTCCATGTGTCCAGCCTCTAAAACTTCGCGCCAGCAATCATACACCAGTTTTTTGTTGGCGGCAAGTTTAGGGTCGTTGCTTTGCAACAATGTTTTTTGAGGAGCAAGTGGCTTTACCGGCAATTGCGCAAAAACATTATTGACAAATAAAATGACAATTACAACTGCACAGGCTACCAGGCATTTTTTTATTTTGCTATCTGGTTTAAGATGAGAAACATTAACCATGGATGTTTTTTTTTATTTTGTGTTATGAATAGATTAGTGACTTTGTATTTTGCTCAATAAAGAATAAACAGTACAAGAGTGCGATTGCCCATAAAGCTCATAGTATTGCTTCAGCCCGGCTAAAAAAATCCCACTTGTTGTTTACTTTTTGCCAGGTATAAATAAAATTTAAAGATTACAAAGGGTGACAAACAAAACATCGTCTCCTTTTACAGTAACACTTTGATAAAATGATTGAAACAAGCGGGTGTTACTTAATAAGAAGTTAAATACAATGTGATAAAGAAATAATGCTTGTTGAAATGAATAGTATTAACCTGCTTTTCCAAACTCTCCGTCCGCTTTAATCTCTACTTCTTCGCTAACAACTGCGGATGGCATTTTTGAACCGATATTAAAATCGGAACGTTTTATGGTACCGGTTAATTTAAACCCTGCATCTTTTTGTTTGTTCATGGGGTTTTCTGTTGTACCGCGATACCAAAGATCCATTGTTACAGACTTTGTAACGCCATGCATGGTAAGGTTACCGGTAAGCTTATACTTATTTTGCCCATCCGGCTGTATTGAAGTGCTTTTGAAGGTGATTTTCGGATAAGTTGCCACATCAAAAAAGTTGGCGCTTTTTAAATCGTTGTCACGCATTTCAACTTCGGTGTTTATGGAAGCCGCATCTGCTGAAAGCTCAAAAATAGCATCACTAAAATCGGGCTTTGATGTAGTAATGGTAACATCAAAAATTTTAAATAAGCCATCAACATCAGAGACCAAAAGATGTGTTACTGTAAACTTAAGTTTAGAATGCATTTTATCATTCTTCCAGGTGGTTGTTTGAGCAGATGATGAAGCCTGTACAAACAGGATCACAGCAAAAAATAACTTTTTCATTTTTAATTTTAATTTAAGTGTTAAATAATAGCCTCAGGGCGCCTATCGTAATTTGTCATTAGCACAAGATCTTGTGGGTAAAATATGGGAACAAAGAAAATTTCATTATAAACTAATTGATTGACACCTCCTTTCAATGCATCGTTTTTCCTTTCCACCCATAGTAACAATAACAGGAAGGAAAACGGAAGACTAAGCACTTTTCAAAGGCATTTTCTTTTCATAACAATCAATTAAATACTTTACAAGTATAGGGCATTTTTTTCATTCAGTAATTTTTACTTATTGAAAATTTCAGATTTTAAATAAAAACTTTATTTGAAACCATTCTGTGATGAAATAATCAGTACTTTTTACTGATTGACAATTTAAAAATTATGCAACGCTTATATATCCTCCTCTCTGATATTTGGTTACATTCGTGTTATGTATACAAAAGGACCTTTTTTTTCAGATTCCGACAGGCTGCCCATAGATTGCCTTTCGCATGTATCGGTAGATTGTATTATAGTGGGTTATCATGATAAGCAGATGAAAATATTATGTAACGAGGTAGCGGGTATGGCCAGGGCAAAATTGCCCGGCGGTTTTGTTAAAAAAAATGAAAATGTAGATGACGCCGCTTACAGAGTACTGGAAGAAAGAACGGGTTTAAAAGGCGTTTTTTTGAAGCAATTTAAAACGTATGGCAACAGGGACAGAACTAAAGACCAGACCATTTACATGAAACACCTGCTTCAAAAAGAGCGGGCAAGCCCTGCAACCATGCAATGGTTTTTGGACAGGTTTATATCGGTAGCCTATTATGCACTTACAGACTTTAGCAAAGTGACGCTTAAAAAGAAATTTAATGACAGCGATAGCCAGTGGTATGATATACATGATATACCTTCTTTGATAATTGATCATGAGGACATGGTAAAGGATGCACAAAAAACGTTGCAGTTACAAATACATAATGAGCCCATTGGGTATAATTTGTTGCCGGAAAAATTTACCCTACCAGAGTTGCAATCTTTATACGAAGCGATACTGGATAAAAAATTAGACCAGCGGAATTTTACAAAGAAATTAATGGCGCTGGATATCATAAAAAAGCTGGATCAAAAAAAGCGCATCGGTGCACACCGATCGCCATCCTTATATAAATTCAATAAACGTAATTATGATAAAGCTATTCAAAATGGAGTTGCGCTGGCTTTATAACAATTTTCTATTAATAGGTACAGACATAACTACTTAAATTAATTTTACTGTATGCAAATTAAAAACAACCATCCGGCTTCTACATTCAATAGCGAACTAAAATTGAAAGGTTTTAATGTGTTCCAGATTGAAAGCGATGGCAATGCAACCCGGATTTATAGCAGCAAGGACTTTTACAAATAGCCGCCGCTTATGTACGAACTATTCTTTCAGAATTTCAACAAAAAAATTCCGCTTACAAGGGAGGAGGAACTACAGGTTAAACGGTACCTCACACCAAAAAAGCTACGCAAAAAACAATATCTTTTGCAGGAAGGAGATATATGTAAGTCCATTGCATTTATTGAAAAAGGCGCATTGAAAGCTTATTCTATTGATGAAAGTGGCAATGAACGTATCATTCAGTTTGGCATGGAAGGATGGGTTATTTCTGACCTGTATAGTTTTATCACGGGTGAGCCCGCTACTTACAATATAGATGCGATTGAAGATGCTGAACTGGTGCTGATAGGTAAGCAGGCACATGAAGAATTATTACAGCAACTACCGAAATACGAAACCTTCACCAGGCTGAATATTACAGGCGCCTATATCGCCATGCAAAAAAGATTGACTTCGATCCTTAGCTCTTCATTAGAGGAAAGGTATGCGAACTTTATAGCACTTTATCCGGACATAGTACAACGGGTACCCCAGCACATGATCGCCTCCTACATGGGCCTTACACCAGAAACATTGAGCAGGGTTCGCCAGAAGATGACCCGCAAATAGGCCTGGTTTAACTGCGCTCCTATTTCATTGACTTTTGTCAATACTATTTCTTGCCCAAACGCAATGGACATCGCATGTTGTGATGGTAGCTTTGTGTAATCAAATTAAAGATTATGCAAACAAAACAAACCATAACAATTATTGGAGCTAACGGACACATGGGCACTGCTATATCAAAAGCAATTTCAAAAGGCAACTACAGGTTGCTTTTAAAAGGAAATGAGCAAGCCGCCCTGGATGCATTGGTAAATGAAATAAAAAACAACAATCCAGATGCGGATGTAGAAGCCGCAGTTTGCCCCGCAGAAGCCAGTTGGGAAGCTGATATAATTATCCTCGCCGTTCTCTTTGAGGCGGAAAAAGAAATAGCGGCAAAAATCAAAGAAGTAGCCAATCAAAAAATTGTCATCAGCATTGCCAATCCTTTAAATACAACTTATGATGGATTGGTAACATTACCCGATACGAGCGCTGCAGAAGAGTTACAAAAATTACTGCCCGATTCAAAAGTGATCAAAGCATTCAACACCACATTCGCAGGCGACTTTTCAACACCCGTTATTGAAGGTATGCAGGCTGATGCTTTTATTGCCGGCAATGATGACGACGCCCTGCAAACAGTTGCTGAAATTGTAGCCACAGCAGGTTTCAATCCAATTATAGCAGGTAATTTATCGGTAAGCAGAACATTGGAAAATATGCAGCTTTTGCTTATTCAGTTAGGTATTAAATACAACTATAACTGGCTGGCAGGCTGGAAAATATTACACAACTAATTTTTAAATTATAAAAAAATAGGGATAAAAGCGGATGAAGCGTTTATTCAAAAAACAATCATAAAAAGTAGAAAAAATTAAAGATGAAAAAGATATTAAGTGTACATAACACATCCGTTACAACAGGCATGGCGCTGTTAATAGCAAGAGTTGGAATAGCAGTCTTAATGCTGACACATGGTCTCCCTAAACTGATGATGCTTTTTTCCGGTGAGCCCGTCCAATTTCCGCCGGTGATGGGCATGAGTGCAACAATTTCCCTGTGCTTTGCCGTTTTTGCAGAAGTATTTTGTTCTGTATTTATTTTAGCAGGCTTCGCAACAAGGGTAGCAACAGTACTCCCAATCATTACCATGTTGGTAGCAGTAATTATAATTCATGCAGCTGACCCGTTTGCTATAAAGGAGTCTGCCTTACATTACCTGTTGGTATACGTTGTATTACTATTTGCAGGCAGTGGTAAATATTCAGTTGATTATTTACTCACCCGGAAACGCCCGGCAATCAACAAGCATCATAGCAATGTTCAAGACCCAACCTTTGCCATTTTATCAATAATTAAAATAAAAAACTAATAAAATGAAAGTAGCTTTAATAGGTGCATCCGGATTTGTAGGAAAAGCAATTTTAAAAGAGTTGTTGCAAAGAGGCCACCAGGTTACAACCGTTGTACGCCATACCGGGAAATTAATTCAGCAGGAAAACCTGGAAGTGGTTTCAGCCGATGTGTTGAATGAAGTTGAAATAACAAATGCAATGGCCGGTAACGATGCTGTAATTAGTGCATACAATGCCGGATGGACAAATCCCGATTTATACAATGAATTTTTAAAAGGTTCGCAAGCCATACAGGCAGCTGTTAAGAAGTCGGGAGTAAAGCGGTTGATTGTTGTAGGTGGAGCAGGTAGTTTATTCATTGCTACCGGCCGGCAAATTGTAGACACTGAAGGTTTTCCATCCGAATGGAAACCGGGCGCATTGGCCGCAAGAGATTACCTCAACATCATTAAAGAAGAACAAATTCTTAACTGGACTTTTTTTAGCCCGGCGGTAGAAATGCACCAGGGCACATCCGGAACAAGAAAAGGAACCTACAGAACCGGATTGGAAAATCCTGTGTTTGATGCAAACGGCAGAAGCATTATTTCTGTAGAAGATACCGCGGTAGCCATCGTAGACGAATTGGAAAAACCAAAACATATTCAACAGCGTTTTACGGCAGCGTATTAAAACACAAACTGGTTTTACATGAAAAGAGCAGCTTTTATAACAACTATCACAAAAGGAGTAATAGCTATGACAACATTATCAGCATTCAAAAATTTTACAAGCAGTTTAAATGATCAGGAACAGCTTATGCCTGTTTTGTTCATTGGGCACGGTTCACCTATGAATGGCATTGAAGACACGGAGTTCAGCCGCAGGTGGACACAGATGGCAAAAGAAATACCTACACCTAAAGCCGTATTGGTAGTATCCGCACATTGGTTTACTAAAGGCACACAAATAACTGCAATGGATTTCCCGAAAACCATCCATGATTTTGGCGGCTTTCCACAAGCGCTTTTTGATGTGCAATATCCTGCCCCCGGCAATCCTGTTTTGGCAAAAGAAACATCCGAATTGCTTCACTCAGCAAACATAACGCTGGACCATGATTGGGGCCTGGACCATGGCACATGGACTGTTGTGAGGCACATGTATCCTGAAGCAAAAATTCCGGTGTTACAGTTAAGTATCGATTATACAAAGGGCCCACAATACCATTATGATCTGGCTAAGGAATTGTATGCCTTAAGAAAGAAAGGTGTATTGATCATCGGAAGTGGCAACATGGTTCACAATTTGAGGATGGTAGCCTGGGATAAATTAAACGACCAGGAGTATGCTTATGATTGGGCCAAACAAATGAACAACAAATTCAAAGAATTAATACAGGCAGGCGATCACAACCCGTTAATCAATTACACCGGCTTAGGTAAAGAAGCTATGCTTGCTATTCCTACTCCTGAACATTACCTGCCATTGATGTACACCTTAGGTTTAAAAACAAATAAAGACAGTGTTTCGTTCTTTAATGATAAAGCAGTAGGTGGTTCACTTACTATGACGTCAGTAAAATTGGGATAATTAGCATAGGCTTCAACCATTTGTTTGTAGTGCTAATGCTCTTCTTTTCAGATTAAAATAAAAATAGTCAAATGCCAACACCTCTTATAAAAAAAGCTGGTACAGCTACCGCAAATGGTATTGCTTTAAACTATCTTATAAAAGAGCCTGCCGTTAAATCAACAAAGCAAAAAGCAATTATTTTGCTGCATGGTGTAGGCAGCAGTGAACAGGATTTATTCAGCTTTGCTAATCAGTTACCGGCAGATGCTTATGTGATTGCTGCGAGAGGTCAGTTTAATTTAAGTGCAGGAAGATATGCCTGGTACAATGTTGATTTTTCAACAGGTAAGCCTGTAATAAATGCAGAGCAGGAAGCATCTAGCAGGGAAGTTATACGGGCCTTCATCAAACAAATAAAGCAGCAATATCTTGTAGATGAAGTATACCTGGGCGGTTTTAGCCAGGGCGCTATTATGAGCTACAGCGTCGGGTTAACCCATCCGGATGAAGTACAGGGCATCATTTCATTAAGCGGCAGAATACCCGATGAAATAAGACCACTTGTAAGAAAAGACGACTACCTTAAAAAAATAAGAATTTTTGTGGCACATGGTCTGCAAGACAATATGTTGCCTATCCATTATGCAAGAGAAGCAAAAGCGTACCTGGAAAATTTAGGGTTATCCTTAACCTATCACGAATACCCGATAGGACACCAGATTACTACAACCGTGTTAAAGGATTTGAATGACTGGTTGAAATAACAAACGGGCACTAATGGTTCGCTGATAAGATGCATGATGAGAAGGTTGCTTGTTTAATTTATGTACCAGGCAATGCGAAACAATTTTTATCTTTAAAACGATAGCAACAGTAAATCCAAATTAGCGAATGGAAATTACCAGGATTATTGACATGGTAGGTATTATTGCGTTTAGCATTGCAGGGGCATTTGCCGCAATGGAAAAAAAACTGGATGTATTCGGCATATTTATCATTGCCTTTGTAACCGCTTTGGGAGGCGGCACCCTGCGGGACGTGCTAACCGGCGATGTGCCTGTAAAGTGGATGTATGATTTAAGCCAGGGAATACTTGTGTTGATCAGCACAGCAGCCGTGCTACTTTTTACAAACACGATTAAAAACTTCAATAAAACCCTGCTGCTGTTTGACTCTTTCGGCCTTGGGTTCTTCACCGTGGTCGGCATTCAAAAAGGAATTCTTCTTAACATGCATCCTGCTATTTGCATTGCACTCGGCACCATCACGGCGTGTTTTGGAGGCGTTATCAGGGATATTTTATTGAACAATATTCCACTTATTTTTCAAAAAGAAATTTACGCCACAGCATGTATTTTTGGAGGCCTTATTTATTTTCTTTTAAGAAAAGTAATGGTATCTCAAATGCTGTTGGAAGCAATTTGCATTACTGCTATCTTCACACTTCGGTTGTTGGCTACCCGGTATAACTGGCAACTACCGCTACATAAACATTCAACCGCTGAAAAGTAAATCAATTATTACCCAGTATGTCTAACATCAACCTGATTATTGAAGAAAGAGCCGCCAGCATTGGCAGTTTTATGGTGGGCCGTCTACTACCGTTTAGACAAAAAAGAATGGTAGGGCCTTTCATTTATATTGATCACATGGGCCCGGTAAAGATGAATGAGCGGGAAAATTTTGATGTGCTGCCGCATCCACACATTGGTCTCTCTACCCTCACCTTTCTTTTTGAAGGCAGTATTATGCACCGGGATTCGATAGGTAATGAGCTGGAAATAAAAGCTGGCGAAGTAAACTGGATGACTGCGGGCAAAGGCATCGTGCATTCTGAAAGAACGCCGGACTATTTACGGCATTCAGAAAAACACCTGCACGGCCTGCAAATATGGGTGGCACTTCCAAAAGCATTGGAACAAATGGATCCTGAATTTCATCACATTAGTAAAGCAACTATTCCTGCATGGAAAGAAGGAGACCTTGAGTTTAAATTGATAGCCGGAGAAGCTTTTGAAAAAAAATCTCCGGTACCTGTTTACAGTAAATTGTATATGATTGAAATTACAAGCAAAGCCCGTCAACAATTGAATATAGGTAAGGACTTGTATGGAGAAACGGGTTTATATATTTTAGAAGGAAGTGTAATCATTGAAGGAAATACTTTTTTACCTAAACAGATCGTGGTAGCCAACAAAAGCTCGCTCTGTGAATTTATCATGGAGGCAAACACCACCGTTTATATTTTTGGCGGCGAAACTTTTCCCGAAGAACGGTTGATTGACTGGAATTTTGTTTCGAGTAGTAAAGAGTTAATAGACCAGGCCAGGCAAAAATGGAAGGATCAAACCTTTGATAAAATAAAGGGTGATGACACTGAATTTGTTCCATATCCTACAATTAAAAAATAAGTAAAATGGTAAGATTGAAGATCAGGTATTGATAAAAATTTCGTCTTATTGATTGGTATTACAAAGGCTAACTATTTAGATGAAAACATACTTACAGCACAAAGCAAACCTATCATAATTCGAACTATGTAGCATTACGAAACTCATACTTCATCCTCCTGCAATTTGATATCCCTGGCAACTCCCGCATTTATTAGCCCAAAAAGGTCCACGTGTAAAGAAAGGAGATATAAGAATCCATGATTAGAAAAAGAATACCCGAATGGACGACCAATAGAAAGCCCTTTTTTAATCAATTCCTTGCTTTGCTCATTTGTGATGTCTGAGAGAACCCTTAAATAAAGAAATAACTTATCGCCCAAAAGGAGCCGATCGTATTCCTCTACCTGTTTGTATTCTGTATAGATTAATAAGGTATTGTCTATAATACCAATAAATTTCCCTTTATTGGTTTCACAACCGATATAAAGAAAAAGGCATTTATAAATCTGATCCATAATCAGAAGTAAAATATAAATTTAAAAATTGTTTTCCTATCATCAAACATCGGATCTTCAAAATTTGATAGTCGGCACCCATGTATGGTACTGCTGTAATGCAATACCAAATTTCACGGCTAACGGACCTTAAAGCGATGTCATCTTTTACAATAGATGACATCGCAGCAAATTGATTTTTAATTTAATGACTTGACCTTTTAAAAAACACAACGTTCAATTTTTATTCTTTTACAAGCTCAATGATCTTACTTGTTGTACTATTGTTTATCGTGATCATGTACATGCCTGCGCTTAATTTTTCCACAGGTAAATTAATTTGAGTTTGATTGGTATACCTGTTTTGCCAAACTGTTTTACCAGACATATCAGTTATTGAAACGGTTACATTACCAGCGTCGCCTTTTATTTGTAATGCAGCCATACCCCGTGCCGGATTTGGATATAAAAGTGCATCAAACCGGGTAGTCGTATTCTCAATAATTGGGGGAGTTACCCTGGCGGCCATAAATGTTATAGCACCAGCATCCCCTTCATACAATTCCGTTCCGTACTGTTTTGTGTATCCCCCAAAAAAAAGTTTATTGCCAGCCGGAGTGAGATGTGATATGTCGGTAAGACCATTTACTACTGCATCATTCACCGGGTTGGTGTTAGCCACTGTACCATCCGATGACCACAATGATTTTGGATTGGACGACCCATTTATAAAATATAATTTACCACCTGCACTACAAAGGTTAAAAAGATCACTGCCATAATAAAGGGAAATGTCTTTTGCCATCATTGTGCTCTGTGAAGTGCCTTTGGTTGACCAAAGTTCGGTACCGTGCGTACCATCATCTGCTGTAAAAAATAATGTGCCGTTTACATCAGTTAAATTCGCCGGGTTTGAGCTGTAATATGGATTGATATCTTTTACCAGTTTAGTACCCGCCTCTGTGCCGTTCGTTTTCCACAGCTCAGCACCGTAAGCATTAAAATCAGTGGCATTAAAATACAACGTATTATTTGATATACAGAAAATTTGAGACGTGGGATCAGCAAATCTTTCAAAGAAAGAAGCAGGGGTAATATTTTTCAATTTTACAGTGCCTTTTTCGGTTCCATCACTTTTAAAAAGCGAATAGTTTAACCCAAAGCCATCATACGCTCCAAAATAAATATTCTTGTTGTAAACAAATAAACTGTAAGGATACGATCCATTGTACCCGGCATTAATATCCTTTACTAATTTTGTTCCGGCCACCGTTCCATCGCTTTTCCATAATTCATACCCATGATCGTAATCGCCGGCTGCAAAATATCCTGTGTTGCCGATGATAACCACATAATCATTATCATAAATAAATGAATTGAGCAGTATGCCGCTTCCATCAATTCCATCGCTGTGCCATAGTTCATATCCACCGCTAAGCTTGTTGCCCAGTACATAAAATAATTGGCCATTATCTGTTACATTAAAATTGACCACATAATAATTATCCCGGTTGATGTAAGCTGCAACTCTTTTTAGCCCGGCGGATGTGCCATCAGTCTTATAAAATGAAGTCCCTATTGCATTGTCACCAATAAAGTAATTTACATTATTTTTAAAAAGAAAAGCATTGGGAAAGGACCAATCCGGGCCACCCGCAATATCATTTAACAATACAGTACCTGCAAGTGTTCCATCCGATTTATACAATTCACCTCCCAGGCTGGGAGTAAAGGCGTTGAACACCACAGCATCTCCTGTGGAGCCCGTACCCTTATACCAAAAGCCTGCATTTGATCCATCACTGTATGTATTTATATCTTTCACCAATGCAGTACCTGTATTGGTACCATCAGATGTCCATAATTCATATCCATGATCATTATCGGCGGCATTAAAAATTAATTTACTATTGCAAAAAGTCAGATAATATGGAAATGAACTTCCGGCACCAGGAATAATATCTTTTACAATTGTTGTTCCGGCACCGGTACCGTTGCTTTTCCATAATTCAGTTCCATAAACATTGTCGTGTTCAATAAAATACAAGGTGCCACCGCCCTTGTAATAACTGTATGCATATTCTCCCGGAGCAAATAATTTAACCGGCTGAGTATTGGCTGTTTCTCCATCTGTACTCCATAATTCATCATGCAGGCCTCCGGTATTATTGACCACTCTAAAATAGAGTACATTATTTACAGCACACATTTCATCCGGTGCAACATAATCGGTTTCCAAACCGGTTGTCAGGTCTTTTACCAGTGTTATTCCACCGGCATTCAAAGCATTGTATTTATATAAACCACCACCGTCTGCCAGGGTGTAGCCTGCCAGGTATAAAACATTATTGAGAACGGGAAAGGGTTTATTTGTATAAATATTTATGTTATCGTGCTGTATAAAAACGTCGTTAAAATTGGCAGAAACAATCGTGCCGTCGAAGGTGCCGTCTGATTCCCATAGTCTTCTGCCCGACCCATCATCTCCGGAAAAATAAAGTTTGTTATTGTATGCGGTTAACTGCGTGGGGGCAGAGTAATCTGAATAATTGTACCCGATATCTTTTACAGAAAAAGTACCCACATCTGTACCATCGCTTCTAAAAACCTGGTAACCCGTATTATAGGTGTAAGCAATAAACCAGGCTATATCATTTACCGCAGTCAATTCAAAAATGTTACCATAACCAATGCCTGATTGCTGAATATCTTTTACCAGTACGGTACCTGCTTCCGTTCCATTTGTTTTCCATAATTGGTTGTTATAGCCATAGGTGGACACACTGAAAAATACGGAACCATTCACATTAACAAACTGGTTTGGATTGCTGCCATATGATCCGGGATATATATCCATTAGTAAATGCGTACCCTGTTCTGTTCCATCAGAAACCCATGGCTCTACACCATTATCATTGGTTGAAGCAGCAAAAAACAATAAGCCATTGGCAGCTATCAAACCATTAACAGCAGCTCCTGAATCATTGCCCGGAATAATATCTTTTACAAGGTAAGTACCAGCAGCAGTGCCATCACTTCTCCATAGTTCAGCCCCGTGAATACCATCATTGGCAGCAAAATAACTTATGTTATTAAGTACAGCAAAATTAGCAAGTGCATTGGCAGGATTATTATAAGGATAGCTTCCCACGGTTGCTGTATTGATATCTTTTGTTAGATGAAAACCTGAGGGAGTAGTTTTTGCATTTGTAGCAGTTTGTACTGAACCTGAATTACTGTAAGAGGGGGACGAAGAAAACTGTAAACTCTTGCTACCGGGAGTGGTAACAACAAATTGCCTGAGTAACGTATCAAAAGTTGTTGACGGCAAATCCATATTTTTTTTACCATACATTTTTTTGATAGCAGCATCTCTTTCACTTGTTGGAGGAGGCGTCAGCTTTTTACCAAAAGCTATTTGATCACTGTTGGGCTTGGGATAATAAAACTTTTGTGCATTGGTTGCCAATGCTAAATATAGCAATGCAAACGTAGTAAGAAACGTAATTTTTGATTTCATGATTATTATTTTAGTAGTTATAAAATAGATACCAGGCAGTTAATAGAACATGTGAAAATTGTTTCAAAAGGATACATACATGCATTGTTAAAAAAGCATAGTGATATTTTATAGGGCATTATTAAACCGGGTGGTTCTTCGTAAAACTTAGCGCTCCTAAATCCTTTATGCTCGGTTGAGTGACGTAGCTAAAAAAGATAAAGGCTTCTTTTAAATGAATCATTTATTTCTATAGTAAAACTACAGCCTCAACAGGCATTGGTATATTGGTTTTTAATCTTTTGTTTTTACAATAAGTATAAACTGCAAATGAAAACATCACCAACTTTGTCTGTAATGGAATTTGCAAACAGTTGAACCAAACAGGTAGTATTGTTGCATATTATCCAAAACATAATTGCCTCATTTTGATTATTCAATTAAAATAATTGCAGCCCACTTGTTTCCTTAAAAAAAAAATTAAAAAGTTGCCAGCCGCTTTGCCAACCACATATTATTATGCAAAATTTTGGTTCCGGGTATCATACTTTTTCTTGTATGCATTATTTAAAAAGAGAGATATTTCTTCTGCATAATTTTCTACAAGATTATAGGTATACCGGAATGAATATAATGAGTATTTGGTAAGTTGCTCACCTGGGTCGGTAGTTGAAAATTGTAGCCTGTCGGAAATATTTATCAGTTGAAAATGGCCAATTGTATATTGCTGGCGAGTGATTACAAACTACGCTATAAAAAGCTGGAGAAAGTTGATACTTTCACACTATGAAGAGGTTTTATCTTATAGTATGTCTTATCATCCTGACAATTTCTTTCACCGGTTGTCTTACAACACTATATCCATTTTTTACAGAAAAGGATGTAGTTTTTAAACCGGAACTGATTGAGAATTGGATATATACTAGAGAAACTAAGAAGGGTTCTATTTTTAAAGGTTCTATTCTTTTTGAAACAATCAACCATACAAGAACCACAGAATTATATCCGGGTATCAGACAAATAGCTGATAAAGGATATTTAGTAACCTGGAAAGACAGCAATGGTAAATCAACATCTCAGGAATTTGTATTCCTGGCAAAAATCGGAAAATACTTTTACCTGGATTTCTACCCTGCAGAAATGGAAAATCAACAAGAGATAGATAAAGTTTTTAAAGAACAATTTACAAAGCTTCATAGCTGTTACAGGATTGACATATCTAACCTGAATTCCTTTACACTAAAAAGATTTGATGGTGACTTTGTAAATGAGCTGATTGATAAAAAGCAGATCCGGATGAGTTATGAAAAAAACGGCAGAAGAGTTATAACTGCTTCTACACAAGAGTTACAGGAATACCTGGTGAAATTTAGCGACAACCCAAAAGCATATGAGGAAGCTTATAGCTGTACACGTACTATCAATTACTAAAATATTTTACAATGCGATTCTTCTTTTTTAGTATACCGTTAATTATGGACGTTTTTACCCTTAGTTCCTGCATCACCAGCTTGCAAAATCTGGCAACTTATGAAAATATAGTTACAGATAACAGGATAACGGGTGTTTGGACCGGGGATGAAAAACAAATAAGGATACAAAAACTCGTAGACAGTAAATTGAATAATATTTTCAAAGAGGCCAGAACCAGTAATAATCCCATTTCCGAACGGGACTCTATATTTTATTTGCAGCATTATATTATAACTTACGGAAATGAAAGTTTTAATTATATATGGTCGGCAGCATTTGTGAATGTGGGTGGTAGTAAATTTATTAATTTATCCCAGGAAGAATGTAATGATAAGAATGATAAGAAAGCTTATTTGGACGTGGAAAACAGTTTAAACGGTTCTATCATCGCAAAATTTGAATGGAAGAATCAAAACACAGCACAGCTGCAATTTCTTAATGGAGACTATATTAAAGAAATAATTTTAGCCGGAAAAATAAGGATTAAACATGAATACGATCCGTTATTTGGTACATTTATTATTACGGCTTCGTCAAAGGAACTGGAACAGTTTTTAGAAAAGTATGGGCATGATGATCGATTGTACAAGGGAGGAAGCATCATTACGCTGGAACGAAAAAACTAGTACATGTTAACAAACAGATCATGGTTTAACAACTCCTGGCTTCGTGTTTTACAGCACGTTTTATTTTGGGCTTTGTCATTCTATATCGTTCTCCATTTGTTTAAGGTAGGAAGCAGACCGGAGAGAATAGATTACATTTATACAACCTTATTTCACCTGTTTATTTTACCACCTGTTTACATTAACCTTGAGTATTTACTTCCCTGGTTAAGGAAAACGAAATACTGGACCTGGTATTTTATTTTAATTATTATCGTTATAGCGCTTTTCTCCTGGATTAATTTCAGCTTCTTTTCAACATGGTCAAATTCGGTATTACCGGATTATTTTTTTATTTCCTATTTTAGTTTTTTGCAGGTCGCTAATTTTTTTGTGGTCTATATAAGTCTCACGTCGTTACTTAAATTGTCAAAGTCATGGTTTATAGTTACAGAGATACAAACACAATTGTTAAAAGTTGAGAAAGAGAAATCTATACACGAGAAGGAGCTGTTGGAAATGGAAGCGAGGGCTTTAAGAGCCCAGATGAATCCGCATTTTATTTTCAATTGCATGAACTCAATTAAGTCGCTGATGCAACTTAAAGAAGAAGATAGAGCTATCAATTACCTTACTACATTTTCAAAATTGATGCGGACTCTTTTTCAAAATTCAGATAAACGACAAATAAGTTTGTACGATGAAATTGAAACCTGTCGCTTATATGTACAACTGGAGGCGATGCGTTTAAATGGCAAATTGAATTACCTGTTTGATATTGATCCAAACCTCGATTTGAAATCTGTAATGGTTCCGGCATTAATCATACAGCCGTTTATTGAAAATGCTATATGGCATGGCATTGTGCCAAGGGGTGAAGGAAATATTAATATAACTGTAACTGGAAATGAAAATAACGAATCCATTATTTGTAAGGTGGAAGATGATGGCATTGGACGGGACAGATCTAAACTAAATAAATCTGCCTCACCAATTTTGCATGAATCAAAAGGGGTGTTCTTATCACAGGCAAGATTAAATTTAGGAAAGTTATTAAATGACATGGATGCAACAATTGAAACCATTGATAAGCATGAAAATGGAAAGGCTTGTGGTACGATAGTAACATTTACCTTTAAACTCAATTAAAATGATAAGAGCCGTTATCATAGACGACGAACCACAAAATGCAGATATGTTAAAGAAGGATATTACCAATTATTGTCCTTCAGTAGAAGTTATATCTCTTTGTCATTCATCTAAAGAAGGCATCCTCACTATAAAAAAAGAAAAACCGGATTTGATTTTCCTGGATATAGAAATGCCCTGGATGAATGGCTTTGAAATGCTGGAGTTGCTGGATGAAATAAATTTTTCTATCATTTTTACAACCGCTCATGGTCAGTTTGCTGCAAAAGCATTTCGCCTGAGTGCAGTCGATTATTTATTGAAACCCATCGATGCCAATGATTTAAAAGAAGCAGTTAAAAAAGCAGAATTAAAAATGACCCAGCAGCAGGGCAATATCCATATAGAAAACCTGCTGCGTAATATCAGGCAACCTTCGGCACAACAAAAAATTGCGCTACCCTATAAAGAGGGTTTTGAATTTGTGCAGGTAAGTCATATAATTTATTGCCAGGCTGAAGGAGCCTACACCAAAGTTTTTCTTGATAATAAAAAACACATTCTTGTATCCAAAACCCTGGGAGATATTGAGGAATTGCTGCCGCCAGATTTATTCATCCGCATTCATCATTCAACAGTAGTGAATCTGGGCTTTATCACTCACCTGGTGCGTTCAGATGGCGGGTATGTAAAATTGCAAACCGGGGAACAATTAGTTGTTTCAAAATCTAAAAAGGAAATGGTAATGGAAAGACTTGGTCTTAAAAAAGATTAACCCCGCTCCTGTTTAAGACAAAATTTGCGTCTCACTCACAATGGTTCACTACAAGCATCGCATAAAAAACCTTAACATTTGTATACACACCTTACCTTTCTTTGTCTACAAACAAGAAGCAAAACCTATACAAGTTCCAGCCTTCGTGATTGAAAAATAATCACTTAAAAAGGGCAACTTAATTAGCCGGTATGATACTGATTGCATAACCGCCGCCTGGCGCACTTATAGTTGATAGCTTTGATTTATTGGTTACCGTTATCTTACGAATGGTATAAGCCTGTGGGTTGGTTTTATAATTTGCATCTTTAGCATCGGCATATATGGTGGCCACGTACTTTTTACCCGGGTCTAAAAAATCGAGTGTAATGATGGATGTCCTTATTTGTTCGCCATTTACATTTCCTATAAACCACTTAGCTGTTCCCTTTGCTTTACGTGCCACGGTTATGTAATCTCCCGGTTCCGCTTCCAGGTATTTGCTCTCATCCCAATCCACGGCCACATCTTTAATAAACTGGAAGGCATCTAAAAAACGGTTGTAATGCTCCGGGAAATCTGCAGCCATTTGCAACGGGCTGTACATCGTTACATACAAAGCCAGTTGATTGGCCAATGTACTATTTACATGCGAGTGATTTTCAGGATTGATCTTGCTGATGTCCATTTCAAAAATACCTGGTGTATAATCCATCGGTCCACCAATCAATCTCGTAAAAGGCAACACGGTTACATGGTTTGGTTTGGAGCCACCAAAAGCCTGGTACTCCGTTCCTCTTGCTGCTTCATTTCCTATCAGGTTGGGATAGGTTCGTGCAATCCCGGTCGGACGTACTGCTTCATGTGCGTTCACCATAATTTGATAACTTGCCGCCTTCTCAATGGCATACTGGTAATGATTCACGATCCATTGACTGTAATGATTTTCACCACGTGGAAGTATAGGCCCTACATAGCCACTTTTTACTGCATCATAGCCATTGGCCTTCATATACTTGTAAGCGGTATCCATATGCCGTTCGTAGTTTCTTACAGAACCGGAAGTTTCATGATGCATGATCATCTTAATGCCTTTGGAGGCAGCATACTTGTGCAATTCCTCCACATTAAAATCTGGATAGGGTGTTACAAAATCAAATACATAATCTTTCGAATGCCCAAACCAATCTTCCCATCCTACATTCCAACCTTCTACCAATACCGCATCAAAACCATTTTGCGCTGCAAAGTCAATGTATTTTTTTACGTTGGCGGTTGTGGCACCATGTGTACCGTTCGGCTTCACTTTTGTAAAATCGGTTACTCCTAACTGAACCGCAGGTAAATCATTGGTATACGACCACGAACTTTTACCTGTAATCATTTCCCACCAAACGCCCATATACTTCACCGGCTTTATCCATGAGGTTTCAGGTATTTTACAAGGTTCATTCAGGTTGTAGGTCATTTTTGAAGCGAGAATATCCCGGGCATCATCACTCGCAATAACGGTGCGCCATGGCGAAACTGCAGGCGCCTGTATATAGCCCTTGTCCCCTCTTGCATCAGGTGTTAGCCACGATTCAAAAATCAAATTTTTATCATCCAGGTTCAAATGCATGCAGGCATAATTGATCAGGGCGGCCTCATGCAAATTGATATACAAACCATCATCCGTTTTCAACATCAGTGATGTTTGAACGCCCGTTGGCGAAAACGAAGTCTGCGCCAAATTGGCTGTCCTGGCTTTTTCCTGCAACCCCCTTATTTCTGAAAGTCTTGACCGGGTATAATCATATTCCTGCGTATCATAGTCGCCGGGTATCCAAAAGGCAGTATGATTCCCTGCCATCGCAAACTGTGTTCTTTCTTCTTTGATAACAAAATAAACAAGGTTGTTTTGCTGCGGAAATTCGTAGCGAAAGCCAAGCCCGTCATCAAACAAACGAAAACGAATCATCAGTTGACGGTTGGTTTCTTTTTGATTGAGTGTTACGGCCAGTTCATTGTAATGATTTCGGATTGCATTGACTTCACCCCAAACAGGTTTCCAGGTTTCATCAAATGTGGCGGTTTTGGTATCTACAACCGTAAAATCATTTAGCAAAGATTTTTTATCATCTTTTAGTTCCAGGCCAAGTTTACTGGGTTTTATTACTGCTTTGCTTTTATAAACAAGGCTGTAAGCCGGCGTTCCATCTGGCTGCAGGTTAAACGTTAAAATAAATTTTCCGTTAGGTGATGTAAGTTCTTGGGCATTTGTAAGTGAAAAAGCAAACAATAAAATGATGCTTATAACCAGGTGTCTCATATGTTATGACAATTGAAGTGAATCGTAAAGAAATTGTAAAAAACAAACGACCGCTTTTTAATATGGTCGCCGTTTTGGCTACTAAATTAATGCTTACTGCAGGATATTGTATCAACAAATAATTGTCAATATTTCTTAAGTATAACAGGCTGCTATTAATTTACAAACTGTTTTCTTTTACCATGCCAGCTGTTGGCAAATAGGGTGCATAGTGGGTGCAACCAATATGTTCTACACAATTAACAACAGCATGCAATTATGTACGATTATGTTGCCCGCCTTGAATAACCTTCTTTTTTCCGGTGACAGGATGAATGCCCCTAGTCTTCCATGTGTTTCGTTTAGCGTTCCGTTAGAAATTTTAA
The DNA here is from genome assembly GCA_038210625.1 of Chitinophagales bacterium. GTDB lineage: Bacteria > Bacteroidota > Bacteroidia > Chitinophagales > Chitinophagaceae > Ferruginibacter. Next base: position 15,805 of record JBBQWL010000037.1, on the reverse strand, counting down.
ACTTTGTCAAACACTTATTTCTTCCAATTGTTTTCCATTTTAGTGTAAGCCTTTTTACTAACGGTTGACTTCTTCTTGCTGCGGGACAAACCTTTTTCTTTCCTGGCCTTAATGTTATTCACCAATGAATTCTTTACACCTAATTTATTTTTTTTCGTATTTTTTTCCACAGTGCATGTTTTTAATACAATAACTTCAAACTGCATGCCCTGTACTGTGTTTAATTGATATCATATTGAACGGTGCCGGTTCCTAAACAACAAGGCCGAACACAATCTGTTAGAGTAAAAAATAGGGAGCTGTCGCGAAAAAATTACCACAATAAAAATTTCATTGCAGGATATGAACCCACATCAACCTGAATATTGATAGACTTTTGTTTAACTGCCTGCACAATGAAGCTGGTACCATTGCTTATAGAATTTATTGTACTTTCGGTTGAGCTATTACTGCTATGCAATTCCGTAATCTGACATATTAAAAATGAAGAAAAGCGCCGGTATATTATTGTTCAGAAAAATTAACACCGCAATAGAAGTTTTACTGGTACATCCGGGCGGCCCGTTTTGGAAAAGTAAAGACCTTGGCAGTTGGTCTATCCCAAAGGGTGAATTTAGCGACGAAGAAACTGCGTTGAATGCAGCTAAGCGGGAATTTAAAGAAGAGACTGGTATTACGATCAAAGAAGAACTATTACCCCTCTCCCCGGTAAAACAAAAAAGCGGCAAATTAATTTATGCCTGGGCAGCTGAAAAAAACATTGATGCTGCGGCAATAAAAAGTAATCAATTTGAAATGGAATGGCCTCCGAAATCCGGACAGTTAAAACACTTTCCAGAAATAGATAAGGGACAATGGTTTTCACCTGAAGAAGCCATGCAAAAAATCAATTCCGCACAGGCTTTGTTGATAACTGAACTGCAACAACTACTGTCTGTAAAGTGATTAGCGGTGTCTTGTCAATAAAAATAAAATCATAATTATTTCCTGGATTTTTTAACTGGTTGTTATTGCAAGGTTAACATCGTCAATCATATTATTATTCTCTTACTAAGCTAAAAAGATATTCATCGGCTCTTTCGTACGATTGGCCGTTGCACTATTCTTATCTCATTATTACCACGACTTTTTTACTCCTTTAACCCAACTCTTTTTCCAGGTATTGCATCTTTAAAATAACGGCAGGCATTGACTTAATTGCAATAGTTGATGAGAAAAGCTTCCACTGGAAGAACAGTTAAAAACTCCATCAATATAGCCGATTGCGGTTTTGACTTTTGCAACTTCAACTACGCTGCTTAGTTATTAAATAATAAAAAATATTTCATGAGACTATATAGTAAAAAACAGGAAATAATCAGCAGGCAAATTCTTTTAATGGGCGACAGGGTTGAAATCCATATTCTATGCGATGAAGATCAATGGCCGGAAAATTTAATTGAAAGCGCCGTGGCTGAAATGAGACGGATTGAAGATCTTTTTACAGGCAATAATGTAAGCAACCCGATAAAACAAATTAATGCACAGGCAGGATTAAAACCTGTTAAAGTTAACAAGGAAATATATGATGTGATCAGCAGGTGTATGCATGTATTGGAAGTAACGCAGGATGCATTTAAAATGATTTATTATTTTAACTCCACACGTGTCGGCTTGCCTGGAGATGCAGTAAAAAGCTTATCTCTAAAGAAAAAACACACACAGGAATTTTATAGACATGTGGAATTTGACAAACAACTCCTCACCATTTTTCTAAATGAAAAAGGCCTGCATTTAAACGTCAGGAACATAGCAAAAGGATATGCAAAAGACCGGGCTAAATATTTGCTTAAACAAAACGGCGTTAGCAGCGGAATAATAAAATCAACCGGGGAAATCGTTACCTGGGGAAGTGGTTTTACCAACAGGATTGCGGCAATTGACTCAGGTAATTTTTCCCTGGGAGATTTTTTATTTTCTGGAATCAACATCAGTGGTTCAGCCATTGTTACCGCCGGTATTAACGACGCACATCCAGTTATAGACCGATATAAAAATGTGCCCCGCCAGGCAAAAAATACGACTGGTGGTAGCGACATACACAGTATTACACTTATTTGCCCCAGCGCAACAATGGCCTGTTGTATTCACCCGTTCCTCGTAGAAATCGGTTTAAACAATAGCCTTGAACTCATCAACCAAATGCAGGGGGTGGCGGCCATTTTTATTGACAATAACGATACCGTTCACACATCAAAAAATACCAGGCAACGCAAGTCCAGCACGTTGTGTGCCATATAAATAAAATCATTCAAAAACTTCTACAACCACCTTAGCTGATTTAGCCTATGACAAAATTTTAGAACAATCATTTATCAAAAAAATACTATTAAACCTCACAACTAAATTTGTTCAAAATGAAAATAAGCCATGTAAAAAATTCACTGTTAGCCGGTCTCGTATTATTTGCTTTAGTATCCTGCAAAAAAGAGACTTCTTTAACCGGCACCACTGCTACCTCCACCACCGTATCACAAGCTGTAGTAGCAAGTGTACAGGCCATCGCTGTTGGCACTACCAGCTCCAGGATAGCAGGAAGCGACTCTCTTTATGTGATCGGTACATGCGATGCTCATCATCACACTGACTCTGTTGCATTCAGCAGTTTGCCGGCTGCTGTTACAGATTATCTTACAGCCAACTATTCCGGCTACACTGCCCAAAAAGCCTTTGCAGACAAGGACTCAACCGGAACACTATCCGGCTATGTGGTAATTATACAATACAATGGAAAACCCGTTGGTCTAAAATTTGACGCCGCCGGAGTGTTTATAAAAGTGCTGGAACAACGGGAAGGCCACGACCTGGTAGGCCATGGCTGGCACGAGGGCGGTCACTTTGATGACCGCGGTGGAATGCAGCACGACAGCATTGCCATACCATCTTTACCAGCTGTAATTATATCCTATTTTGCCGCCAACTATGCGCAGGATACATTGATGCATGCTTTTAAAAATAGTGACAGCAGTATTGTTGTGTTGAGCATCAATAATGGAGTTTATGCTACAGTTTTTGATGCCAATGGCGTATTTATAAAAAGAACGCAATTGCCTTCACACCACGGTGATTTTAATACAGTAGCTCAGTCTGCACTACCAGCAGCAGTCACAGCTTACCTGGCAACTACTTATCCCAATTATGTATTTAAACAGGCTTTTGTAGTAAATGACAGCAGCGGGTTGAAAGGATATGTTGTTTTCATAGATGCCAATGCAACAAAATACGCGGTTGAATTTAATGCGGCAGGAGCTTTTGTTAAAGCGGTAACTGTGCGGTAAAAAGCAGGATTTGGTACCCCTCAAGCCTTGTCTGAATCATTTTGATCAGGCAAGGCTTTTTGACGATTAAACCGGCTTAGATTAAATGCTTTAAAAGTCGATAGCCTATATTTTATACATCACACTCAAAACAAAGTTTAAAATGACTTTACCGAAATACCGACGCAAATTCAACCTGGTAAGGCCAATACTTTTTGTATTGTACGGTATTATTTCAGTACTACTTTTGTTTTACTTTAAAATAAAAAATACCCTGAAAAAATAAACACACTTATCTCAATTTATTACGGAAACAATTTGCATTGTGTCGCGGAATATTGCTATTTTTTCATTGCATCCACTACTTTCACTTCAAAAACATCCTGGTTATTCAACCTTAATAATACTTACATTTGACAATTAAAGTTGTCATTTTAAATTATTAAATCTTATTTGTTTTATGAAAAAAATTGTGGTTTCATTAGCCTGCTACCTCTCAGGCGTACACGCCATTTGCCAGCAAGCCCCGCCGGTTTCAATTATCCCGGAACCTGTGCAGATGGTTCAGAATGCCGGCGTTTTTGTGCTGCCCTCAACCATTACCATCGAAGCACCCATACTGCCCGCTGTAAAACCAACACTTGATATGCTTCAGCAGCGATTAACTGTTGCTACTGGTTATAAAGTTTTGTTCGGCAACGAAATGTCATCCGCCATCATAAAACTTTCTCTTAATAAAACAGCGGATGCTACTATCGGCAATGAAGGATATCGTTTAAATATAACAACAGCAAATATTGTTATTTGGGCCAACCAGCCAGCCGGTTTATTTTATGGCGTACAAACATTGATGCAGTTATTGCCTGCCGAAATAGAAAGCAAGACCGTGGCACAAAATGTAAAATGGCAGGCGCCTTGTGTAACCATTACAGATTATCCAAAGCTGGGATGGAGAGGTTTAATGTTTGATGTATCCAGGCATTTTTTTACCAAGAAAGATGTAAAGGATTTTATTGATCAGATGTCAAAATATAAATACAATTTATTTCACTGGCATTTAACAGACGATGAAGGCTGGAGAATAGAAATTAAAAGTTATCCCAACCTCACCCAAAAAGGCGCCTGGAGCGTAGCAAAAACCGGTTACTTTGGCACCTTCTCACAACCCTTACCGGATGAGCCAAAAACCAATGGCGGTTTTTATACGCAGGAGGATATTAAAGAAGTGATTCAATATGCCAAAGACCGATTTGTAAATATTTTACCAGAGGTAGATGTACCGGGACATAGCATGGCCGCAGTAGCCTCTTACCCGGAATTGTCATGCACACCCGGCGCTGATAAGTATGATGTAATTGCCGGAGAAAGTTTTATGGATTGGTCGCACGGAGCGCCTCCGATTGCTTTAAAAGACAATACCCTTTGCCCTGCCAATGAAAAAGTATATGTGTTTTTAGATAAGGTAATGACCGAGATTGCAGCACTTTTTCCATTTGAATACATTCATGTTGGCGGTGATGAGTGCCCCAAAAATTTCTGGGAGCAAAGCGATGCCATTAAAGCGCTGATGCAAAAAGAGGGATTAAAAACCATGGAGCAGGTACAGAGCTATTTTGAAAAAAGACTGGAGAAAATTGTGGAGAGCAAAGGCAAAAAATTTATGGGCTGGGATGAAATACTGGAAGGCGGCCTGGCCCCCAATGCAGCGGTAATGAGCTGGCGCGGAGAAAAGGGCGGCATTGAAGCGGCCAAATTAAAACATGATGTGGTAATGAGCCCTACTACTTATGCGTATTTGGATTATATGCAGGGAGACGAAATTATTGAGCCCCGCATTTATGCCACATTGCGTTTAAAAAAATCGTACGAATTTGAACCGCTGCTTGCCGGTGTAGATCCAAAATACATTAAAGGAGGACAGGCCAATTTATGGTCGGAGCAATTATACAATGTACGCCATATGCAATACATGCTTTGGCCAAGAGCTTTTGCAATTGCTGAATGTGTATGGAGCCCGAAAGAAAAAAAAGACTGGAACCATTTTGTTACCAAGGTAGAAGACCAGTTTAAACGTTATGATATTGAGCAGGTAAAATATGCACCTAGCATGTACGACCCGATTTTTACAGCACAAAATACCAATGGACAATTGCAGATTGAACTGGCAACAGAAATCGAAGGGCTGGACATTTACTATAGTTTTGACAACTCTTTCCCTGATCAGTATTATCCAAAATATACCGCACCGCTTACGCCGCCAAAAGATGCGGTTATGATGAAAGTGATTACCTACAGAAACAACAAACCAATCGGCAGGATGATTGCAATGCCGTTAGCGGAAATGCAAAAAAGAGCAGGATTGAAAAAATAGGCTGCTTCATTTAAGTACAGCTTTTTAACGAGACCTTATTACCTTATGCCAGGCCAACTGCATTGTGGTAATAAGGTTTTATTTTAGCAGCATTCATGTTTTCTGTTGTACGTTTTGTTCATGTAATAAAGTTGGTTTAAATGCAGCAATAACTTTCAAAAAACAATTCAATGCAAAAGCAATCTTTTACTATAGCCTGTGCAGACGGCCACCTGATGCCTGTGTATGGCTGGCTGCCCGATACGCCACCTATCAGCATTTTGCATATTGCGCATGGCATGGCCGAGTACGCGGAACGATACAATGATATTGCCATATTATTGGTGCAGCAAGGTATTGCCGTTTATGCGCATGATCAGCGGGCCCATGGAAAAGCGGTTACCAATTTACATGCTATAGGCCTGGGAGAAAAAGACTGGTTCAATAAACAGGTAGATGACATGCATATATTAATGGTGCACTTGAAAAACAACTGGCCGAAACATAAATTGTTTTTATTAGGTCACAGCATGGGATCATTTTTATGCCAGCGTTTTTTTCAATTGCATGGTAATAGCATTGATGGATTAATTTTATCGGCTACCAATGGAAAGAAAGACCCGTTGCTGGGTGCAGGTATTTTTATTGCCGGTTTGCAGATGAAACTTTTCGGTTCAGTCTATCGCAGCAAGCTCATCAACAAATTGAGTTTTGGTAAATTTAATGATGCGTTTAAACCTAACAGAACCCATTTTGACTGGCTAAGCCGAGATACAAAAATTGTGGACGATTACATCGCCGATCCTTTATGCGGTTTTATTTGCAGCGCCCGGTTTTTCTATTATTTTTTTACAGGAATACAGGCTGCATTTGACGTTAAAAATATTCGCTCCATTCCATTGAACATTCCTGTGTATGCTTTTGCAGGTGATAAAGATCCGGTGGGTTTAAATGGAAAAGGATTTCTTAAATTGATCAGCAACTGGAAAGGCACAGGAGTAAAAGATATTTCTTATAAACTATACCCGGGAGGAAGGCACGAAATGATGAATGAGACAAACCGTGTTGAAGTGCTACTGGACTTGGTGCAATGGATGAGCATTCATACCTGATCTCTTCAACTGGTACGCTGCTCTTCATTCATATTTTACATTTTTCTAAATGTAATTTTTAATCTTCGTTAATTAACGGGAACTATATTCGACAATAAAAGTAAAATTATCCCCAAATAATTTTTTATTGCCATACCATCTTCACCCAATTTAATCCGGCACAATTTTCTATTAGGAGAGTTAAAATTTACTTCCATGAGAAAATATGTTTCTATCGTAATTGGTATATTGCTGCTTTCGGGTTGCGTTTCCAAAAAAGTATTGCTGCAATCGCAGATGCAAACTTCAGCCCTTCGTGCAGACAGCACGGCACTGGCTGATAAAATTACCCGTTTACAGGGCCAAATGAGTGAGTTGAACGGCAAAATCACTGACCTTAACCAACAAAACAATCAGCTGGGAAAACAAACTGCAGATCAACAAAATAAACTGGGCCAGAGCCAGCAGACATTGCAGCAGCAAGAGCAGACGTTGCAACAACAGCAACAAAAATTACAACAATTGCAGGCACTACTGGCGCAGCAAAAAAATCAATCCCTGCAACTAAAAAATAAAATGGCAGAAGCCTTAAAAGGTTTCAATTCAAACGACTTGTCCGTTGTACAAAAAAACGGTAAAGTATACGTAAGCCTTTCTGAAAATTTATTATTCCCCTCCGGAAGCGCCGTGGTAAATAAAAATGGTATAGATGCTTTGTCAAAACTGGCAGCAGTTTTAAACCTTGAATCTGATGTTGCGGTAAATATAGAAGGCCACACTGATAGCATTCCTATCAGGGGTAAATACCAGGATAACTGGGATCTTAGCACGGCAAGAGCCAATGCGATAGTACGGGTATTGGTGAATAACTACAAAGTGGATCCCCTGCGTGTAATTGCTTCGGGACATAGTTTTTATGATCAGCTGGAAAGTAATTCAACGCCGGAAGGAAGAGCCAAAAACAGGAGAACTGAAATTATATTATCTCCCAAACTGGAAGAAATGTATAAGTTACTTGAAATGCAATAGAGCCGGCATACCAATAAAAAAACCTCCATTTTAAGTGGAGGTTTTTTTATTGGTATTTTTTTGTAGTTACAATTCAAATTTATAACCATCCCTTTAAGTTCTTCTTACAAACTGGTTAGCAGGGTCGTAGTTGGTAATTTTCATATTTTCAGCATCCCACAATAATTTCTTTCTTCCTGTGAAATTTTTTCCCTCTTTAATATTCCAGGAACGCAGTGCAAGGTTGCCCATTAAAATAGATTCTGTTAACGGTCCAAGAGCTGCTACAGCATGGGTATGGTCAGGCGTGTAAACAGATACTGCGTCAATATTTTTTCCTTCTTTTGCCAGCATTTCCCTAAAGTCTTTATAGTATTTCGCATTGGTAAAACGCTTTCTTGAATTGGCGGCCGAGCGGTCATCAACGTCGCACAAAACGACGATGTTGGCAGCCGGACTTTTTGAAAATTCCGATAAATCGCTTTCCCCTTTACGTCCTGCACCAATACCTGCAATATTTAATTTATCGCTGGGTGCTATAAACCCCCTGCCGAGCACATGACGGCGAACTATAAAGAATCCGGTTGCAGCAACAGAAACATTTTTTAATAAACTTTCCGCGTGAATTTTGATCAAATTTCTTTTTCATAATTTTTTTATTAATGTGGCAAATTTGATCGTTCAAAATTATTCCAGGCAATGTTGATTTTTGTCAGTTATATCTTAGGCTCCTACGGTATCATACACCACCACCTTGTTCCACAAATGCTTACAGGTTGCAACAAAGTTTAAATGTATGGGGTCAGTCTGGTAACTATCCTGGTCTTCTTTATTTTTAAATAACAGCAGCCAGGATACGCTGTAACTGGTATCAATCACATCACGGCTGGTAGCGGCGGGTATACCGATGTGGAAAGACTGTATTGTTGGAGCTGCTGATAATGTATTCAACCCTTCGATCAACAGGCCTCGTTCTTGCAGATTTTCGGGATGATTCAGCCAAAAATAAACGTGGTGGATAAAAACATTTTTTTCAAACATGGAGGTGAAATTTTAAGAGAATTAGTTGATGTAAAATAATGAAAAATATAGGGGGAAGCTGTTATCTATTCCGTTTGCTTTTTGATGAAGCAATTTATTTTTTTGCCCAGTAATCTATTACCACGGCTTTCTCTAAATAAGGTTTTAGAATTGCTACAAATGCCAGGTGGTCAGAATGAACAAGGTAAGCGTCCCTATCTTTTTCGCTGTTAAAGGTTACAAAAAAACAATGGGTTAAGCCTTCATTCAATTTCTCGGGGCTGTTGTTAGTCCCCCACTCTACATCCTTAATCAGGCTGATCTTTCCTTTCAACGCCATAAAAGCGTCTTCAACAGACTTAACACTTGCAGCAGATGCATCATCTTTAAATTTAAACATCACTACGTGTCGTAATAGTTTACCGCTGGCTTTTTGGGCAGAAACGGCGGCGACGGTAAGGCAACCCAGGAGGGCAAGTACAATCATTTTTTTCATACAAAAATTTTTCTTTAAAATTAAGCGAAATAAAAATGCAGAAAGCATTTTAAGTAAATGATACAGGTGTGTAGAAAAAGTTATGCCGGGGTAAATGGCATTAGCTTATATTATTAAAAAAGCCAGACAAAATATCTGGCTGGTTAAAAGCTATGTTCAATAAAAATAAGTTGGATAATAAAAGCCAGGAATTGTTACTACAATTTATTTTGCAGGCTGCTCCAGCCGCCACCATTGTACACTGCTGTATAGCCCCTGGATATTAGTAACGATTTTGCAGACGAACTGCGCATACCCGAAGCACAGCAAGTGATAATGGCACTGTTTTTATCTTTTAACTTATTGAGGTTATTATTGAGCTGGTCAAGTGGTATATTCAGCGATCCCCTGATATGCCCCCCTGCATATTCACCTTTACTCCGCACATCAATTATAACGGCCCCCTGTTTAACCAGCTGAGCAAAATCTGTCGCTGGTCCAATTCCAAATAGTTTTTTAATTGCATTCATCATTTGTATATTTTTTAGCTATGTAATTTCAAGCACCCTTAGGTTTTTGGTGGTTTTGAAAAACGAAATTACCCGCTGCAAACAAATTCAACGGTTACAAATGTTACAAATAAATCACGCACGGCGATATATTGGATCGACCGAATGTTAAGTGGAAAATACATAACTGCACTGGTGGTTGTAATCAGCGCCGATTGATAAAAAATATATCCCCTGCTGTATACATGCTTAACTGTAACGATTTCATTTTAATAAGTCCTTCTTTCGTTATTTGCAAGCCCTCCGGCTTTTGGATTAATACTACCTGGCTTTCACCCGTAACAGTTATTTTATTTCCCTCTACAATAATGGCTGTAGCTTCATCAATTCCAATACAGGCATACCCGGGAAAGTTTGCAATGGCCGATAGCAGGCGATTGTAGCGACTTCTAACAATAAAATGCTGATCTATCACTGCGTTTTTTAAAAGGCCTAACCCCTTCGCAATATGAATGTTGTTGGCATGAATCTTTTTGAACGTGGCATTGTAACTGGTATCAGTCAATTCTTTTCCGGTAATCATTTTTTCGCTCATTACCGCCGCACCGGCGCTGGTGCCGGCAATAGTACTGCCATTGAAAAAAGCTTCATGGATGGCATCGTACACAGGAGTGTTCAATGCGATGTTCATAAACCGTTCCTGGTCACCCCCGGTTATAAAAATCAGGCGGGCGTGCCTCAGGGAATCCAACCAGTTTTTATTATTTACTTTATCTTTAGTAAAATTAAAACTTACAACAGGTGCGCTGCAGACAGGTTGAAAGTCTTCTTTAAAATAATAAAAAGATGTATCGGGTTCGCTGCCAGACATGGGCAAAACCACCACATAGTCTTTAGGACCCAGTGCGGCAGTGGCTACCATTGTTTTCATTAATTGCTGCGATCTGTTGCCACCACCGATTATAAAAAGCTTACCCGCGGGTATGTTTCTGGCAGGCTGCGCATATGCTTGAAACAAGGTATTGCCAAGGCATATCCACAGGAGTAAGAATAGGTATTTCATAAAGTGAAAATAACGATTTTAAAAGGTCCGTATTTTTTCCGTGCAGAGAGCTAGCCATTTTTCGATTTAAATTTTGCCCAATATTTTTTTGAGCTTAACAAAAGCCGCTTTCTTTTATTAACTTGTACCCATGAAAAAAACACTCTTAACGGGCTTGCCTTTGGCCATTTTAATTTGTGGATTTGGTCTAAAAACGCTTCTTCCCAAAAAAGATACCACGCTGAACCATATTGCACTTCATGTATCAGATTTACAAAAAAGCACCCTCTTTTACGAGACTATTTTAGCGCTCGACTCAGTACCAGAACCTTTTCACGATGGTAAACATACCTGGTTAAAAGTGAGCAACGACGCCAATCTTCACCTGATAAGTGGTGCAGAAAAAGGTGTGCCCCGTGATAAGTTTAGTCACTTATGCCTTAGTGTTCCATCTTTAAGTGATTTCATCGGCAAGCTGAACCAGGAGCACATTCCATATGAAGACTGGCTGGGCGCAAAAATTGCTGTTACTACCAGGGTAGATGGAATTAAGCAGGTGTATTTTCAGGATCCTGATGGCTATTGGATAGAAGTAAACGATGATCATAAATAATTGGCGAAACAATGCGATCGTCTTTTGAGGAGCCGGTTTTTAATTGATTGGCACTTTTATTGAAACCATGTTCATCCATTATTTAAAACAAATTAATTTACCTAACCTTAAAATTACACCAATGAAAAAAGTACTTATTGCGTTAGATTACGAACCTTCTGCAGAAATGATTGCAGAAACGGGTTATAAAATAGCCACGGCATTGAACGCTGAAATAACGTTACTGCATGTAATTGCTGAACCTGCCTATTATTCTTCTTTGGATTATTCTCCTATCATGGGATATAGTGGATTTATGGATACAATAGACCCCGCTTTAACCGATACCGTTAAAGACGATATCAAGCGAATGGCAAAGGAGTTTTTGGAAAATTCAAAAAAACACCTGGGTAATGACAATATTAAAACACTGGTTACAGAAGGCAGTTTTGCGAATAGTATTGTTGATGCAGCAGAAACCGGTGAGGCTGATATGGTTGTTATGGGGTCTCACAACCGTCGGGGACTCGATAAATTATTAATGGAAAATGTGGCTGAAAAAGTAATTCATTTAAGCAAAATCCCCGTGCTGGTAATACCTATAAAAAGTAGCGAAAAATAAATTAGAATGGGTTAACGAGCACCCGGAGGGCTGATATATTTTCACGCCATTAGACTAGCTAAATATTTTTAGGATGAAAATGGTATTAACGTGCTTATTGCGGGATATGGTGTAAAAATTAGCCGGCCGTACTGTAATTATTTTTATGTAATCATCTGTTGGGCTCCCGGCCACCGCAGCTAAAATTGAAAAGATTTAATAAGCAGCTCCAGATTTACAAAGCTCATTTTACAAGCAGCAAAATCCACAGCACAAATTAGTATGAAAAGCAGGTAAAGTTGTAATCAATTATTGCTGGCCTTCTTCATTTCGAGGTGATAGGATTCAAGCGATGTTATATTACCAAAATTCGTCTTCACATTTTTTATATCATCTTCCGAAATGGTATCATTAATATCTGAAATATGCTTGCTAATTTTCCTTTTGGTTACTACATCAGAAAATATTTCCTGTTTGTAATATGCTGCAGTAAAAAGTTCGTATTTGTCTTTTGGTAGCATGGCAATTTTTTTACAAATCTAACACAACAACCCGTCCAACAATCTACGTGTTACTAACATTTAAATTTGGTAACATAAAATTAATATTGCATTCTAATATTAAAAATGTAAATTAAGCTTCCAGCCTACCAATGCACATTTTTTAGCTAAAATTCAATACTGGCGGGCATTTCTCTTATTCGACAAAATGAACGTTGCTGGTTTTTAGTCACCGGGGAAAACAGGTAGATGAATAAAAAAATTCATTCTACCAGGATGTTGCCCCGTTAATGCCCCATATCATGTAAAAAAGCGTAGCGTATATTCAAAATTGGGTACATTATTGGGACAAAACAGGTGCTTTTTTTACCATTTTGGTATCTGAAAATGCCTGCTTCGTCGCAATATTTGCACGATGGCCGGTTATATTGTAATGTATTATTAATTTGCCTGTATGAAAAAGCCCTGGTACGCAAAAAAATGGATCACCTTGCTGTTACACATAACAGCGTGGGTACTGCTGTTTTCTCTGCCCTACTTGTTACGACCCCAAAATAATTCAGGTCAGCCTGCCCACCCAGAACCTCAAAACTCAACCATTAATTTCATCATTTCCCGAGCCAGTGATGTAATGCTCATTGGCTTTTTTTACCTGAATGCAATGGTATTAATACCTGCATTATTTTATAAAAAGAAATATGCACTGTACACCGTTGCCGTTATCGGCAGCTTTGCAGTATACGTGGTGTTTTTTTGGATTATCAGGGTTTCTTTTACAGACGTAGATAAATCGTTTGAATTTAGGAAACACTTGTTTTTTTGCACCTATATATTTTTGTTTATACTGGCTTGTAGTATTGCCTATAAAACCATTCGTGATAAAGTAATTGCGGATAACCTGGCTAAAGAAAAAGAAAATGAATACTTAAAAACAGAATTATCGCTATTACGGTCGCAGGTAAGCCCACACTTCATGTTTAACGTACTTAACAATATGGTTGCGTTGGCACGCAAACAATCCGACCTGTTGGAACCGTCTCTCATAAAACTATCATCATTAATGCGGTACATGCTGTACGAAACTGATGAAGAAAAAGTGTCGCTTGAAAAAGAAACAGAATACCTGCAAAGCTATATTGATCTGCAACGGCAACGCTTTAGCAAGAAAGTAATTATCAATGTTAACATGCAAACAACAGATAGATTATATGATATTGAACCAATGCTGCTGATACCTTTTGTGGAAAACGCTTTTAAACACGGAACAGGCATGATTGAACATGCGCAGATAGACATTCATCTTAAAGCCGTAAACAACAAGCTTCAACTTACAGTATCCAATAACTACGATCCTTCATCGGTTGAAGTAAAAGATAAAGCCAGTGGCATCGGTTTAACAAATGTTCAAAGAAGACTGGACTTATTATACCCCAATCATCATATCTTGCAAATTACCAGGGAGAATGAAAAATTTATTGTTTCACTGCAAATAGATCTTGCCATATGATGCGTTGCATTGCCATAGATGACGAACCTTTAGCGCTGGAATTGCTGACTGACAATATCAGCAAAGTCCCTTTCCTGCAACTGGTAGCCGCCTGCGACAATGCTTTGGAGGCAATGGCCATCATGGAGCAGCAGCCTGTTGATCTTATCTTTTTAGATATTCAAATGCCCGGCCTTACCGGCCTTCAGTTTATACAAAGTATGACGGTAAAACCTATGATTATTTTAATTACCGCTTATGAAAAATACGCCCTGCAGGGATTTGATTTAAATGTAACCGACTACCTGGTAAAACCTGTTTCGCTTGACCGATTTGTAAATGCCTGTAATAAGGCCAGAGAATTATTTCAGTTGAGAGCCCAACCTAAAATAGCTAAAGGCGCAGGCTATTTTTTTGTAAACGTAGACTATAGCCTGGTGAAAGTTATTACCGCTGACATCATCTATATTGAGGGTTTAAAAGACTACATAAAAATTCACCTTAAAAGTACGCAAAGGCCGATCGTTACCAGGATGCCGATGAAGACCATCGAAGAACAATTATCTCCTGAATCATTTATACGCATTCATAAATCGTACATCGTCTCTATTGCATTTATTACTTCCGTTCGTAAGTCAAGTGTTTTTATTGACTCGCTGGAATTACCGGTGAGCGATAATTACCGGGATGCGATAGCAGTACTCACAGGCAAACTATGAAACTATTTTTTTAAATTAAAAAGACGACATTCTACAATTCAATGTCGTCTTTAATTTCTACACTATTTTACTTCCTCACCTGCCGGCTTTTATAACTTTTGCATTAAGCGGTTGTTCATTTTCGATAACAACATTCACAATATAAAAACCATCCAGTAAATCAGACATGTCCAGTTTTAAAACAGGATTGTTGCCAGCACTAACGAACTGCTTTCTAGACATTAAATTCCCACTGCTATTGATAACGGAGACCATTATTTTTGTACCATCTTTTGCAGCGGTCTTAATATCAAGGTTAGCAATATTTTTTACCGGGTTAGGGTAAACATTAAGCGAAGAGCCGCGATGTAAAAATGGATCTTCCAAAACCGTTATACTGATAGTATCTTTCGCAATGCCGCCTGCATTGTCCTTTACTGTTAGTTCAAATGTATAGTCTCCTTTCGATAAATTTTTCACCAGGGAAATAGCCGCATTACCATCGGCGATGGTTGCGGAAGGGCCTTCAATTTGGCCCCATGAATAACTGGTAACAATAGCATTTACTACGGCTACGCTGGCCACCAGTGTTACGCTATCAATTGGCAACGTAATGGTTTTGTTTGCGCCCGCATTTGCTGACAATGTATGCTGTAATGCGGCATTCACGGTGATCTGTACCGTATCTCTTCCCGTAAATCCGTTGTTATCTTTTACAATTAATGCATACTTATAAATTCCTTTCGATAGGCTGGTTATTGCAGTGGTGGATGTATTGGCAGTACCGATCGTTCCTCCGGTTGCGCCTGATATTTTAACCCATTCGTAACTACTGATCGTTCCATCTGCATCCGTTGCGCTTCCGGTAAGTGTTACCGAATTCACAGGCAGGGTAATTGTCTTATCCCCACCGGCATTGGCAACAGGTGCCTTGTTGGCAACTGGCGTAGAAACGGCCGCTGCATTAACAGTTACCTTAACTGAATCCTTAGCCAGTGCACCTTTATTATCGGTTACAATCAATGCAAAATTATATACCCCTTTTACAAGGTTGTTTAATACTGTTGAAGAAGCATTACTGGTAGCAATTGTTACACCGGCGGGTCCGGATATTTTGGTCCATGCATAACTTGCAAT
>JBBQWL010000036.1:0-83424 GCA_038210625.1 Chitinophagales bacterium | reverse complement strand
TATAAATTCTACAAAACCTCCTAAGGCCCGGTGTCGCTGAACAGCGTATAGCCAAAAGCCCGATCCCTGCTGGTTCGGGCTTTTGCTTTTTTTTAAGTGATTTTAATTTTGGGGCTTGTCGGCTATACGACTAAATGTTGTGCGTTCGCTTTTTGTCACTTTGGTTGTTTTACACTTTCAAGAGCCATTTGAAATTTTGCAGCAAAACCATCGTCAACTCCATACTCGCTAAACTTCTTTACTGCCCAATCAAAAACAGTTATTCCAAATCCTGTGTCCTTATCAACAATTATGGAATGAAAATATGGATGAGCGTATAGCCAACCATAACCGTCGATCTGGTTGAACAAGTGTCCAAGTGTCGCACCGAATTCACAAACTTCAATTACATAGTCATTGGAAAAATCTGTCGGGTCGCTTTTATTTATGATTTCTGAAATTTTCTTTCGATCGAAATATTTATCGACAGCATCAAGAACATTCAGGTCTAATTTACCAGACTTAAAAATATGTTGATAGTCGCTCAATGCAGCTTCAGCCATTGTCTGTAATTGCTTTTTATTATAGTCCAATAAATCGTCTGGCAAATATTGAATTTTGTCTAAGTCTAAAGGTTGTCCATTAAAACCACTAATGACATACATATCAGGTCTTGTCATTTTTGGCGGGTCGGCCTGGTCATACCATGGCGTTAGAAACTTCTCGAATAGAGTGTCGCAATGAGGTAGTTTCTTTTTAAATAATCCTAACATTAATGGAGTTTTTTTCTAAATGGCATACAACGGTTTGCTGTAAGCAAATAAAAATAAACTATTGCTTCAATTCAACCAAAAGGGTCCGGGTTGCGCTTACAAAGAAAATTTCAAAATGGTGAAGTTACATTCATCGCTCTGTTATATTGATATATCGATAGTAAACTACAGTTAACTAACCCAGGAAGATAACGCCTAATATATTTTCGACTTCCCGCTTACTTTTTTTGTGAAGCGCCGCAACTCCTTGTTCACATAGTTCTCCGCATGTTGAAAATGTGTAACAGACCAGACAAATACCCGAAAGAAGAAAATTGAATGGGAGGTGTTTTTTGGCTTGTGATTTTAGTAACGTAAGGCATCAGGGCAGAGCCCTGCGCCAGTGGGGGGGCTGGATGAATATAGAAGGTCACGTCCATTTGCGTGAGGAGCTTAGGGTGAACTCCTTTCTTACTCGACTGCCTGCCGTTTTATTATTCATTGGAATTTTCCTTTTCCCAACGATTTTCTGCATGAACAAGTTCCTCATGCCAATCCCAAAGTTCTTGTAATGTTTTGAAGTTTTTGGGTACTGGATTTGATGCACTAAAGGCTTCGCTTGGTGTCATTGGTTCAATATGTTGAAAGTAACTTTCACTTGTACGTCTTGGATTATTTGCTAAAGATGAGCTGAAATAATCTGTTGCAAAATCGTAATGGTGGGAATGAATAAATGCATCCCATTGATTTCTTACTTCTTCTTCCGAGCGAATATCGATAATCTCAAACTGCTCCATGCTGCGGTCATCAGAAGTACCCCAAGCCTCATTTAAAAGTTTCACCGCCTGAACATCTGTTGCCGGAGCCCCATACCCGAAAATTGTAACTCGTTTTGTTGATTTTGAATTTAGCCAATACTTTAACCTTTCCCATTCAGCGGAAATAAACTCATCGTCTGTGTAATTTTTTTCTTCAACAGGATAAAGTAATCTCGTTGGTTCAAACAAATTCTTAGTCGTTTTCGAATGCCAACCAGCAGGACCAGATTGTTTATCTTCCTTACTATAACCAATAGCTACATTTCCATGTAAGAAGGCTAGTGATGGCATATCAGCTTTGTCGAAATTTCGAACAAACGCTTGATAAAGAAAGGGATCCCAATTAAAAGTTGCAATTAAATCTTTAGGCCGAAGCGACAAAACTAAATAGTCATAAATAGTCGGCTCGTCAGGTAATTCCATGTCCTTGAAATAGTCATAAACAGTTTGCTCAATTTCAAGAATCGTTTCTGATTTTGGATCGTTATTGTTCAGGTTACTAAACAATTTTTCAAAGTTTTTGGCTTGAAGATGTTTTGGAATTCGTTGAACAACATCTTTCAGATTGACAACTTCGATAAAATTGTCCATTGAAGGGAGCTGCTTTCCATTCGGAATTAAATTACGTCGTGTAGCAGCTATGCTTGCACCGGCACCGAGAATTACCACGTGCCTTCCGCCATCAAAAACTGTATTTACTCTATTTTCTCTTGTCTTAGGCATATTCGTATGTTGAATTCAGAAATGGCAGACAGCATTTGTATTTACGAAGCATTAAGCAATTATAAAAAGTTACAAACGAATGTAAACATTTATATCAGCCGATATATCTACGCATCAATAAAAGCCCCCAAAACTAAATAAGTACAAGAGGGCGATGCAACAATGTTCCACATAGCTTCTTAGCCTGGACCAATATTTTACAAACTCTGCATCAGCAAAGTGTTGAAATTGGAAAGCGAAGAAATTTTTAAATCGGCGGCGTTGAACTTTTCATTTTTCCGGTCGTGTGGTGCCGGTACTACCACGCATTTCATACGGGCGGCTTTGGCGGCGATGAGGCCGTTGAAAGAATCTTCAAAGCAAATACACTCCGTTGGGCGGCTGCCCAGCGCTTCGGCACAATTTAAATACACCTGCGGGTGCGGTTTGCCATAGGGCAGGCCTTCAGCAGATGCAATGGCCTGCAAAAATTTGCGGATACCCAGTTTATCTACCACTACATCAATCAAAGACTGGCCGGAGGAAGTGGCCAGGCCGATTTTAAAATTGCGCTCTATAAAAAAATTGAAAATGTGCTCCACACCCGGCATGGGTTTGGCTTTGGCGGCCACTTTATCTACCACGCTTTTCAGGATACCGCTTTCCGCATCGGCCAGGTGGCGGGCATCCACTTTATAATAGTTAAACCACCATTCCACAAACTCTTTGGTGCGCATGCCGGTGGTAGTGGCATATTGTGCGGCGGTTAACTGAAAGTTATAGCGGTTAAAAATTTCCACAGCTGCTTCGCCCCACAAGGGTTCGGAATCTATCAGCAGCCCGTCCATATCAAAAATTACGGTGTTCAATTGCATAGCGGTAAAGATATTAACTTATTTGCGGAGCATAAAACGGCATCGTTCGGTATTGCCGCAATGCTTACAATTATTTAAAATGCACGTTGTAAAATCCAATCGTTAAAGATGGTTTTACGGCAGTTATAAAAATGATTATTCCGTATATTGCAGGGGAGATTGCGGCTTAAAAAATTTATATGGCAACATTTTTTACGAAGTTTAAGGAGAGCAGGTTTGTAAAGGGGATCGTATATGCTGTTGTTGGGGCTATTACCTACCCCGGCATTAATATTTTTAATAAGCTGCAAATTACAGGCATGGAAAATTTGCATCGGCTACCCAAAAAAAATGTACTGTTTGTCAGCAATCACCAAACCTATTTTGCGGAAGTAATTACTTTTATTCATATTTTTTGCGCTGTTAGCTGGCGAAAAAAACACGGCCTGGGTATACCTTATTATTTGCTGTGGCCTTTTACTAAAATTTACTATGTGGCGGCGGAAGAAACGATGAAGAAAAACTGGATCAGCCGGATACTGAGCCTGGGCGGTGCCATTACAGTAAAGCGTACCTGGGTAAAAGATGGAAAGGAAGTACGCAAAAGTTTAGACCCCAGCGATACCCGTAAAATTGAACGGGCGCTGAATGACAATTGGGTCATTACGTTTCCGCAGGGTACCACCAAACCGTTTGCACCCGGCCGTAAAGGCACGGCATTTATTATAAAACACCATCACCCCATTGTAGTGCCTGTTGTTATTAGCGGCTACTGGCGTGCCTTTGATAAAAAGGGATTGAAATTTAAAAAGAAAGGTACCCGGCTAACCATTACTTTTAAAGAACCGCTTAAAATTGACTACAATGATACCAGCGAAAATATACTGGAACAGGTAATGGACAGTATTGAGCAAAGCAAACAATTTATGCTGAAAGGCAGACACCATGTAACCAGTTGAACCCAGCGATTAATTATGCCTACACCTTACCCAAAATATGTTTACTGCTTTCTTTTATCAGCCTTCTTTTTTTTACAACCTGTCTGTGCGCAGTTAAGTTTTAGAGGCAAGGTGATTGATGAAAACGGCGATGCGGCTATACCGCATGCTACCGTGTATTTTAACAATACTACCATTGCTACCGAAACAAATGCAAAGGGCGAATTTAGTTTTGACAATATCCGTTTTTTTAATACCGAGGTGGTTATTGTTAGCCCCGGATACGAGCTGTTTGCGTTTAGACCAGCTGAGGCAAAAATGGGAGCTAATAAATTTGTGTTTAAAATGCGTGCAAAAAAGGCTGGCGTTGTACCCACAGCTGGTGTTGAAGCGGCCAATACAGCGTCTTACCGGGAAGCTTTTCGGCAGGGATTGCTGGGTATTACAAACGAAGCAGCTCAAAGCACAGTGAACAATATAACGGACGTTTATTTTGAGAACGACACCACCAGCGGGGGATTTAATGCTGCAGCAGATACTACGCTGACCATTGTAAATAAACTTTGCGGTTACAAAATGTATTATAACCTCGTGGCTTTTTATTACGACGCATTTACCCGGCAATCCTATTGTTCAGGCTACTGCCGGTACGAAGTTTTGGGTGATGTAAAACAGTTTCAAACCGCCCGCAATCATTGCTACTTTGGCAGCAGCCAGCATTTTTTTCGCAGTCTTGTTGCCAACAAATTATACGAAGAGGGCTTTGGCATATTTGTGAAAGATACAATACCGGCCGCAGGTGGTAGTAATCCCGGTGATGAGGATCGATATAGACCAATAACGGCCACCCAGGTTTTATGGATCGACAGCACCAATAATTATTCTATTGGAATTAAAGACAAGCTTATTATTCAATACAACAGCAATCCAACTACAAAAAGTTACCTGCGGACTATATTGGAATATATAGATGGTGATTTAAAAAAAGGGATAGAAGCAAGCGTAGCAATTAAACATGCACCTGTGGAACTAACGACCATTGGCGTACCTGTGGCTGATAGTGAGATGGAGTACGGCGGTTTCTGGAGCTACGAAAAACTGGCCAATGCTTTGCCGCTCGATTACCAGCCTGACCTGAAGCCATTGAAATAACACAACGATCCGGCATTGCGCATGTAAGCCGTTTTTAATTTGTTGACTATTGCAGCCTGCTGCCACCTGACGCCATATGAAATTTGTAATCACTAAATTAAGCCTGCTTTTTTTTATTGCTTTTTTATCAGGCGCTGCTGGTGCAATGGCGCAAACAATTATCCGTGGTAAAGTACTGAACGAAGCCACCGGACAACCTTTGCAGGGCGCCAGTATTTATTTCAACAATACATCTATCGGTACCAGCAGCAATGCGGAAGGCGGTTTTTCAATCGCATTGCCAGCAATAGAAAATGCGGAATTAATTATATCCAGTGTAGGCTATGAGCGGCTGGTGTACAAACCCGATGCTGCAACCGTTGATGGTAAATCGATTGTTTTTAAACTGGCACAAAAAGCCGAACAGTTAAAAGATGTATTGATACTAACAGATGCTGTAAGGAAAAAATACCTGGCCATTTTTGAAAGGGAATTTTTAGGCATTACGGAAGAAGCCAGCCGCAGCAGTATTCAAAATAAGAAAGACATTTATTTTACCAATGGCGGTAGTAAAAATTCGTTTAAAGCCTACAGCGATACGCCTTTGGTAGTTACCAACAGGATGATGGGCTATAAAATAAGTTTTGAGCTGGTTGAGTTTTTTTATGATGAGCAAAGCGGTCGCACCTCTTACTATGGCTATACCCGTTTTGATGAAATGGGGGATAAAAACAGGTGGATAAAAAACCGGCAACATAGCTACTATGGCAGCACCATTCATTTTTACCGGGCGCTCATCAATAACCGGCTAAAGGAGGAAGGCTATCATATTTACCTGGTAAAGCAGGTGAAGACTACAGCCGACAGCAGCAAAAGCAGCAGCCCCAAAGAAATGGAAATGGCTTACGAGGTAACAGCGTCCCAAATTATTGCTGCCGATACCAGCAACGCCAACAACTATACTGTTGTTATCCCGGGTAAGCTGATGGTACAGTACGGAAAAGATCCGTCCTCAAAAAAATATTTAAGTAGAAATACTTTTTTGCAGGGGTCGATGCCGGTAGGGTTTCGGGCCTACGTAACGGTTACGGCTCCGGCCATCAGTCTTAACAATGCAGGCATCATCAACAATCCGATGGACGTATTGTATGCGGGCTATTGGATATATGAAAAGGCAGCGAATATGCTGCCCTACAATTATGTGCCGGAGTAAAGAATATTAATCCGGAAATTCAATCACTTATTTTGCAAACAGGGCCTTTAATTCTTCCGCCTCCGAAGCTTTCATTTTGCCACCCAGTACCAATCTCAATTGCCTGCGTCGCAAGGCGCCTGCATATAATTCTATCTCCTCAGCTGTTTCAGCAATCAGCCCGTTAACAGGTTTCGGTTTGCTGTTGGGGTCAAGGGCCACAAAGGTAAAATAGGCTTCGTTGCTTTTATATTTGTATTGGTGTATCGCATCTTCGCCCCACACTTTTAAATGTACTTCCATACTGGTTTTAAAAGCACGGCTTACCTTGGCTTCAATGTGTACTACATTGCCAAGTTTAATGGGGTTTTCAAAAGAAATGTTGTCAACAGAAGCGGTTACCACCGGTGATCCGCAATGCTTCATGGCAGAGAGGGCAGATGCAATATCCATCCAGTACATTAAACGTCCACCCATCAGGTTACCAAAAGTATTGGTATCATTGGGCAATACCAGTTCCGTCATCATTACCAGCGATTCACTTGCTTTTTTGTCCATGTGAAAATTTTGGCAAAGATAGAAGGAATGGCTGATGTCTGATGTCGGATGTCGGATGTCGGATTTTTGATGCAGGCACAGTTGGATGGTAAAGTATTTAGCCGGCATAAAATCCCTGGTTGAACTTCATTGGCGACGCTCCGTTCAACATGCTGCTACTATGGGCTTCAGCTTACGGAATTGAAAAACATTCGCTGTGCTTAACAGATCGTACAATTGTTGTTTAAGCGGAAAACTATAAATGGCTGTTTTTTGAAAAGGTGAATTTGAGAACGATCAATCGTACTTATCTTTTACTTAGCTTATTCAATGTAATCAACCGCTGGCTTTTACATTTAAACCGATTGACGGAATCACTCCGCAACGCCGCATGTTTAGTGGTTCTTCCATGATGACGTTTGCGCCAAAGTTTAAAACTGGATGCTTTCATTTCTTTGCGCATCAACTCAATTACGTCTTTTTCTTTTAACCCAAACTGTGCCTCAATGGCTTCAAAAGTCGTACGATCCTCCCATGCCATTTCAATAATGCGGTCTGTTTCAACAAGGGTAAATTTCCTCACAGGAATGTTTGTAATTGCTTCAGTCGCGTCACTTGTTGCCGGCATTTCATTTAGCTTGTTCATCCAATTTATTTAAATAGTTTTCGGCAGTTTCCAGGTGCCGGTTTCTTTTTTCAGCAGGCATTTTATCCAACGTTTTTATCAGCAGGCCAAGGCGTGGGTTTTGTAAAAAGAAGTCGCGGTGCACCTGCATAAAACGCCAGAATAAAGCATCCCAAATCTCCGTCCAGGCGCCCTTTTTATAATCGCCCATTTTTAATAAATAATTACTGCCACTGATATAAGGTTTGGTCGTCATCAGTCCGCCATCTGCAAACTGCGTCATCCCGTATACATTCGGTACCATTACCCAATCGTAGGCATCCACATACATTTCCATAAACCAGCGGTACACTTCATCGGGGTCAAATTCACAGAGTAGCATAAAATTGCCCATCACCATCAACCGTTCAATATGGTGACTGTAACCCGTTTGCAAAGCTTTTTTTATTACGTTATCAACAGGTTCAATACCCGTTTCGCCCGACCAAAAAGTGGCGGGAATTTTTCGGGTAAATCCCCAGTAATTTTTGGTGCGCTGGCGGCTGCCTTCCCGCTCATACACAATGCGTATAAACTCCCGCCAGCCAAGTATTTGACGAATAAAGCCTTCCAGCGAATTCAAGGGAATGTGATGCAAGGCTGCTGTCTCCATAGCCTTGTCTATAATTTGTTGTGGAAGCAATAAGCCTATGTTCAACACCGGCGTTAATACGCTGTGATGCAGGTAATGTTCATTCGCCACAATCGCATCTTCATAAATACCAAACTTAGCAAAACGCTGCTTTAAAAATTCATCCAGCCATTTTTCTGCCGCTTCAAAATCAATGGGATAAATAAAGTTTTTACCATCGCCGTAGTTGGATGAAAAATTAGCTGCCACATATTTTTTTGCCTCTTTTACATAGTCATTTTCCTTTGCTGGATGTACGACCGGCACTTTTTCCGTTTTTGGAAATCGCTTGCGGTTGTCCGCATCAAAGCTCCATTGTCCTCCTTGCGGTTGCCTGTTGGCATCCAGTAAAATATTGCGTTGCTTACGTTGGCTGATGTAAAAGGCTGTTTGAAAATACGTGTTGCTTTTATCAAAATAATCCTTTACGCCTTCTATGGTATTGATAAAATTGGGTGTTGGATAATTTATAATATTGATGGAATTTTTTTTACAGGCTGACAGGATTCTTTTTCGCAGCCAGTCGTCCGCAACATCTGCCATATGAATGCTGGTGACGCCTTGCTGATGAAGCTGTGCCAGTAATTTTCTAACATCCGAATTGGGTGAACTTGCATCAATGTATGTTACTTCGATTTGCTGCTGCTGCAAAAAGTGAGCATAGCTTTTCATACTGGCCCGGTGCAATATTAATTTTTGCTGATGAAAATTATACTGGTTAAAAAGCAATGTTTCTTCAACCAATACAACTCTTCTCCCGGCTTCGACCGCGGGATGCTGTTTAAAAAGCTGGTGAGGAAATATGATTGTTACAGCCTGCATATTAAAGAAGCTTTCAAACAAAATGGTTGCCATATTGTTTGACCTGGTAAACATTTTATGATGGAAACTTTAAATGGTAAAAATATATTGCTGGTTGGTGCTACCGGAGGCATCGGGTCAAAACTGGCGAAGTTATTGGCAGGCAGCGGTGCCAATTTATTTCTTGCCGCACGCAATGAAGAAAAATTGCAGGAGGTGGCGGTGATGAATAATATATCGCCCGAAAGAATTACATCTTTGGATATTGCAGCACCTGCTGCAGTACAGCAGTTAAAGGAAAAATATTTTGAGCAATTGGGCTCCATCGACATACTCATCAATGCTGCAGGTATCGGTATTATAAAGCCAATGGATACTTTATCAGAACAGGATTTTATGCAATCCCTCAACACCAATTTGTTCGCCTCCTTTTTATTGGTAAAGGCTTTTTTACCTGCTATGAAAGAAGTAAAAAAAGGGCTTATTATCAACATCCCAGGCATACTGGGTAAAGTGCCGATGGCCGGTGCCGCTGCTTATTGCGCCAGTAAATACGGGCTGGTTGGTATGATGCAAAGTATAAGGGAAGAAGTAAAAAGAACGGATATCCGCATTACCAATTTATTTTTAGGCGGGGTTGATTCACCTTTTTGGGATACCATTGATTTAAAAGTGCAGCGGGAAAAAATGGTCCAATCACAGGAAGCCGCAAAAGCCATCTGGTTTTTATGCCAACAACCAACAAGTGGTGTTATAAACGAAATGGTATTGCAACCTTTTAATCACCAGGCGATATAATTACGGGATTTGTTTAGGGCCTCTGCATTTTAAATAATATGCCGGTAAACATACGGCCCACTGAACAATGTCAGGTAAACGGTGCAAGGGGATGCTGTATATTTGTTGAATATTTTCCATTTTTATGAACGGCAATCACCTTATTTCTTTCGATAATACTGAATACGCTTTTGCGTATAAAAAAGACAGCGAACTCAAAAATGCGCATTTTCTTTTCAATGCAATGGGAAAGCCCTGGCTGGTAAACCTCGGTTTAAAATTTACCCCTTTGGCCATTAGATGGAAATTGCCTTTTACTACGCCGGTTATCCGCAACACTATTTTTAAACAGTTTGTGGGTGGCGAAACACTGGCAGAAACTTCTGCGGTTGCAAAAAAATTAGGCGAGTATGACGTGCAGGTAATTTTAGACTACGGTGTGGAAGGGGGCGACGATGGAGAGCATGGATTTGATCATTCTACAGAAGAATTTATTCGGGTAATACAATACGCCGCAACGCAGGCTAACATTCCATTTATGAGTGTTAAGGTAACCGGGCTGGCACGATTTGGCTTGCTAGAAAAAATGGATCAACTGATGTCGGAAGCTTCCGGTACACTGATGCGACGTTATTTATCTGTGATAGAACGGTTACCCGCCAATGAAAAAGAAGAGTGGCACAGGGTTAGGGTTAGGCTGATGCGGATTTGTGAAGTGGCGGCGGAAAAGAAAATTGGCGTATTAATAGATGCTGAAGAAACCTGGATACAGGACCCGGTAGATGCCCTGACCATTTTGATGATGGACGCCTTTAATAAAAACAGGGTAGTGGTGTACAATACATTGCAGCTATACCGCCACGACCGGTTTAAATTTTTACAGGATAGTTATGAAGCCGCAGCAGAAAGAAATTTTGTATTAGGGGCAAAGCTTGTAAGAGGCGCCTATATGGAAAAAGAAAGATTGCGTGCCGCGGAGTTGAATTATCCTTCGCCCATACAACCTGATAAACAAAGCACCGACCGGGATTATGACGCGGCTGTACAATTTTGCATCGAACACCTGGATACCATTGCTGTTATCGTAGCGTCGCACAATGAGCAAAGTAATTTGCGGACTACCCAGCTACTGAAACAAAAAAATATTCCCCTCAATCATCCGCATGTTCATTTTTCGCAACTGTTTGGAATGAGTGACAACATTACTTTTAACCTGGCCAAAGCAGGTTGCTCTGTCAGTAAATATTTGCCGTTTGGTCCCATCAAAGATGTTATTCCCTACCTGATGCGGAGAGCAGAAGAAAATTCATCTGTGGGTGGTCAAATGGGGCGTGAACTGGGGTTGATAAAAAAGGAAGTGGCAAGGAGAAAGACATTGTAATGTTGTTTTTTTTGCAACAATTATATTACTGCCCTACTGCTGTTTGTGTAACGACGGTTGTAGAAATGAGCAGGCAAATTCGGCAGCTAATTTTTTAAATATAGATTCTCTATAGGCATCTGTTTTGTAAGGCATCCTGCCGATTTCAACACCAATCAATTGGCAAATGAATTACAAGCCATACAAATCTTTTGCGGCCCTGAATGTATTGCAGTGTGCCTCCGTAATAATTTTCACATCTGCACTGTAACCGCCACCCATAGCCACCACACAAGGAATTTGGTGTTGCAGCAAACTGGTAAAAACAAATTCGTCCCGTTGCTTGCAGCCAGCCGGTGTTACATTTAATTTTCCGTATCGGTCGGTATTTAAAATATCAACACCGGATAAATAGAAAGCAAAATCAGGCTTTATTTCACCAATTAATGCAGGCAAGGTTTCTTTAAATAAAGAGAGGTAGGTGGTATCATCAATACCATCTTTCAATGGCAGGTCCAAATCACTTTTTTCTTTATGAAAAGGATAGTTGTGTTCGCCGTGCATGCTGAAAGTAAACACCCTGCTTTCAGCTTCAAATAATTTAGCGGTACCGTTACCCTGGTGCACATCCAGGTCAATAATTAAAACTTGTTTTGCTAAATTTTTATGTAACAAATAATTTGCTGCAATGGCAATATCATTCAGCATGCAAAACCCTTCGCCCCTGTCAGCAAAGGCATGATGTGTACCGCCTGCCACATTTAAAGCGACCCCATTTTGCATTGCGTACCGGCAGCAATCAATGGTGCCCTGCGCAATCATTAATTCCCTTGTTGTTAAAGCAGGTGATTGCGGAAAGCCAATATGACGTTGCTCTTTAGGCGTTAATGTTTGATGATGCAACCGCTCTAAATAATCCTTATTATGCGTCCATAAAATAATTTCATCCGGGCAAATGGCCGGTGAAAAAATATTTTCTTCAGTGATCGTTCCTTCGTGTAATAGCTGGGCTGGTATCAGTTCATACTTCAGCATAGGGAAACGGTGACCTTCGGGTAACGGATGGGCGTAAATGGGGTCGTATGCAATTTTTAAAATTCGATCCTTCATTAAAAAGAGATGATGGTTTGTTTCACCAATGCAAAAACGTTTTCACCTGCTTTTGGTTCAATGGTAAATGTGCCGGTGAATTTGCTAAAGGCGGGCAATACCGCATACCGCTTACCAAAATAAAAACAGGGAAAATTCAGCGACTGTTTGCCCAAACCGCGTATGGTTACAGCGGGATGAATATGACCGCTAAAAATATAGCCGTGATCCGGCACCCTACAATCCACTACATCATGTACAAAAACGAAATCACCCACCAGCATTTCACAGGTATGTATGGTAATATCCGCCAGTGCATACCATTCCTTTTTTAGAATATCATGGTTGCCTTTTACCAGGTGAATGGGTAAAGAGGAAAAGTCCTGCCGCCATTTTAAAAAGAAGTCGTGTTCTTTATTGCTTTCGCTGTGAAACATATCCCCGATGATGATCACCTCTCGCGGTTTAAACGACTGCAACTGCGTTACAAGCCGCTGCATATCTTCTTTAAAAACCGCTTGCGGAATGGCGATACCGGCCTTTCTGAAATGGCCGGTTTTGCCCAAATGGAGATCAGATAAAATCAATATTTTTTCTTCTTCCCAAAAAATACAGCGGTCAGCTGACAGCAAAAAAGTATTGTTGAATATACGGTGTGGAATTACGAATGACATTGCTGCAAAGGTAACCCGATAAGAGGCTTTTGTAAAAAGAATGGTTTTGAAATAAAAAAATAAGTGTATACTTTAGGTAAAAATTTACAGTATGACTGACACTAACTCAACTTCAGATGTTTTGGACTTTGCCGGCGAAAAACCAGCATTACCTTCTGGTTTAAAAACCTTAACCATATTAACTTTTATTGGTTGCGCAATTGGCCTCATTTGGGTGTTGGCATCGCCTGTGTTAAACAAGTTCCTGATTGGCATCATGGACAAAGCCGCCAGCTCCGGCCAGGAAATGACTACTAAGCAATTGGAAGATATGCAAAAAGGCCGGGCGGCAATGGAATTGGTGCAGGCTAACCTTATCCCCATCATTTTAATCAGCGTTGTATCAATTGCTCTTTGTTTTGTGGGTGCCTTGTGGATGCGGAAATTAAAAAAGGACGGTTTTTGGATTTATACAGCCGGGGAAATTTTACCATTGATCGGCAATTTCATACTATTGGGAACTGCTCAATATACTGGTGTGGGAAGCGTGATTATCAGCGTAGCAATTCCATTGGTTTTTATTATTTTATATACCATGCAACGAAAATACCTGGTTAACTGATCAGGAGAAAATTGTCACCAACTTATTACTTTTCCAGCTGGGCCTGCATTCTTTTTATCCGGTCTTCCAGTTGCTCAGATGAAAGATTTTCTCTCATGCTGTCTACTTTTAAGGGGAAACAAAAGGGCGTAAGTCTTGCTGGAAATTGTATCGCGATATTTCCTTTTTGTATGCGCTCCAGCATATTGCGTAAGCGTACTTCTTCCATCTGCTGATCCAATACTTCCTGGTAAGCTTGTCTTAGTAAAATATTTTTCGGGTCATATTCGGTGAACACATTGAACAGCAGGCTGGCACTATTTTGCAGGTGTTTTGTTTTCACATATTCGCCTGGTGTTCCCTGGAAAATCAGGCCGCCAATGACCGCCACATCCCTGAACTTTCTTTTCGCCATTTCAACACTGTTTACGGAACGCTGAATATCGGCAAACAGGTTATCAAGGCTGAACAGTTCGTACACATTGCTGTCATCTACCGGTATGGGTTGATCGCTCAATAATTCAAACCCATAATCATTCATGGCAAAGCTAAAGGTAATGGGTGTTACTTGGCTGATGCGGTATGCCAGTATCGCTGCCATGGCTTCATGCACCAGCCTGCCTTCAAACGGATACACAAATAAATGGAAGCCATCTTTTGTTTCAATGTGTTCAATCAGCAGTTCATTTTCTTTGGGAATGTGCGATAAACTTTCCTGCAGATCAAACAAGGATTTCAACGCCGATAGCTCCGGGTTGTCCAACCTTTCTGTTTTTGAAAGATTGCGGCCGTTCATTTCAAAAGCTTTGTCAAATGTTTTGCGCAGCATCAGCCCGAGGTTGGCACTCAGCGGCATGCGGCCACCATTCCAGCTGGGCACAATTGATTTTTTGGAAGTCGACTTTTTTACGATCGCCGTCATATCTTTAATCATCACATATTCCAGGTTTCTGCCGGCCAGCGTAAACACGTCACCCGGCTGTAACCTCGAAATAAAATATTCCTCAATCACGCCTACATAACCACCGCTTAAAAATTTTACTTTCAACATAGAGTCACTCACAATGGTACCGATGTGCATGCGGTGGCGCATCGCCATACGCCGGTTGGTAATGCGGTACACACCATCTTCCACTTCAATTTTTTTATACTCATCATATTGTTGCAATGCCGCACCGCCGGCGGTTAAAAAGAATAATAATTCCTGCCATTCGTTGTCTGTGATCTGGCTATAGCAATGGGTATTTTTTATTTCTTCAAAAATTTCGGCAGGTACAAAGCCATCTGATACGGCGAGCGTACACAGGTATTGCGCCAGCACATCAAAGCACAACAACATGGGCTCACGGCTTTCAATAAAGGTTTCGCTGATGGCTTGTTTTAATGCAGCGGCTTCCACTAACTCCAGCGAATGCGTTGGTAAAAAATAGATCTTGCTGGTGGCATCCGGTTGATGACCGCTACGGCCTGCCCTTTGTAAAAACCTGGCTACGCCCTTTGGCGAACCAACCTGTATCACTGTATCCACTGGTCGAAAATCAACGCCCAGGTCAAGACTGGCAGTGCATACAACTGCCTTTAATCTACCGGTGTGTAAATTATCTTCTACCCATAATCTTAAGTCTTGCTCAATGCTGCCATGATGCAATGCAATAGCACCTGCTAACTCGGGCGCTACATTTAGCAACGCCTGGTACCAACGTTCCGTCATACCGCGGGTGTTAATAAAGATGAGCGTGGTTTTATTGTTGTTGATAATAGGAATCACTTTCTCCACCAACTTTAATCCCAGGTGACCTGCCCATGGATATTTTTCTATCTCATCTGGTATGATAGATTCTATTTCTATTTTTTTGTTGACAATGGCTTTGATGATTTTACCTGCCGTCGCATCATGACTTTGCAAAGGCGCCAGCAGTACATTTTTTGCTTGCTCCAGGTTGCCGATAGTAGCTGAAATACCCCAAATGCTAACCGGGTTGTTTGCGTTCAATTTCTTTTTTAAAGCTACAATTCTTGACACCGCTAATTCTACCTGTACGCCGCGTTTACTGCCGAGTAATTCATGCCATTCGTCTACGGCCAAAATTTTTAAGGTGGTAAATACTTCGGGGTAATTTTTTTGCGCGAGCAGTAAATGCAGACTTTCGGGTGTTATAATCAACACTTCGGGCATTTGTCGCTTTTGTTTTTGCCGGTCACTCATGGTAGTGTCGCCATTGCGGATGCCCACTTTCCAGCTCATGCCCAACTCCATAATAACTTCTTCCATGGCCCGGCCAATGTCTTTTGCCAGGGCACGCAAAGGTGTTATCCAAACCAGTTGAAGCCCGTTTTTTATTTTCGTGTGGTAGTGATCCGGGTGGTGGTTGATGAAGTCAATTACGGCACCCAGAAAAACAGAAAAGGTTTTACCACAACCGGTCGGCGCATTTACCAACCCACTTTTTCCCTTGCTGATTTCCTGCCAGGTTTGTTCCTGGAAAAGAAAAGGGTGGTGGCCTTTCGCAGCCAGCCAATCGCTGATGATATTGTAACCTTTGGTGGATGGTAGTTTCAAAAAAATGCTTGCTTTTTTATAGATGTATCAGTTGAATTCAATTAACACAAAGTAGTTAAAAAGGATAATTTTAAAACGAGAAAATTTTGTTAACCAGCGGATGAACCTTGATTGAGCAGAAGTGGCGACAGTCTATCCCGGATTTTAATCGGGACTCCGTTTGACGGAGGTTTTTTTAATTTGGCTTTTATTAAAGCGTAGATTAGTGTATTCATAAAGCGGGTTTTTCCCGTTACCTTTTCATTGGCATTTGAATGAATAACGGGTCTCCCTAAAATTAATAGCGCAAGTGTTTGTTTGCAAATCCTTCCCAATATTTTACATTCTTTTTTGAAGCACCTTTTCCAGAGCGTCTATCAAATATGTAAGCTTAAAATTCAATTTTCGTTTGCAGTAATTCAGAATGAATCACACCGCTGGCTTCATCTAACGCAACAAATATTTTCTCCCTTAAAATAAAGCCCTGCACGTTTTTGGTTTCGGGATTTATGATGAAATATTCCTGTACGCCATATTGTTCATAAATGTCTTTCTTTTCACCTTCATCTTTATGGGCTGTGCCGGGCGATAAAACTTCAATCACCAGGTCGGGTATCCCTACCAAACCTTTTGGTTGAATGTTGTTCAAATTATTGTTGGCAATAAAAATCAGGTCGGGATGAAAAATATTACGCTTTGAAAAATGAACATCATAAGGCGCAATACGAAGCTCTCCGATAGGATTTTTCTCCAGGTAATTAAATAGTCTGTTATTAATTTTATTCAGAATTACCTGGTGAATATCTATAGGTGAAGGACTGATAACTAAATTATTATTGATTAATTGGCAGAGGGTTCCTTCCGGTAAGCTTTCCCAAACCTCATAAATTGTTTTAGGTGGATGCAGGATAGTATTCATGACAGTATATTTACTGTAAGTTACAAAAATGATTTTTATTGTAACAATGGTAGCCTTTGTTCAACCAGCTGCGGGGCTTATAGCCGCCGGGTTGCGGGCGTTGAAAAAATCTGACTATGGTTCAGATGACTACTATTATTTTAATTCCCTTCCCGCTTCGGTAAAAGCTAAATTGAAATACAATTGCTGAAACGTGCGACGCCACTGCAGTTCAACCAGGGTTATTGGCTGGTAACAAAATATTTATAAAGTCTTTAAATATTCAATTACCGCACGACGTTCTGTGTCAGATAATTTGTCGCCAAAATAATGGCCTTCGTTGCTGTAGCCTTTTTGTGTTGTGTTGTAGACTTCGCTGTTGCCGGGTGCATCTTTTACCTGGTATTTATAACCTGGTATATCGTAGTTATAATCGACCTGGGCAAAATTCCGTTGCCAGTATTTAGGTCTTTTTTTACTGTTTAATAATGTTTCCAAATCGGGCACCGAACCATTGTGCAGGTACGGAGCCGTGATCCAAACGCCATCCAGCGGCGGTGCAATATAGCCGCGGTAAGGCACCAGTTTTGCAGGGTGATCACCACTGCTAAACCAACTGTTATTAAACCAGTTGACCATCTGCGGATTGCTGTAGTTGGCGGTGTACAAAGCGGAATCTGTTTTGATGATGGATGCTGGTATCAGTAGGTTGGGATAGCTTGCACTATCACCATAACTGCCATGACATTTTTTACAGGTGGCTGAAAAAACTGCTTTGCCTTGCGCAGCCATAGTGGCATCAATGGGTTTGGGAAATTTGGGCGCTTCGATGGAATTGATGAAAGCCAGTACATCATTAAAATGGCTGTCTACCTCCGCTGCTTCAGCAGAATCTGATACGGTTAATAGATTGCTGCCCATTAAAAACCGGCCAAAATCACCACGGCCAAAACCGTTGTAAAACATGGCGTTCTTTTTTTTCAACAACCACCAGGCGGGCACATCGGTGGGTATCATTTCTGTGGGCAAGGTAAATGAACTTTTATCGTTCCATTGCAACGTTTTCGGATCACGGTGCGAAACCAATAACGCAGCAAGCGCATCGGCGAGGTTTACGCCCTTGGTGCTGGTGATAAGTTGCGGTGAGATTGTTTTAATGGCCACTATGAAATTTTTAGCCGCATCATATTTTTTTGCTTCGTCGCCTTTCAGGTTCTGCAAAAATTTTTCTGCAAACAACGCAGTGGCTTGCCGGTTAACGGTAAAATCGCTGAGTGAATTGCCCAGGCCTACGACCAGTTTGCCATCGAACACCTGCCCATGACATTGCAGGCAATTAGGGGCCGCCACCAGCACACCATTGGGCGCCTTAACCGCGGTAAAGCTGTAATTGAGGGTTTTATTGTAACCTTCTCTTTGTAAAAAATTAGTGGTGTCTTTGCCGGTACCCAACATAAATAAATTATAAGGAATACCGCTTTTTAGGTAATCGCCGGTGATTAAATATTGGTAGCCCTTTGTTGCATCACCTGTTCTTTGTTTGCTGGGCGCAATAAATTCCGGGTTCTCATTATGGCGATTGGTAAGGCTTGCCAATGCAAAACCGGTAATCACCATCGCTAATAAAATGCTTAACTTTTTCATAGTGTTTTTTCCTTCTTCAATGTACGCAATAATTGGTGCGTGCCTGTAAAATGTTTAATGGTTGGTTTGCTCCGCTAGTCCTTGCTGGTTATATATTTTCAGCATTTCTTTTAAGTCTTCCAGCGTGTTGATTTCAGCTGCTTTTTTATCGGTGCGCCAGCGGCTCATTCGGGGGAAACGGAGTGCTACACCGCTTTTGTGGCGGTTGCTCGCTGCTATGCCTTCAAAAGCAATTTCAAAAACCAGCTCCGGTTTTACGGTACGAACAGGACCGAATTTTTCAAGGGAATTTCTTTTTACAAAAGAATCTACCTGTGCAAATTCTTTATCGGTGAGCCCGCTATAGGCTTTTGTAAACGGCACCAGTTTATCACCATCTTTTACTGCAAAAGTATAATCGGTGTACAGGTTGCTCCTGCGGCCGTGGCCTTTCTGCGCATAAATCATGACAGCATCAATGGTAAGTGGATCAATTTTCCATTTCCACCAGTCGCCTCTTTTGCGGCCCGACTGGTAGGGAGAACTTTTTCGCTTAATCATGATGCCTTCACTACCCATCTCCCTGGATTTTGTTCGGGTAGCGCCCAATGCTTCCCAGGAATGAAATAAAATAACAGGCGAAATATGCAGCGCCGGGTAGTTGGTTTTTGCAATTACCTGTTCCAGCAATTGCCTGCGTTCTTCCATTGATTTGTAACGAATATCTTCGCCCTCTAACTCCAATAAATCGTAGGCTATAAATCCAACCGGCGCTTCGGTTAGTTGTTTTTTGGTGATTGTTTTTCTGCCGATCCGGGTTTGCAGCGCAGCAAAAGGCAGGGGTTTAAAAATACCTTCCGCTGCATGTGCCCCTAGGCTGATAATTTCACCATCTATCACGGTACCATCCGGCAACTGGTCTTTAAAATTATTGTACTCGGGAAATTTGTCTGTCATCAATTCTTCGCCACGGCTCCATACAAAAAAATCGTTGTTGCGTTTAATGATTTGCCCGCGGATGCCATCCCATTTCCACTCCGCCTGCCATTGATCTTCATCGCCTAATTTGGCAAGGTCTTCATCAACCGCATAGGCAAGGTAAAAAGGATAAGGTTTTGAAAAGTCAGTAGCAGCAACGGTTTCACTCAACAGGTCATCAAATGAAGTAGTGGCCGGATCCCAGTTGCCGGAGATACGATGCGCTATAATGGAGGAAGAAACTTTTACCGTTTTTGCCAGCGCATTTACCATCATAGTCTGCGACACACCGATTCTAAAGCCACCGGTGATGAGCTTATTAAAAACAAATTTTTCATTGCGGTCCATTTGCTGCCAGCTGCTGGTGATGAAATCTTTTTTTACCTGCTCGGGTTCTTTTTCAATGCGGATAAATGTTTGTAAATAATAAGACAAAGTGTGTTCGTTGCCAATTTCATTTTGCGCTTCGGGTTCAGGTAATAACAGCGCAATGGTTTCTCCAAGATCGCCGACAGTATGGTAGCATTCATCAAAGAGCCAGGGCTCAATAGCTGCAATTTCAAGACACCATCCTGCAAGAATAGTAGAGTTAATAATGCGCTTTGGACGCCTGCCACTAAAGATGGCGATTACCCAAACTTTATCGGGTTCAGCTGCCACTTCAAAATAGTCCTGCAAAGCCTGCAGCTTATCATTTGTTTTGGTGCTGGTACCAAGTATGTTTACAAGTTTTGCGAATTGTTTCATGGCTATATTCCCATCTCCGCCCGGGCGGAGAGTGATTTGTTAGTGTTTAACTAACCGATATTTATTATCAATTAAAAAATTATCCATTATCAATTATCTCCTCATTCTCTTCCACCGCTTTACTCTCTTCCTCTTCACCACCATATTCTGTTTTTACTTCGCCAGCTTCTATGCCCTGTTCATTTAAAAACCTGCTGAAGGCAGATTGAAAGCCATGGGTTGCGTACACTTTTTGTGCGCCGGTGGCTTTCACAGCCTGTAGCAATCCATCCCAATCCGCATGATCGCTTAAGGCAAAACCGGCATCGGTATTGCGTCGCCTGGCATTGCCTCTTACCTGCATCCAGCCGCTGCAAACGCCTACGCTATAGGGATAAAATTTTTTCATCCAGGGCGTACCATCTGCACTGGGTGGTGCTATTATAATATTGCCTACCAGGTCTTCCTTCGGCGTTTCTGGCTGCACCCGTTGTACTACAGGTAATTTCCAGCCGCTGTTTACCAGGGCCTGGTGCACATTCCAGACAGCACCGTGTACAAACACCGGCAAGCCCATTTCGGATAGCGGCATTAATACCCGTTGTGCTTTACCCAAACTGTACGCAATAAGTACGCTTGTCTTTTTATTTTCTTTATTGAGTGCTACCCAGTTTTTAATATCTTCAAAAATGTCCACTTGCTTTTTCCATTTATAAATGGGCAAACCGAACGTAGATTCCGTAATAAATGTGTTGCATTGCACCGGTTCAAAAGCGCCACTGATGCCGTCGTCTTCTGTTTTGTAATCGCCGCTGGCAACCCATACTTCACCTTCATATTCTACCCTTATTTGCGCCGAGCCAATGATATGTCCTGCAGGGTGCAGTGATACTTTTACACCGTTTATAAAAACCGGTTCATTCCAGTCTACTGATTCATACAAATTATCTCCCAGCCGCAACTGCAATAATGGTTTGGTAAGATGATGGCACAGGTAGTATTTGCTTCCCCAACGGGCATGGTCACTGTGCGCATGGGTGATGATGGCCTTGTCGACAGGCTTCCAGGGATCAATGTAAAAATTTCCCTGCCGGCAGTAAAGACCTTTATCGGAGAATTCTATTAGTGGCATATTTTAAATGGATAATTTTTAAATGGATAATTGATAATTAAAATGCAGCGTTTGCTGCTTTTTGGTTCTTCATACCGATTTAAGAATGCGATCATTTATCTTGTTTACTTCAATCCGGAGGCTGAAGATCCACAATGGTATTTTGTTGAACGGAGCGTTCCCGACAAAAAATCGGGACAGGCTGCCAATGCGGTTCCGCATGGCATCTTAGCCCGGACAATAACTTTTTTCGGATAACAACAACCTGTTTACTTAGATGACTTATTACCTCTGCACTTTTCACTGCAATACTTTACTTCATCCCAATTTTTCTGCCACTTTTTTCGCCAGGTAAACGGGAGTTTGCAAACAACACAAATTTTAACAGGAAGCGAAGTTTTTTTATGCGCCATCAGTTGTACAAATACATTGAAACTTAATTACAAACAAAGGAGATATATGTTTGGAAGCTGATAGCTCCATATGTAAAAAGCCTGTTAATACAGGCTTTTTACATATTATTTATTGGTGGGTATTACCAGGCCTTGGCAATGGTGCCATTCATGATTCGTACAAAATAAAGGTGTTTGTTTTCATAATAGTCTGTAACAGGAGCATCTTTTTTCAACATCACCGGTCTAAAATTATAATCGGTAATTAATTTAAATGATTTATCATTTATGTGACTGATGACGTTGCCCGGAAATTTAGTGAGCAGCTTTGTGAAAAGCCAGGTACATTCAAAGCCCTTAAAAACCATGTCTGTTGCTCGGGCCTTGTATTTTTTTGCATAAACAGCATTTACCATTTTGCTGTAATCGTCCCATTTGGTATTGAAATAAGGGCTGGTAAAAAATACCGGAAAATCTACCAGGGCATCTTTATTCATCAATTCTTTAAAACTATCCCAGTTGGGCATACCAATCAAGGTGATGGGGTAAGATTCGTGCAGTTCGTAACAGGCCATGGTTAATTTGGTAGCAAAAGTTTCGTCCAATGAGCCGCCGATGATGACTGTTTGGCGATTGCTATCCAGCCGGTTTTTTAATAAACCCGGCGAAACAATGCTGTCAAAATTCAATGTCTGAATATCCAGCAGGGGCTTGCCATCCTGCACATTGATCATTCTAAAATAAGCCGCCACTTTATCTTCCTGTGGACCTTTCTGCCGGCATAAAAATATCCTGTCTGTACCATGGCTTTGTACCAGGTAACTGAAGATGGCTTCACAATGTGCCTTTAAGGTTGAGTTTACAATCACCAACGATGGGTTGGCAGTAACTCCGCCGTCGTTGGGATAGGTGGCCGAAATAAAAGGGATGTTTTTGGTCAAGGCAAAATCTGCCAGTTGCCTGAAATCCACATCTTTTACTGAACCTATAATAATATCCAGTGTGTCTAATTTTTTATCTGAAATTAAACGGGGAATTGTTTTAGTGTACGATTTGGTATCGTAAATAAAGGCTTCCACATTTTCACTGGCCAGCTTCATGGAGTCCAGTGCAATTTGTGCACCATGTACAAATTCAAGCCCGGGGGTAATAAATTTCGGGATTGCATCTGTAAAACGGATAGTACCCGTATTGGTAAAAATGGTATCCAGGTAAAGCGGGGCAAAAATACCAACGCGGTAGGTCTTGGTAGGGGGCGGAATTGTATTTTGTGCGGTTGCAGGTAAAATAAAACAGCTGAAAACAACAGACAAAACAACAAGTGATATCCATGTTTTTTTTACCTTTTCTTTTTTCATAATGTTACTATGTCTGATGTCTGATTTGTTGATGTCTGATTTCTTTAGGCTTGTTACCTTTTTTGTCATCAGCATGCATATTTAAACGCTGGATTAAATAATATTTTTACTTTTTAATGTTTTCAAATTTCAAAGTCTGTAATTCTAACAATTCTAATTCTCCTACCAATCAGCTTGCTATTGGAACTGAAAAAAATCAGACATCAGAAATCCAAAAATCAGACATCCAAAAATTTATTCCCATTCAATGGTAGCCGGCGGTTTACTGCTGATATCATATACCACCCGGTTAATTCCTTTTACGTTATTGATGATTTCATTAGAAATATCGGCTAAAAATTCATACGGTAAATGCGCCCAGTCAGCCGTCATGCCATCCACGGAAGTTACCGCCCTTAAAGCAATGGTAAATTCATAGGTTCTTTCATCACCCATTACCCCAACACTTTTTACCGGCAATAAAATAGTGCCAGCCTGCCACACACTCGAATAAAGGTTTGCCTTTTTCAATCCATTGGTATAGATCGCATCAGCATCTTGCAATAACCGTACCTTTTCCTCTGTAATATCGCCCAGTATCCGGATGCCTAAACCCGGCCCCGGAAAAGGATGACGGAACAGCATATCGTGTGGCAAACCGAGTTCAACACCTACTTTTCTTACCTCATCTTTAAACAATGCTCTTAAAGGTTCAACCAGTGAAAGCTTCATGGTGGCAGGTAAACCGCCCACATTATGGTGACTTTTAATAGTCACCGACGGGCCATGTACGGAAGCGGATTCAATAACATCCGGGTAAATAGTTCCCTGGCCCAAAAAGTCAATATTTTCAATGCGTTTAGCTTCTTTGTCAAATATTTCGATAAAGCCGCCGCCAATAATTTTTCTCTTCTCTTCCGGGTCGGTTTTACCGGCGAGCTTGGTATAAAAATGTTCCTTGGCATCTACGCCTTTTACATTCAGACCCAGTTGCTCATACATTTTTAGTACGTCTTCAAATTCATTTTTGCGCAGTACGCCATTGTCTACAAAAATGCCGAATAAGTTGTTACCAATGGCTTTGTGAATCAGGGTGGCTGCTACGGTGCTATCAACCCCGCCACTCATCGCCATAATCACTCTTTTATCGCCGATTTTTTCTTTTAACGCCGCCACCGTATCGCTGATAAAGTGTGCCGAAGTCCAGTCCTGTGAGCACCCACAAATATCTACCAGGAAATTTTTAAGGATGATTTTGCCTTCTGTGCTGTGATATACTTCGGGGTGAAACTGCAGGCCATACAAAGGACAACCTTCGGTCGTACGAACGAAGGCAGCTACCGGGATACTTTCTGTTGTACCCAGTATATCAAAACCTTCCGGTAATTCTTTTACAGTATCACTATGGCTCATCCAAACCTGGCTGTGCGGCGATACGTTTTGCAATAAAATATTTTCTTTTACTTTCTCCAGTTTAGCCCGGCCATATTCTCTTTTGTCACTCTTTTCCACTTTTCCGCCAAACAGTTTGGCCGTAAGCTGTGCACCGTAACAAACGCCCAATACAGGCACCCGGGAAGCGATGGCAGCGATGTTCACTACCGGCGCATTTTCTTCGTTTACCGAAAAAGGCGAGCCGGAGAGGATTACACCTTTTAATTCGGGGCCAAATACAATAGGCTTATTGAAAGGGGTTATTTCGCAATAAACACTGGCTTCTCTTACAGCCCTTGCAATTAACTGGGTGTATTGAGAACCAAAATCGAGTATTAAAATTTTTTCCGTCATTTGCGTGCGAAGGTAAATAATTACTTTATCTGCCCAATATTATTACGGCCGGGCCTTGGTAAATAATTTGGGTCCGGGCTGTGGATACGCTGATGAACATTGTTGCCCGCCCGTTCCGGTACGGGCGGGCATCGCACTCTTTTGCGGCATACCTTCTTGGTTCTTTCCCCACTAAACAGGAAGGAACAGGCTACGGCCTGTTTCTTCGATAAACATCGTTACAGGTACAAACAGGCTACCGCCTGTTCGAACAATCCAAACCTTATCTTTGTCCGCAATGAAAAAAGCCTTGTTCCAATTACATGCGGCCGTTTTTTTAGCTGGGTTTACCGGTGTGCTGGGCAAACTGATTGGTTTAAATGAGGGCTTGCTGGTTTGGTATCGCCTGCTGCTAACAGTACTTACATTAGGAGTTATTTTATTTTTGAGAAAACAGTTGCAACGCA
The DNA here is from genome assembly GCA_038210625.1 of Chitinophagales bacterium. Lineage (GTDB taxonomy): Bacteria > Bacteroidota > Bacteroidia > Chitinophagales > Chitinophagaceae > Ferruginibacter. The sequence continues at coordinate 58,107 of JBBQWL010000036.1, read as the reverse complement.
TTGCGTTTAAGGACGCCCTTAAAATAGGCGGCGTTGGCTTAATAGTAGCCCTGCACTGGGTGACATTTTACGGAAGTATCAAATATGCCAACGTATCTGTGGCCCTGGTCTGTTTTTCCGGTACCGGTTTTTTTACGGCTTTTTTTGAGCCCCTAATTTTTAAAAGAAAAATTAATCTCCGGGAAGTACTGCTTGGCTTGCTTGCAATTGCAGGTATTTATATCATATTCGATTTTTATCCCCAGTTTAAAACCGGTATTATATTCGGCATTATATCGGCCATTGGCAGTGCGGTGTTTCCCATTTTCAATAAAAAATTACTGGTAAGGTTTAGCCCCGCCACCCTTACGCTGTATGAGTTGGGCGGCGGTTTTTTATTTTTGTGCCTTTTTGTACCGGTGTATTTACAGCGCTTTCCTGCAGCCTATTATCTCCCCACCGCGTCCGATTGGATTTGGTTGCTGGTACTGGCATGGCTTTGCACCGTGCTGTCTTTCGATCTGCAGCTGAAAGCACTAAAGAAAATCTCCCCTTTTACCGCCAATCTCACCTATAACCTGGAACCAGTGTATGGCATCCTGCTGGCCTTTCTGTTTTTTCATGAAAATAAATCGCTTTCAGGCCACTTTTACGCAGGTGTTGGGTTAATTTTGCTGGCTGTTATTTTGCAAATGTGGCGACTTTGGTACAACAGCAGCCGGATTTTGCGGAGGTAAAAAATGTTTTTTAAAGGTAAATGCGGCCGTTGCAGCGTTCATTTAAAAAAAATCAATTCTTATCTGCTAAAAATCAAATTTCTTCCTTACCTTCGCCGTCCAAAAAATTAGTACAATGGCTAGAGTATGTCAGGTTACAGGTAAGAAGCCTATCACAGGTAATAAAGTATCGCATTCAAACATAAAAACCAAGCGCAGGTTTTTGCCCAATTTGCAAACCAAGCGTTATTTTTTAGCTGAAGAAGATAAATGGGTGGTACTGAAAGTTTCTTCAGAAGCTATCAGAACAATCAACAAAAATGGTCTGTTTTCAGTTGTTAAACAACTAAGAGCAGCAGGCGAAAAAATTTAAACCCACCCATTCTCTTTTGAAGGGGACGGGTAACAAAATAAATAACAATGGCAAAGAAAGGTAACAGGGTTCAGGTTATTTTGGAATGTACTGAGCATAAAACCAGTGGCAAACCAGGTACCAGCCGCTACATTACAAAAAAGAACAAGAAAAATACGCCTGAGCGTTTAGAGTTGAAAAAATTCAACCCTATTTTAAAGAAAGTAACTGTACACAAAGAAATTAAGTAATTAGCTGGTTAGCTAATGTGATACTGTGCTACTTATAGACGCACAATCAGCACATCAGCAGATTAGCACATTAGCAAATTGTAAAAAATAAATAGTCATGGCAAAAGCAGCTTCAAAGAACGCGAAAATTAAGGATACCAAGGCCGCAGCAGATGCAAAAAACTGGACAAAAGTGATTCGTGCGGTTCGTAGCCCTAAAAGCGGTGCTTATACTTTTAAAGAGTCAATCGTTCACAAAGACAAGATCAAAGAACATTTAGCTCAATAGTTTAAATGCACCTGGATTTACTATATTCAAGCTGTTCTGGTTAATATCGGAACAGCTTTCTTAATTTTACCCTAATCCATTTGGATTCGGGTAGTTTTATTTTATAATAATCACAAATCAATTTCCCTTAAGGGATTACAGGTATGGGACTTTTTGATAAACTCTTTGGTAAAAAGCAACAGCAGGAAACGCTGGATCAGGGCTTGCAAAAAACAAGGGAAGGTTTTTTTAGCAAAATAACCAAGGCCATTGCCGGCAAAAGCACTGTGGATGAAGAGGTGTTGGATAACCTGGAAGAAGCATTGGTAAGTGCGGATGTAGGTATTGAAACAACAGTAGAAATTATCAATCGTATAGAAAAGAGGGTGGCAAGGGACAAGTATCTTAATACAAACGAATTAAACGGCATCCTTAAACAGGAAGTAACAGATATATTGGTTGCATCGCCATCAGATACCAGTTACGAAAATTACGAATTGCCCGCAGGTCATAAACCACATGTTATTTTAGTGGTAGGTGTAAATGGGGTAGGTAAAACTACCACCATCGGTAAGCTGGCGCATAATTTTTCGAAGGCAGGTAAATCAGTTTTGTTAGGGGCAGCAGATACTTTCAGGGCGGCAGCGGTAGACCAGCTAACTATTTGGAGCGAACGAACCGGCGTGCCGATCGTAAAAAAGGAAATGGGCAGCGATCCGGCATCGGTAGCTTACGATACGGTGATAAGTGGAGTAGCAAAAGAGGTAGATGTAATCATCATTGATACTGCAGGGCGTTTGCACAACAAAGCTTACCTGATGGATGAGCTGACGAAGATAAAAAGAGTGGTTCAAAAAGTAATACCCGAAGCGCCACACGAAGTCATGTTGGTGCTGGATGGAAGCACGGGGCAAAACGCATTGGAACAAGCCAAACATTTTACTGCTGCCACAGATGTAACCGCCTTGACCATTACCAAATTGGATGGTACGGCAAAAGGAGGAGTGGTATTGGCGATTGCTCACCAATTTAAGATCCCGGTTAAATTTATCGGCGTTGGAGAAAAGGCAACCGACCTGCTCGTTTTTGACAAACACCAGTTTGTAGAAGGACTGTTTGCGCCTGTTGCGTAGGAAGAGCGACGCAGCCCCCATACCCTGAGGAGGGAATTGTTAAAGTAAGATTTCTGCGCACATACTAAAAATTAAAAAGAGGTCTCTACGGGCAAGACAAATTTTTAATTTTTAATTTTTAATTTTTAATTTTTCTTCATGGTAGAGGTAGGCAAATACAATGTATTAAAAGTAATACGGGCGGTAGATTTTGGGGTGTACCTGGATGATGGAGCAGAAGGCATTTTATTGCCCAAAAGATTTGTGCCAACTGCAACCGCCATTGGAGATGAATTAAAAGTTTTTTTATACCATGATGGTGAAGATCGTTTAATTGCAACTACACAGGAACCCAAAGGCACATTGGGTGACATTGTAAAGCTGAGGACTGTAACAGTTACTCCCCATGGCGCATTTTTAGACATGGGTTTGATGAAAGATATTTTCGTTCCCAAGAGCAAACAAATATTCGACATGCGTGTAAACGGTGAGTACCTGGTAAAAATTTACCTGGACGAACAAACCGGGCGTATTGCCGCTACGGAAAAGTTAGAGCCGTTTTTAAGCAACGAAGAATTAACCATAAAGGAGCTGGAAGTGGTTGACCTGATTGTATACCGGCGCACAGACATCGGCTATGTATGCATCATCAATAACCAGCACACGGGTGTATTGCATTTTAATGAAATTTACCGCAACATAGGGGTAGGAGATAAATTTAAAGGATTTATCAAAAAAATATATCCTGTAAGCAATGACAAAGATGATCGTTTTCGAATTGATGTGGCTGCAGGCAAACCAGGCTATAACAGGGTGGAAGATGAAGCTGGCAAAGTATTACGCCTGTTGAGAGAAAATGACGGCTACCTGCCATACAATGACAAAAGCAAGCCGGAAGATATTTATGACTTTTTCGGGATGAGTAAGAAGACCTTTAAAATGACAACTGGCAATTTGTATAAGGAAAGAAAAATCTCTTTCGAAAAAACAGGGATAAAGCTACTGGAAGAGTAGGGTGGGTCACCCCAAAAAAGGTGGCTCACCCTGTACAAGCACAAGATCAGGGAATCAACCAGTTCGCAGTAAACTTCCCATCTTCTAAATAAGTAAAAGTGGCCCGGCGGTGACCAGTGCTGTTAAGCCATAACCACTCCATCCATTGAACTGTGGTAATTACAACCCCAAAATTTTTTCTACCTCCGTCTATTTCTTCAGCCGTGGCGACAGATGCCTCAATAGCCGAAGGCTGGCCAGTGAAAGGAAATTCAACTACGGTTGAGGGTGCTATTTCTCCTACATAAATTTGTCGGCTGTTGGATGTGCTGTTACTCCAACTTTCATCTGCAATGCTATCTGCATGGTGCAGCATAATAGCCCCACTTAGTCGTATTTGAATGCGGTTCGACGCATCGTAAAATAGCCAGCTGATATTTTTTTGTGTGGCAAGCTCTTTCCATTTACCGCTTCTGATATCTGTATAAAAGGCGAGTTGTTTTTGAAGCGGCCATACTTTCCGCAATACCACCGTGCGCATGTTTACGCCATGTATATTTGTATTGGCCACAACCGGCGTGTGCAGCGCATCTTTATAACTGCGTGTGCCGTTGTCTAAACGCTCCCACACCTCTTTTTCCAGCTCCTCAAGACTATGATTTGTTCCATTTATCAATGCAGTATTCATTGCTGTTACAACAGATTTTTTTAACCATTGTTGCAACCTGCAAATGAATATTCTAAAAGATTATTGCAAAAAATCTCTCCACCAGTAACCGGAATTTTTGATGGTGCGCAATTGCGTTTTTAAATCTACATGTACTAAACCAAAACGTGGATGGTACCCTTCACTCCATTCAAAATTATCTGTCAGCGTCCAGGCAAAATACCCTTTAATATTCACACCTTCTTTTTTTGCTTTTAACACCGCCTGTAGGTGCTGTTTAAAATAATCAATCCTGGCTGTATCATCAATAACCCCTTGTTTAATTTCATCTTTAAAAGCGGCGCCATTTTCTGTAATGATGATTTCTTTTACGCCACCGTATAGCCATATTTTTTTTATGGTGTGGTAAAAACTGTCCGCATTTATTTCCCAACCCATGGCGGTAACCGGTAATTTTCTTGCAGCTGGTTTTACCTGTGTCGCCTGTACAATGGGTACATAACTATTATGTTTTACCATCACGGGAAAATAATATTGCAGGCCGATAAAATCAAAATCAAAATGCAGCCGTTCTGTATACTTCCAGGTTTTATTATGCAGCTGCAGTTTTTCTAAAAATTTAAAAGTATCCTCCACCGGGTACCCCTTGCCCAGCGCAGGTTCAATAAATAACCGGTTCATTAAAATATCTATGCGATTGGCTGCGGCGAGGTCTTCTTTTCTGTCGGAATAAGGGATAATCTGTGAGCAGGAGAATGTGGTGCCTATATGAGCTGACTCCACTGTCCGGCGGATGATTCTTCCTCCTTCTGCCTGTGCCATGGCCGCGTGGTGAATGGCTGGTATGAAGTTGCTGAGCCCTTTTTTACCAGGTGCATGTTTGCCCAGCATGTAACCAAGAGAGGTAAATCCAAACGGTTCGTTTAAAATGATCCAGTGCTTTACCTTACTGCCGTAAGCCTCTGCGCAAACGGATACAAAACGGCTAAACCATTTGATGATAAGATAATTCGTCCAGCCTCCTTTGTTTTCGAGTTCCTGCGGAAGATCCCAATGGTAAAGGGTTATATAGGGAGTAAGGCCGAGTTTAAGGCATTTATCAATTACCCGGTGATAAAAATGAATACCTTCTTTATTGATTTTGCCGGTACCATCCGGCAGTATTCTTGCCCAGGAAATAGAGAACCGAAAAACGGAAAATCCCAATGCTTTTACCAGCAGCAGATCATCTTTATAGCGATAGTAAAAATCGCAGGCAGTGGTGAGTTTGGCACTGCCTTTTATCTTGCTTCCACTTTGCGTAAAAGTATCCCAGATGGTTTTACCCTTGCCATCTACGTTTGCTGCGCCTTCATTTTGGGCAGCGGCAATGGCTACACCCCAGTTAAAATTTTTACCAAAGTCTTTTGCTGTAATAATATGGTTGTTATGTTCCAGGCCCGGTTGATAAATGATTGACAAAGTTGAAGTTTTGTACAGCAATCAAATATTACCGTTTTGTTATTTTTTAAGAGTGATAAATCGTTACCAGGGGAAAATTACGACAACTGGTTATTGCGAATCCCGATTAATGTACATAGTTTTAAACATTAAAAATTCAACCTGCGAAATCCACACCTCAGCCTCCACAAAGTTTCCTTTTATTTGAAACAATAATCGCTTGCAGCCTGCTGTAATTTGGCAAAGGCAGGGAGTGTTTTCAGCTCCCGTCAAGCTGCTTTAAAATATTTCCCATGAGGTATTTTTCTTTTTATAAAAATTACAATGATGTTTTGATCACCTTATTGGTGTTGATTTTCCTGGGCGCAGGCTATTTTTATTTGTACGTGCCACAAAACGAAAAAGCTGTTCAGGAACAACGATTCAGATCGCTGCAGAACATTGATAAAAATATTCATTCAAAAATAGACAATAGCATTGCGTTAATGCACAACCTGTTGGTGGCGTATAAAACCACCGACAGGAAAAATATTATCGAATATATCAATGGTTACGGCACCAGTAACTTCACCTTATCTGTACCTGACAGCGAACATATAAAAGCAAATCCCGATAGTAATTTCAACATAATCGTGAACAATAACAGCCGGCTGATAACGCTGCTGGCAAATCTGCCATCGGGCGGTAAACAGAGTGATAGTATGCGATACCGCATGGAAATGAAATTTACTTTTGAACAGTTTATTAAAAATTTATTACCTGCCAATGTGTTTGACCAGTACATTGTTTTCAGTGATGGACAGGTGGTGTATGAAGACTTTTCTTCCGGTATTGGTTTTTTAAATGATAGCTTGTCTGGAAAAAAAGGAGGCATTGTCACCTCAGGAATTAAAAGTCTGAATGTTAGCGGTAAAGACTATAAACTGTTTTTTCAACCGGTAAGTTTTACGGCTGATAGACAACTTGTGGTAACAGGCTTGCTCTCCAATAAACATTATCAGCAGGAAAAGAATCAGTTGCCTTCCCAGGGAGTATTGCTGTTGCTGACGTTTGTATTTATCGTCATTGTTGCGTATCCCTGGATAAAGCTTTACCAGATGGGGAACAAAGACAGGCTCACCGTTACCGATGGTATTGCTACAATGGTTGTTTCAATGTTGCTGATGTCGCTGTTGTTTTTTACCCTGGTTAAATACAATTTCTTTTTTAAGCCCGATAACAGCCCCGATTCCAAAACGGCGCTTGCCAGGCAAATTACAGATGCTTTTAACAATGAAATAGACAGTGTGTATGGAAAAATTCAACTGTACGATACCATGGTGGCAAATGATTCCCTGCAATTGCAACAGGACATTGTGTACATCGATAAAGCAGATAGCATTTCCGCGGCTGCTGGAAGTGGAAATGACTACCTAAAAAAGCTTGCAGCCATTGCACAAAACAGCAGCATTAACCAGGTATATTGGCTGGATAAAAATGGTGACGAAAAAATAAACTGGATCAACAGTTATAAAAATGCGCCCCACGGAAATTTTAACCAGCGGCCTTATTTCAAAAATATTGTCCAGAACAAAAGCTACCTGCTTCACCACGCGGCCGATCATCCGTTTTATCTTGACCAGATTATTTCATGGACCAGCGGTGCATTTACTTCAGTAATTTCTATTCCTTCCAGTGTGCCGGGCAAATCAGTAGCCGCCATGTCTTTTAATATGCAAAGCCTGCGGCAACCTGTACTGCCCGCAGGGTATAAATTTGCCATTATTGATGATAGGGCAAAAGTGTTATACCATTCAGATGCAGCGAGAAATCTGAATGAAAATTTACTGAATGAATTGTCTGAAAATGAAAAATTACGCAGCTGTATAGAGGCCAGAACCAGCGATGCTTTTGGCAGCGCATATTTCAGCAGGGAATATACCGTTAGCGTCCAACCCATCAATAACCTGCCTTATTTTATAGTAATTTTTAGCGATAACAGTTTTAAAGAAACCCGGGATGTAGAGATTTATAGTTTTACGTTTTCAATGATGCTGATTCTTTTTCTCTTTTTGGTATGCCAGCTTTTCGGCGTATTCGTGGTGAGTTCGCAGCGTTCTTTTTTTAAAAGGCAGCTATTTGATACCAGCTGGGTGGGTCCTAAAATTTCTTCGGTTAACCAATACAATATCGCGGCGCTTACCAACTGTATCGTCATTGTACTGGCTGCTATTTTTTTTAATTTCAGTTCCATTTTAACCTATTTTTTTATTCTGTTTTTCTCGGTACTATTTACTTCTCTTTTTTTAAATTGTTTGTTTGCAAAAAGATATAAAAAATACAGGCAGCAGGAAAATTATCGCTTTAAAATGGTTACCATTCGCTGGCTGTATGTGGTTATTGTTCTTGCAAACCTGGGTGCCATTCGTGCATTGGATGGCAATAATTTTTTGGTTTTTGCACTGTACGAGCTGTTGGTTTTTTTTACCGGCTGGCTATTGCTCAAATGGGGCAGGGCGGTTGTACATTTTTTTTACCGGCGTTTTAACCGTTTAGTTTTTGCCGGCAACTATGCACACAGTTTTACTTTAATGGCATTAACACGGTTGTTGCTTACAAGCGGATTACCCATGTTATTTTTTTATGTAACAGCCTATAATTATGAGCAGAATATTGCCGTACGGTATGGCCAATTGCAATATGCCAGCCATTTACCGGCAAATGTTACGGAGAGCCAGGTAGTAAAAATTAATATGCATAACAATGTGGCCGGCACCTACTATTATTTTGATGAGGCGTGGATAAAAAGCATTGCTTATAAACCCGGATCATTTGCTGCACCTTATTCAAAGGAAGAAAATTTTACCGCCCGCTTACTATCCCTTTTTAGAATCAGCATTAGCGATAAGGCGGTATTTGAAGATAAGATGTACGTGCCGGCTGCGGCAGACAGCTCTTTTTTTTACAACGGACTTTTTAAAAGCGGCGATAAAAATGACAATGCCACCATCACCAGTTTGGCCACCAATCATGGCGATAGCAGCCTTTCAGTAACCGCTTCCAGTCTTAATTACAGGCTTCCCAAACTATATGGCGAAAAATTTTACAATGGCTGGTTGTTTTGGATTTGCCTGCTGCTCGCCCTTGTAATTTTTTACTTTATTATTTACAATGTACTTAAAAAATTATTTTGTCTTGATCTGCCTGACCTTAGCTTGTGGGGTGCAATAGATACTGCCATTTTGAATAATGAAAAAGTAAATAACCTGTTGTTTATCATTGGCCTGCCCGGCTCAGGAAAATTATCGCAGGTGTTGGAAAAAATTAAAAACGGATCATTGCCCAATGGAGACACACCCTTTGTTTACAACCCCGGCAATCCTCAAAACAATGTACTCATTGCCGACCTGATCAATATCCCGGATGTAGGAGACGATCGTGAGAAAGATGCGGCCTGGAAGGTTTTTACAGATAAGATAGCCAGCGATAAAAATGAACTCATTATCGTGAATCATTTTGAATACAATATCCAGGATGCTGTAACCAACCGTATTAAACTGAATTTGCTGGAACAGATCATGTTGCAAAATACAAGCAAGGTTATTATTCTTTCTACCATACATCCTGTCGCATTTTTAGATTCGGTGATGGACCAGGTAGCGGCAGATAAAAGCGTGCCCGGGCAAGACCTGGAGCGATGGCATGTACTGTTGGGCCATTACCGCATAGTAGTTTTTCCATTGCAAAAATGGGATGCTCAAACTACGGAGGAGGTATATAAAACGATCACTAAAGAAACAGCGCATACGCATTTCTTAAACAAAATGAGGGACAGCGTTATGAAAGTAGCCCAGGCATTGCCTGAAAACGAAAAAGCGCAAAAGGGAGATGAGATGGTGTTTAAACTACAGGTAACGTCGCACTATTTTTACATGTACATCTGGCAATCATTAACCAAGGAGGAGAAATTTTTATTGTATGATCTCGCCGAAGATAACCTGGTAAATTCATTTGATGATTATAATTTGAATATGTTACTGGCCAAAGGTGTCATCGTAAGAACGGATGGTACTTTAAAGCTTTTTAACAAGGGATTCAGGAATTTTATTTTAACAGCAATTGGCAATAGTGAAGCCATGAAAATTAAAAACCTGATCAAAGACAATGGTAACTGGAGCAGGTTAAAAAATCCATTGATTATGGTAATTGTGGCCATACTGGTTTTTTTACTCATTTCCCAGGAAGAGGCCTACTCAAAACTGATTACATATGTTGCAACTTTGGGAGCAGGTATTCCTGCTGTTGTAAAATTATTCTCCCTTTTTGATAACACAAATACAAAATCATAAAAGCCTGCGCTGACCGGCTTTACACCGCTTAATAATTTACAAGGTTTTTACAATTAGCTGCTGTAACTACTCCGGCTAAACAACTTACCTTTGCCAACATTTATATGAAGACAAAATCGTTACATAAGGATAAGGTAAACATCATTACACTCGGGTGCAGTAAAAACATGGTTGATAGTGAGGTCTTGAGCGGCCAGCTGCTTGCCAACGAAATTGATGTGGTACATGAGAGCGCTAAAAAAGACCATAATATCGTAATAATAAATACCTGTGGGTTTATTGAAAAAGCAAAGGAAGAAAGTATCAATACCATTTTAGACCAGGTAGAATTGAAGCGCCGTGGAAAAATTGATAAAGTGTATGTAACCGGCTGCCTTAGCGAAAGGTATAAAAATAATTTAGAAGCAGAGATACCGGAGGTGGATGCTTATTTTGGAACAATGGAATTACCCGGTATGCTGAAACAGTTTAATGCTGATTATAAAGCAGACCTGATAGGTGAACGGTTATTGTATACACCACAGCATTACGCCTACATGAAAATCAGCGAAGGTTGCAACCGTACCTGCTCTTTTTGTGCCATCCCTTTAATGCGTGGTCAGCATGTAAGCAGAACAATTGAATCGCTGGTAGACGAGGCCAAACGTTTGGTTGATAGAGGCGTGAAAGAAGTAATGCTGATTGCCCAGGAATTAACTTATTACGGACTGGATATTAATAAAAAAAGAGAACTGCCCAAATTATTGCATGCACTGGCCGATGTAAAAGGGTTGGAGTGGATACGTTTGCATTATGCTTACCCATCTAAATTTCCGATAGAAATTATCGATGCAATAAAGGAGCGGGAAAATATTTGCAATTACCTGGATATGCCTTTGCAACATGCAGCCAATAACATGCTCCGCCTCATGAAACGGCAGATTACAAGGGAGGAGATGGAAGACTTGATAGGAGACATCCGTAACCGCATTCCTGATATTTGTTTGCGCACAACGTTGATTGCCGGCTTTCCCGGCGAAACAAGGGATGATGTGGAAGAGTTAAAAATATTTTTGCAAAAAATGCGGTTCGACAGGATGGGAATATTTACTTACAGCCATGAAGAGGGAACCAGCGCCCACAGCATGATTGATGATATACCGGCAGAAGAAAAGGAAGAACGGGCGCAGGAAATAATGGAAGTGCAGCAGGAAATAAGCCTTGAAAAAAATCAGGAAAAAGTAGGTAAAGTTTTTAAGGTGCTGATTGATAAAAAAGAGGCTGGCCGTTATTTGGGTCGAACCGAATTCGATAGTGTGGAAGTAGACAATGAAGTGATCATTGAAAGTAAAAAGAAGTTAACCATTGGTGAATTTGTACACGTGAAAATTACCAAAGCATATGATTATGATATAGAGGGAGAAGTAGTAGCTGCACCCTAAGAATTTTGAACGATTTTTTTACACGGTTTAAATTTGTTCTACAGTAATAATTTTATTTTTAAATGCATACAACAGCGCAGTTTATTCCTTACCGGCAAACTGGTTTTTTTTCTACAATGGTTGCTGATTATATAAGTGCGGCCCCACGGCTGCAACCATTTTATAACCATCCTGTAACACTGGATGGAATCAGGGCATCCATTGAGCAACGCAAATTATTTGCTACCGACCGGGCTCTGCTGGTTGATATCCTCAACGAACAGTATAAAACCACCACGCTCACTGAAAAACAAAAAATATATATTCATCAATTAAGCAGCGACAACACATTTACTATTTGCACTGCACATCAACCCAATATTTTTACCGGCCCTTTATATTTTGTTTATAAAATACTGCATGCCGTTAAACTGGCTGAAGAGTTACAGGCAGCCTTGCCCGAAAATAACTTTGTGCCTGTTTATTACATGGGCAGCGAAGATGCTGACCTGGATGAACTGGGGCATGTTTTTATAAACAACGAAAAGTATGAATGGGCTACTAAACAAACAGGTGCGGTAGGCAGAATGATGGTGGATAAGACCCTGGTAAAATTAATAGAAACTATTAGCGGCCAGCTTTTGGTATTTCCCTTTGGTGCTGAAATAATCGATTTAATGAAAGATTGTTACCAACCGGGCGTAACAATTGAGCAAGCTACTTTTAAACTGGTTAATGCACTGTTTGCAACATATGGTTTACTGATTTTATTACCCGATAGTGCCGCGGTTAAAAAGCGTTTTGCACCGGTGATAGAAAAAGAATTGACAGAGGGATTTTCACATCCTGCAGTACAACAGACCGTGTCGCAGTTTCCGGAAGAATATAAGGCGCAGGCAAGTGGCAGGGCGATTAATTTATTTTATTTGGTAGATGATAAACGGGAAAGAATTGAACGGGCAGGCGATGATTTTTTAATTGTAAATACACAGTTGAAGTTTAGTAAAGCAGCCTTGCTGCAGGAATTGGAGGAACACCCGGAAAGGTTTAGCCCCAATGTAATTTTGCGGCCCGTGTTGCAGGAAACAATTTTACCGGATATCGCCTTTATTGGCGGCGGCGGCGAGATTGCCTACTGGCTTGAATTGAAAAAGGTATTTGAGGCTGCTCAGGTTCCTTACCCCATGCTGATTGTACGCAATTCGTTTATGATTGTCAGCGAGGGATTACAGGCCAGTACAAAAAAGTTGCGACTGGAATATGCCGGCTTATTTGCTAATGAGCTGGAACTGGTTAACCAGTTGGTTACAAGGGATAGCACCATACAATTAGCACTGGAAAAAGAAAAAGAACAAATGGTCGCTTTGTATGACCAGGTAAAAATAATTGCTGGTGGTATTGATACTTCTTTACAAACGCATACCAGTGCTTTGCAAACCCAGGCCTTAAAAAAAATCAGCGCATTGGAAAAGAAAATGTTCCGGGCACAAAAAAGAAAATTTGAGGCGGAGCAGAGACAATTGGGCAAATTGAAAAGAGAATTATTTCCCAACAACAGCCTGCAGGAACGTGTTGGTAACCTGATGCCTTTTTATGCCAGCCACGGCAACGCATTTATAGAAATGATTTATAATCATTCAAAAGGATTGCAGCAGGAATTTGGCGTGATACTCGAATAAGTGGTATGTTAATTTACTCGCTTCGTTAAAAGCTCAACATGGCTATTCTGTACAAGAGTGCGACGCCACTACAGTTGATATATATTCAAGAGCCTGGAACAAAAATAAAAACGCTATTTCTCAAATGTATCAAACTCATTTGTAAAGCCGAGGTACTTTACATTCTTTACGCTTTCCATTACGATATCGTCCTGGTATTCTTTGTACGCTTCTAATTTTCCTGCAATGGATGGGTCGTGCAGGGCTAGAATTTGTGCGGCAAGAATGCCGGCATTTTTAGCGCCATTTAATGCAACGGTTGCAACCGGTACGCCATACGGCATTTGTAAGGTTGAAAGTATAGAATCCCAGCCATCCAGCGAATTGGAAGATTTAACCGGAACGCCAATTACAGGTAAAATAGTTTGGGCGGCTACCATACCGGCCAAATGCGCCGCGCCACCGGCACCAGCGATGATTACTTTCAAACCCCTTGACTTTGCCTTGCTGGCGTATTCACGCAACCGTTCAGGTGTACGATGGGCAGATACAATAGTCAGCTCGGGTTCAACTTCAAACTGGCGAAGCATTTCCGCCGCACCCTTCATAATTTCAAGATCGCTTTCGCTGCCCATAATAATACCAACAAGAGGAGTCATGTGTTATAATTTTACGCAAAGAAAAGGTAAAATTATAAATAGCACTGTCGATAATTTAAAAAAATTGTTGTTGAAACATTGGATTGATGTTTGAATAATTACAGGCCAATAGCAATTACGGTTCAATGCAATGTATATTTACCAGCCATGTATCGTACTTTTATGCATAGCCTAAACCAATTATATTTGCTTTCTTTATCAATACCTAAAATATAATGCTAAACTCGTTTATCAGGATTTGCTATTTTGTTACTTCCTTTTTGTGTGTATTAATTTTCTCTGGTTGTAAAAATAAATCTACATCGGCGGCCAGTGTAAAGAGCGAAAAAGTAATTCCCATTGTTGATATTATCATTGCAACACCAGAGCCCATTAGTAATGTAATTGAAGCTAACGGAACAGTAATAGCTGGAGAATACGTAGAGCTGCGGCCGGAAGTAAGCGGAAGGCTTACCTACCTGAATGTGCCTGAAGGGAAATATATCACACAAGGCACCCTTATAGCAAGAATAAATGATGCAGACCTCCGGGCACAGATATCAAAAAGCAAAGTGCAGCTCGACCTTGCTCAAACCACTACCGACAGGTATAAGAAATTATTGGATATCAACGGTCTTAACCAGGCTGACTTTGATGCGGCTTTGAACCAGGTAAACGGTTTAAAAGCTGACATAATGTATACCCAGGCACTCATAGATAAAACAGTGATTAAAGCACCTTTTAGCGGGGTGGTGGGTTTAAGGAATGTAAGCCCTGGGGCGTATGTTTCAGCGGCTACCGTAATTGCAACAATGCAACAAACAAAACAGGTAAAAATTGATTTTACCCTACCTGACATGTACGGCAATACAATAAAAAAAGGAACTGTGGTTACAGTAGAAGTAGATGCTGCAACCAAAGAAACCCGCAAGGCTGTGGTCATTGCTACAGAACCCGGTGCTAATACGGATACCCGAAATTTAAAAGTACGTGCATTGTTGGAGGGTGGTACTCCAAATCCAGGTGCATTTGTAAAAGTGAGTATTGATGCGGGACAGCGGCGGTCTTCCATAAAAGTGCCGGCCAGTTGCATTATTCCGGATGATAAAAATAACCAGGTGGTATTGGTTAAAAACGGAAAGGCAAGCTTTGTGAATATAAAAACAGGCATACGGGAAGCGAGTAATGTAGAAGTTTTACAGGGGATAAGTGTCGGTGATTCTGTTGTGGTTACGGGTGTTTTATTTGCCCGCCCAAAAAATTCTGTGCAGGTGCGCAGCGTAAAAAAATTACATGATATAGGGGTTGAAAATGTGGCGAAGTAATTATTTCCCTAATTGAATTGCAAATGATATTATAAAAATTAGACCCCGCTTTACTGCATGAATATTTCTGAATTTTCTTTGAAAAGGCCGGTTTTTGCAACCGTGCTAAACCTGATGATCATATTGTTCGGTGTGGTGGGGTATACATTTCTTGCCATTAGAGATTATCCGGCCATTGATCCCGCCATTATAACTATTAGAACCAATTATACGGGAGCCAACCCGGATATC
Organism: Chitinophagales bacterium; assembly: GCA_038210625.1. Lineage (GTDB taxonomy): Bacteria > Bacteroidota > Bacteroidia > Chitinophagales > Chitinophagaceae > Ferruginibacter. The sequence continues at coordinate 42,770 of JBBQWL010000036.1, read as the reverse complement.
ATGGAAAGCCAGGTTACTGAACCTTTGGAAAAGCAGGTAAATGGAATACCGGGTATTAAAACAATTAGCAGCTCCAGCACGTTGGGAAGTAGCAATATTACAGTGGAGTTTGAATTAGGTGTTGACCTGGAAGCGGCTGCCAGCGATGTTCGCGATAAAGTGGGACAAGCCATCCGGTCATTGCCGCAGGATATTGATGCGCCACCGATTGTTACCAAATCAGACGCCAACAGTGATTTCATCCTCATCCTTGCCGTTCAAAGTAAATCTAAAGGATTGCTTGAATTAAGCGATTATGCAGAGAATGTTTTGCAGCAACAGTTTCAAACAATTAACCAGGTAAGCTCGGTAAATATTTTTGGGCAAAAACGATACGCCATGCGCATCTGGATTGATCCGGATAAAATGAATGCACAGGGAGTAACATTCAGCGATATCAGAACCTCACTAAATAATGAAAATGTAGATTTACCACCTGGTAAAATTTATGGTGATAATACTGAATTAACCATTAAAACACTGGGACGTTTAACGAGTGAAAAGGATTTTCAAAACCTAATTATAAAAGAAGATAGTACTGGTATTGTGAGACTGGGCAATTTTGCCAGGGTAGAACTGGGACCAGAAAGCCTTGAACAAAGCTGGAAATACAATGGTGTAAATGCTGTGGGGATAGTACTGATACCTCAACCGGGGGCAAATAATATTCAGATTGCTGATGACTTTAATAAGAAACTGGAAGCCATCAAAAAGAATAATAAATCTGATATTGAAATGAATGTGTTGCTCGACAACACAACCAATATCAGGAGGTCGATTAAAGAAGTGGAAGAAACACTGGGTATTTCATTCGCACTGGTAGTGCTGGTAATATTTTTCTTTTTCAGAGATTGGCTGATTGCCATTCGCCCGTTAATTGATATACCGATCTCGCTGATTGCAACCTTTTTTGTAATGTATTTTTCCGGGTTTTCTATCAATATTTTAACCTTGCTTGGTATTGTGCTGGCAACGGGTTTGGTAGTAGATGACGGTATAGTAGTTACTGAAAACATCTTTAGTAAATTTGAGCGGGGTATGCCCATCAAACAGGCGGCTGTAGAGGGTAGCAAGGAAATATTCTTTGCAGTAATTTCCACTTCTATCACCCTGGCAATTGTTTTTTTACCGGTAATATTTTTGCAGGGATTTGTCGGTCGGTTGTTCAGGGAGTTTGGTGTTACACTGGCAGCAGCTGTTTTAATTTCCGCCCTTGTCTCCTTAACCATTACTCCGGTTTTGAATGTAGTGTTGAGCCGAAAAAAAGCGGGGCATGGCAAATTTTACAATAAAACAGAGCCCTTTTTTGCTGGTATGGAAAGCGGTTATGAACGGTGGTTAAATGCGTTTTTAAAAGTGCGTTGGATGGCTTGGGTGTTATTTGTTGTGTGCCTGGGCATTATTGGGTTTGTGGCGACAAGGCTTCAAAGTGAACTGGCACCTCTTGAAGACAGAAACAGTGTCCGGTTCTCGGTAACCGGTTCAGAGGGAACCAGTTTCGGCAGTATGGAACATATTTCTGATGAAATAGCAAACTACCTGTACGATTCAGTACCGGAAAGAGATTTTGTTTTTGCCCGAACGCCGGCCGGTGCCCTTAACAACAGCCAGCCAAGACTTGGATTGGTAGATCCGGATCAACGCACCAGGACCCAATCGGAAATTGCCAGTGATCTGCAAAAAAAACTCGGCCGTTTCAACGAGGCAAGAATCTTTGCCATTCAGGAGCAAACGATTGCTGTAGGCGGGGCCTCCCGGGGAAGTTTACCAGTTCAGTTTGTGTTGCAAAACCAAGACCTGGAGAAATTAAAAACGATGATTCCAAAATTTTTGGAAGAAGTACGAAAGGACAAAACTTTTTCCAACGCGGATGTAAATCTTAAATTCAATAAGCCTGAAATTCAGTTAACGCTTGACAGGATGAAAGTGAAGGATCTTGGGTTAACATCGCAGGATGTAATTGCTGCCCTGCAAGCAGCCTTTAGTGGCGGCCGCCTTGCCTATTTTATTATGAATGGATTTCAATATTCCGTGATTGCCCAGGTTGACCGGAGTGACCGGAGCGAACCCAATGATATTACAAAACTATATGTCCGCAATAACAAAGGCCAGGAGATTCCGGTAAGTGCGGTTATAAAAATGGAAGCGAGTAGCAGCCCTTCAACACTGTATCATTTTAACCGGTATAAAGCGGCTACTATCTCGGCTTCACTGGCAGATGGGGAAACCATTGGCGACGGTGTAAAGGCAATGGATGCCATTGCGAAAAGATTACTTGACGAAACGTACCAAACGTCGCTTTCCGGTCCATCAAGAGACTATGCTGAAAGTTCATCCAACATCGCCTTTGCTTTTGTCCTGGCCCTGATGCTGATATATTTAATTCTGTCTGCACAGTTTGAAAGTTTTATAGATCCGCTTACTATAATGATTACGGTACCGCTGGCGCTGGCGGGCGCCTTATTAAGCCTGTTTGTCTTTAACCAGACACTCAATATCTTTTCAGAAATTGGTATGATTATGCTGATTGGCCTCGTGACAAAAAACGGTATTTTAATTGTTGAATTTGCCAATAAAAAACGCGAAGAAGGTCATAGTAAAATGGATGCCATATTGCATGCAGCCCAACAACGGTTAAGGCCAATTTTAATGACAAGCCTTGCCACTTCACTGGGCGCATTGCCGATTGCCCTGGGACTGGGTGCTTCTTCAACAAGTCGGGTACCATTGGGTATTGTGGTTGTTGGGGGTATTATATTTTCTTTAATACTAACGTTGTTTGTTATACCCGCCATTTACACCTATTTATCAGGCGAACATAAATATAAGGATATAGAGAAGTCTTCTTTGACGGCATCTTCTGGTGAAATCAATGAAACAGAAAAGGGCATTAACCCGGAAACTGAATAAATAAAAGCGAAATGAAGCAAACTGTTATATATGTTTTTTTATTTTTTTTGTTCTTGCAGACAGGTGCGCAAAACATTTTGCAGCTGCCTGATGCTGTTAACATCGCCCTAAAAAACAGCCTGGATATACAATTAAATAAAAACCTGGTAGAAGCCAATACCGTGTTGAATAATTACGGCGTTGCGGGAGGCCTGCCGCTGGTTACCGGGTCAATGACAGACAACGAACAAATCGCCAGTATCAATCAAAAATTAAATACCGGGGTATCTATTCAGCGCAATGCTGCTGCCACTAACAATTTTGCCATGGGTGTTACGGGTAGTATTTTATTGTACAATGGCAATAGGGTTGTGGCTACAAAAACGCGGCTGGCAACCTTGGTAAAGCAAAGTGAGCAACAATTAAATGCCCAGGTTCAAAATATACTGGCTGGTGTTATGGTGGGTTATTATGATATTGTGCGTCAGCAGAGTTATATGAAAACGATAGAAAAATCAATTGATGCATCTAACCAGCAATTACAAATTGTACAGGCCCGGCAATCTGTTGGGCTGGCAAACAATGCTGATCTTTTTCAGGCGCAGATTGATCTTAATGCGTTGCTGCAAACAAAGCAATCGCAACAATTAATTATAGACCAGGCCAAAACAGAACTACTAAGGCAACTCACCGTTAATCCGGATTCTGCCATTTCAATACAGGACACAATTATAGTGGACAGGAATATACAACTGGATAATGTGTTAAATAAACTGAATAAAAATGCAGCCGTTGTTGCGGCGCAAGACCAGGTACAAATTAATGAGTTGGTAGTAAAAGAAACTGCGGCTTTGCGCTATCCTTCCATCAGGGCAACAACAGGATATAATTTCTCCCGCAATAAAGCCGCCGCTGGCCAGATATTGCTAAATCAGAATTATGGTCCCTCGGTAGGCGTTAGTGTAGGTATACCCATTTACAACGGATCCATTTACAAACGGCAGCAAAAAGTGGCCGAAATAAACGTTAACAATGCGGTACTGGACAAGCAGATTTTAATTCGCGATTACAGTGCGCAGGTAGTTAAATCTTTTCAATCGTATACGGCTACATTAAAGCAGCTGGAGACAGAACAACAGAATTATACTTTATCCAATCAATTGCTGGAACTGGCTTTGCAGCGTTTTCAATATAAACAGGCTACTATTGTAGACGTGAAAAACGCACAACAAAGTTTTGAAGCTTCGGGCTACCGCCTCGTAAATTTAAGTTATGCAGCAAAAACTGCGGAGATAGAATTGAAACGGCTTGCCAATGAGTTGAGTTTATAAAATGGCTGATGGCTGATTTTTTGATGTCAAATTTTTTAATACTAAACTTAATCTTTGTGTAAGAGCATTGGCTTCAAATTACCCCCCCTTTAGGGGATGGGGGTAGCAGTCACCACTTTCAACGTATTTTTTATCCTGTTAGCCTGGTGTACCAGTTCTTGTTTTTCTTTGCTTAAAATGGTTACGTGCCCCATTTTACGGCCAGGCTTGGTTTGTTTTTTTCCGTAAATATGTACAAACACATTTTCCAGTTTCAGAATGTCATTTAATCCCTCATAACAAGCTTCGCCGGTGTGTCCCTCGGCACCCAGCAGGTTTACAATGGCTGCCGGTAAAATAGCTTCGGCACAACCCAGCGGGTAGTCTAACATCACCCGCCATAGCATGTCAAACTGCGAGGAATAATTGCCTTCAATGGTGTGATGCCCGCTGTTGTGTACCCGGGGAGCGGTTTCATTGACCAGCACATTATCGTCATTGTCAATAAACAATTCAACAGCAAAGATACCTGCGCTATTTAAATTCTGTACCAGCTTGGTAGCAATTGCTTCAATTTTCCACAATACTTTTTCCGTTAGTTCTGCCGGACTTAACTGGTACTCCAACAAATTCAACCGTTGGTCAAAAACCATGTCAACGGCAGGATACATGGCATGCTCGCCTTTGTCGTTCACTGCAATGATTACTGCGATCTCCTTTTTGATTGGAACCATCTTTTCGAGCACCGACGGAGCGTCAAAGCCCTTATCCAGTTCAGCTGTCGTTTTAATTACCTGAACGCCCCTTCCGTCATAGCCACCCATTGCCAATTTATGTACAGCCGGTAAATACCCTGCGTGCTGTTGCAGTTCTGCTGCATTCTGGGTGATGATAAATTCACTGCTGGGTATCTGGTGCGCTTTATAAAATTGCTTTTGCAGTATTTTGTTTTTGATGATTTTTAAGGCGGCGGGAGAAGGATAAATTTTCACACCCTCCTGTTGTAAAACCTCAAGGGCATCTTCATTTACATTTTCAATTTCGATGGTAATGGCATCCAGCCCTTTTCCGAAATTGTACACGTCGTCAAAATTGGTGATGTCGCCTTTTGTAAATTGATGGCAAAGATGCGCCGCGGGGCATGTCGCATCGTTTTCCATTACAAAAGTATCCACGGGGTAATTGGCTGCAGCCTGTAATAACATTCGCCCTAATTGTCCGCCACCTAAAATGCCAATTTTTTTTGTACTCATGGCTGCAAAATAAATCATTCCGGTCATTTTTATCCGCAGATGTTTTTCAACAAATTACCTATGTTTCAATTCTAATGAAGAAACAGGTCCGGAAGAAAGCGCCTAAATATCAGTGAGAATAGCTAACTTTATAAAGCGATTATGCAGCCGGATTATCCACATAAATTATTTTCTGACAAGCGCATCAGCTATACATTGCTGATGGACGCACTTGCTATGGGTTCGGAATACTGTATGTAAATTTTTCTAACAGTATTTTTTACCACATTAAAATAGCAAGATGGCAACACCCACCATTCACCCCGCATCAATTATTGATACCGCGGCAGATTTTATGCCACTACTCGGTACCGATTACATTGAATTTTACACAGGCAACGCAAAGCAGGCGGCCCATTTTTATAAAACTGCTTTCGGTTTCCAATCACTTGCATATGCAGGACCCGAAACGGGCACGATGGATAAAGTAAGCTACGTAATAAGGCAAAACAAAATAACATTTGTGCTGACAACACCGTTACGTTCCGGCAATATGATAGCCGATCACATTTATAAGCATGGAGATGGCGTAAAGGTACTTGCGTTAGGGGTGAAGAATGCCACAACTGCTTACAATGAAGCGATCAGCCGGGGTGCAAAGCCTTACCTGCCCCCTGTTATACTTAAAGATGCTTGTGGTGAAGTGACCCTGAGTGGTATCCACACTTACGGTGATACAGTACATGTGTTTGTTGAAAGAGATCAATATAGGGGTGTTTTTATGCCCGGCTTCAGAGAATGGGAGACGGGCTATAATCCCGAACCGACGGGTCTTTTATATGTAGATCATTGTGTAGGCAATGTAGGCTGGAACCAAATGAACCCCTGGGTAAAATTTTATGAAGAAGTAATGGGTTTTAAAAATATTCTGACTTTTGATGACAAAGATATATCGACCGAATATTCTGCTTTAATGAGTAAAGTGATGAGTAATGGTAATGGCTTTGTGAAGTTTCCAATCAATGAGCCGGCAGAAGGCAAAAAGAAAAGCCAGGTGGAGGAATACCTTGAATTTTATAATGGAGAAGGCGTGCAGCACGTAGCCATTGCAACGGACAATATTATAGAGACTGTGTCAGACTTAAAATCCAGGGGCATAGATTTTTTACCAATTCCCCAAAGCTATTACGCCAATGTGCTTGACCGCGTGGGCACTATTGATGAAGACTTGGAACCGTTAAGTAAACTGGGAATATTGATAGACCGGGATGAAGAGGGGTATTTGTTACAAATATTTACCAGGCCCATGCAGGACAGGCCAACTTTATTTTTTGAAATTATTCAAAGAAAGGGCGCAAAAAGCTTTGGAAAAGGCAATTTTAAAGCACTGTTTGAAGCACTGGAAAGAGAACAGGCCGCGAGAGGAAATTTATAAACTGAACATGTACTGTCACCTACATAGACGCTAAATATTACATGTAAATCTTCGGGCCGGATGTAAAAGTGTTAATTGAGTTAACACAAATTGTATTTATTTTATTTATTTTTAATTTTTTTTTGCGCTGTATAAACTAAAAAATGCTTTTTAATTGTCAGATTAACTTTTGTATGATATTTGATAATATATATTAAATACGCACCTGCCAGTTCATTATTCGTAAATATTTAATAAATCACATTTTTTTTGAAATACTTCTAATGTTCCCTGATTTAAAATTATTTTGGCCGGACAATTAATAATCTTGGAATATCGGAAAGAAAAAAATTGATCATAAAAACCGTGTTTTTTTTGCATTTTTTTAACATCCGTATTATAAAAACTTTTATCTTCGGTCTATTAATCACTAAACGACGCTGCTATATGTCAAAAAAACTCCTATTGGGGATATACGCATTTATTTGTTGTATACTCCTTTCTTCTCAAATTTATGCACAGCAAAAAACAGTCACCGGTGTAATTACCAATGCAAAAGACAATTCTCCCATTGTAATGGCCACGGTAAGTGTTAAAGGAACCAAGGTTGCTGCTGTAACAGGTACTAATGGAGAATTTTCCATTACTGTGCCGTCGGGCAAAAACGCGTTGGTTGTTTCTTCTGTAGGCTACGAAGAAGATGAAGTAAACATCGCTAACACTTCATCTGTAAAACTTTCATTAAAAGAAAGAACAAGTGCCTTGAATGAGGTAGTTGTAACCGGCTATAGTGCCCAAAGAAAAAAGGACATTACAGGTTCTGTAACTGTTGTAAATGCAAAAGAGCTGGTAGCCAATCCAGGATCCAACGTTGAAAGTTTGCTACAGGGCAAGGCTGCTGGTGTTACTGTGGGTACTTCGGGTGTTCCCGGTGCTGGTGCTTCGATCAGGATCAGAGGCTTTACTACTTTTAATCAGAATGAGCCATTGTATGTAGTAGATGGCGCGAGAGTTGGTTCTATTAGCGATCTTAATCCCAATGACATCGAATCCTTACAGGTATTGAAAGATGGTTCATCTGCGGCGGCTTACGGTGCTGCCGCTGCCAACGGTGTAATAATTGTTACCACCAAAAAAGGCAAAGGAAAATCAAAAGTTACATACGATTCTTATTACGGATCACAATCCCTTACCAAGAAGTTTGATTTGTTAAATACACAGGAATATGGGCAGTACCTGTTAAAACTGAAACAAGGCGAACCGGGTCAAACAGCCACTTCTTTCAATTTAGGGCAATACAATGGCGGTCAAACTTCAACCTCCACTCCCGTGATTCCTGAATACATTCTTGCAGGAACCAACAGTGGCGTGCAAGCGGGCGATCCTTCGGCAGATCCTGGGTTGTATAAATTAGACTTGAATGATGTAAATGGCGCAGGAACTTATTTAATTGTGGGTGCCAATAAAACAGGTACCGACTGGTTGGGGGCTGTTACAAAAGTTGCTCCAATGCAAAGTCACAACGTATCTGTTTCGGGGGGTAGTGAAACCGGTAATTACTTATTGGGTTTCAACTACTTTAACCAGGATGGTATTGTTGATTTCACCGGATATAAAAGATATTCTGTTAGAGCCAATACCAATTTTATTATTAAAAACAAGGTACGGATAGGAGAAAATATCCAGTTGAGTTATGTGGATAATCATGGTTTTAACAACCAGGACGAGGGCAATGCAATATCGATGGCGTATCGTATGCAACCCATCGTTCCGGTGTATGATATTAAAGGAAACTTTGCTGGTACCCGTGGATCAAATCTTGGTAATGCTGAAAATCCGTATGCAAGTCTTTACAGGGGCCAAAACAATAAAGATCGAAAAATTGGTATTATTGGTTCAGCGTATGCTGAATTTGATTTCTTGAAATACTTTACCTTTAAATCGGTAATTGGTATGGATTACGGAACAAACAGTTATTATTACTTTGGTGTTCCTTCTTACGAAAATGCAGAAGGCAGAGGCGGTGTTGGTAATTTTGGCGAAGGACAAAGTTATGGTTATCAAATGACCTGGTATAACACAGTTAATTTTCATAAAGCGTTTGGCAAACATGATGTACGTGCGTTGGTAGGAACAGAAATGGTAGAAGGAGCAGGTCGTGGTGTTAATGGAACTACAAATAATTTTTTCTCATTTGATAGGAATTTCTGGCAAATCAGCTCTGGTTTAAATACTACGCCTTTTGGATCAAGTTATGAATACCGGTTTAGAAAAGCTTCTCCTGTAATTGCTAAGGTTGATTATAATTACGAGGACAAGTACTTGCTAAGCGGAAGTTTCCGTAGAGATGGTTCATCCAACGCTTTTGGTCCTAATAACAAGTATGGTAACTTTAGTTCTATTAGTGCGGGCTGGCGCATTTCGGAAGAGTCTTTTCTTCATAATCAATTTAGCTGGTTAAACGATCTTAAATTGAGGGTGGGTTATGGTATTCTTGGAAATGATAATACTACAGATTTTGGATTTGTAACCGCCTATAGATTTGATAACAATGCGGGTTATCCGATAGATGGAAGTAATACGAGTTTTACCCAGGGTTTAAGGCTATTTAAGATTGGTAATCCAAATGTTAAATGGGAGCAGTCTGCCACTACCAACGTTGGTTTAGATGCAACCATGTTTAATAATAAGGTAAATATCGTGTTGGATTTATATACACGTAAAACAACTGATTTATTGTATAATAAGCAATTGGATCCAATTCTTTTTGGTAGTGTAGACCGTCAGCCAACCAATATCGGTTCAATGACTAATAAAGGAATTGATTTAGGTATCAACTATCGTACAACTTTAGGAAGAGAATTTAAACTTGATGCGGGTTTGAGTTTTTCGCTGTATAGAAATAAAGTTGGTGATATTGCCGATCCCTTCTTTGAAGGAAACAGATCCAGGATTGATCCTTTCAATCGCTCGGTTACAGGCAGACCAATGTCAAGCTTCTTCGGTTATATAATTGATGGATTCTTCCAGAACCAGGCGGAAGTGGATGCATCCAAGCAATCAGATAAAGGAATCGGCAAATGGAGATATAAAGACCTAAGTGGTCCCGGTGGCAAACCTGATGGATTTATCACACCCGACGACAGAACTTTTATGGGTAGCCCGCATCCAAATTTTACAATGGGTATCAACCTGAATGCCTCTTATAAGAATTTTGACATTGCTACTTTCCTTTACTGGAAAAATGGCGGACAAATCATAAACTATGTTCGCTACTGGACTGATTTTAATACCTTCCAGGGTAACAGGGACAGACGAGTATTGTATGATAGCTGGACACCTGAGCACAGAGATGCTAAACTACCTGTATTAGACGGTGCTGATGGTTCAAGTGGTCAGGTGCCGGTGAGCTACTATGTTGAACCAGGAGGATATTTGAGACTTAAGAATTTATCTATAGGTTATACATTGCCTGCAGATATGCTTAGGAAAGTTGGAATTGACAAACTTCGTTTTTACCTGCAAGCTCAAAACTTGTTTACTATTACAAAATATACAGGGTTAGATCCGGAAATTACAACCCAGCAAGTCGGAAAAGGTGACTACAGGCAAGCAAGGTCTGATGCCAACAGTTTAGGTGTTGATTATGGTAACTTCCCAACTCCAAGAATTATGACAGTTGGATTAAACCTGACATTTTAATTAAAAGAATTAAATTATTGAAATATGAAAAGAAATAAATTTCGCTTGCTGGTGCTAAGTTGTACCGTTATAACGGGTACATTAATACTGCAGGCATGCAAAAAGAGCTTTTTGGATGCGCAACCTTATGGGCAATATAGTTCCGATCTTATAAGTAACAAAAAAGGGCTCGATGCGTTACTGGTTGGTGTATATGGCGTTTTGGATGGTCAGGGTGTAACCAGTACCTGGGCACCTTCTGCTACCAACTGGGCCACTGCCGGGGTATGTGCCGATGATGCTTACAAAGGAACTGATGCTAACGATCAGCCACAAATGACTGAAGTAGAACAATACAAATCTCAGCCAGCTAATCCCTATTTTTACGATAAATGGCTCGCTGTTTATGAAGGTGTTGCCAGGGCTAATGCAGTAATTAAACAGGCAGATGATCCCAAAATTGTATTGGCGGATGAAGACAAGAAAAATATTCTTGGACAAGCTCGCTTTTTAAGGGGACATTATCATTTTGAAGCAAAGAAAATGTGGAATAAAGTTCCGTACATCTCCGATACTACGACCAGCTATACTAATGCAACAGATATATGGCCAAACATAGAGGCTGATTTTAAGTTTGCTTATGACAATTTACCTGAAACACAGAATGCTGCAGCCAAAGCCAATAAATGGGCGGCAGCATGTTACCTGGCAAAATCGTACATGTATGAAAAGAAATTTACCGAGGCTAAAGCCTTGTACGATGTAATTACAGTGAGCGGTAAAACAGCTAACGGGAATCCATACGGTTTGCAGGATGCTTACTGGAAAAATTTTGATGCCAATTTTGAAAATAGCGGGGAAGAAGCATTTGGTATTTCTATGGCCGCATCGGGTACGGTCGACCAGAGCGGAGAATCTTCCTTAGGCCTGGCATTTCCTTATGGCGGCGATTTTGGCTGCTGCGGATTTTTTCAGCCCTCTCAAAATTTGGTAAATGCTTATAAAACAAGCGCAGCAGGATTGCCATTGTTCAATACATTTAACGATGTGGATCTTAAAAGTGACCAGGGACTTAAAGATGCGGATCCTTATACAAACGATGTCGTTACTCCACTTGATCCAAGATTAGATTGGTCAGTAGGTAGACGAGGTGTTCCTTACTGGGATTGGGGTCCTCACCCTGGTTATTCCTGGATAAGGGACCAGGCATATGCAGGTCCTTTTAGCCCTAAAAAACACGTTTATTCAAATAAAGATTTAACAACGTTAACATCTTCTGGCTGGCATAATATTACTGCAAAGGATATCTATTTGATCCGTTATGCAGATGTTTTATTAATGGCTGCGGAAGCAGAAATAGAAGTAGGTTCTTTAGCAAAGGCACAAACTTACATTAACCAGGTACGTGCCAGGGCTAAAAATCCAGCTAGCTGGGTAAAAGGAGCACCAGCAAATTATGTAATTGATACTTACAGTGTGCCTTTTGCTTCTCAGGACGAAGCAAGAACAGCCGTGCGTTTTGAAAGACGACTGGAACTGGCTGAAGAAGGCGTTCGTTTCTTTGACCTGGTACGTTGGGGTATAGCTGCAGAAACATTGAATACCTACCTGGCAAAAGAAAAATTAAAGCGGACTTATAAGTCAACAGCCACTTTTACAAAGGGTAAAAATGAGTATTTCCCTCTCCCTGCAAGTATCATTGATATTGCAGCAAAATATGGCAATACACTGACACAAAATCCAGGGTATTAAGTAATAAAAAAATTAGCCTAAGCAACGATTGCGAAATTCCAAATCGATTTGTAAACGGAGTGTAATTGTAGCTTAATAAGCACATTTTAATTTAAAATTTTAAAGAGGCAGAGTTAAATACTCTGCCTCTTTTTTTAGTTTGTTTTCTTATCTTGTTCATCAAAGTCTTGTTAATGAAATATCTACGTTTTTTTTCCTGCGCCGTGTTTTTATTGATCGTTTTTTCCTGCAATAAAAACAAATCTTTATTTCATCTTATTACATCAGATCAATCGAATATTCGTTTCAATAATCTTATTGTTGAAACAGATTCTATGAATCCAATTGATGTGACAAACATTTATAATGGAGGGGGGGTTGGAATTGGGGACTTTAACAATGATGGTTTGCAGGATATATATTTTACTGGAAACCTTGTATCCAATAAATTATATCTTAATAAAGGCAAATTTAAATTTGAGGATATTACCAAAGAGTCGGGCGCAGGCGGAGAAGGCCGTTGGTGCAGGGGCATTGCAGTTGTGGATATCAACAACGACGGTTGGCAGGATTTGTATGTTTGTGTATCTATGGATAAAAACGGTGGTAACAGGCAAAATCTTTTATATATAAATGAAGGGCTGGATAAAAAAGGTATACCACATTTTAAGGAAATGGCTGCAGCATATGGGTTAAATGATACCACGCATTCCACAATGGCTAATTTTTTTGACTATGATAATGACGGCGATCTGGATATGTACCTTGTAGTAAATGAAATTTTAAAGACTGAAAACCCGGCTGTTTTCAGGCCCATCATTACAGACGGTACATTTCCAAGTACAGGCAGGTTATACCGCAATGACTTTGACAGTCAGTTAAAGCACCCCGTGTTTACAGATATATCCAAACAGGCCGGCATTGGTATAGAAGGATATGGCCACAGTGTAAATATTGCTGATTTTAACAAAGATGGCTGGAAAGACATTTTTGTTACAAACGATTTTAATTCCAACGACATTTTATACATCAATAACCGTGATGGAACTTTTACAGATAAAGCCAGCGTTTATTTTAAACACACATCCGCCAATGGCATGGGACAGGATGTGATTGATATCAATAACGACGGACTCTCAGATGTGATAGAATTGGATATGAATCCACAGGACAATCTTCGGAAGAAAATGATGATGTCTGCCAACAGTTATCAAAACTATCAAAACAGTGATCGTTTCGGTTACGAATATCAATATGTTCGCAACACTTTGCAACTCAACCGGGGACCCAGGGTTAATCAAAAAGATTCGATTGGAGATCCTGTATTCAGCGATATTGGTTTTTTTGCAGGCATGGCGGAAACAGACTGGAGCTGGACGCCCGTGGTGCAGGATTTTGACAATGATGGCTTTAGAGATATTGTTATTACAAATGGTTTTCCAAGGGATGTTACCGATCATGATTTCATAGCCTTCCGGCAGCGATCGTATAAAATTGCCAGTACAGAATATACATTATCCCAGGTTCCCCAGGTCAAAATTCATAACTATGCGTACCACAATAATGGTAACACCACCTTTACTGATGAAACGCTTAACTGGGGTTTGGAAAAGCCGTCTTTTTCCAACGGAGCCGCCTATGCAGATCTTGACAATGATGGCGATATGGATATGGTAATAAACAATATCGATGATGAGGCTCTTTTGTATGAAAATACATCGATGAGCAGTAAAGAAAACAACAATCATTACCTGGCTGTAAAACTTGCAGGCGATTCACTTAACCTTAATGGGTTAGGTACATGGATTGAGTTACACTATAGCGGGAAACAACAGGTGGTTGAACAAACTCCCTACAGGGGCTATTTATCATCTCAGCAGTTAGATGCTCATTTTGGCTTAGGGAATATTTCCAAAATTGATTCAGTTATTATTAAATGGCAGGATGGTAAAATGCAAATTTTAAAAAATGTGGTAGTCGACAAAACCATCACAGTTAATAAAAAAGACGCCAAAGATAAATTTGATTGGCCCCAGCCTGCTATTGCACAAAATACTTTTTTCAAAGAGATTTCAGACTCTGTCAATATACATTACCAGCACAAACAAAATGATTTTATTGATTTTAATGTGCAAAAATTATTACCCCATAAGTTTAGCGAATATGGGCCTGCCCTTGCATGCGGGGATGTGAACGGAGACGGCCTGGATGATATCATAATTGGAGGTTCAGACAAACAGGAAACCACGCTGTTACTGCAACAGCGTAATGGCTCTTTTTTACAAAAAAACTTATCTGCCAAAGTTGACAGTACAGGTAAACGGTCAATGGATATGGGGATTGTTTTATTTGACGCAGATGGTGATGGCGACCTGGATTTATTTGTAGGGAGTGGTGGGTACGCGGAACAGGCCGAAACCTATCCTTACCAGGATAAATTTTTTATAAATAACGGCAAAGGTATATTCACCGCCGATTCCATGGCTATACCCAGAAACTTTACAAGTAAGTCATGTGTTAGAGTTGCCGATTATGACAACGACGGCGACCTTGATCTGTTCATTGCCGGCAGGGTGGAACCCTGGAAGTACCCGATGCCGGTATCCAGCTTTATTTACCGCAATGATTCTGAAAACGGGGTAGTGAAATTTACAGATGTAACCGCCAGTGTGGCTAAGCCATTAAATAAAATGGGGCTTGTTTGTGATGCAGTTTGGACAGATTTTGATAATGATGGCTGGCAGGATCTGATAATGACCGGAGAGTGGATGCCTGTTACATTTTTAAAAAATACTAAGGGGATATTTTCAGATGTTACTCCCACCTCAGGTGTTCAAAATAAAAAAGGGTGGTGGACAAGTATTGTGCCCGGAGATTTTGATAGTGACGGCAGGATGGATTATATAGTCGGTAACCTGGGATTAAATTCTTTTTATCGTGCCAGTGAGAACTATCCCGTAAAAATTTATGCAAAAGACTTTGATAACAATGGAAGTTTTGATGCAGTGCCAACGTTGTTTTTGCCATCTTCACAATTGGATACCACTAAAAGAGAATTTCCGGTACATACGAGGGATGATATGGTAAAGCAAATGATCATGTTTAGATCGAAATTTCAAAATTATAAATCCTATGCAACAGCGACCATTGATTCGATGTTTACACAAGCAGAACTTAAAAATGCATTGATTTTAGATGCTGATTATTTTGCCAGCAGCTATTTAAAAAATATGGGTAATGGCAGGTTTCAATTAATCCCCTTGCCAGCACAGGCCCAATATTCATGTATTAACGGAATGCTGGTGGATGATTTTAATGGAGATGGAAACCTGGATGTGCTAATGAATCAAAATGATTATGGTACAGAAGTATCTGTAGGCAGATATGATGCAGGTAACGGGCTTTTATTAACCGGTGATGGTAAAGGAGATTTTTCGCCATTGTCCATATTAAAAAGTGGTTGGTTTATTCCGGGAAATGGGAAAGCGCTTGTTAAATTAAAAAACCCTTCTGGTAAAACTATAATAGCAGCGAGTCAAAATAAGGGTAATTTGAAAGCTTTTGAATGGAAAGTTAAACAAAAATCGATCGCCTTGAAACCGCTGGACGTTAGCGCTATTATCACTTATAAAAATGGAAAGAAACAAAAGCGGGAAACCAATTACGGAGCTTCCTTTTTATCTCAGTCCGCACGTTTCTTAAACATCAGTGATGATGTATTGTCTGTTCAAATTACAGACTCTAAAGGAAGGATTTATTATGCCAATTTGCAGTCATTGTAATTAATCCACATTAAAGACTTAATATAAACTCATGGCTCTTTTCAGGTAGTCATTAATGCAAGCTGCCTTCATTCAACTTAAGAAGTTATACTATCAACGCGATACCCTCCTGAAGTAAAAGTACTTGAATTCACTATTATGTGCCGGAGTTACCAATGAAATTTCTTTTCAGGGCTTCAGTTAAAAAGCCCGTTGTCTTGCAGAAAATTCTGTATTTGACTGATGTTAAAATAGTGTCAGTTAGGAACAGCGCTACTGCCGGAAAATGCGGCTTCTTAATTATAAAATGCAACTACCCTATAATTTTTGCAACTCTGAAAAAAATGTCAAATCGTAAAGCTTTAAGCATTCAATATCAGTGGCATTTTGTTTAAAACCAACCTCAAAAAAAATAAATAGAATCTTTAATCAGCTGCTGGATTTGATTCAAATCAGCATTATAGATAATAAATGTGAATTTTATAATAATCGGATAAAATAATACCAATAATGTGCATTTTTATTTTTGTTTTTCTTAAGAAAAATAATCTACATTTGACCCATCATTAATTAAATACACTGCTATATGTTAAAAAAACTCCTTCCGGGAATATGTGTACTGATTTGCCTCATATTTCTTTCCTCACAAATTACTGCTCAGCAAAAAACAATTACAGGTGCGGTAACCAATTCAAAGGATAATACTCCTGTTGCCTTGGCTACTGTAAGTGTAAAAGGGTCAAAGGTTGCCGTGAGCACAGACCCCGACGGCAAATTTTCCATCAATGTACCAGACGGGAAGTCAACTCTGGTTATTTCTTCAGTAGGTTATGGCACCGAGGAAATTAGCATTTCCGGTAAATCCAATGTGCTTATTGCAATGAAGGAAAATACCTCATCCCTCAATGAAATAGTAGTAACAGGGTATACTGCTCAAAAAAAGAAAGAAATTACAGGAGCCGTATCTGTAGTTAATATTAAAGACCTGAAACAAACACCTGTGGGCACAGGTGAAGAGGCATTGCAGGGAAGGGCTTCTGGTGTTACGATCATTTCATCTGGCCAGCCTGGTGCTGCAAGTGATATTCGCATCAGGGGTATTACAGCTTTCGGTAATAACTCTCCACTTGTTATTGTAGACGGCGTACGGGGTGATTTGCATAATATCAATATTCCTGATATTGAGTCAATGCAAGTACTAAAAGATGCGTCTGCGGCGATCTATGGTGTTGCCGGTTCAAACGGTGTTATCATTATTACTACAAAGCGTGGTAAATCTGGTAAGGCAAAAATTAGTTACGATGCTTACTACGGTCGTACAACGCAGGGTAAAGGTTACGAGATGGCAAACAGCCAGGAAGAAGCAAACGCCATTTGGCTGCAGCAGCGTAATTCGGGTATTGCCAACCCAAGTAGTAACCAATTCGGAAGCGGTGCAAACCCAGTTATTCCAGATTATATAACGCCTACTGCTGCAATGTCTGGTGATCCCAAAACCCTTCCTGATGCTTACAATATCAATTCCAATCAGATTACACAAGCAAATAAAATAGGCACGAACTGGTATAACGAAATAACCCGGAATGCTCCTGTTCAACAACACAATATCTCTGTCAGTTCTGGTTCAGAAAAGAGTTCTTACTTCTTTTCATTGGGTTATCTTGACCAACAAGGGATTGCTAAGTTCCAGTACAATAAAAGGTATTCTTTAAGAGCGAATACACAATTTAATATAAAAGATAAGGTGCGTGTTGGTGAAAATGCATACATTTTCTACAAACAAAATCCCACTTACGGTAACCAGGGTGAAGGAAGTCCTTTTACTACGGTCTATCGTGAATCTGCTGTTATCCCCGTGTATGATATCATGGGTAATTTTGCAGGTACCAAGTCCAACGATTTCGGTAATGCCCGTAACCCCTACGCAGATATTTATAGAACGAAAGACAATAAAGGTGCAGAGGTGTCTATACAAGGAAATGTTTATGCAGAGGCGGATATCTTAAGACATTTTACGGCACGTAGCAGCTTTGGAGGCACGTTATCGAATGGTTACAACTATAATTTTGGTTATGTAGGGTATGAAAATGCCGAAGGAAATACCGGCTCCAATTCTTTCAGCGAGGGCGCTAACTACGATAACCAATGGACTTTTACTAATACATTGGCCTACAATAATACGTTTGGGGATCATAGTGTAAAAGTGTTGTTGGGTACTGAAGCGGTTAGTTATTTTGGACGCGGGGTAGGTGCAGGAAGAAGTAATTATTTCTCAGAAAATCCTAATTACTGGACAATCGGAACAGGAACTGGTGCACAGTCAAACTCGGGTTATGCCTATCAAAGTTCACTTTGGTCACAATTTGCACGCCTTGAGTATGGTTATAAAGGTAGATACCTTATTAACGGAAGTCTTAGAAGAGACGCATCTTCGGTATTTGTGGACAGTGTTAGAACAGGATATTTCCCTGCGGTATCAGCGGCATGGAGAATTTCCGAAGAGAATTTCTTCAAAGGCATTACATTTATTAATGACCTGAAAATAAGGTATAGCTGGGGTAAATTGGGTTCTATCAGTAACGTAAATGGTACCAATCCTTTCAATCTGTATGGAACAAGGTTTGGTCGTTCTTTCTATTCTGTAAACGGTAGCAGTACCTCGCCAAACGGTGGTTTTTACAGGAGTAATATTGGTAACCCCGCAACAACATGGGAAGGCGATATTATTTCCAACATTGGATTTGATGCGGTATTCCTTCACAACAAATTCGATTTAACTATCGACTATTATAAAAAGAAAGTGAGCGGCTTGTTATTTACCGCATCGGGTATTCCGTACGACCGGGTATTTGTCGGTGATGCAGACCTGCCAAAGGTGAATATCGGTAATATGCAAAATACAGGGATAGATGGTAGTTTAACCTATCATGGTTCCGTTGCCAAAGATTTCCGTTTTGATATTACAGCTACATTTACAAGTTATAACAATAAAATTGTGGATATACCTGGTTTACCTTACTTTAACGGACCTGGTGTAAGGAATATAACACCAACACGTAACCAGGAAGGTCATCCTGTAGGTGCATTTTATGGATATCAGGTGCTGGGATTATTCCAGAGCACAGACGACGTTGCAAAGTCACCAACACAAATTGATGCAGCGCCAGGTTTGTTTAAATACAAAGATGTTGATGGAAACGGCAAAATAGATGATAATGACCGTACTTTCATTGGCAATCCCAATCCGGATTTTACCTATGGTTTAAATATTGCTTTCAGTTATAAGAATTTTGATTTTTCCAGCTTCTTTTTCGGAATGAAAGGAAATGATATTTTTGATAATACAAAGACCTTTACCGATTTCCCTGATTTCTTTAAAGGAGGTTTGAGAAAAGAAGCAGCCCTAAATTCATGGACACCTAGCAATCCCGGTGGCACTGTGCCTAAATTGCGTACTACGGGTGGATTCAGTTCTGATGCGGTATCAAATAGCTATTTTATCAGTAAGGGATCTTACCTGCGTAACAAGCAAATGCAGATCGGCTATGTATTTCCTGCCAGCATGCTTTCAAAATTTGGGGTTGAGCGCCTAAGGATTTATGTTCAATCTGCCAACATGTTCACAATCACTAAGTATAAGGGTTTGGATCCGGAATTACAGAGCACCTCTGATAATAACGGAAAAACAATCAGTAATACCACTCAGTTTGGTATCGACCAGGGGAACTATCCACATACGCCATCTTACCTGATTGGTATAAATCTTAATTTCTAAAATTGACTTAATTATTTTTTATGAAAAGTATCAAATATAAAATTTTAATTCCCACGGCTATCATTGTAATAGTGCTGGCAGCGTGTAATAAAGAGTTTTTAAATAAGCCTCCGTTAGGAACCCTGAATCCCCAAATTGTAGCTACCGAGGCTGGTGTTCAAGGCCTGCTGATCGGTGCGTATTCATTGGTGGATGGAAACGGATCCTCTGGTGATGGTAACTATGGATCGGCAGCGTCTAACTGGGGATATGGTGGTGTAGCAAGTGACGATGCCTATAAAGGTTCTGATCCTACGGATGTAAATGACTTTGCTCCATTCGAAAAATTCATATCGTTAACACCGTCCAATGGCGCTGTGCCACAAAAATGGAACCTATGTTACAATGGTGCACAGCGTTGTAATGATGTAATTAGAACGTTGGCAATTGCGCCAGGTGTACCTGCAGCTACCCAAACTACTATTATAGCGCAGGCCCGTTTTTTAAGAGCCTTCTTTCACATGGAGTTAAAAAAAGTGTTCAACAATATTATTTATGCTGATGAAACTGTGTCACCACAGAACACTGACGTTAGTAATGAAACAGATGTTTGGCCTAGAATTGAAGAAGATTTAAATTTTGCTATTACCAATTTACCAGAAACGTGGAGCGAAGTTGGAAGAGTTAATAAATCTGCGGCTAAGGCATTTTTAGCGAAGGCTTACATGTTCCAGAAGAAATTCACAGCGGCTTATCCCATTTTGCAGGACCTGATAGCTAACGGAAAAACTTCTGGCGGAACGAAATATGCTTTACTTCCACATTTCTATTCAAACTTTAACCCTGCTCAGAAAAATAGTTCAGAATCAGTGTTTGCGGCGCAAACTTCTGTTCAGGATGGTTCTTCAGTTGATTGGGGCGGTTCCCCTAATGGTAACTACGGAGACATCTTAAACTTCCCTTACAATGGTGGTCCTGGTGCATGCTGCGGTTTTTATAACCCTTCACAGGATCTTGCTAATGCATTCAAAACAGATGCAAACGGCCTTCCTTTATTGGACGAGTCATACGCAACCGGTGCGAAAGTAGGAGACCCTACGGCGCCTTATACAGGTACATTAGATCCTCGTATTGACTGGACAATTGGTAGAAAAGGTATTCCGTATTTGGATTGGGGTAACCATCCCGGAGATGCATGGATAAGAAACGTTTTGAACGACGGGCATTTTAGTCCTATGAAAAATGTTTATGCGGCATCTCAGAAAGGTGCATTTACGGATGTAGGAAGTTCTTATTGGGGTCCTACCGAATTAGTGGCCAATAACGTTAACCTTATACGGTATGCAGATATATTATTGTGGGCTGCCGAGTGTGCCGCTACTGCCGGCGATATGCCAACTGCGATGGGGTATGTAAACCAGGTTAGGACCAGGGCTGCAGATCCAACAGGGTGGGTGTACAAATATCCTGTAGTAAATGGAGCTGCAGATGTTGCATCCTATGATGCTCCTACAGCTACTTTTAAAGATCAAACAACTCCGGCATCTAATTACAAGATTGGCTTGTACACTGCAGCTACATTTACTTCGGCGAATGCAATCAAAGCGATCGAGTTTGAAAGACGCTTGGAACTTGCAATGGAAGGTCATCGTTTCTTTGACCTGGTAAGATGGGGAATTGCAGCGCCAACAATTAATACTTATATCGCAAGAGAAAAAGCTGCCAGGCCATTAAAACAGGATGCGAATTTTGCTGCAGGTAAAAATGAATACTTCCCAATACCCCTGAGTGTGACTGACAACTTGAATTCGGATGGCAAAATCAGGGTTAAACAAAATCCTGGCTATTAATCGTCAATACATTTTTAAATAATTCAAAGAGATAGGGCTACCCTATCTCTTTTTTTGTAGTCTTAACAACTTACATTAACCTTGCCGAAAAGTAATTGTATGAAACTGAACTGTGGAATTGTTCTTTTATTTGCTGTCTCATTTTTCTGTTTTTCCTGCAAACAAAATAATACTCTTTTTCATTTGGTTTCAGCGGATCAATCAGGGATTCACTTTAATAACAAAATAATTGAAAACGATTCCATTAATCCAATTGACATAACCAATATTTATAACGGTGGGGGCGTAGGAATAGGAGATTTTAATAATGATGGTTTACCGGATATTTATTTTACAGGAAACCTCGTATCAAATAAATTGTACCTGAACAAAGGCAAAATGCATTTTGAAGACATTACAGAGGAAGCTGGCGTAAATGGAAAGGGTAAATGGTGCAGGGGTGTGTCTGTAGTGGATATTAATAATGACGGCTTGCAAGATATGTATGTATGTGCATCAATGGACAAAAATCCGGAAAGGAGAAAAAATCTGCTGTACGTAAACCAGGGACTGGACAAAAAGGGAATCCCGGTTTTTAAAGAAATGGCTGCTGAGTATGGTTTAGATGATACTACCCATTCAACCATGGCCGCTTTTTTTGATTATGATAACGACGGCGATCTGGATATGTACCTGGCAGTTAACCAGATTTTAAAAACAGTCAACCCTGCTATTTACAGATCTAAAATTACAGACGGCACTTTCCCCAGTACCGGCAGGCTGTATAGAAATGACATGAATGTTACCTTAAAACATCCTGTATTTACAAATGTAACGAAGGAGGCAGGTCTTACAATTGAAGGTTATGGACACGGCGTTTCAATAGCAGACATCAATAGGGACGGGTGGAAAGACATTTTTGTAACAAATGATTTTAATTCTAATGATCTGCTTTACATCAATAATCATAATGGAACTTTTACTGATAAAGCATCCTCCTATTTTAAACATACGTCCGCAAATGGCATGGGACAGGATATTATAGACATCAATAATGATGGTTTATCCGATCTGGTAGAACTGGATATGAATCCTGAAGATAATTATCGGAAAAAAATGATGTTGAGCGCCGGTGGTTATCAAAATTACCAGAACAGCGATTATTTTAATTATCAGTACCAATATGTAAGAAACACCCTTCAGGTTAACCAGGGCCCAAGGGTTAATGGCAACGATTCAATTGGCGACCCTGTTTTTAGCGACGTTGGTTATTTTGCCGGGATGGCAGAAACAGACTGGAGCTGGTGCCCATTAGTTGCCGATTTTGACAATGATGGCTTTCGTGATATGGTAGTTACTAACGGATATCCCAAAGACATTACTGATCATGATTTTATAGCCTTTCGCCAACAGTCATCTGCCATAGCATCCAAAGAATTTACGCTGCAGCAAATTCCCCAGGTTAAATTACATAAATATGCATTTCAAAATAGTGGAAATCTCACCTTTAATAATGTTTCATCCAACTGGGGCCTGACTAACGTATCTTTTTCAAATGGCGCCGCATATGCAGACCTGGATAATGACGGCGATTTGGATATGATTGTTAACAATATCAATGACGAGGCATCTGTTTATGAGAACACCCTTATGGATTCAAAACCAAAAGATAAGCACTACCTGACGGTGAAACTCACTGGTGATTCTTTAAACAAAAATGGATTAGGGGCATGGATAGAAGTGTATTATGGAGGAGGTAAACAGCAGGTTTATGAAGAAACCCCGTACCGTGGTTATTTATCTTCTATACAATTGGATGCTCATTTTGGCTTAGGTAATTATACTGCGATAGATTCTATAGTTGTTAAATGGCCAAGTGCGAAAAAACAAGTATTGAAAAATGTAACTACAGATCAAACGATTAAAATAGATATAAAAAATGCAGTAGATACCTATTCATGGACTCAACCCATATTTGCACAAAACAATTTATTTAAAGAAATAACTGACAACCTGGGTATTCATTACGTTCATCAGCAAAAAGATTATGTTGATTTTAATATTCAAAAATTAATACCTCATAAACTATCAGAATATGGGCCCTCACTCGCCGCAGGAGACCTAAACGGAGATGGACTGGATGACATTGTTATTGGCGGTAATTCTATGGCGGGTGCCACTATTTTACTGCAACAAAGCAATGGCATATTTTTGAGAGATACGTTGCCAAAACCCATTCAAAACATGGCTATGCAGTTTCAGGACATGGGAACTACGCTGTTTGACGCTGATGGAGATGGCGACCTGGACCTTTATTTGTCTCATGGTGGTTTTGAAAGCAAAGCAAATACAGCAGCCTACCAGGATAAATTTTATATCAATAACGGTAAAGCAGGCTTTACGCTTGATTCTCTCGCATTGCCTCAAAATTTCACCAGCAAATCCTGTGTAAGGGCAATCGATTATGATAAAGATGGTGACCTTGACCTTTTCATTGCTGGACGGGTTGATCCCTGGAATTATCCCAAACCTGTATCCAGTTTTATTTACAGAAATGATTCCAAAGACGGGCATGTAAAATTTACCGATGTTACTTCGCTGGTGGCAAAAGATTTAAACAACATCGGCCTTGTATGCGATGCTGTTTTTACTGATTTTGACAATGATGGATGGTTCGATTTAATACTGGCAGGAGAATGGATGCCGGTAACTTTTTTAAAAAACGACAAGGGAACGTTTAAAAATATAACGGCAGCAACTGGTATTGCAAACCAAATAGGATGGTGGAATAGCATAGCTGCAGGTGATTTTGATAATGACGGTGATATAGATTATGTAATTGGAAATTTAGGAAAGAACTCATTTTATAAAGCAACCGAGCAAACCCCTGTTTCAATTTATGCAAAAGACTTTGATAACAATAACAGTTATGACGCATTTCCATCTATATACCTACCGGTAAGCCAGGAAGATACTACCAAAAAGGAGTTTCCGGCACAAACCAGGGATGATGCTGTAAAGCAAATGATTGGAATGCGGTCCAAATTTCAAAATTATAAATCATATGCGGGAGCCACCATGCAAGAATTGTTTTCCAAAGAGCAATTAAAAGATGCTTTAATTTTAAGGGCAAATAATCTCAATTCTTCTTTTGTAAGAAACGATGGGGGAGGTAAATTTACACTCGTGCCATTGCCGGTTCAGGCGCAGCTTTCAGCTTTAAACGGCATGGTAGCAGATGATTTTGATGGTGATGGAAACCTGGACCTGCTTATTAATACCAATGATTACTCAACTGAAGTAACTGTTGGCCGCTATGATGCATTGAACGGTTTACTGTTGAAAGGTGATGGCAAAGGAAATTTTACACCACAATCTATGCTTGAAAGTGGTATTTATATTCCGGGCAATGGAAAGGCATTGGTAAAATTGAGAAGTGCAAATGGAAAATTTTTGCTTGCTGCCGGGCAAAACCGGGGGCCATTAAAAGTGTTTGAATTAAAGAAGGATAGTCGTTTTATCTCCCTGCAACCTGGAGATGTAAGTATGGAGATTTTATTTAAAAATGGTAAAAAACAAAGGCAGGAAGTGTATTATGGCGTTTCTTTTCTATCTCAATCTGCCAGGTTTTTGAAAGTAAATGCCAACATGAAAGCTGTCACAATTACAGGAAGCAACGGAAACACAAGAGAGGTAGTCACAATACCCTAAACGACATTATGTGCCAGGGTGGAGTTTATATTTACAGGATACCATGATTTGTTGCAGCGCCTGTTGACCCGTAAAAGAGATTGGTATATAACCGGGCTCATTTGCTGCGTGGAAATTTCCGGGTATGTAATAGCAGGAAATTTAAAGAATTTTAATTGCCGATAATGACTTTATCAAATCAAAGTATTTTTAAAATAAGGTATTTTTTATGTGGGTTAACTTTCCTTGTTATCCTTTCCTGTACTGATTTTAAAAAGAATCACGCACACCAAAACACGCCAGATGCTGATATTGCTAAAGGGAAAGTTTTAGCCGCCACCTACTGTAAATCATGCCACCTGTTGCCAGATCCTTCGTTGCTTAATTCCAGTAGCTGGGCCACCGGTGTTTTACCGCAAATGGGGCCACGGCTGGGAATTTTTTATTATGGAAATAAAACATATCCTTCCAGCAAAAACGATCCCGCGGTAGCGAAAAATTTTTACCCTGAAAAACCAGTAATCAGCACACAGGAATGGCAATATATCATCGACTATTATACAGCATTGGCACCCGACACATTAACTCAGCAAAAAAGCAATACCGTTGTTAAAGATGGAGCGCAGTTATTTACGGTTGCAACGCCTGAGTATAGGCGGTATTTACCCACCACAACTTTTGTTCAGATAGATACCGCGTTTAGTCCACATCGGGTTATGATGGCAGATATGGCCACAAAAAAAGTGTATAGTTTCAACAATCAATTGCAGCTGATTGATTCCATACCGGCCTTAAGCCCGGTTGTTGATTTGGAAAGAAATCAGACAGGTTTTATAACCTGTAACATTGGAGTTATGAATCCCAATAATGGCAGATATGGAAGTGCTGCTTATATAATAACTGATGCAAAAGGAAAGATGAAAGCCGATAGCAGCATAAGGTTTGGTAACCTGGCAAGACCTGTGCAGATTACCAAAGCTGATTTTAATAATGATGGCCAAATGGATTACCTGGTTTGCGAATATGGAAATTTGGCCGGCGCTTTATCCTGGATGGAAAATAAGGGAAACGGGACATTTGAAAGACATGTGATACGGGAAGTTCCCGGAGCCATTAAAGCTTATGTTCGGGATGTAAACCATGACGGATTGCCTGATATTTGGGTATTGTTTGCTCAGGGTGATGAAAGCATTTTTCTGTTTACCAATAAAGGCAATGGCAAATTCGATCAGGAGCAGGTACTGCGCTTTCCATCCATATATGGTTCGTCTTATTTTGAAATGGCAGATTTTAATAAAGATGGCAAGCCTGACATCGTTTACACCTGTGGCGACAATGCGGATTATTCAGTCGTTTTAAAGCCCTATCATGGAGTGTATATTTTCTTAAATGACGGAACCAATCATTTCAAACAAGCATGGTTTTACCCGATGCACGGATGCTTCAAAGCCATTGCCAGAGATTTTGACGGAGATGGGAATCTTGATATTGCAGCGATTTCTTTTTTTGCTGATTATGTAAAGCAACCGGAAGAAACTTTTATTTACCTTGCAAACAAAGGCAACCTTGATTTTCAACCATACCAAATACCGGGCACATCTGGCGGAAGATGGCTAACGATGGATGCAGGAGATTTAGACGGTGATGGAAAAACAGACCTGGTATTGGGAAATTTTTCTATTGCACCATCATCCATTAGATCAGCTACCAATTGGAAGACAGGCCCCCCATTCATTGTATTAAAAAATACAATGAAAAAATAGCAACGATATACCAATTAAATTTTGTCCAAAATATAAACTTCAATGAAAGATTTATTTAAAAGATGCTGTTACTATACATTTCTCTTTGTTTTGATTACTGGTTGCCAGCAAAAGAAAATATCGCACAAACTTTCAGATACTGAAATACTGCATCAAAACCAGGACCTGCTTACCCAGATTATTATCTATGATGTGTTTACCCCCCCGGTAGCCAGCAGAATATATGTATATTCCTCCCTTGCTTCTTACGAAGCGATAAAATACAGTAAGGAAGGAACTGCTTCAATAGCAGAAAAATTAAAGGGTTTTGGTAAAATACCGGCACCTGAAAAAGGTAAGAAGTACGATTTTACGCTTGCTGCTACAAAGGCCTTTTTTACAGTAGTCAGAAATGTAAAAGTTTTTTCTGTGGATTCGTTAAAAAGCTATGAAGAAATGGTATACAACGATTTTAAGGAAAGCCTGGATGATTCAGTTTATGAACGTTCTGTTGCACTGGGCGACACGATTGGCAAAGTAATACTCGCCAGGGCTCAGACGGACGGCTATTTACAGTCAAGAGGTAAACCTAAACATCTTGGCAGCGAAGATGCCGGCAAATGGAGACCTACACCACCCGATTATTTAGATGGAATTGAATGGTGTTGGAATACAATGAAGCCTATGGTGTTGGATTCCGCGTCTCAATTTATGCCGCCGAGGCCGCCTGCGTTTAGCAGTGATACCAACAGCGTATTTTATAAAAATACCCGGGAGGTTTACAACATTGCAAAAAATTTAACCGAAGAGCAAAAGACAGCTGCCCGTTACTGGGATGATAATCCATTTGTAATTGAGCACTCTGGTCACTTAATGTTTGGTAATAAAAAAATAACTCCGGGTGGTCATTGGATGGGTATTGCAGCCATTGCAGCAAGGCAAACCAAGGCAGATCCGGTACAAATTGCAAAAGGATATGCTATGACAGCGATCGCTTTATACGATGCCTTTATAGTTTGTTGGGACGAAAAATACCGGAGCAACGTAATTAGGCCTGTTACTGTTATTAATGAGTGGATGGACAAGGGTTGGTCGCCATTTCTGCAGACACCTCCATTTCCGGAGTACACCAGTGGGCATAGTACGATAACAGCCTCAGCGTCTACTATTTTGGCGAAGATGTATGGTAACAATTTTGCTTTTCAGGATACCAGCGACCTCAGGTATATAGGAATGCAAAGGCACTTTGATTCATTTCAACAAGCCGCCGCGGAAGCATCTATCAGCCGTGTTTACGGGGGGATTCATTTTAGAACAGGGGTTGATGCCGGGGCAGCACAAGGAAATAAATTAGGTGTGTACATTATCGAAAAGTTACTAAAAAATAATTAGCATACACCTGGGTTGTTTCAATCAGCTGTATACCCTGTATTTTGAGAATGATGCAATTCAAGTAAGTATAAAACGATTGACTTATGAAATATACATCCATCCACTATCGTACGAGATATTTTTTCGTTATCGGCTTCCTGTTTTTTTTGCTTGCAAATAACAACACCATGGCACAACATCCCGTTGGTATTTTTGATGATCACAAGGACATCGGTAATCCAAAACTGGCTGGCGATGCCAGTTATGATGCCACTACGCAAATGTATCAACTTGCGGGTGCAGGTTCCAACATCTGGTTTAACAGGGATGAATTTCACTTTTTATATAAAAAGATAACGGGTGATTTTATACTGACTGCCGACTTTGATTTTAGTGGCGATACTACGCACACTTCCGGCCATAGAAAGATTGGCTGGATGATCAGGGAATCACTGGAGGAAGGAGCTGCCAGCATGGATGCCTGTAAACATATAGATGGTCTTACAGTGCTTCAATGGAGAGGTTACCGCGGCATGTTTATGCGTGACCCTGAAGATGAATTATTTTATGCAAAAAAAGGAGGACAAACAATTCAATTGCAACGGGTGGGCAAATTGATGACGATGAAAATTGCTCATCCGGGCGAACCGTTGCAGTTGGTGGGTTCCCATATGATGGAAGGTATGAAAGATGAAGTGTTTGCCGGGTTATATATTGTTTCACACGATTCAAACGAAGTTGCCCATGCCAAGGTGTGGAATGTTAGAATTGATAAGCCCGTGTTTCACCCATATACTTCTAACCCGAATGTGTCGGTGGTGGCTAATCATGATGTAATGGGCAGCCGCCTGGAAATACTTGATATTGCCGATGGAAGGCGCCGCATAATTCACGAAAGTTCGGGCACATTTGAAGCGCCGAATTGGATGCCGGATGGTAAAAAATTGCTTTTTAATGAAGGAGGCGCTTTATACACAATTCCTGTTGAAGGGGGTACTCCGGAAAAGCTGAATACAGGCTCCGCTAACAACTGTAACAATGATCACTTAATTTCTTTTGATGGCAAGATGCTGGCCATCAGCAGCGGCAGAAAAGGTTTACCTGGTGGTGGTTCTACAGTGTACACAGTTCCTTTAACCGGTGGCGAACCGCGTTTAATCACTGAACAAACGCCTTCCTATCTTCATGGCTGGAACCCCAATGGAAAAGAGGTAACGATTGTGGCCCAGCGAAATGGCAGTAAAATCTATAACCTCTATAAGGTATCGCTCAACGATGGCAAAGAAACTCCCTTAACAAACAATTCAACCGGGCATGTAGACGGACCTGAATATTCACCTGACGGGAAATATATTTATTACAATGCCAACTCCTCCGGTACTATGCAGGTATGGCGAATGAAACCCGATGGAAAGGCAAAAGAGCAACTCACTTTTGATGAATACAACAATTGGTTTCCGCATATTTCACCAGATGGTAACTGGATGGTGTTTATATCCTTTCTCCCTGATATCGATCCCGATGCACATCCATCTTACAAAGAAGTAACCTTGCGCCTAATGAAATTAACATCGCCCGGTGCGCCAAAAGTTATTGCATATTTGTTCGGTGGACAAGGAACATTGAATGTGAATAGTTGGTCGCCCGATAGTAAGCATATTGCTTTTGTAAGCAATTCAGAAAAAGCGAAATAAAAAATTGGCAGCTTATTTTAGTATCAATCTTTCCAAAAACTATAGCCTTAATTTCTGAAGGCTTTGGCAAGCTTAAAATAGCAAGGAACCAGTGTAGCTCTGCGGTAGCTGCAAAAAATAAATCCCAGGTACGAACCATGTTATCTTAATAACATAACTGTTCCTTTGCGGATTACTTTTTTATTGGATGCAGTGCGCATTTCAACATAATATACATAGGCTCCTGTGGCCTGAAGTTCAGATTTGTATCTGCCATCCCAGTAGCCGTTAATATCGGTACTGGAATATAGTATCTTACCCCATTTATTAAAAATGAGTAACTTAAATTGTTTGTAATTATTTGCAGCTATTACCTGGAACTTATCATTTCTACCATCCTCATTTGGCGTAAAGGCATTGGGTATAAAAATATCTCTAAACACTTTTATTTTGGCAGAAGAGGTACCGGCACCGCACCCAACAGTTGAATTTGCCGTCAAAGTGTATACGGCATCTTCTGTAGGATAAACGGTGGGTGTGACCTTGTGAATATCATCGATAAATGTAGCAGGTGACCAAAAAAAATCGACCAATGTTCCTGTAACCGTTGCATTCAATGCGACTGAATCGCCCAGGTTTATGCTATGGTCGGATCCTGCATTTACATACAGGTTTTGCTGCACAGCTACTTTAATCCAGGCTGAATCCCTGCACCCAAAAGTATTGCTGATGGCGACGTTATAAGAGGTTGTAATATTGGGGGATGCCACAGGATTTGCGATAGTGCTGCTGGACAAGCCGGCAGATGGCGTCCATTGATATTGTTCTCCACCTGCAGCGGAAAGTACCGCAGATTTACCTGCGCAAATGGATACTTCGGGATTGTTGATGGAAATGGTAACTCCTGGATAAACGCCCAGGTAAAAACTATCCGACGTGCTGCAGCCAGAATTATATGATTGCGCCAGTTGATAAAGACCAGTATCGGCATATTGAATGTTGGGTACAACGGACAGACTGTTATCTGAAAGATACCCGTTCGGCCCGGTCCATAAAGCGGATGTAGCAAGGTCCGACCGATAGGGAAGAACAAGATCTTTTCCAATACACCCACGAATATTTTTTGGTGATAGGTGTGCAGGCAGTGGATGAACATTGGTTGTGATAAAGTTTGAAGTTACCCAACACTTTGCCGACCCCATATTGGCTCTTTCTGCCAGCAATATCCTGTACATCACTATGCCTGAATCTCTTCGCGGAATTGGATAGGTTGCCGTAGTAGCCCCGGTGATATTTATCCATGTTTTACCTGTATCAACGCTATTTTGCCATTGCGTTACGGGGTCAGTAAATCCCGGCTCAAAAGACGAACGTAATATGAATGGATTTGTATAACCTGCACAAACATTTACAACGTCATCATTGGTATCCAGTTTAGCTGTTATCGCCGGACCACACATAGCAAATGTTATGTCATCAAGTGCAAAAGCGCTTCCACAGCCGAATGCAGGGGTCGTTTGTATGATAATTTTTACATCGTTGACATTGGATGGCGTTACAAAGGATACCCCGTATTGTTTCCATATTTTATCGTCTGTAATTGGTATATTACCAGTGCCATTACTGGCTAAAATAGTTCCAGACAGCGTTTCAACGGTAAAATTTATATTGGGCAATATTGCGCTGCCCCCGCAACTTATTTTCTGCATCACGTTTGTAATCCATGCGGCAAACTGGTAGGTGGTATTACCACACAATTCATGAACAGTATCGGTATAAACAATTCCTGGTGTACTTTCTGCATTTACTACCATATAGGCACCGCCTTCATTCTGCGTGTGATCGCCTGCTAATAAAAACCAGGTGCGGTCCCCACAGCCCAACAAAAAATTGGTAACGTTGTACTTTCCTTTACCCGGGCAACCGGCGGAATAACCAAAGGACGTGATTGAAGCGGACAAGGTTGAACTCTTGACACCAAATGTAATATTTACAATGGGGTCACCAAGATTGCCGTTGCAAAGCTGAGCTTGTAGGGCAAATGGAAAAAACATCAGGCAAAAAAGAGCAAAGCAAATTTTGTTAGCCAGGTATACCTTACCATTGCATTTCATTATTATTTTCAATACCTGAGTTTTTACAATATGGTGCTAATTCGTTTTGATAATATAGCTCATTAAAAAGAAGACAGAATAAAATATTCCTCTTAAATATGCTATGAAATTAGGCACTTATTTTTTATTCTGTTGCTTAACCCACTATTAAATTCATACAACTTATTGCTCGTGTTTATTGATTTTCTGTATTCAATGAAAGACGAAAATATAACTTGAATTAAGTTGAGCAAGTTGAGACTAACAATACATACGGAAACAAACAAATGTTCTACTGAGCCTTTGGCGGGGAGGTTAACCTGATATTTTCTATGGGTTAGACTAAAATAAGATGAATTTTTTTAAAAGTTATGGAGGGACTAGCAGCAAGCAAAGGTTGCTACAAAAAAATAGTCCTTCCGTAGAAACGGAAGGACATTAACGATTGCTTGCCATATGAAAATCTTAAAAAAGTAGAATTGATCTCCTCAATATCTCTCAGCACTGTACAGGTTGTTTTAAATTAAATCCTTTTTTGTTGTAAGTGCGCTTATTTCTTTTGTAAAAGTAAGCTGCCCGGCTTTGTGTAAAAAACTATGTTATAAGATGTTTAATGATGGTTAAGGTTCAGCACTTTCAGGCAGAAGCCTGTTGTACCTGATTCATACCCTGCTTTTTTAATGATGGCCAACGTTAATAAGGGGTTGAATTTATCCTGTAAAAAAATAATCTCACCAGTTAACAGAGAACATTTTAGTAAGAAAATCTTCATTACTACAGTCCCGTGCTAATAATGAATAATTATTATTATGGACCACATTCAATAGAGTGTTGTATAACCGCAAAGCGACAGATAGAAAATGTAAAAAAAAAGAAGATTAGGTTTATCAAAAAACAGCCTGGCATCTTGAGTAAGCCTGTTTTTAGTTCTAAGAAGTGGTCTTACAATTATTAAAGCATTCTTTGTAATCTCATAAGCAATATGCCTGATGGTTGTAGAAAATCGGTATCGATATTTCGTTGGGTTAACGGGCTGCTATATCTTACTAAACCAATTTAAAAGTCTGCGTAAAACAAGTGGCTACAAAAAAATAGTCCTTCCGTAGAAACGGAAGGACTTTAACGATTGCTTGCCATATGAAAATCTTACAAAATTGTTAAAATTATTTTATTATTAAAATGTTACGCTTTATATTTGCGGCGTACTAACGATTGATTGCCTTTTTCTTAAAACTCACCGCCTAACATCAACGCCCATATTTCTTTAGTAAAAGTAATGTGGGCGTTTGTATATAAAAAAACAACTTAGTGGCGGGTTAATGATGGTTAAGCTGAATTTTTGTTTATAACATACTGGTATACATAGCTTAACGACTAATTCCCTAATGATACCCAACGTTCCTTTTATTTTATTATAAAATATTTGGTTTTTGACAAATGGGCAAAAAAGGTTAAAATATTCCGTTTTAAGGGTAAAATTAATAAATTAAAGTTTTTTTTAATTAATTTTTTACTGCCTTAATTACACGATACAGGCCATTATTAAAAAGGCGTTGATGGGA
Organism: Chitinophagales bacterium; assembly: GCA_038210625.1. GTDB lineage: Bacteria > Bacteroidota > Bacteroidia > Chitinophagales > Chitinophagaceae > Ferruginibacter. Next base: position 8,999 of record JBBQWL010000036.1, on the reverse strand, counting down.
GAGAATGTGGGTGTCGGGAGTAATTAATAGAATTATTCCTCCATATTTTCTTTCAATTCTTCAGATATTTTGACGAGCAATTTGTCAATCCTTTGGCCATCCATGTCAATAATCTCAAATTCAAAACCGCGCCAATCGAATGTATCACCGGTTTTAGGAATGCGTTCCAATTCATGTAGTACAAAACCTGCCACTGTATCAAACTCATGTTCACCTTCATTCATCCATTCGGTTTTCTCAAAATGACTTAAAAAATCGTAGAAGGTAATCTGTGCATCTACCAGGTAAGTTCCGTCAGCACGTTCTGTAATTTCGTACTCTTCCTGGCCTGTTTGCGGTACATCTCCTACGATGGCTTCCAGTATATCATTCAGCGTAATCATGCCTTCAAGTGTGCCGTATTCATTTACTATAAAACAACTATGAATTTTTGTCTGCTTTATCTTTTCCAGCAATTGATAAGGGCTATTGTTTTCGGGTACAAACAGGGCTGGTTTAATAAGTGCTTTTAATGGGGTGGCCGGTGCGGCTTTCAACAGGTCTTTAATATAGATAAGGCCCTTAATATCATCCACCGTTTTTTCGCAAACCGGGTAAGTAGAATAAGTAATCTGGTCAAATTTTTCAGTAACTGTTTGTACGGTGTCATCAATATCAAACCAGGCAATTTCGGTGCGGTGCGTCATTAAAGACGTGATATTGCGATCACCCAGGTGAAATACCCTTTCAATAATTTCTTTTTCCTCCGTTTCAATGGTGCCATGTTCACTTCCTTCACTGATCATAGCTTTAATTTCATCTTCCGTTACCGCATTGTCGGTAGCCACTTTAATATTAAAAACCTTAAAGATTATATTAGTGATGGTATTCAATAACCATACAATCGGGTAAACAATGGTGGAAAGAATATTCATTGGTCCTGCTACCAGCCGGGCAATTTTTTCTGCCCTTAACATTCCCATTCTTTTAGGTACCAGCTCGCCCAAAATAATAGATAAAAAAGTCACCAGCATTACAATCAATACGGTAGAAATGGTGGTGGCATAGGGTTTCAGCAGTTCAAATTTTTCCACAAAGGGTTTTAGGTGCATGCTAAATTTTTCGCCTGAGTACACACCCGTTAAAATGGATATTAATGTAATGCCGATTTGTGCGGTAGATAAAAATTTCTCGGGGTTAGCCGCCAGGTCCAATGCGGCTTTTGCTTTCTGATCTCCTTTATTACCAAGGCTTTCCAGCCTTCCCTTCCGGGCGCTCACCAGGGCAATTTCACTCATTACAAAAAGACCGTTTACAATAATAAGGGCCAGTAAAATAAATATTTCTGTCATAAATTTTTAACTAAAACCGTTGTTGAGAACAGCGGTAGTTGATGCAAATATCTACAATCTTATCTAAAACACTGATTTAAACGTTTAGCAGGTTGTTTATGGTGGTGCTCTATAGCAATATTTTTTTGATAGACACTAAGCGTTACATTTGCCCGGTCGTTATGGAAAAACAGAAAATTGCCATTATTGGTGCCGGCCCGGCTGGACTTACAGCAGCCTATCAATTAGCTAAGGCAGGGCAGGAAGTTACTGTTTTTGAATCAGATCCGCAATATGTAGGCGGCATATCAAGAACGGAAAATTACAAAGGTTATTTATTTGATATTGGCGGTCACCGCTTTTTTTCCAAAAACAAAGAGGTGGAAGATTTGTGGACGGAAATTTTGCCCAACGATATGCTGGAAAGACCAAGAAGCTCCAGCATTTTTTATAAGCGCCGTTTTTTTTCTTACCCGTTAAATGCCACAGAAGCGTTGCGCAAACTGGGATTAACTGAATCCGTCCATTGTGTATTGAGTTATATAAAAGCAAAACTATTTCCAGTAAAAAATCCACTCAATTTTGAAGATTGGGTAAGCAATCATTTTGGCAGGCGGCTGTATATTATCTTTTTTAAAACCTACACAGAAAAAGTTTGGGGCATACCCTGCAAGGAAATATCAGCAGATTGGGCTGTTCAACGCATTAAAGGATTATCGCTGAGCAGTGCCATTAAAAATGCGATAATTAAGTCACCAACCGGAAGTAAAGGGCCCATCATAAAAACATTAATTGATACTTTTCGCTACCCCAGGCTTGGTCCGGGAATGATGTGGAATGCCTGTGCTGAAAAGAGTAAGGCGATGGGAGCAAGCATCCTGATGAACGCCACCGTGAATACAATTTCTTTACAACAAAACAAATGGCAGATTACGACGGCTTCACATAATACATTCGGCGGTTTCGACTATGTATTATCTTCCGCGCCAATAGCCCAGCTGCTGCCAGCTGTTGAGCCGGCATTGCCAGGGGTGGCCTTGCATGCAGCTAAACAATTAAAGTACCGCGATTTTATTACGGTTATTTTAATTTTAAAAGATGAGCATACATTTAATGAAAACTGGATTTATGTACATGATCCTGCGGTAAAAGCAGGCAGGGTACAAAATTTTAAATCCTGGAGCCCGGATATGGTGCCCGATGAAACCATGGCTTGCTACGGCCTGGAATATTTTTGTTTTGAAGGAGATGGCATGTGGCAAAGCAGCGATACCGAATTAATTACGTTGGGTAAACATGAAATAGAAAAAATTGGGCTTGCGACGGCATCGGCTGTTACAGATGGATATGTGGTGAGGCAAAAAAGAGCTTACCCGGTGTATGATCATGACTATAAAGAAAACATAATGCTGGTAAAAGAGGCGTTGCGGCAATACCCGGGTTTATATTTAATGGGCCGCAACGGTATGCATAAATACAATAACCAGGATCATAGCATGATGACGGCGATGCTTGCGGTAAAAAATATTCTTGCCGGAGAAGAACTATATGATTTATGGAAAGTAAACCAGGATGCGGAATACCACGAAGAAGGCGAAAGTGCTGCCAATAAGGGTGGCAGAATGATTCCTGAAAAAATATAACCTTCAGCTTTGCTTTACCTTAATCCGAATTTTTGATTGAATATGCTGCCTGCCAAATAGCCGACACCAAGCCCGATAAGCGTACCCCCTAAAATATCAGTTGGATAGTGAACCCCGATATACAGTTGCGCATACGCAACTCCAAATGCCCAAACAAAAAACAACCATGGCCAGGTTTTAAACTGCCTGGATAAAGTGGTGTAAAAAAACATCGCCATGCCAAAATGATTGGCAGCATGCGACGAAACAAACCCACTGCTTTGTGGCAGGTAAATGCCTTTAAATAACCTTATCCAACTGGCTATCGCCGGGTCATTGCACGGCCTTAAACGAACGATATGTTCCTTTAATAAATTACTGCTGATATAATTGCAGATAACAACGGTAGCCACAGCAAGCAGCACCCATTGCCACCAGGTATTTTTATAATTGATGGTTATAAATAAAAACAAAAAGAGATATAGCGGCAGCCAGGTATTGGGATTGCGCATGGCTGGCAGCAGGCCATCTAAAAAGCCATTGTGCCATTGCGCATTGATGTGATGTAATACCAACCGGTCCCACTGCTGTATTGATTGCATTTGTTAATTAATTATAGCCAAAAATAATTAATCTATTTTTGCAGGCAGTTTAATTTTATTACAATGAGTTTTTATAAAAAGATACCCGGGTTGGTTAGGTGGATTATTGCCGTGTTGCTTGTTTTTTTATTTGTAATGACTGCTTACCGTTTTTTCTTTTATTTTAAATACAACCCTGTCGGAAAGGCTTTTTCCGGATCTGCTTTTTTAATGGGGCTTAGGTTTGATATCAAATTCGTTTCTATATTAGGAGTGGTAATGTTGGCACTTTGCAGCCTGCCGTTTGTAAATCCGCTGCGAAATAAAATCGCAAAGAAAATATGGATGGTGTTATTGTCTGTGGTATTGATACTAGTGCTATTGTTTTATGTGGTAGACTATTTTTATTATGATTACCTGCAGCAACGACTAAATGCTTCGATACTCAACTATTCCAATGATGCCAGTATTTCAACGCACATGGTAATGGAGTCTTATCCCGTTTTCAGAACCTTGTTTGTTGTATTACTGATTGCCTCCTATGCATTTTATATATTTAACCGTATGCTTAAAGATCATCCGGCAAAAGAATTACCCAGGCGAAAATTTTCTATCTACTATATTCTTTTTTTCCTGTTACTCGCATTGGGTGTGTTTGGTAAACTGGGGCAGTTTAATCTGCGCTGGAGTGACGCGTTTTCATTGAGCGATAATTTTAAAGCCAACCTTTCATTGAACCCGTTGCAGAGTTTTTTTAGTACACTCAATTTTAAAGATACCAGGCCTGATATAAACAAAGTGCGTGCTGCCTACCCGGAAATTGCCAGGTACCTCAACGTGCAGCAACCCGACAGTGTTCATTTAAATTATGAAAGAAATATTGTTTCGAATAATGTGACTGGTACCCATCCGAATGTGGTAATTGTTATTTGCGAAAGCTTCAGTATGTACCGCAGCAGCATGAGTGGGAATCCGTTAAACACAACGCCTTATTTTAATTCGCTGTGTAAAAGCGGTGTTTTTTTCGATCGCTGTTTTACACCTTCCTACCCCACGGCCCGTGGCGTATGGGCCACTGTTACCAGCCTGCCGGATGTGCTCGGCGATAACAACCGTTCAGCAAGCCGTAACCCGGAAGTAGTAAACCAGCAACTCATCATCAATGACTTTAAAGGCTATGATAAATTCTATTTTTTAGGCGGCGATCCTTCCTGGGCGAATATTAAGGGCGTACTGCTCAATAATATCGACAGCCTGCATTTATATAGCCAGGAAAATTTTAAGGCAAAGAAATTGAACGTATGGGGCATTGATGATAAAAATTTATTTTTAGAAGCAAACAATACATTGGCCAAACAACAACATCCCTTTTTTGCCATCATTCAAACCGCCGATAACCACCGGCCTTATTCCATACCAACGGAAGACCTTGGCGAATTTAAAAAAGTAAACTACCCCGATGACAGCCTACATAAATACGGCTTTGAAAATATTGATCAGCTGAATGCTTTCCGGTATACAGATTTTTGTTACCAGCAGTTTTTTGAAGCGGCCAAAAAAGAAAAATATTTTGATAACACCATTTTTGTTTTTGTTGGCGATCATGGTATTGCGGGCAACGCCAATACGCTGTATCCTTCCAGCTGGACGGAGCAGCGGCTTACACAGGAACATGTACCATTGCTGTTTTATGCGCCCCAATTATTACAACCCAAACTGGTGCATGCTGTTTGTTCGCAGGTAGATATTGTTCCTTCTGTTGCTTCCTTAGCGGCTATATCTTATCACAATAATTCCATGGGTAAAAATTTATTCGATACAACTGACAATGCGGCAAAGTATGCATTCATCATTGATCATGATACGAAAAATATAGGCGTGGTAAACGACCGGTATTTCTATTCAAAAAATTTAAGTACTAAAAAAGAAACGGTTGTTTCTGTAACGGATAATAACCCGGTGCCTGTTACGTCCGCTACAGACAGCATTAAAAATAACATGGCCAGGTTAACAGAGGCATATTACGAAACTGCACGTTACCTGCTGTTCAACAATAAAAGAAAATATTAATCGTAAAATAAAACTTTGCAACTTGTTTTCGGTGTATGTCCAATAAATAATAACTGTAATTATGTTCACCCGGTGGCGCTTTCCTAAAACAATTCAATGGATAATAAACCTGTTTATTATCTACTTATCCATATTTACGGGTTTCCGCATCATCACTTTAATTTGCTTTAAGCCTGCTGCCACAAAGGTTACAGACCTGTTACCTTCTTTTTGGCTGGGGCTACAATACGATTTGCGCTGGATTGGGATTGTGCTGCTGCCGATCGCGTTCATATCGTTGTTTCCAAAATTTTCTCCTTTCTATTCTGAACGGTGCAAAACAGGCTGGGCCATTTACCTGGCAGTAGTTACCTTGTTCCTGTTATTTTTCTTTGGTGCCGATTTTGGACATTTTGCTTACGTAAATACCCGGCTAAATGCAAGTGCTTTAAATTTTGCGGAAGATGCAAAAATATCTTTTGAAATGTTATGGCAAAGCTACCCGATGGTTTGGATTTTTGCGGCATTAGTAGGTGCCGTGGGCATGATGGGCTGGATGTTTTCCAAAACACATGTAAGTGTGGAGGAGCGAAATATCAATATACATAAATTTAGTTACAACCGCCGCTGGCATGGGGCCGCCATTGTTTTATTAATTTGGTTTTTGTTTGGCTTTTTGGCATTTAAACCGCTGCGATGGCGGGATGCATTTACGCTGAATGATAATTTTAAAAGTTACCTGGCTTTAAATCCTTTGCAAAATTTTTTCACCACACTGCAGTTTCGCAAGCCGGCGTTGGATGAAGGAAAGGCCAAACAATATTACCCGGTAATCAGCGATTTTTTGCAGCTTCACAAAACAGGTGCACCTGCAACTGGTTACGAGCGCACCATTAACCCCGGTAGCCGTTCGCTCGAAAGCCAGCCGAATGTTGTGTTGGTAATTTGCGAAAGCTTTAGCATGTACAAAAGCAGTATGAGCGGTAACCCCTTAAACAGCACGCCATTTTTTAATGAACTAACAAAGCAGGGTATCTTTTTCGATCGTTGTTTTTCACCCACATTCGGCACGGCACGTGGCGTGTTTGCTACCTTAACTGGTATACCAGATGTGCAGTTGTCCAAGTTCAGCAGCCGCAACCCGCAATCGCTCAATCAGTACAGCATCATCAATAACTTTGAAGGGTATGATAAATTTTATTTCTTAGGCGGCAGCAGCGATTTTAATAATTTTCGCGGGCTTGTCTCTACCATCAATGATGTCCATATTTATGAGGAAGGAAAATTTAGTGCGCCCAAATTAAATGTGTGGGGCATCAGCGATAAAAATTTATTTTTAGAAGCGGATAAAGTGATGAAGCAACAGAAGAAGCCGTTCTTTACCATCATACAAACATCCGATAATCATCGTCCTTATTCTATCCCTGAAGAAGACAAAGATTTTGTGAAACGCACGGTAGCGGTGGAAGAGTTGCATAAATACGGTTTTGAATCACTCGCTGAATTGAATGCGTTTTGTTACACCGATTATTGTTACAGTAAATTTATAGAAGCAGCAAAGCAGTCGCCCTATTTTGATAATACCATTTTTATTTTCATGGGCGATCATGGTGTAGAGGGCGACGCAGATGCTATGTACCCCAAAGCCTGGACGGATCAGCGGTTGAATGATGAGCATATTCCTTTACTGTTTTATGCGCCGGCTTTATTGGTGCCGCAAAAAATTACCAGTACCGCTTCGCAGATTGATGTGCTGCCCACACTGGCAGGTATGATACACCAGCCCTACACCAATAAAACCCTCGGCAGAGACTTACTGCATTCAACAACAAAAGAAAATGCTGCCTTTATAATTCACCACGACGAAGGGAAAATTGGTATTGTAAATGACGATTTTTTTTACATCAAAAACTTATGGATAAGCCAGGAAGAATTGGTACCTGTCCGCAATGACGCACCGTTGCTTTCGCCGCAGCAAACCGATTCAGTAAAACGGCACCTTTCACAATTAACCAGTGCCATGTACGAAACCGCCCGATGGATGCTGGTAAACAACCATGCAAAGTAGGGCAACTTATAAATGATAATTTTGTCCAGACAACAAACCCTGATTGAACTTTAGTGGCGTCGCACACTTGTGCAAAATATTTTTATGGCAGCTTTATTGAAGCGGGGGCAAGATAGCGGCAGTTACATTTTTTTTGCAATCATAACCAACCGGGGCGATTTCTTTACATCGTATTTGCCAAAATTATAATCACCATACACTTCCTGAATCTGCAAGCCCTGGTAAGCAAACATGTCTGTAAAATCGCCCAGCGAAAATTTAGCTACTTTTTCCTGGTAAACCAATGGCTCGGGGAGGGCCTCGTCTTCTACCGTTATTTTTTTATAAAAATGGGTTTCATCAAACCACTTGGTAATAAAATAATTTACACCATCAATCTCCTTATCAAACTGGTGCACCAAATGGTCTTCTGCATAGTGCACATTCAAATAATCCAGCACAAAATGACCGTCTTTTTTTATTGCCTGGGCAATGGTTCGTACGGCATTATCATGCTCCCGCTGCGTAGCAAAATACCCGAAACTGGTAAAAAAATTAAATGCATAATCAAAGTAATTGATGCGAAAAGGCAGGCGCATATCATGCAAATAAAAGTGCAGGTTGTCTGCCTCGTGCAGCAATGCTTCTTTAATGCTGTCTTCGCTTAGGTCGATCCCGGTTACATCAAAGCCTTTTCCGGCCAGGTGCACGGCATGGCGTCCCTTACCGCAGGCCACATCCAGCATACCGGCGCCTGCAAAGGGTTTCAGGTGATCAATTAAAGCGTCGATAAACCTGGCGGCTTCCTGTTCGTCCCGGTTAAAGTAGAGCTGGTGGTAATAAGGTGAGTTAAACCAATCTTTAAACCAGGGGTGCGATTGCATAATAATGAATTGTTAACCGAAAAATTTAATAAGCAAAGCGGCAATGGCATAGATAACCGTTACCAAAAAAATTCCTTTGGCAGTTTTATCTATTCTTGCATTTACGTACAAGGTAAAAAGCAAGGCGTTGGCAAATAGCGATACGCTTATCCAGGCGGTTATCAGGTTGTGGTTAAGGGTCATCCATTGGTACATTTCCTTCAGGGAAAACATGCGGTACTTGAGCAACTTAAAAATGGCGAAGCCAACAACAGGACCAAGCAGGCCAAGCACAATGCCAAGGCCATAATTATCTTTTTTAAATATCATTTTAATTTCCAGGTTTTTTCCAGCTGTGCTTTTAATGGATAGTTGGTAAGGTCGAACATTACGGGTACAACGCTCACGTAATTATTTTCGAGCGCCCATACATCCGTGTCTTTTCCTTTATCAAAATTTACAAAGGCACCCGTTAGCCAGTAATAATTTTTGCCATGCGGGTCTTTGCGTTGTTTAAAATCTTCTTC
>JBBQWL010000035.1:0-84669 GCA_038210625.1 Chitinophagales bacterium | reverse complement strand
AAGGGAAACCTGGAAGATGACTGTTTATTGAAGTGTGCTTTTTTATGAAACTATTTGGCAGTAAATAAAAATTATATAGATCAGAGTTAAACGATATAAAAAATATTCAACCCGAAGTGCAGCGAATTCTCATCATTGAAGAGTGCGACGCCGAAAATGATGCACATAGCTGTAATTGCCTGGCCAATAAAAACATCAAACAAAAAAACACCATTGCTATTGATACCTTATTTTTACAAAGCAAATTAAAACAATCAAAAATGGATTTTCAACTGTCTGAGGAACACCTAATGATTCAAAAAGCGGCGAGAGATTTTGCCGTTAATGATTGCCTGCCTGGCGTGATTGAACGAGATGAACTGCAACAATTTCCCAAAGAACAAATTGAAAAATTAGCCGACCTGGGATTTATGGGTATGATGGTAAAACCTGAATATGGCGGCAGCGGCATGGATACCATCAGCTATGTGTTGGCGATGGAAGAGATTAGTAAGGTAGATGCCAGCGTGAGCGTTTGCGTGAGCGTAAACAACAGCCTGGTATGTTACGGCTTGCAGGAATATGCCAGTGAAGCACAGCGGCAGCAATATTTAATTCCGCTGGCGCAGGGTAAAAAAGATGGAGAGTTGTACATCGGTGCTTTTTTACTGAGTGAGCCGGAAGCGGGTAGTGACGCCACTTCGCAGCAAACTACAGCAGAAGATAAAGGTGATTATTACTTGTTAAATGGCGTAAAAAACTGGATCACCAATGGCAACAGCGCCAGCGTGTATTTGGTGATTGCACAAACGGATATCAGCAAGGGGAGTCATGGTATCAATGCTTTTATTGTAGAAAAAAACTGGCCGGGTGTGGTGGTGGGTGCCAAAGAAAATAAACTCGGCATCAGGGGAAGTGATACGCATACCATTTTATTCAACGATGTAAAAGTGCCCAAGGCAAACCGCATTGGCGAAGATGGTTTTGGTTTTAAGTTCGCCATGAAAACCCTTGCCGGTGGCCGCATTGGTATTGCATCGCAGGCACTGGGCATTGCCAGTGGCGCTTATGAAAGAGCGTTGGCGTATAGCAAACAACGCAAAGCTTTTGGCAAAGAAATTATGCATCACCAGGCGATACAATTTAAGCTGGCGGATATGGCGACTAAAATAGAATGTGCCCGCCTGCTGTGCCTGAAAGCTGCCTGGGAAAAAGACCAGCACCTGGATTATACACTCAGCAGCAGCATGGCCAAAGTGTTCGCCAGCGAAACGGCCATGTGGACGGCAACCGAAGCAGTACAAATTCACGGTGGATACGGTTTTGTAAAAGAATACCATGTGGAACGCATGATGCGGGACGCAAAAATTACGCAGATTTATGAGGGCACCAGCGAGGTTCAAAGGATTGTGATTAGCAGGAGTATATTGAAGTAGAGAGGCATGGACGATGGTCAATAGGCCATAGTCCATGGTCGATTGTCCATAAACGATGTTCAAGAGTCAATAGTCAAAGCCCAATAGAATATCAGCTATGGTCTGTTGACTATCTTCTACACACATCCTTTACAGCAAAAACTTCTTCCCAATGGCATTTAAATTTGAATCCTTAAAAATTTGGAATAAAGCATTAGACTTGTCGATTGAAATTGATGAGATGGCAAAGGGTTTTCCAAAATATGAGGTATTCAATCTTTGTAACCAAATAAGAAAAGCAGCGGATTCGATTGTGCTTAATATTGCAGAAGGATCAACTGGCCAAACCAATCCTGAGTTTAAAAGATTTTTAAATTACTCATTGCGCTCGGGAATTGAAGTGGTAAGTTGTTTATTTATTGCTAAAAGGAAAAACTACATTCAGGATGAGTTATTCACTAAATACTATAATGAATACGAAACATTGGTGAAAATGATTTCAAGTTTCAGAGATAAACTGATTTAAGGAATCTGCTATTGACTATTGACTATTGACTATCGACATACAAAATGAGCATTAACAAAGAAAAATATACCCAACTATTATTTGAACTAAACGGCAAAGCAATACTGGTCGCTGTTAGCAAAACCAAGCCTGTAGCCGATGTACAGGAACTGTACGATTTAGGTCAACGTGATTTCGGTGAAAATTATGTGCAGGAGTTGGTGGACAAGGAAGCAGTTTTACCAAAGGATATACACTGGCATTTTATTGGCCATTTGCAAAGCAATAAAGTAAAATACATTGCCCTGTTTGTGTATTTAATTCATGGTGTGGATAGTTTGAATTTGTTGAAAGAAATCAACAAAGAAGCGGCGAAAAATAACCGGGTAATCGATTGTTTATTACAAGTGCACATTGCAAAGGAAGAAACCAAATTTGGTTTGGACGCAACAGAGCTGGCGGAGGTAATGAATGCCGCTACCGGCTTAAAAAATGTGCATGTTGCCGGGCTAATGGGAATGGCTTCTTTTTCCGATGACCTTAGCCTGGTGAGAAAAGAATTCCAGGAGTTGAAATTGTTGTACGATCAATACAACGGTTTTACCATTTTGTCGATGGGCATGAGTGGCGATTATACGATCGCTGTCGAAGAAGGGAGCAATATGGTTCGCATCGGCAGCCTCTTATTTGGCGAGCGAAATTATCCTGTAAAATAAAAAGGTATCTTTACGCAAACACGGTATCGTTGTAAATACCATGAGTACCTAAACAATCCCCTGAATGACGCAGGAAATAATAATTCTTTGTCTCGCTGCCTTTGCAGCCGGTTTTATTGATGCAATTGTTGGCGGTGGGGGACTGGTACAAACACCTGCAACCTTGATTACTTTACCGCAATATCCTGTTGCCAGTTTGTTGGGTACCACAAAAATACCTTCTCTAACCGGCACCTCTATTGCAGCCTGGCAATATGCGCTTAAAGTAAAATTGAAATGGAAATTACTGGCGGTTATGTGCAGTATCGCCCTGGTAGCGGCTTACGCAGGTTCTTTAACGGTGGCGCATGTCAGCAATGCTTTTATGAAGCCGTTATTTTTTTTCCTTCTGATAGTTGTATTTATTTATACGTACACCAAAAAGGATTTTGGACTGGCAACAGAAAGAGCTGTAAGCCTTCGCAAAGAATATACCTGGGGAACCATCATAGCACTGCTGCTCGGTTTTTACGATGGTTTTATCGGGCCCGGCACGGGAAGTTTTTTAATTCTTTTCTTTATCAGCATGCTGGGTTTCGATTTTCTAAAAGCCAGTGCGCATGCCAAGCTGGTTAACGTCTCCACCAATATCGGGTCCATCCTTTTCTTCTCCCGCAGCGGGCATATTTTATATCAGTACGCCATCCCGATGGCAGTGTGTAATTTTGCCGATTCTGTAATTGGTGCCCGGTTGGCTATTTTAAAAGGCAACAAATTTATCCGCCTGTTTTTCCTGCTCGTCATAACGGCAACGATTATACGCTTTGGCTATGATATATTTGTAAAAAAATAGTAAATGAATAAGGTGATCATCATTGGCGCCACCTCCGGGATAGGAAAAGAGCTGGCGCACCTGTATGCTGCCAATGATTGGCTGGTGGGTGTTACCGGTAGAAGAAGAGCCTTACTCGACAGTTTACAACAAGATTTTCCTGATAATATTTTGACAGAATGTTTTGATGTGACCGGTGATGAAAACATCGACTGCATGAAAAATTTGATTCAGCAACTGGGTGGTCTTGATTTACTGATTTATAACAGCGGGTATGGCGAGCCTTCTGAATCACTTGACTGGGAGATAGACAAAAATACAACGCTGGTTAATGTAAATGGCTTTACAGAAATTGTAAACTTTGCCTTCAATTATTTCGTGCTCGAAGGCAAGGGCCATATAGCCGCCACTTCATCTATCGCCGCTATCCGCGGCAACAGCTTTGCGCCGGCCTACAGTGCCAGTAAGGCTTATATGAGTAATTACCTTGAAGGTCTTTACATCAAAGCACATAAACTGAAATTACCTATTCATTTAACTGATATTCAGCCCGGCTTTATCAAAACAAAAATGGCAAAAGGCAACGGCCAGTTTTGGGTAGCGCCGGTCGATAAAGCAGCGGCACAAATTTACAGCGGCATCAAAAAGAAAAGGCGCAAATTATATATTACAAAAAGGTGGCGGCTGGTGGCATGGCTAATGAATGTATTGCCCATTAGCATCTATAAAAAGATCGGTTAAGTGTATGCAGGTAATAGGCAATAAGCAATAGTAAATAAGCAATAAGCGCTGACCCGGCAAATACTCATTATTGCCTATTGCTTTCTGCTTATTGCCTGCTACCTATTGGCTCCTCCCCTTTTGTTAAACCTTTAACTATGTATTTATGTCGGAAATTGCATCGTTTGGTTTTAATAAAATAACTTTGACCTATTACAATTAAACTATGTACGCATCATCATTTGAAGCTGAAAAACAACGCAAGGCATTTACCTACACGGCTATCATTGTAGCGGTGTTATTATTGCTGGCCTTTTTTATTACATGGCCGATAGTGCAACCACCCAAACCATTGGTAGAAGACCTGATTGAAATCAACCTGGGCAACAATGAAGAAGGGTTCGGCCAGGTGCAGCCACTTATCAAAGGAGAAATGGGGCCATCGCAGGCGGTAGCCGCAACACAGGCAAAAGCAGCACCGGCGCCCGAACCACCGGCAAAAGATATTCAGCCAGACGATATCGAAGATAAGGATGCAGCGCCCATCACAAAACCAGAAAAGATAATTCCCAAGGCAACCAATATAGCAAAGGAGCCAGTTAGTAAACCGGTTAAAACTACCAACCCTGCACCGGTTGTAATGCCTGCACCCAAACCCCAAAAGCCTAAAGCAACCTATAATGGCGCAGGCAATGGCAGCGGCAATGGTGCCACAGAAGATAACGGGTACACCTACCAGGGCAATAAACCCGGAGGCAAAGGTGATGCCGGCGATCCTTCCGGCAAACCCGATAGTTATGGCAATTCGCCCGGAGGCAGAAGCGGCGTCAGCGTAACACGTGGCGTGCGTCCCCTCAATTTAGGTGCCTTGCGTTTTGAAGATGATTTTAGTGAAAATGCAAAAGTTTACCTGGATGTGCAGTACAATGCAGCCGGGGCATATACTGGTAGCTCGATAGCAAAAGGCACTACTACATCCAATTCAAATATTACTGGTATTGCTAAAAGAAAGGCGGCGGGCCTCAAATTTCCTACAAGCCCGGATGGTGGCGTTTCAACCATCTTATTCAATTTTAAAGTACAGAATTAATTTGTTTTGAACCCCGGCGTCTGTTCCCTGGTTTAACTGCATAGGCGTCGCACGTTTGAAAATTTGTATTTCAATTTGGCCTTCATCTAAGCGGTAAGCGATCTATCTTTGCAGCAATGAATTACGACCAAACAATTGAATATCTTTTTGCGCAACTGCCCATGTACAGCCGCATTGGTGCGGCGGCTTATAAAGAAGATTTACACAACAGCATAGCCTTATGCAATGCATTAAATAATCCGCAAACAAAGTTTAAGAGCATACATATTGCAGGCACCAATGGCAAAGGCAGTACCAGTCATATGCTGGCCGCCATACTACAACAGGCAGGTTATAAGACAGCACTTTACACGTCGCCTCATTTAAAAGATTTCAGGGAGCGTATAAAGATCAACGGGCAGATGATTGAAAAGGATTTTGTAGTTGATTTTGTTGCCAGAACACAAGCTGTTTCAGAACAAATACAGCCGTCTTTTTTTGAGCTGACTATGGCCATGGCCTTTGATTATTTCGCCGGGCAACAGGTAGATATCGCCATCATTGAAACCGGCCTTGGCGGCAGGCTGGACAGTACCAATATCATCACACCCATCCTGTCCATCATCACCAATATTGGGTACGATCACATGAATATCCTGGGCGATACATTGGAGCTGATTGCCGGAGAAAAAGCGGGCATCATGAAACCAGGCGTACCGGTAATTATCGGGGAATGGTTGCCTGAAACAAAGCCTGTTTTTGAAAGCAAGGCCCATGAGTGCAAAGCGCCCATTTATTTTGCGCAGGAAAAATATATAGCAGCCGATATTGTGGTTGCTGCCCAAACATTGCAATGCAGCGTTACAGATAAAGACAACAAGGTAAAAGAAAACTTTACACTCGACCTGAATGGTATTTACCAGGCAAAAAATTTATGCACTGTTTTGTATGCTGAAGGCATTTTATCCGAGCTCGGTTTTAATGTTACAAACAAAGCGGAAAAATACGCACTGGCCAATACAAAGGTATTAACCGGTTTACATGGCCGCTGGGATGTGATTGCACAGGACCCAATGCTGGTGCTGGATGTAGCGCACAACGAAGATGGCGTACGGCAGGTGCTGGAACAAATAAAATGGATTGGTAAAAATGATACTACGCTAAAGCGAACCATTCATTTTATTCTGGGAATGGTGAAAGATAAAGAGGTTAGTAAAGTCTTATCGTTGTTGCCTTCAACCGCCCGCTATTATTTTACCAATGCACATATACCAAGAGCATTGCCGGCTGGGGAACTGCAGGCAAAAGCTGCTGCTGCAAGTTTAACAGGCAATTGTTTTGATGATGTAAATGATGCCATCCACAATGCAAAAAATGCTGCAGGTAAAGATGATATTATTATCGTTTGTGGAAGTGTGTTTTTGGTTGGAGAAGTAAAACTGTCTGAATAAGTTGGACATAAACTTATTATAATGTTGCAACAATCCGAAAGCCGCAGATGCCATGAAATACAAGTGTACAAGAGTGCGACGCCAATGCAGATGCACATAGCTTCTTAGCCCGGACGAAAATTACTCCCAAATGGCTACTAAAAAAATGTCCTGGTACCCGAAAAATTTTCCCTGAATTCTTTTGGCGTACAGTTTTTTTTCTTTTTAAATAAGCGGTTAAAATTGGAGATATTATTAAAGCCGCAACTGTAACTTACTTCCGCGATGGAGTTGGTAGTGTCAATCAAAATACGGCTGGCATGCCCCAGCCTGATTTCGTTTAAGCTGTCAATAAATGTAATGCCCGTACGCTTTTTTATAAAGCGGCTGAAGGACACATCGGTCATATTTACAAGCTTGGCAATATCGCCGAGGGTGATTTGTTTGTCGTAATTTTTATTCATGTATTCAAAAGCCTTTTCAATACGCCGGCTGTTGAAATTAAATTGAAACTCGTTGTTAAACGTGGCTTCAGACAGCGTTCTGATATTGCGGGAAGTGGACAGATCGTGCAGGACATTGATGAGCGACATCACAGAATCAAAACCGCTTTTTTGGTGTAGCGAAACTATCCTTGGGGCAATCGCATGCGCTGTTTCTTTGGAAAATAAAATGCCTTTGGCCGACTGGTCGAACATTTTTCGGATGAAACTTAATTGGTTGCGGCGCAGCAATTTTTCATCAAAAAGATCTTTGTGAAACTGGATGGTTACCTCTTTTATTTCGTTGCTTTCGCATTGGCCTGTAAACCAGGCGTGCGATAAGTTGGGGCCAACCAATACCAGTTCCATCTCATCTATTAGTTCAATGTGATCGCCCACGATACGCTTGGCACCCTTGGCATTGATGATGAGGTTTAGTTCAAATTCCTCGTGGTAATGTAACGGAAAATTAAATTCTTTTTTTACCCTGCTAAAAATGGTGAAGCAGTCATTTTGCGTTAAAGGCGTTATTTCTCTAACTATATTTTTATGCATTTCTATATGGCAACTTTAATTGAGAATGGCTGAACAGCTAAGTGAAAGTACAAAATAATAACTAAAATAGTATCATTGGTGTCAGTAGTCGTACGCCTTTTTATCCATGCTGTAACCATCCAAAAATGGTGACCTTAATTTTACCTGTCAACTGTCTCAATCAATTTAAATCAATGATAAGATAAGATAGTATTAGCATACAGGTAAGTAATCTCATTAATTTTGTTGGCGTTGAATTTACGTTTTTACAAAGCACTTATTCCCGCAGCTATGGTGCGATCGTTTTCTTTTACTAATTACCTGATAAAATTGCCAAGTTGAAAAAAAGGATTGTTTGTTTTTATTTTGCTGCCGTCTTGTTGATGCAGTTACCAGCCGTTTGTCAAACTGTGGATAAGCAGGCTACCAAAGAAACCAAACTATTGTTTGCCAATTTACAAAAGCAAAAAAGCAATGGCGTGATGTTTGGTCACCAGGATGACCTGGCATATGGAGTAGGATGGAAATACCAACCCGGCCGGAGTGATGTAAAAGAAAGTGCAGGCCAATACCCGGCTGTATATGGATGGGAACTGGGCCGGCTTGAAATAGATGCTCCGGTAAATCTCGATGGCGTGCCGTTTGATAAAATGAAGCAGTTTATAAAAGGGGCTTACCAAAAAGGCAGTGTAATAACAATCAGCTGGCACCTCAACAATCCGCTAACGGGCAAGTCTGCCTGGGATCCTGCACCGGGCACCGTGGCAGCCATTTTACCCGGCGGTGAAAAAAATGAATTGTATACAAGCTGGCTGGACAAAATAGCCGCCTTTATGTTGGATTTAAAAGGTGCAACAGGCGAGTACATCCCCGTTATCTTTCGCCCGTTTCACGAGCTGAACGGGAGTTGGTTTTGGTGGGGAAAAAGCCATTGCACGCCGGAACAGCTGATACAATTGTATCGTTTTACCGAAACCTATTTACGCGATACTAAAAATGTACACAACCTGTTGTACGCTTACAATACCGACCGGTTTGCAACTGAAGAAGCCTATCTTGAAAGATACCCCGGCGATGATTACGTGGATGTAATTGGCTTTGATATTTATCAGAAGGGAGACATACTTGCGAACGATCGGTTTATTGCTGAAACAGACAGGAGTTTAACCATGCTTGAAAAAATAGCGACCGCCAAAAATAAAATTCCGGCGCTTACTGAGTTTGGATACAATACAGTTCCGGATGCCAGCTGGTGGACGAATGTATTTGCCCGGGCATTGAAAAATCATGCCATTGCCTATGCATTGGCCTGGAGAAATGCGGGACAAAAGTCAGCGGATGAAACAGAGTTTTATGTGCCCTGCAAAGGGCAGTTATCGGCAACCGATTTTAAACGGTTGGCTTTGATGCGCCAATTTATTTTTGAAAACAAAGCAAGAAAGAATAAACTCTACCAAAAATAGCGACGCCAGTTTCTTTAATAAATATTGACTCATTCTAAATAATAAAACAATATTTTGCAACTGATTATTGTTCAATAAAGCCATATGCACTACCAATTTAAGACCAGATTACAACAGCTAATAGCAGCCCAGCAGCAATTGCTTACAAAGCCCAATACAAAACTTGCTGATAGCAATGGAGTGTATAACCGCTACCAAAATACAATACTCACTGCTGCGCATACACCTATTTTTTGGCGGTACGATTTAAACGAAACCACCAACCCTTACCTGATGGAACGCTTTGGTATTAATGCAGCCTTTAATGCCGGCGCCATTAAATGGAATGGCAAATATATACTGGTGGCAAGGGTAGAAGGTGTAGACAGAAAATCATTTTTCGCCGTTGCCGAAAGTACCAACGGCATTGATAATTTTACCTTTTGGGAATACCCGGTGCACATGCCTGAAACAACTGTACCGGATACAAATATTTATGATATGCGGCTTGTTGCGCATGAAGACGGATGGATATATGGCCTTTTTTGCACAGAAAGAAAAGATCTCAATGCGGCACCTGGCGACCAGTCTGCCGCCATTGCCCAATGTGGTATTGCCAGAACAAAAGACTTGTTGCAATGGGAACGTTTGCCCGATTTAAAAACGCCTTCTGCACAGCAAAGAAATGTGGTGCTACACCCTGAATTTGTACAGGGCCAGTACGCATTTTATACAAGGCCGCAGGATAGTTTTATTGAAGCAGGAGAAGGCGGTGGCATAGGTTTTGGCCTGGCACCGGATATCACCAATGCCGTAATCGAAAAAGAAACGGTGATTGATCCGCGGGTATATCATTCTATTTTTGAAATGAAAAACGGGCTTGGTCCGGCACCCATTAAAACCAGCAGGGGCTGGCTGCACCTGGCGCATGGCGTACGCAACACCGCGGCAGGACTGCGTTACACATTGTACATGTTTATGACCGACCTGCAGGATATAACGAAGGTAACATATAAACCGGGCGGTTATTTTTTAGCACCTGAAGGCGAAGAGCGCATAGGTGATGTAAGCAATGTAGTCTTCAGTAATGGCTGGATTGCAGATGAAGATGGTAGCGTATTTATTTATTATGCTTCTTCAGATAGCCGGATGCATGTGGCCACTTCTACTATTGATCAGCTGGTGGATTATGTTACCAATACGCCGCCGGATGGATGGAGTTCTGCAGCTTCTGTAAATGCTATCAATAACATCATTGATGCCAATAAGAAAGTTAAAGCGGACGAGAAATTGCGGCAGAAAGTTGCAGGATAAAAATTACTGAAGGCAGTTGTTGATGTTTAGCACTGTTGGGTTCAGCAAATAATTTTAAGAGGATAACAACTGCCATAAAATATATTTCATACAATGGTGACCAACTTGCTGCAACAGTACAGCAGCGAAATACAAAAAGAATTAAGTGATATTTTAGCCTACTGGATGCGATATGCCCCGGATGAAAAGTACGGTGGCTTTTATGGAAAAATCGATCATGCCAATAACATCGATGATACAGCAAATAAAGGCGCCGTATTAAATGCGAGAATCCTTTGGTCGTTTGCGGCAGCTTATAATTGTACCGGCAATGATAAATACCTTTCGCTTGCAAACCGGGCGTTTGAATACATCAATCGCTATTTTATTGATGAAACAGCAGGCGGCATATTTTGGACATTGAATTTTAAAGGTGAACCGGTTGATACAAAAAAACAGGTGTATGCCATTGCGTTTTTGCTGTACGCTTATAGCGAATATTATCAAAGCACTCATTTGGAAGATGCCAAAAATAGGGCCATTGAATTATATCATCTGATTGAGCGGCATAGTTTTGATACCAGCCAAACCGGCTACCTGGAAGCGTTTACCCGTGACTGGCAGCCGATGGAAGACTTGCGTTTGAGTAGCAAGGATGCCAATGAAAAAAAGACCATGAATACGCACCTGCACGTATTGGAAGCGTATACCAATTTATATCGCATTTGGCCAGATGAAAAATTACACCACAGCATCATATTACTGATTGATAATTTTACCAGTCACATCATTGATAAAAACACCTGGCACCTCAATTTATTTTTTAATGAAACCTGGCAGGTAAAGGGCCATATTATTTCTTACGGGCATGATATTGAAGCAGCCTGGTTATTATTGGAAGCTGCGGAAGCGATAGGAGATGACGCATTGATAAAAGAATTAAAAGACACCGCGGTCAAGATAGCGGCTGCGACAAAAGAAGGCCTGGATGCAGATGGCGGATTGTGGTATGAGAAAGAAGGCAGCCACCTGGTAAAAGAAAAGCATTGGTGGCCGCAGGCAGAAGCAATGATTGGCTTTTATAACGCCTGGCAGATTACAGGTGACAAGCAGTATTTGCAACATTCAATGGCTGGCTGGGAGTTTATAAAAAAATCAATCAAGGCCGGCAATGGCGAATGGATATGGGGTGTGGATGAGCACAACCAGCCGATGCCGGGACAGGATAAAGCAGGGTTATGGAAATGCCCGTACCATAACAGCCGGGCATGCATTGAGTTGATAAAAAGAATAAAATTAGCGGGCTGATTTTATTATGCAGACAGTTTGGCTGTTGTAATAAAAGAGTACATTTAAAGGCAGGTATGGAAGATGCAAATACCAGCTATAACAACTGCTACCGGCAGTTTTAATTACAAAAATGAAAATAATATTCTTCGGTGACTCTATCACAAAGGCGGGTGTATTGAACAAAGGTTATATTGACCTGTTGAAAAGTAAATTCAACAGAGCAGCAGGAACTCTTGAATTGTTAGGTGCCGGTATTGACGGCAACAAAGTGTACGATTTATACCTGAGGCTTGAGACGGATGTATTGGACCATGAACCTGATATCGTAGTTATTTATATCGGCATCAATGATGTTTGGCACAAAACTTCGGGTATAGGGACAGACATTGAAAAGTTTGAACAGTTTTATCATGCCATCATTAAAAAGTTACAGCAAAAAAATATCCGGGTAGTACTTTGTACGGCTTCGATGATTGGCGAAAAGCCAAAGGGAAATGCCCAGGATGCAGACCTGGATGCTTACTCAGCCGTTGTAACTGCTTTGGCAAAACAGTATAATTGTTCGCTGGTAGATTTGCGGCTGGTATTTAAAAAATATGAGATGGCCTATAACACAAAAAGCAAAACAGCTGGTATATTAACTACCGACGGCGTGCATTTAAATGACAAGGGCAACCAGCTGGTGGCAGAAGAAATGTTGAAGATTTTGATGCCGGCGATTTAATATAAATTATCACGGGCACTAATTTTTAATCTTTTGATAAAAATAGAAAAAGACGAGGTTATTTAATTTTCTACAATGAACTTCGATCCGAAAGACATTAGACATCGGAGATCAAAAAAATCAGATATAACAAATAGCAGGAAATAACAAAAAGACGAAAGGACTTCAACCTGGAATAATCAGACATCAGACCCGTCCAACTGCGTCATCCGGGCGGGCATCAAAAAATCAGCCATGAAATCAGAACAACCAAATTGAAGAAAATAACAACAGTTAAAATAATTTCGAACCGAAAGACATCAGACGCCAGACATCAAAAAATCAGACATAATAATATGAAACAACTATCCATTGCAATTATCTTTTTAATCAGCGCCAGCTGTGTTGTTGCGCAGCCCGTAAAAATGCACGGACAATTAAAAGTAGAAGGCACACAACTGGTTGATCAAAATAGTCAACCGGTTGTATTGAACGGAATGAGTTTTGGCTGGAGTTGTTTTCATCCCCGGTTTTATACCGCTTCGGCAGTACGGTGGTTGTACAAAGATTGGAAATGCAGTGTCGTGAGGGCGGCCCTTGGTGTTGAACCGGACAAGGGCTATTTGAAAGATTCAGCCACGCAAAAAAAGCTGATTAAGACTGTGATTGACCAGGCCATCATTGACGGGGTGTATGTTATTATCGACTGGCACAGCCATAACATCAATTTAAAGGAAGCCAATGAATTTTTTAAGGAGATGGCCACACAGTACGGTAAATATCCCAACATCATTTATGAATTGTTCAATGAGCCTGATTATGAAACCTGGCCTGAAGTAAAAAAATATTCTACTGAATTAATTACTACCATCCGTGCCATTGATAGCAACAATGTTATTTTGGTTGGCAGTCCGCACTGGGACCAGGATGTTAACCTGCCTGCTGAAGATCCCATCACAGGGTTTAAAAACCTGATGTATTCATTGCATTTTTATGCCGGCACACACAAACAGATTTTACGCGACAAAGCAGATGCGGCCATCGCAAAAGGATTGCCCATTTTTGTTTCAGAATCCGCAGGGATGCAGGCTACAGGTAACGGACCTATTGATTACGATGAATGGAATAAATGGATTAAATGGATGGAAGCCAGAAAGCTAAGCTGGATTACCTGGTCGGTGTCGGATAAAGATGAAACCTGTTCGGTACTCAACAAAAGCGCCTCGGATTTTGGCAACTGGAAAACAGATGACCTAAAAGAATCGGGGATTAAAACGAGGGAGTTGTTAAGAAGCAAAGCCACTAAAAAATAGCCACTAATTTAAAAATAACCGATTGAACAGAATCGGAGCGCACCCGCAAGATGGGGGTAAATACGCTTGCTTTCCGCGCCATTCAGCACAATACTTTTTATGTCGCTGATGCGGATTGTGTTGGCCTGACCAATAAAGTTTCGTGGGCTAAAAATAAACAATGGATGCAATTGCTTGCAGAGAGTGGCACGCCATTGCTGATTTCTGCGCAACCAGCTGCGGTGGGTGCGGAACAAAAAGATTTCATAAAAAAATGTTTTGCCGCTGCCGCGAAAAAGCAACCTGTTGGTGAACCATTGGATTGGATGACTACGCTTACCCCGGCAAAGTGGAAACTGAACGACCGTGTTGTAGACTTCGATTGGACATAGAGTGCGGGCAATACTTCACTCCGGGGTGAGCCACCCTTTTTGGGGTGACCCACCCCGGAGAACGCTATAGTTCAGTAAAGGTAATTTGTACAAGAGTGCGACGCCAATGAAGTACCACAAAGCTTCTTAGCCCGGCCAAAAAGAATGTATAAATTTCAGTACGCATTTTCATTGCAATATTAAAAGCGAGTGCTCACACATTCACAATCAAAACAGGAATCTTCAATTCGTGCCGTACGGTGTTGACTGTTTCGCCATAAATAAAATCTTTTAAACCAGTGTGACCGTGAGCACCTGCTACCAGCATATCGGCACGGATTTCTTTCACAATACGCACAATTTCTTTAGACCTGTTTCTAAATCCAAGATAGCCTTCAGCGCTATGCCCCAGCGTTTTTAAATGGTTAACATAAAAATCCATGCGCTCCTGGTCCTTCCGGGTTTCATAGTCATCACTTTCCCTGCCCAGCAATTTTGCGGAGGCGCTTTCAACAATATGTACCAGTACATACCGCGTTTGTTGGTTTCCCTGGCCTATTGCAAAGGCCAATAGTTTGCTGTCGTTTTCGCTAAAATCAAGGGCGATGGCAATCCGGTTAAATTGTGGGATAACCAATTCTTGTACGGCATTGATATCGGCATGCATTTGTATGGAAGCTTTCTTTTTTCTCCTGTCAAGCCAGGGGAACAGGATGATATACGCTAACAAAAAAATGAACAGGATACCAGCAAGTACCAAGGCAGATTTGGCGGGCAGGCTGCCCGTTAAAAATACGCCGGAAGCCTCGTTGATAATCATTTTTAAGTTTAGAAAAACCAGCACCGCGGCAATCGTCCATGCAGCAATTTTTGTAATGGTGTTGATGGAAAAACTACCCATGGTTTTTTTATCGCTCACAAAATGAATGAGCGGAATAATGGCGAAACCCAATTGAATGCTTAAAATAACCTGGCTAAAAATAAGCAACCCATCAGCATTGTCTTCGCCATAAATAATGATCACCAGCAACGCAGGTATAATGGCCAGGAGCCGGGTGATTAAGCGGCGTACCCAGGGGTTTACGCGTAAACTTAAATAGCCTTCCATAATGATTTGGCCGGCGAGAGTACCGGTAACAGTACTGCTTTGGCCTGCCGCAATCAATGCGATGGCAAAGATTTTGGGCGCCAGATTGCCTAAAAAACCAGGGAGTAAACGATGAGCTTCTTTTATTTCGGCTACATGCGAATTGCCGTGCTTAAAAAACACGGTGGCTGCCAAAATAAGTATGGCGGCATTTACAAAAAAGGCAAGGTTCAATGCAATGGTAGTATCAATGCGGTTAAATTTCAGCGCTTGTTTTATACCGGCATCCGTACGGTCAATTTTTCTTGTTTGCACCAATGCAGAATGCAGGTATAAGTTATGTGGCATTACCGTGGCGCCAATGATACCAATGGCGATATACAAAGCTTCATCTGATAAGGCGTGTGGGATAAAGCCCAGGGCTACTTCACCGAGATCAGGCTTGGCAAAAATAATTTCAATCAAAAAAGAGATGGCCACTATTGCCACCAGCGTGATGATAAATGCTTCCATCTTCCGCATGCCGAGACGTTGTAAAAATAGCAACAGGAAAGTATCCAGCACGGTAATGGATACACCCCAAACGAGTGGCAACCCGGTAAGTAGTTGTATACCGATGGCCATACCAAGTACTTCTGCAAGGTCGCAGGCGGCAATGGCGATTTCCGCAAAAATGTATAAAATAAAATTTACTGCTTTCGGATACGCTTCCCTGTTAGCCTGCGCCAGGTCGCGGCCGCGTACGATGCCCAGCCTTGCAGACAAACCCTGTAACAATAAGGCCATCAGGTTACTCATTAATAAAACCCAGATGAGTGTATAGCCGAACTTACTACCGCCGGCAAGATCGGTGGCCCAGTTACCCGGATCCATATAGCCGACGCTGATAAGATAGGCCGGGCCGAGAAAAGAAAGGATTTTCCTGAACCCTGTTTTTTTACCTGTTGTGGTATCAATGCTTTGGTGCACTTCGCTTAAGGAAGTGTCTGTGTGAGAAAAATTAGTCATGGTGCACAAATATATTTTTAGCCACCTGTTCGCTGATGATGCAGGGGCTTTGCTGAACAACCTTAATTTCTACTGATCCGTCAAAGGCAAAATGCTTATTTACTTTTAAACCGGTGCCGATGCCGATATGGTAATGCTTTAGCATTTCCAGCATTTCCGGGCTTTGATTGCTGACAGAACTTACCACTACATTTTTCTTTGCGGCAATATCGGCAAGGCTCAGTTGCTTTATCACGGCCATCTTTCCGTTGGTGTCAGGTATCGGGTCGCCGTGTGGATCTGTTTGTGGGAAGTTTAAAAAAACATCCAGCTTTTTTATCAGTTCCGTGCTGCTTACATGTTCAAGTTCTTCGGCGATGTCGTGTACCTTATCCCATTCAAATCCCAGTTTGTTTACCAAAAAAAACTCCCACAGGCGGTGCCGGCGCACAATGCCAAGCGCTATTTTGTTGCCCGCAGGATTTAACTTGAAGCCGCGGTATTTTTCGTATTCCACCACTTGTTTGGTTTGCAATTTCTTCAGCATATCCGTAACGGAAGCAGGTTTGGTACGCAGTTCATTGGCCAGCGAATTGGTGGTTACGGTTGCGGTTTGTTGCTGCAGGTGATAAATACTTTTGATATAGTTTTCTTCTGAAACAGAAAAATTCATACTGACTAAATTTAAATTTAGGTAAATCTAAAAAAAATGAGCGGTATTTCCAACAATTTTAATTCGGTCTGATTAACACGGTTTTGTACCTTGTAGTTCAATTTTATTTTATGCGGCAACAAGTTGGTTCAGGCTCACCCTGGGAAGATATCGTCGGATATTCAAGGGCGGTACGGGTAGGTAATATTATTGAAGTGGCCGGTACTACCGCCATGGATGGCGATACACTTGTTGGCAAGGGCGACGTATATGCACAAACAAAATTTATTTTTCAAAAGATAGAGCAAGCGTTGCAGCAGCTTGGCAGTTCATTAAATGATGTAGTGCGTACCCGGATGTTTGTAACCAATATCAGTGATTGGGAATTGATAGGCAAGGCGCACGGAGAATTTTTTGCCACTATCAAGCCTGTAGCTACGATGGTAGAGGTAAAAGCATTGATTAATAACGACCTGCTGATAGAAATTGAGGTAACCGCCATGATTCCCTAACAAAAGCTAGCATGCTAACTGCGCAGCAAAAAATATTTGTATTATGATAGCTAAGCAATGAGTGATACTTTATTGCAGCCGTTCAAATTATTAAACAATTTATATTTTTCATCTCAAAACGTTTTGCCAGGTAAAAACTCCATGGCGTGTCATGATATTGCTGTTTGTTTATGTGTATCGTTCTTGATCGCGATTTACTGCAAACGTTTCCGGTATCATGAAACATAGCAGCGGCAATGATTCCCCGCAATTCACCATTTTTACATACGGCAGGTGGACTGTTCTTTAGGCCACTATAGATTTGTTTTTACGTTAGCGGATATGTGTATTTTGTACACAATATTTGTTTCACAACGGGCGTTTTTTCTGAAAATATCAAGTTATCTTGCGGTCCTAAAAATTTCACCTGTTACTATGAGTTTTAATAATTACAAAGTCCCTTATCCAGTCGACGACAATTACAGCAAAAGAATCGCTTACTTCTCCATGGAGTTTGCAGTACATCAGCCATTAAAAATATACAGCGGCGGCCTTGGTTTTTTATCTGGCTCCCACATGCGGAGTGCATACGAACTAAGGCAAAATTTGGTAGGTATCGGTATTTTATGGAAGTATGGATATTACGACCAGGCCCGTAATGCAGACCAAACATTGCAGGTGCAATGGAATGAAAAAATCTACAATTTTTTAGAAGATACCGGCATTAAATTTCAGATCAACATTCACGATCACCCGGTGTGGGTAAAAGTATGGTACCTGAACCCGGAGACATTTAAGAGTGCGCCAATGTTTTTATTGAGCACTGATTTACCAGAGAATGATTATGTGAGCCAAACCATTACCCATCGTTTGTACGATGGCAATGTGGCTACCAAAGTAGCGCAGTTTATTTTACTGGGTGTTGGCGGTGCCAAGCTGATGGATGAAATTAATTTTAATCCGGAACTGTATCATTTAAATGAAGCCCACGCCATCAGTGCTGCTTTTTACTTGTATAGAAAATTCGGCAACCTGGAAGATGTGCGCAAGCGCCTGGTATTTACAACTCATACGCCTGAAGAAGCGGGCAATGAAAAGCATGATATTTTTCTGTGCCAGAAAATGAGTTATTTCTGCGGCATGCCTTTAGACGAAGTTCGCAGGCTGACCGGCATTAAAGACGACCAGTTTAATCATTCACTGGCAGCATTGCGTTTTGCGAAGCTTGCCAATGGTGTATCGCAGCTGCATGGCGAAGTAAGTCGTAAAATGTGGGGTAAGTATGAAGGCATATGCGAAATTAAGGCCATAACCAATGCACAAAACTGGACTTATTGGGCCGATAAGCAAATGTATAAAGCCAAATCGGAAGGCAATGATGTGTGGTTTGATGACCGTAAGCGTTTTTTGAAAAAAAGAGCGATGGATATTGTGGCAGACCAAACGGGTAAGCTGATGGATCCGGATGTACTCACTATTGTTTGGGCCCGCCGCTTTGCAGGGTACAAAAGAGCCGAATTATTAACACGCGATCATAAGCGCTTTGAAGCATTATTAAAAAATACCAAACATCCTGTACAGATAATCTGGGCTGGTAAACCATATCCTTTGGATTACCCTGCTATCAACGATTTTAATCACCTGGTACATTTGAGCAAGCAATATAAAAATGTAGCTGTTTGTGTTGGATATGAGTTGGCTTTAAGTAAAAGATTAAAACAGGCCGCAGATGTTTGGCTAAACAATCCAAGGGTACCAAGGGAAGCCAGCGGTACAAGTGGCATGACGGCGGCAATGAACGGAGCGGTAAATTTTAGTACCAACGACGGCTGGATTTGCGAATTTATTCACAACGGTAACAATGGTTTTGTGGTGCCGCCGATTGATTATGAAAATATTCATGTACAGGAGCAGGATGAATATGACCTGAACCAGTTGTACTCTATACTGGAAGAGCAGATTCTCCCATTGTACTACGATCAGAAAGATACCTGGAGAGACATTGTAAAAAATGGTATGAATGACGTACAGGTTCAGTTTGACAGTAACCGTATGGCAGATGAGTACTACAAGATTCTGTATAAGTAAATACATAAAAAAGATTCAAAAGCCTCTGCAAAGAGGCTTTTTTTTATGCCCACAGCGAACCTTTTAATCAATAAATCCGTTAATTTGCTTATGTATAAATCAGGGCTACTATATTGCTGGATTTTATATTCACTGGTATCCTGTACCAAAGCGCAGCATATGCAACAATGGCGGAGAGATTCAAATACGGATACAACAGCAGCTGCTGTACCGGTTGCCGTCGATGCTTCATCCCAGGTTTCTTTTCTTGCGCTGGGCGATTCTTATACCATCGGGCAATCAGTGGATGTCGCTGACCGGTTCCCCATTCAAACCGCAAAATTATTAAACCAGGAAAAGATTGAATGTACAGCGCCCGATATAATTGCCCAAAGCGGGTGGACTACCGGGAATTTGCTGGGCTTTCTTGCTGAAACAAATCCGCCGCAGCCTTTATATGATATTGTTACGCTATTGATTGGGGTAAATAATCAATACCAGCACCGGGCGAAGGATGAGTATACAAGGGAATTTTTATTATTGCTAAACAGGGCGATACAATATGCGGGCAACAGGAAAAATAGAGTGATTGTGTTGTCTATCCCCGATTATGGTGTTACACCTTTTGCAAGCGGAAGCGATACGGCACTCATTGCGAAAGAAATAGATGAGTTTAACGCAGTGAATAGAAACATTGCCCTGCAGGAGGGTGTTCAATACCTGGATGTTACCGGCTTTACGAGGCTGGCTGCAAACAATCCCTCACTTGTTGCATCTGATGGCCTGCATCCATCCGGCAATGAATATGCAGTCTGGGCCCAGGCGCTGGTACCAATTATAAAAGCTGCGTTAAGATAAATCAATTAGCCAGGTAACTGCATTTGCCACTCATCCCTATTCCGCTTTTCGATGTGTATGATTTACACAATCTTTACATCCGTAATAACAAAACAATGAAACCTGGTACTGATAGGGTAATCTGCTTTTTACAGGATTATATTCTTAATAACTTCAACACTCCGCCACCTAATAAGCTGAAGGCTTAAAGCAGTAGGCTTAAGGCAGCAAAGTTTTTTTTGTTGCGTCGTAATTTTTTCAACGAAATGGTTTGGCAATTTTAAACTGCAAATAACGCAGTGAAAATTTAGCGATGGTTTGCTCAGCAATGAGCAACGCACCATTATGCAATGCAGTCGTGAACAGGATGACGTGAAGCTCCGCAACTGCAGAAAATATGGTGAAAAATAAACCAGCACATTTCAGGGAAAAGAATAGCTTTATTACTTTAAACGATTACCCGAAACTTATCACGTACAACTTATCACCTACAACTTTTTTGTCATTTATACTTTCACAAAACCTAAACCAACACAAACATGGAATCGCATGAACTCATCAAATGGGGATTGATCATTGGTATCCCTTTACTGGTATTGATTTTATACAAATTTATTTTACGGGTGTTCGCCGGCGTGGTAATAGTACCCGAAGACAGGATTGGCCTGGTTACCAAAAAATTTGTATTGATTGGTAAACAACAATTACCCGAAGGCCGCATTGTAGCTACAGATGGTGAAGCGGGCTTCCAGGCTCAAACATTACCACCTGGTATGTATTTCGGCAAATGGATCTGGCAGTATGATATCACGTTTCAGCCATTCATTGTTATTCCTACAGGGCAACTGGGGTTGATATTGGCCAAAGATGGTGCTGAACTCGAAACGGGTAGCATTCTTGGCAGGAAAGTAAACTGCGACAGCTTCCAGGATGCAGTAGCTTTTTTAAAAAACGGTGGCCGTAAGGGAAGGCAAACGGCGATCATTGCACCTGGGTCATACCGTATCAATACTTTTTTATTCACTGTTGAAATGACGGACATGACCAGTATTCCCGACAATGCGGTAGGCGTTGTAACCACCCAGGAGGGAAAGCCTTTGGAAGAGGGACAGATAGCGGGAAAAATTATTGATGGCCATAATAAATTCCAGGATGTAGACATCTTTATGAACAACGGTGGTTATAAAGGTCTGCAGGAACAAGTGATTCTGGCCGGTACTTATTTTTTAAATCCCTGGTTTACAAAAGTAGAAATGGTGAGCATGACGGAAATAGCTATTGGTCATGTAGGTGTGGTGATCAGTTATGTGGGAGGCGAAGGTGTTGATTTAAGCGGCATAGAATTTAAGCATGGCAATATTGTAGCCAAGGGAAGCAAAGGCGTATGGGCAGAGCCATTAGGCCCTGGTAAATACCCCATCAATCCTTTTATCATGAAAGTTGAATTGGTGCCCACTACCAACCTGGTATTAAACTGGGCCAATGCCAGAAGTGAAAGTCACCAGCTGGATAAACATTTGTCTACGATTACAGTGCGTAGTAAAGATGGTTTCCCATTTAATCTCGACGTGTCGCAGATCATTCACATACCAACAACTGAAGCACCAAAAGTGATCGCCCGTTTTGGTAACATGAACAACCTGGTAAGCCAGGTGCTGGAACCAACCATTGGTAATTATTTCCGTAACAGTGCACAGGATAGTGATGTGATTGCGTTTTTAGGCACGCGTAAAGAACGCCAGGAATCTGCCAGGATGCACATTGGCAAAGTGCTGGATCAATACAATGTGAACGGCGTGGATACTTTGATTGGTGACATTGTGCCACCAGAAAGTTTGATGAAAACTTTGACCGACCGTAAAATAGCGGAAGAACAAAAAGTGACCTACGAAACAGAAATGAAGGCGCAGGAAACAAGACAAACTTTGGAGAAAGAAACCGCTATTGCAGACATACAAAAAGAAATTGTAAAAGCGGACCAGGGTGTGTTGATTGCGGAACGCATTGCGGATGCATCGGTAAAAAAAGCTACGGGTGAAGCGAACAGTGTACGTTTACAATCTACCGCAGAAGCAGACAGGCTAAGGTTATTGGCGAATGGTGATGCGGAAAAAATTCGTGTGTTGGCCAAAGCAAATGCCGAGCAGATTGAATTGCTTGCCAAAGCAAATGCCGAACAAATTACTTTAACCGGTAATGCGGAAGCAGAAAAAATTCTGGCAATTGGTAAATCAAATGCCGAATCATACAAGCTTTCTGTTGAAGCAATGGGCGGTAACAACTTTACACAGTTAAAAGTAATGGAAGCCATTGGTACACAAAACATAAAAATTATGCCTGACATATTAATTGGCGGTGGAGGCGATGGCGCCAACGGTCCAATAAGTGGCTTGCTGGGATTGAAGCTGTTGGAAGAAGTGGCAAAGAGAAAAGAGGCAGAACAAAAGAATTAATAACAGTCAATCAAAAATTTAAAATCCTTCTCCAACCGGGGAAGGATTTTTTTTTGTACAGGCTGCTCCCAACAAACAGTATCATAGTTCCGAAAAATTCTTAGTTCTTAATTCTCAACCGGCCCTTATGTAATCTCACTTTCATTTGCATCTGTTCAAAAACAGATCAACATGAAAAAAATAATCTTCTTAATTGTTGCTTTGGCCGCCACTTATTTTGTGGATGCAAAAGACGGCAACGGTAATTCAGTAAAAGCTTCTCTTAACGCGGTGACCGTCTACCGGCAAGGTGCAGAAATGAACCACCAGGCAAAAGCACAACTCGGCAATGGCAACAATGAACTGGTAATTGAAAACATCAGCAATGCGTTGGACCCAAACAGCATCCAGGTAAATTGTGATGGCAATGTAACCGTGATGGGCATTGAGTTTAGCACGGATTATTTAAAGGAAGAAGTAAAAAGTGCGGCGATCAGGCTGCTGGAAGATTCGGTAGAAAGGATAAGCCGCGAAATGGATAAAACAAGATCTTCCATCAATATTGTAAATGATTTGATCAGCGTTTTAAAAGCAAACAAAGAAATTAAGGGCACCCAAACCGGTTTAAGTGTGGCCGAACTGATGAAGTTGATGGAGTATTATAAAACAAAATCGGGAGAGCTGCAGAATGAACTGGCAGCCTTCAATCAACAGCAAATAAAACAGGACAAACAATTAAAAAAACTAACCGAACAGATAGCGGAAGAACAGAAGAAAAATACCAGATCCGCAGGCAAATTAATTTTGCAATTGAATTGTGCAATAGCGGGGAAATACGATTTCAATATTTCGTATGTAACACAAAATGCTTACTGGGCGCCGTTTTACGATCTCCGGGCCGCAAGTATTACCGCTCCTTTAAAAATCGTTTACAGGGCAAAGATATTTCAAACTACGGGCATCGACTGGCAACAGGTAAAGCTAAGCCTGTCAACTTCCACACCCAGCCAAACTGGTAACGCGCCCTTGTTTAATAGTTGGTTTCTCAGTTATATCAACCCCATAAATTATTATAACAATTCACTGACTACACAAAATAGTATTTCGTCGTTGGCAGGCAAAGCGCCTGGCCTGGCACTAAATGAAGTGGTGGTAGTTGGTTATGCCTCTAAGATAAGAGGGGTCTCCACTGTAGATGCCGAAGATGCTACTCCTCTATACATCGTAAATGGTAATGAAATGTCGGCCACTGAGTTTAACAAAATAAGAGCGAATGCCATTAAAAATACTCAGGTGCTAAAAGATGATGCTGCGACAAGTATATATGGTTCAAGAGCGCAGGCAGGCGCAGTGCTGGTTACTTTAAAAGATGGCCTAGACGATTACATTACCGTATCTGACAAGGAATTGAATGTGACATTTGATATTGATTTGCCTTACGATGTACCCACCAATGGCAAGGCACAAACGGCGGTATTAAAAGAATACCAGGTGCCTGC
Organism: Chitinophagales bacterium; assembly: GCA_038210625.1. Taxonomy (GTDB): domain Bacteria; phylum Bacteroidota; class Bacteroidia; order Chitinophagales; family Chitinophagaceae; genus Ferruginibacter. The sequence continues at coordinate 60,565 of JBBQWL010000035.1, read as the reverse complement.
AACGTACCAGTTTTACGCTGTTCCTAAACTGGATAAAGAAGTTTTTTTACTGGCGCAAATTGCAGACTGGGAGAAACTAAACCTGTTGCCCGGAGAAGCCAATATTATTTTCGAAGGAACTTATATCGGCAAATCATTTATTGATCCTTCGTCAACCCAGGATACGTTGAACCTTACCATGGGCAGGGATAAAAGGGTAGTAGTGAAAAGAGAAAAACTCATGGATTTTAGCAGTGTGAAATTTTTGGGTGCCAATAAAAAGCAAATATTCACCTACGAGATTACAGTAAAAAATAATAAAAAAGAAGCGATCAGTATGTTGTTGAAAGATCAGTATCCGTTATCTCAAAACAAAGAGATAGAAGTTGAACTGCTGCAGAGCGATGGGGCTTCCATCAATACAGAAACGGGTGTGCTAAACTGGCAACTGCAACTGGCTCCAAACGAAAGCAAAAAAGTACGCATCAGTTACAGCGTAAAATATCCAAAAGACAAAGTATTGAATTTGTAAGGCGTGGCCTCCCTGCTCCCGAAAAAGCGGGACAGGCTCTCCAAAGGAGGGTTCTTGGAGCTTTCGTTTTTAATAGCTTTCCCCATGAAAAAATGACCTGCTTTTGCAGGGCACAAATGCAGGCTGAATTTTCAGGGTGCATTTTAATTTACTTTTAATGCTGGCTGAGATACCAATAAGGTGGTGCAAGACTAAGAACGCATCTCAAATTTGAAATTTCCAGTAACCCTCCTTTGGAGAGCCTGTCCCGTTTTTTCGGGAGCAGGGAGGCCGCCTTTTTAATTTACATTTGTATTTCTTCAAACAATACATATGACAGACTATTTTAAACAAATAGAAATACGCTGGAGCGATCTGGATCCCAATTTTCACTTACGTCATTCGGCCTATTATGATTTTGGTGCCTACAGCCGGGTATCTTTTATGAACGAAAATGGAATTACCCCACATGTGTTGAACCAGGCGCACATCGGTCCCGTTATTTTTAGAGAAGAGTGTGTATTTAGAAAAGAAATAAAATTTGGCGACCAGGTTAAGATCAATTTAAAACTGGCAAAATCAAATGATGATTTTTCGAGGTGGACAATGGTGCACGAAATCTGGAAAAACGACGACAAATTATCCGCAGTGATTACGGTGGATGGCGCATGGTTGGATACCGTACACCGAAAGTTAACCGTGCCACCCAAAGAATTCATGGACTTGTTTGATAAGATATCAAATGATACCGGCGAATAAGGCCACAACTTTGCCATAGCCGTGAAAGCCAGGCCGGTTTGAATAAATGCATATTTTGCCAACTGTTTATGATCAACAACACCATTAATTTATATAAAAATGCCTACGCCGGCATTGCCCGCAAAATGTGGCTGCTGGCGCTGGTGATGCTGATCAACCGTAGCGGAACAATGGTGTTGGCCTTTATGACGCTGTACTGCCATCACATTGGCTATACCATGCAGCAGGGCGGATGGGTGGTTGCCATCTATGGCATTGGTTCGCTCGTAGGTGCTTTTGCAGGAGGCAAAATCAGCGATAGGTTTGGATTTTATTATACCCAGTTTTTATCATTGCTCTGCGGCGGTATTTTATTTATTGTGCTGGGGCTTATGCAATCTTACGCGGCCATTTGCATCTGTACATTTTTTTTGAGTATGGTAAACGAAGCTTTCAGGCCTGCCAATGCTACTGCCATTGCATTTTACAGTGCGCCCGAAAGCCGGACTCAGTCATTTTCATTGATCAGGCTGGCTATCAATATTGGGTGGGGCATTGGCAGTGCCCTTGGTGGTTTGCTGGCATCTATCAATTACCATTTATTGTTTTGGGTTGACGGTGCTACCAATATAATGGCCGCGTTTTTATTATTGGCTATTTTGCCTAAAATTACACTGGCCCTGCAAAAGCAGTTACAACACTCAAAAGAAAAAAAGAATAGCAATAGGGCGGCGGTATCTCCTTACCGGGATAAACCATTTCTTCTATTTCTTTGCCTGCAGGTTTTATTTGCTGTTTGTTTTTTTCAACTCTTTACAACTGTGCCTTTGTATTTTAAAGAAGGGTTGCAATTGAATGAATTTTTGATAGGCGTAGTGATGGCAATGAACGGGTTGTTGATAGCCCTTGTTGAAATGGTGATCGTGTTTAAACTGGAAGGAAGAAAGCCTTACCTTTTGCTGATGTCGTATGGCACATTGATCATGGCTTTTTCTTTTTTATTATTGAATATTCCTTTCGCACATGGCTTTATTGTTGCACTGGTGTTTATGTTTTTTATCACTTTGTCGGAGATGACGGCAATGCCTTTTATGAACAGCTATTATATTGGCCGCAGCAGTGAAGGTAACCGGGGCCAATATGCTGCCTTGTATACCATGGCCTGGAGCCTGGCACAGGTAATAGGTAGTAGTAGCGGAACACAGATAGTGCAGTTGACTGGCTTTTTTACATTGTGGTATGTAATAGCCATAATAAGCTTTGTGGGAGCAGCGGGCTACCGATATCTATACAAACAAAACGTTAATAAAAGTTTATCTGCAACCTGATTGGTTACTGCTGCGTACTTTAAAAAAAAGAGTATGAAAAAATTGACAATTGTTCCCTTGATTGGAATGTTATTTATTAGTGCCTGTCTGAGTTTTTGTTCAGCGAAAAAATCGCCTGCGAAGGCGCTGGCGGCTAATGCCAGCCAGGGCGTTGCGGTAATGGAATTATTTACATCGCAAGGCTGCAGCAGCTGTCCACCCGCCGATGAATTGCTGGGTAAATACGCGGCACAAAACAATCCCAACATCATTCCGCTTTCCTTTCATGTAGATTACTGGAACCGGCTTGGCTGGAAGGATTCTTTCAGTGATGCCGCCTTTTCCCAACGGCAGCGAAACTATGCCAACCAAATTGAAAATAGTTCCGTGTATACACCTCAACTGGTGGTGAATGGTGCAACAGAAATGGTAGGCAGCGAAGCGAATAAAATTGAAATGGCGGTGAAAAAGGCACTGGGTGCAAAGCCACCAGTAACAATTGTAATTAGTAGCAGGGAAATTAAAAATGATGCAATTGTTATCGGGTATAATATAGCCGGCAACATTGATAATGCCGATCTGCTGGCGTTGGTGGTACAGGTTAAAGCCAGTACTAAAATTAAGGCGGGAGAAAATAATGGTGCGACACTACCCAGTTATAATGTGGTTAAAAGTATGCTGACTATACCTGCCAGGCCATCGGGATCCTGCAGTTTAACCATTCCATCTTCTTTTGATAAAGATAATTGTAGTGTTGTCTTGCTGATTCAGCGCAGGGATAACTTAACAATAACCGGTGCTGTTAAAACAGGGTTATAAAAAAACCGTTGCTCAATTAAGCAACGGTTAAGGCTTGTTGTAACAACGAGTTTACTGCATTTTTACCATGCTAACCGAAGTTGCTTTTGCGGTAATTGGCACTGATTGACCCATTACATCAATTGTACCGGTTACATCCATTGTACTTTTATTTTCTTTTTGCACATTGCTTGGCAAATCTACTGTTACAGCAGATGCAATTTTACTTGTCATTATCGCATTCATGTCCATGCCCTGCACTTGCATGGTTTTATTAATATCCAGTACACTATTAACGGTAACCGCTGCAACCTTGTTGGCGATAGAATTCAAGGTATAAGTTCTTACCAGTTTCACCCCTTCACTTTTTGTGCTGTCCTGCCAGCTGTCACCCGATTTTTTACCTGCCGGAATTACTAAAAACAAAACGCCGGTAATATTATCCTGGCCACCTCCCATCATTTCCATAATGGCCGACATCGGGTTGGATTCCGTACTGTCGGTTTTGGCCGTATCAGCGGTTGCCACGGTTTTACCTTCGTTGGTTATTTCTACATCTTTCGGCACGTTTAATTTGTCTTTGTAAATGGCACCCGCTTCTCCATCCATATCTTCTTTTTTATCGCTGTCAAAAGTTTTATCCTGGCCCATACCGCTGAATGTAGACTTGAGGGAAGTTAATTTTTGGGTGATGATATAGTTGTTGCTCTTTACATCCTTTATATCTGCGCTTAATTTAGTGGCGCTTCCAATTTTCATTTCCATACTCTGGCCCATCATTTCCTGGGTTACTGTTCCCTCAGAGCTGGATTCCACTATAAAATGCTGGCCTTTTTTAACCACAATTTTCCCTGCGGGTATCTGGGCAAATGCATTCACACAGAGTATGGATAAAAAAACTACTACAATTCTTTTCATATTTATTACTTTATTTATTTCGCAAATTTAATTACAATTAAGGGATATCCGTTTTGTTTGGTGGTGATTTACCAAATAGAATTATTGGCACAGACGGACCTGGCTTGTTAAAAAATGAATAAACACCTTTCCGGCCCAATTGTTTAGCAGTAGGCAAGGCAATGGCTTAAAGCCCAATAAAAAGATACAGAAAAAATAATTGGGTATTACCTTTGTGTAAAGAGCAAAAACAATGTTATGGAATTTGTAGATTATTATAGCATTCTGGGCGTTGATAAAAAAGCAACGGAAGAAGAGATTAAAAAGGCATATCGTAAACTGGCAAGAAAATTACATCCTGACCTGAATCCTAACGACAAGGATGCGCATAAAAAATTTCAACAGGTAAATGAAGCCAATGAAGTATTGAGTGATCCGGAAAAAAGAAAGAAATACGATCAGTACGGAAAAGACTGGCAACATGCGGACCAGTTTGAACAACAACGCCACTCGCAAAGGCAATCACCATTTTCTTCCGGCGGCCAGCAATTTGAAGGCGGCGAAGAAGGAGATTTTTCAAGTTTTTTTGAATCTATGTTTGGAGGATCAGGCCGTAGCAGGCAAACAAAATTCCGTGGACAGGATTACAATGCAGAACTGCATCTTGGCTTAACGGAAGCCATGGAAACACACCAGCAAACCCTTACGGTAAATGGAAAAAACATTCGCATAACTATTCCCGCAGGGGTAGAAAACGGACAGGTAATTAAATTAAAAGGGCATGGCGCACCGGGTGTAAATAGCGGCCCCGCCGGCGACTTGTTTATCACTTTTGTAATTGCACCGCACCATGGGTTTAAACGGATGGGAAATGATCTGTACACGCATGCAGCAATTGATTTGTACACGGCGATGCTGGGTGGCGAAACCACGATTGATACCCTGAAAGGAAAAGTAAAATTAAAAGTGAATCCCGAAACTCAATACGGTACTAAAATCCGGTTAAAAGGAAAAGGTTTTCCGGTTTATAAAAAGGAGGGTGAGTTTGGTGACTTGTATGTTACCTACGATATAAATTTACCTACCAATCTTACAGAAAAGCAAAAGGAATTGTTCATTGAATTATCCAAGCTTAAATAAACATCGTATGCCAACAACACAATTGATAGCAGCCAATGAATTTTGTATTTACCACAATATAGAATTATCGTTTATTGAATCTTTACAGCAATCAGGCTTACTAACTGTAATTGTGCAGGAAGAAAAACTGTTTGTAGATGAAAATGAATTGCCACAATTAGAGAAGATGGTGCGGTTGTATCATGAAATGGATATCAACCTGGAGGGGATAGAAACCATTACCTATTTGCTGCAACGCCTGAATGATATGCAACGGCAAATCGCGGAATTAAATAAGCGGCTGAGCTTGTATGAAAATTAATTTTATAAGTTGATGAATAAAAAAATCCCTTCACTTTATGGAAGGGATTTTTTTATTAAAAAGCATAACATACTATTATGGAAATATTCCCAGTTCAGTATAAGTAATCGCCACTTTATTGATTGCACTAACGTATGCGGCTGTGCGCATATCGGGTATCGAAGGGTTGTTGTGCCAGATGTCCATAATTTCCCTGGTGGCGTTGATCATGGTTTCTTCCAGTCCGCTGTGCACAAGGTCTATTTCTTCTGCGCCATGCATGATAATTTCCCTTTCTTTTTCCACTACTTTTTTCCCGCTCAATTCTTCTATCTGCTTTAAAATGCGGGTATTTAAATTTTCAGTAAAGCGCTTTTCCAACCGGCCATAGCGAACATGACTCAGGTTTTTTAACCATTCAAAATAACTTACCGTTACACCGCCGGCATTCAGGTACATATCTGGTACAACTAAAATTCCTTTTTTAATAAATATTTCATCTGCTTCCGGTGTACAGGGTCCGTTGGCTGCTTCTGCAATAATTTTTGCCTTTACCCTCGGTGCATTTTCGCCATTGATTACATTTTCTAATGCTGCGGGAATTAATATATCGCATTCCAGTTCCAGCGCATCAGTTGTTTTTTCAAGCATGGTTGAACCAGGGAAATTAATAACAGAGCCTGTTTTATTTCTATGCTGTAACAGCTCTTCTTCATTAATGCCATTTGGATTGTACACAGCACCATCATGTTCTGCGATGGCTATAATAACAGCACCATTTTCCCTGAAAAATTTGGCCGAATGATAGCCCACATTTCCCAGACCCTGCACGACTACTTTTTTGCCGGCAATGCCTACCGTTAGGCCTAGCCGCTTCATTACTTCGGCCATGTCGCAAACCTCTCTTATACCGTAAAAAACACCCAGGCCGGTAGCTTCCTTGCGGCCGCGAACCCCGCCCTGTGAAACTGGTTTGCCGGTTACGCAGCCTGCTCCATCAATTTCTCCGGGCTTTAGCGACTGGTAGGTATCTACAATCCAGGACATTTCTCTTTCACCCGTACCATAATCAGGGGCCGGCACATCTATGCCCGGGCCAATAAAATTTTTCTTTACCAGTTCCGAAGTATAGCGACGGGTAATTTTTTCCAGTTCGTACACGCTGTAATTTCTTGGACTTATTTTTATACCACCCTTTGCACCCCCAAAAGGTACATTTACAATGGCACATTTATAGGTCATCAAAGCGGCGAGGGCCATTACTTCATCCTGGTTTACAAAACTGCTGAAACGGATACCGCCCTTGCAGGGCGATTTGTGCTGGCTGTGTTGCACCCGATAGGCTTCAATAACCTCAATGGAACCATCGTCTCTTTTGATAGGGAACCGCATTCTGTAAACACTGTTACAGGCTTTAATCTGTTCTAAAATGCCATTATCCCATTTGGTAAATAAGGCCGCTTTATCAAAGCTTTTTTCTACGCTTTCGAAAAAACTGTACGTTGTTTGTGCTGACATAATTTTTGTTTAAATGATGCAATCGTAAATAAATCATAGCAACTGGCAGGCAGCTATTGAATGTTTTCCTGTGTAGTACCTGGGGTTGGTTGTAAAAAGGTTTTCACAACCAGCATACTTGTTTGAAAGTATTATTAAACTGATACAAGCAATCAGCTCATTTTAATTATTACAAATAACTCTGTTATATAAAATTTATTGCAACGGCTGCGGACTAATTTTATGAATATCTTTTATCCGACAATGCTACATTAAATATGGGTGGTGCTACGCATTTTCTTTTTCAAGTTTACTTATCTTCCTGTCGATACTTGCAACATATAAAAGCAGTCCGGCAAGAATGGTTACGCATACAGCTAACACTACGTAAATTTTTCCATTGCTACGCATACCCGTTTGCTCACTGTCGTTCATTTGGGCAAAGAGATTTGAACTTAACAAAAGCGCTGGCAAGGTTAGTAACAGGCAATAAATTCTATTCCGCATTGAGTAAATTTTTATCTCTGATTAATTCTATCCTGATATTTAAAGTGCTGATCCAGGCACCCAATAATGTCCACCCAATAACTGCCGGCAGAAATACCAGTTGCATGTTAGCATCAAGGTCTGCTCCGTTTAAGCCGGGGTTACCTTCAACACCTTTACCGCCGGGATGTAAAGACTCCACCATTCTTGGTAAAATCATAATGAGCGGAATGTAAATAAAGTAGGCAAAGATGTTGTAGACGGCACTTACTTTAGCCCGTTTGTCAATATCCGGAACCGCGTTTCTCAACACGAGGTATGCAAAATAAATCAGCAAAGCAATCGCTACACCAATCTGCTTGGGGTCATTGCTCCAGGGCGAGCCCCAGGTATAAGTAGCCCAGATGGAGCCGGTAACCAATCCCAGTATGCCCATTAAAATACCTGTTTTTGCAAAGCATACCGCAAAAATATCATACTTTAAATTAGGCGTGCGTAAGTACAAAATAGAGTATACCAAAGAAATGCTAAGTAGCGTAATTTGCCCAAACCACATAGGCACGTGAAAAAAAAGGTTACGGGCGGTTTCCTTTAAATTTCCGATATGAGGGATATGTATTAAGAATCCAGCGGTAAAGGTGTAAATCAGTAATACCACCGCTAATATTTTCCACCAGCTTTTACGCATTTTTAAATAATAAGAAGGCAAATTTAGGGTAAAGCAACCTTTATTAGTTGATAATTTTAAAACGATAAAGGTTAATTGACTGGCAATTAATGCTTAGTCCTTCCAAAGGAAAGGAAATAAAATAATAGATAATACAAGTACCATAATATCTAACCCAACAATTAAACCCGTTAAATTTAATATCGCTCCCGTTCGGAACTGTTCGCCAAAAGCTGCTTTGGACAAACGGATCACCAGCAATAATTGTGGCACAATTAAAGGAAATCCAAGGATTGCCATGAGGGCTGCATTTTGCTGGGCCTTTGCTGCAATGGCTGCCAGTAGAGTAAAAACAAGGCTTAAACTAATGCTACCAAGGCAAACAATACCCAGAAAAACCAACGGTTTATCAAGGGGATTTTTTAATAACAGAAAGAAAAGCCCAAGGCTCATCATGCTCATCAGCAACATTAAAATGATATTGTAAATTAATTTGGCAATGATAAATTCCCAGGCGCCTGAAATGGAATAAAAATAAAGCATACGCCCACGGCTTTCCTGTAAAAAGCTTTTGGCCACGGCGTTTACGCAAACAAACAACTGTATCACCCAAAATAAAGCATTCCAGACATCCGGTTCTGGATTATTCAGCGACAGGTATAACACAAATATGGTAGAAGCTACGTATAACAATATGCCATAAAAACTATGCTGCTGCCGAAGTTCGAGCAGTAAGTCTTTTTTTAAAAGCGCAAATATTGTTTTCATTACCGTTAACCCCTTTTTATTACAAATTAAATTTCCAAATTGCGTGTTCAGATTTTACCGGTGAGTTTACAGAAAATTTGCCGGCAAGGTTGAACGAGCTAGTCTTTCAACAGGGCGCATATTCTGCAGCGTGGCTCATATATGTCTTTTTCACCCAACACCACCTGGCCTGCGGCGGCAGTTTTACGGTAGCTGATATTAGCAATATTGCCGCATTTTACACAGATGGCGTGCAGTTTGGTAATGTAGTCTGCAATGGCCAGCAAGTTGGGCATTTGTCCAAACGGTTTACCTGTGTAATCCATATCCAGCCCTGCAATAATTACCCTGATGCCACGAAGCGCCAGCTGTTCACAAACATTGCCTATTTCTGCGTCAAAAAACTGCGCTTCATCAATCCCTACTACGTCAACTTCGCCAGCCAGCAATAAAATTGTTTGTGAGCTTTCAACGGGTGTGCTCTGGATAAAGTTAGTATCATGACTTACTATATTCACCTGGTCGTACCGAACATCTATGGCCGGTTTAAAAATCTCGTAGGTCAGGTTCGCTATTTTTACCCGCTTTAATCGCCGGATGAGTTCTTCCGTTTTTCCACTAAACATGCTGCCACAAATTACTTCAATAGAACCCCGCCCGCCTTTTAAATTTGGCTCAATAAACATTTATATATTTTTTAAAGATTGAGTTTGTAACTTTATTTTGAATGTTTGCAAAGATTGCCCCTTTTAAGGCATTAGTCAAAACTAAATTCCTTTGCAATTGCTTATTAATAAATAATGGTATTTATGGAAAGAGTGGAAACACTTTTGCAGCAACTGCAGCAACAGATCAATCAAAAATTTCCTCCGGAAAAACTATTGCTCACTTTGGAAATGATGCGACATGAATTATTGCGTGTGCAGGGAGTACAACCGAAGGAAAGTAGCAAATTGGTAGCCGTGTCAATGCCGTTGCAAAATCCGCAACCGCGGACAGCCCCATCAATTGTTCAGCCGGAAAAAACAGTAGAAGTGCTGCAGGTAGACGAAGCGGCTTTGGAAGCAGAACTGGAGGAAATAAAACGCAATGCGTCAGTAATTCAACACATCAGCGCAAACAACAAACCCCTAATACAATACCAGCCCATTGATGAAATTCCCACATTTATTCACCAGCCAGTAGTTGCTGCTAAAAGAGAAATCAATGAAGCGGTAGCCACTGAAAAGATTTCTTTGAATGACACGTTAAGGGAATCATTTAAAGAGCTAAGCTCCAAACTAAGTGACGGGCCGGTAAAGGATCTTAAAAAGGCAATCGGTGTTAATGACCGCTTTTTATTTATCAGTGAATTATTTAGGGGAGATGAAGCCATGTACGAACGTAGTATAAAAACCATCAACAGTTTCACCATTTGGCCCGAAGCAGAATACTGGATTAAGAGAGAATTAAAAATCAAGATAGGGTGGTCGGAAGATAACCTTATTGTGCAGCAGTTTGATCAGTTAATCAGAAGGCGCTTTGCCTGAATAAAATCCGCTATTTTTTTTGATGCACCTGCATTGGAATATACATAAGCTTTTGCGGCATCGCCTGTTGTGCGAAATAATATTTCATCTTCCCACAATTTATTTAATTCAGCTTCCAGCTCAAGTGCGCTGCTAATGCTGATGCCTCCGCCACAATTGGTGAGTTCCACCGCTTCAATAAATTTTTCAAACTCAGGTCCGTAAATTACCGGCTTTCCATATACAGCAGCTTCCAGCACATTGTGTACACCATCACCCCCAAACCCGCCACCAACATAGGTTATATCGGCATAGTAATACAAACGGGAGAGCATACCAACATTATCGATGATTAAAACATTGGTTGAAATTTCGGTATCATCTTTCAGCTCGGAATAATAAATAGATCCGCTAAATTGTTTCTGAACATCTTTTAAATTATCTCCATCAATTTCGTGCGGGGCCACAATAAATTTAATCTGCGGATTAGCCTTTACATAATGAATTAATTCTGCTTCGTCCTCGTCCCAGGTACTGCCTGCCACAACAACTTTACTATTGCCGCAAAAACTTTGTATCATCGGGATATGCGTAAACCGTGCAGCAATTTCAATAACCCGGTCAAACCTGGTATCACCGCTTACAGTAACATTTTTATTAAGCCCTACATCGGCAAGCAATTTTTCTGATGCTTTATCCTGCACAAAAAAATGAGCAAAGCTGGGCAGAATTTTTTTCCACATCCCACCATACCATTTAAAAAAAGGCTGGCTTTTTCTGAAGATGCCCGATACCAGCAGTACCGGAATATTGTGTTGTTTAAAAGCCTGCAAATAGAAAAACCAGTACTCGTATTTTACCCACAAAACCAGTGATGGTTGAATGATTGAAATCATTTTATCAGCATTGGTTTTACTATCGATGGGTAAATAAAAAACAGCGTCCGCCCCGCTGTAACTTTTTTGAACCTCGTACCCGCTGGGAGAAAAAAAGGTAAGCACAACTTTTAAATCTGGGTTTTGTTTTTTTAACAATTCAATAACTGGCCTTCCCTGTTCAAATTCACCCAGGCTGGCGCAGTGTATCCATACTGTCTGCGTATTATTGTTGCGGGAATACGTTATATCCGGAAATTTTTTTCTACCTGCAATCCACAAACCTGCCTTTGAATTCCAGCAGGATAAAATTTTAACACCTGCAACATACAGCCTTAGAAAAATGCTATAAAAAAATGTGTCCAATTCATTATTTTACGACAAAGCTAACCGCAAAAATTCAAAAACAATCGTTAGCTGCTACCATTGGATCAAATTTGAAACTGCCTCTTGAATCCCTATCTTTGCCACCGAAAAAATTATATATGAGGCCTCTGCAAATGGTTGACACAAAAACACAGTACTTAAAAATTAAACCAGAGGTGGATGCGGCTGTGTTGAGCGTGATGGAAAGCAGTCAGTTTATAGGCGGAAAGGTGGTAAATGATTTTGCGAATAACCTGGCTGCCTACAACGGCGTTAAGCATGTTATTCCCTGCGCCAATGGTACCGACGCTTTGCAGGTTTCCATGATGGCATTGGGGCTAAGCCCCGGTGATGAAGTAATCACGCCCTCGTTTACCTATATCGCCACGGTAGAAGCGGCAGCATTGCTACACCTGCAGCCTGTTTTTACAGAAGTGGATAGGCAGACGTTTTGTATGGATGTAGAGGCATTGGAAAAGGCTATTACGCCTAAAACAAAAGCTATTATACCGGTGCATTTATATGGGCATGCGGCAGAGATGGAAAAGATAATGGCGATTGCAGAAAAACACCATCTTTTTGTTATTGAAGACAATGCCCAGGCAATAGGCTGTGACTATACATTTAGCGATGGGCAGGTAGTAAAGACCGGCAGCATCGGGCATATTGGATGTACTTCTTTTTATCCGTCGAAAAACCTCGGTGCATTCGGCGATGGGGGGGCAATATTTACCAATGATGATGCGTTAGCAGAAAAACTAAAAATGATTGCAGCGCACGGGCAAAGCAAAAGATATTATCATGAAATGGTGGGCTGCAATTCAAGACTAGATGCTATACAAGCTGCCATTCTTGATATTAAATTAAAACACCTGGATGAATACATTGTCGCCAGGAGAAAAGCAGCTGATTTTTATGACAAAGCTTTTGTTGGTTGCAAACAAATAACTACGCCTTTCAGGGCTTCAAATAGTAAACATGTTTTTCATCAATATACCCTGATCCTGAATGATGTTGACCGGGATGGACTGAATAATTACCTCGCTGAAAATGGAATTCCATCCATGATTTATTACCCGGTGCCCTGTCACAAACAAAAAATGTTTGACGCTTTTGGCGGAAAAAATTATCAACTTGCCACCACAGACTGGTTAACGGAAAGGGTGATCTCGTTGCCTATACACACCGAGCTGGATGAAGAACAGCAAACATTTATAGCTTCTAAAATATTAAACTATATAAACTAAGCATTAATTATGAAAATAGCAGTTGTAGGAACAGGTTATGTTGGCTTGGTAACCGGGACTTGTTTTGCGGAAACAGGAAACGAAGTAGTGTGTGTGGATATTGATAAAACCAAGGTGGACAAATTGTCTTCAGGAAAAATTACTATTTATGAGCCCGGGCTCGAAAAAATATTTTTAAGAAACCAACGTGAAGGAAGGCTTCAGTTTACAACCTCGCTTGCCGAAGGCATAAAAGATGCCCAGGTTATTTTTCTTGCTTTGCCAACACCTCCGGGAGAAGATGGCAGTGCTGATTTAAAATATATATTAGGCGTAGCAAAAGATTTAGGTACACTTATAAAAGCGGATGATTATAAAATAATTATTGATAAAAGCACGGTACCTGTAGGCACAGCCGCAAAGGTAGAAAAGGCATTGCTTGGTAACGGAGGTATTGAAGGCACATTTGATATTGTAAGCAATCCTGAATTTTTAAGGGAGGGGGTAGCGGTAGATGATTTTATGAAACCTGACAGGGTGGTTATAGGCACATCGTCAGACAAAGCAAAAAAAGTATTAAGTGATTTATATGCTCCCTTTGTACGCCAGGGCAACCCGGTAATTTTTATGGATGAAAAAAGTGCTGAGTTAACAAAATATGCTGCTAACTCTTTTTTGGCAACCAAAATAACCTTCATGAATGAAATTGCCCAATTGTGTGAACTATTGGGTGCAGACGTAGATATGGTGCGGAAAGGAATTGGCAGTGACGAACGCATTGGCCGCCGGTTTTTATTTCCTGGTATAGGTTATGGGGGAAGCTGCTTTCCAAAAGATGTGCAGGCATTAGCAAAATCTTCTATTGAGGTAGACTATAGCTTTAAAATACTGGATGCGGTAATGGAAGTAAATGAAAAGCAAAAACTTCACCTGGTACCGAAAATAACTTCTTTTTTTAACGGTGATTTGAAAGGTAAGAAGATTGCCCTTTGGGGACTCGCTTTTAAGCCTAACACCGACGATATTAGAGAAGCTCCAGCCTTATATTTAATTGAAGCGTTTTTAGCGGCAGGTGCTACCGTTGCAACCTTTGATCCCGAAGCAATGAATAATGTGAAGCAACTGCTGGGTGATAAAATTACTTTCGTAGAAAGCCAGTATGATGCGCTGAAGGATGCGGATGCTTTAGTAATTGCAACAGAATGGAGTGAATTCAGAACCCCAGACTTTAAAAAGATAACATCCATGTTAAAGAACAAAGCTATTTTTGACGGGCGAAATTTGTTTGATCTGAAGCAGATGGAAGACCTGGGGTATCATTATGTAAGTATCGGTAGAAGAGCCGTTGTTCAGAATAGCTAAAATGGCGGATGGCCGATTTATGATGGGTGATATAGAAGACGGTCTAAATGCCCGGAGCGTTTTCAAGCTGGGAAAACATCAAACATCCAAAAATCAAACATAAAATTAGCTGATTAGATTTACCGATGGCTAATCTACGATGTAGCTTCGATTGACTGGAAAATTTTTCAAGTTATGAAAAATCAGACATCAGACATCGAAAAATCAGACATATAGAATACACATAAAAAATTTAGACTTTAAACGATATATATGGCAAACAAAAGGGTATTGATAACGGGTGCTGCAGGTTTCTTAGGTTCGCACCTTTGTGATCGGTTTATTAAAGAAGGTTTCGATGTTATTGGAATGGATAACCTGATTACGGGTGACATAAAAAACATTGAGCATCTTTTTAAATTGAAAGAATTTGAGTTCTATCATCATGACGTTTCTAAATTCATTCATGTATCCGGTCCGCTTGATTATATACTTCATTTTGCCTCTCCAGCCAGCCCTATTGACTATTTAAAGATACCTATACAGACCTTAAAAGTTAGTTCCCTGGGTACGCACAATTGCCTGGGACTGGCACTTTCAAAAGGTGCAAGAATGCTGGTAGCAAGTACCAGCGAAGTATATGGCGATCCTTTGGTTCATCCTCAAGCAGAAGAATATTGGGGTAACGTAAATCCTATTGGCCCAAGGGGAGTATATGATGAAGCAAAGCGTTTTCAGGAAGCAATTACGATGGCCTATCATACTTTTCACCACCTGGAAACAAGGATTGTCAGGATCTTTAATACCTATGGACCAAGAATGCGACTCAATGACGGACGTGCACTCCCTGCATTTATCGGTCAGGCATTGCGGGGAGAAGATTTAACCGTGTTTGGTGATGGCAGCCAGACAAGGAGTTTTTGTTATGTAGCCGACCTGGTGGAAGGCATTTACAGGCTGCTGATGAGCGATCATGAACAACCTGTAAACATTGGTAACCCGGACGAAATTTCTTTAAAGGATTTTGCGGAAGAAATTATAAAGCTAACCGGCACTTCACAAAAGGTTGTTTATAAGCCCTTGCCTACCGACGATCCCAAACAACGTCAACCGGATATTACAAAGGCAAAAGAAATTCTCGGCTGGCAGCCAACTGTAAATCGTGCCGAAGGATTAAAAATTACGTACGAATATTTTAAATCGCTGCCACAGGAAGAACTGTATAAATTGCCGAAGGAATTCATTAAAGTAAAATAAGCGGTGGAATACAGAATCAAGAGACTGTTTTTTTAGAAACCCATGATACTTGATTGTACAACTAAAGGCGGTTTTCCTAAAACAAACAACGATATAAATAATAAATTCAGCCACTCCTTTTGGAGAAATAACGTTCAAAGCCACTTCCCACAGGAGTTATAGGTGTGTAAAATAAAGTAAGAATGAAATACCAGGATCTGATAGATAAAAATAAAACACTTGCAGTGATAGGGCTGGGATATGTTGGCCTGCCGATAGCATTGGAGTTTGCAAAAAAAATAAAAGTGATCGGCTTTGATATCAATGCAAAACGGGTTGAGATGATGCGTAACAACACTGATCCAAGCAAGGAGTTGGAGACAACCGCATTTGATGGATGTGATATTGAATTTACCAACGATCTTGAAGTACTAAAGCAAGCTTCTTTTTATATAGTAGCTGTACCTACACCGGTAGACGAACACAATGTGCCAGACCTGGTACCCGTTACAAGGGCCAGTGAAACAATTGGCAAAGTGATAAAAAAAGGAGATTATGTAGTTTTTGAAAGTACCGTTTACCCGGGATGCACAGAGGAAGATTGTTTGCCGATTATTGAAAAATTAAGTGGATTAAAAAATATTGTTGATTTTAAAAGCGGCTATTCGCCCGAAAGAATTAACCCGGGTGATAAGGAGCATACACTGGCAAGAATTATAAAAGTGGTAAGCGGCTGTGACGGGGAAAGCCTTGATTTGATTGCAAAAGTGTATGAGTTGGTGGTAACAGCAGGCGTACACAAAGCGTCGAGCATAAAAGTAGCGGAGGCAGCAAAGATTATCGAAAATACGCAGCGGGATTTGAACATTGCGCTGATGAATGAACTGTCTATCATTTTCGATAAAATGGGTATCAATACTTTTGAAGTATTGGAGGCGGCCGGAACCAAGTGGAATTTTTTGAAATTTCAACCCGGGCTTGTAGGCGGCCACTGCATTGGTGTTGATCCTTATTACCTCACATACAAATCGAAGGAGTTGGGATATGATAGCCAGGTGATCCTGGCGGGGCGTGTTATCAATGATGGCATGTCTGGTTACATTGCGAAAAAAGTGCTGCAACATATCATTCAGCATACCGGTAATATTAAAAACGCTAAGGTACTTGTAATGGGGGCCACGTTTAAAGAAAATGTAAGTGATATCCGCAACAGTAAAGTGGCCGACGTCGTAAAGGAGTTGCAGTCTTATTCCCTCAATGTGCATGTAATTGATCCGCACGCCTCAAGTGGCGAACTAATGCATGAATATGGGTTTGGCTTGATATCGGATATTGTAAACGACTACGATGCAGTGATTGCGGCTGTACCACATAATGAATATAAAAAACTAGACGATACTTATTTTGCAGGTATCACCAAGCCTGAAGCAATGATAGCTGACCTGAAAGGTATTTACAGAACTGTTATAAAGAGCAGGTTGTACTGGAGTTTATAGTAGCTTAGAGCAAAAGTAAACTGGAAGGGAGTTTAAGGTTCAATAGAAATTTAAAAGTTAAAAAAGCCACTAGCATTTAGCCTTCAGCTTTCTGCCTTCAGCATTTAGCCTTCGGTTTTCTTACTAAAGAATTAAAAATTTAATGGATAACATTTTTCATACAAAAGATTTAAGTAACGCGGATTTTTTAGTAACTGGGGGTGCCGGTTTTATCGGCAGCCATATCGCTGAATATTTACTAAAGAACGGCGCCCGAAAAGTAAGGGTGTTGGATAATATGGCAAACGGGTTTGATACAAATTTGGCAGTGCTGCGTCAATACCCTGCGTTCGAGTTTTTGGAAGGGGATATACGCAATGCTGACACCTGCCAGCAGGCCTGTCTGGGCATGCAGTATGTGAGCCACCAGGCGGCGCTGGGATCTGTACCCCGCTCTATTAAAGAGCCTGTTTATTTTAATGAAGTAAATGTTGGCGGATTTGTAAATATGCTGAAAGCGGCTGTAGACAATAAGGTTGAACAATTTGTATATGCATCCTCATCTTCGGTATACGGTGATGAACCAACCTTGCCAAAGGTAGAAAATCGCGTAGGTAATTGCTTATCACCCTACGCAGCTACAAAAAAAACGAACGAATTATATGCCCAGGTTTTTGCAGATGTGTATAAATTAAAAATAGTAGGTTTTAGGTATTTTAATATTTTCGGCCCCCGCCAGGATCCGGATGGGGCTTATGCTGCTGTAATCCCGTTGTTTGTAAAAGGCATTATGAAACAACTGCCTGTTTATATCAATGGCGATGGGGAACAGACGAGAGATTTTACCTTTGTAGACAATGCAGTGCAGATGAATATCAAAGGCATGCTAACAGATAATCCGGCGGCCCTCAAACAGGTTTATAACGTAGCAATCGGAGAAAATTTTTCTGTAAATTATTTATTTAATGCCTGCCGGGAATATTTAGATAGTACTTTTGAAGCAACCTATCGGGAGCCGAGGGCCGGGGATATCCGGAATTCGCTGGCAGATATTTCGCTGGCAAAAAATTTACTGGGTTATCAGCCTACTAAAAATTTTAAAGACGGACTCACTGAAACGATCGATTTTTTTAAAAAAGTATATTCTTAAACATTTAATTATTTTATGCCTTTTACTGCAACTGATTTCCCCGGGTTATTGATTTATGAACCAAGCGTATTTAACGATGATCGCGGCTACTTTTTTGAAAGTTACAACCACAATACCTTTACTGAAGGAGGAGCAACAATGACGTTTGTACAGGATAACCAGGCCAGGTCTACTTATGGTGTAATTCGCGGATTGCATTTTCAGTTAAACCCCAATGCCCAAACCAAGTTGATCCGTTCGTTGAGCGGAACCATTCTGGATGTAGTGGTTGACCTGAGGACCGGTTCACCCACATTCGGTAAATATTTCAGCATAGAATTATCAGCAGAAAATAAAAAACAACTACTGGTGCCCAAGGGATTTGCACATGGATATTCCGTATTAACAGAAACCGCAGAAGTATTGTATAAATGCGATGGTTTTTATCATAAAGAAAGTGAAGGTGGTTTGATGTACAACGATCCTACTTTGAGCATCGACTGGAAAGTACCTGCCGGAAAAGAAATGGTAGCCGCCAAAGATCTTGTGCTTCCGAATATGGAAGACTGCAAAACTAATTTTACTATTTAATCTTTATTGTGGCAGAAAAAAAGACAATTTTAGTAACCGGTGCCAACGGGCAACTGGGTAACGAAATGAAAGTAATCAGTGCATCATTTCCCGCGTACAATTTTTTATTTGTAACAAAAGATGAGCTGGCTATTGATGACCTGGTGGCAGTTACAAATTATTTTGAGAATAATGCAATCGATTATTGTGTTAACTGTGCCGCCTATACTGCCGTTGATAAAGCAGAAGCAGAAAGTGAAAAAGCAATGCTGGTAAATGCAACCGCGGTAGGAAACCTGGCTGCTGTTTGTAAAGCCCACAATGCAGGGTTCATCCATGTTTCAACGGATTATGTTTTTGACGGCACCGCCACCATTCCTTATACAGAAGATTTTCCGGTTGCACCTGTGAATATGTATGGCGCAACAAAATTAAAAGGAGAAGAGCTGGCACAACAAAATAATGCAGGCAGTATTATCATTCGTACCTCCTGGGTATACAGCAGTTTTGGAAACAATTTTGTAAAAACAATGCTGCGCCTGATGAAAGAAAAGGAAAGCCTGAACGTTGTAAGCGACCAGGTAGGCTGCCCAACTTATGCGGCAGATCTTGCAGCAGCAATTATGCAGATTATCGCTTCAGAAAAAAACACATCAATGCCTGGTATTTATAATTATTCCAACACCGGGGTAATTAACTGGTACCAGTTTGCAGATACCATTAAAGAATTATCGGGCAGCAAATGCCTGGTTAATCCTATCCCATCTTCCAGTTATCCAACACCTGCTAAAAGGCCTTCGTATTCAGTAATGGATACAACAAAAATTCAGCAAACTTTTGGTATCAGTATTCCGGCGTGGAAAGATAGTTTGATCAAGTGTCTGCAATTATTAGGCTAATCAATTTTATAAATTACTGGGGAGATGAGGATTACTTTATCCACCGGGTAATATAGGTTTTATAATACTTTTGCGCAAGCCACGCAATGCGCCTTTGGGTGCTTTTGCTTTTTGTAGAGATGCCAGCCGACAACAGTCCGTTATGTGATCCCTGTTCGGTGATAGGTGGATCCGCCCAATACATTTTTATTACGCCTGTATCAATTAAGGTGTTGTGCCACCAGTCAATTACCTGTTTACATTTATGTGTTTCCAAATCTTTCAGCATATTCTTTGCTGCCTGAAGATCCAGCAGGTATGCGCCTGCGCAACGCCCCTTCGCTGCAGGATATAAAAGTTGTCCTTTGCGTAAACTTTTTACTGCTGGAAATTGCAGTGTTGTGTTTTCAAGAGAAATGATAAAGCCTGGTGGAAGTGTGGCTGCTTCAGCTGCAATTTTTGTAATCTGTTGTACAAAGTCACCCAAAAAGAAAGGGTCGTTTTCAAATACCAGTGCAAAGCGGTTGTTGCGTTTCACCATGCGCTCATAACTCAGAATATGGTTGAGCGTACAACTCAGCACGCCAACAGAAAGCACCTGTTTTATATCAGTCGAAAAATATTTTTCCAGCAATGCCTGGTCAAAACAAATGGGGTCACCATCCGTAACATATTCAAAATGCAAACCGTTTTTTGCAAACAATTTATTGATCCTATCCTCATGAAATTCGTAGCCCTTTTTTGCATGAACAATGTAGATGCCCTCTATACCAAACTGTTCAATCATCATCCATTTTTTTTATTGCTGCTGTGCTTCTTTATTGCGCACAAAAATTAATTTGGTACCACCTTTCTCTGTTTCCCGCTTTTCAATTTCAAACTGCGGTAACGATTTCATCAACGGCGTTAATTTTAAAAAGCCATAATTCCTTGGATCAAAATTAGGCTGTTTCTTTAATACCAGGTTGCCTACATCGCCCAAAAAAGCCCAGCCATTTTCATCTGCCAGGTCATCAATGGTGGCCTTTATTATTTTAAGTGTTTCCCTGTTTACTTTATCAACAACCGCTTTAACAGGCGGTTTGGTGGCTTTTGTTACTACAGCTTCCGGCTCGCCCGACTCAAAAAGCGGAATAATTTCCATGTAAATAAACTTATCACAGGCAACAATAAAAGGGTTGGGGGTTTTCTTCTGGCCAATACCAAATACTTTCATACCAGCCTCCCTTAACCTTGTGGCCAACCTTGTAAAATCACTATCGCTGGATATGATGCAAAAACCATCGACCTTACCGGAATATAAAATATCCATGGCATCAATAATCAAAGCACTGTCGCTGCTGTTTTTACCACTGGTATAACTGTATTGCTGTATGGGCGTGATCGCATTTTCAAGCAGCACATTTTTCCATCCCGAAACAGTTGGCTTTGTCCAGTCGCCATAAATTCTTTTGAAGGTAGGCGTGCCATACTTAGCTATTTCTTCCATTACGCCTTTAACGTTGCTGTAAGGCACATTGTCTGCATCTATCAGCACAGCCAGTCGTATATCTTTTTGAAAGTCCATTACACAAGTTACTTCATTTTTATATTTTATTAATTCCAACGTAACAATGCTTTTGATACCAGCAGTTGTTTTTCATAGCTGCATCGTTGCGTCGCAATCCGTTCATCGCCAGTACTGCTATTTGGCTTTTACCGAAGCGTAGATTCCATTTATGAACCGGCACAGTGGAAATTAAAATCAGTTATTTCCAAACCTTGCCGCGTGTTGGCGCATTGCCATTTGTTATGGTTACTTTTGCAAACACTATGCAAGTTTTCAATCTCACCAGCAAAATAATCATTACCTGCAGCAACCGGCTATCTCCATACCTGCAGCAGGAAATTACAGAACTCGGGTTTACACCATTTCGCATTTTTAAAACCGGTGTTGAACTAAAAGGGACTTTGGCCGATTGCATCAAACTCAACCTGAACCTGCGTTGTGCCAGCCAGGTGTTGTTTTCTGTAAAAGAGTTTACAGCTTACAATGCAGACGATTTGTATAAAACATTACTCGACTTTGAGTGGGAAGATATCATCCCGGCAGATGGCTATTTTTCCATCAGCAGCAATGTTGACAATGAAACCATCAACAATTCTTTATACGCCAATGTAAAAGTAAAAGATGCGATTGTAGACCGCTTCCGCGACAGAACTGGTGTACGTCCTAACTCTGGTCCTGAGCTGGATAAAACAGTCATCCATTTATACTGGAAAGAATCCGTTGCAGAGATATTTATTGATACATCGGGTGAGACACTGTCAAAACATGGTTATCGAAAAATACCCGGAAAGGCACCCATGCTGGAGGCACTGGCGGCAGCCACTTTACTGGCAACAAAATGGGATCGTAAATCTCCTTTCATCAATCCGATGTGTGGCTCGTCCACACTGGCGATTGAAGCCGCTTTGCTGGCCACCAACCGCAGGCCAGGCTTATACCGCAGCAATTACGCTTTTATGCATGTAGCAGGGTTCACCAACGAAATGTACCAGCAGCAACGGCAACGGCTAGACGCAATAATTAAAGACATTCCCGGACTCATCATCATCGCAACAGATATCAGCGAAGACGCCATCAATATTTCAAAAATAAATGCCGGCGCCGCAGGCGTTATGGATTTGATTGAATTCGCTGTGGGTGATTTTGAAACTACCCGTATTCCCGAAGATCAGCCTGGTGTCATTTACTTTAATCCTGAATACGGCGACCGGCTTGGCGTAGCTGCTGCCCTGGAAATTACTTATGGACGCATGGGCGATTTTTTAAAGAAAAAATGCAAAGGATACTTCGGCTATATCTTTACCGGTAATTTGGAACTGGCAAAAAAAATCGGCCTGAAACCCAGTCGCAGGATAGAATTTTACACCAGCAAGATTGACTGCCGTTTGTTTGAGTATGAATTGTATGCGGGAACGAAGAGGACAGCCCCCTAACCCCCAAAGGGGGAACTGGGAGTACAAATAATGAGGGTTGCTTAAATAAATCCCAACTGTCAGCTACCAGTTAAAAAAGTGATATCAATAAGATTAATTCTTAAACAAATTCAACTAGCCTCACCTCTTTGATTGTACCTTTGCCTCGCAAAAAATCAGTTTCTTATGGACGATTTTATAGCCGCCCGTTCGCAGATGGCGCTGTCGCTGGGCTTTCATATTGTTTTCTCCTGCATTGGTATGGTGATGCCGTTTTTTATGGCTGTTTCTCATTATTATTATCTTAAAACAAATCAGCCTGTTTATAAAAATGTTACCAAAGCCTGGAGCAAAGGCGTTGCTATTTTTTTCGCTACAGGTGCTGTATCCGGTACCGTACTTTCTTTTGAACTGGGTTTGCTATGGCCCAAATTTATGCTGCATGCAGGCCCCATTTTCGGATTGCCTTTTTCATTGGAAGGCACGGCCTTTTTTATAGAAGCCATTGCCCTCGGCTTTTTCCTGTATGGGTGGGATAGATTTAATAAATGGTTCCACTGGTTTACGGGGGTAGTGGTGGGTGTCAGCGGTTTGGTTTCTGGTATACTGGTAGTCGCTGCCAATGCCTGGATGAATACACCAACAGGATTTACTTATGCCAATGGACAATATTCAGACATCGATCCCGTAAAAGCCATCTTTAACCCGGCCTGGTTTTCTCAGTCGTTGCACATGTCTGTTGCTGCTTTTGCTGCTACGGGTTTTGCTGTGGCAGGCATCCACGCATTGATGATGCTGAAAAGAAAGAACGTTGTATTTCACACCAAAGCTTTTAAAATAGCTGCTGTATTCGGCGCCGCGGCTGCAATATTGCAACCTTTAAGCGGTGATATTTCGGCGAAATTTGTGGCCAAAATCCAACCCGCAAAACTGGCTGCGATGGAGGCACATTTTACCACAGAAAACTCAGCGGCATTAATCATTGGAGGTATTCCGGATGAAAAAAATAAGGAAGTAAACTATGCATTAAAAATACCGGGCGGGTTAAGTTTTTTAGCCAACGGCGATTTTAAAAGTGAAGTAAAAGGATTGGACAGTTTTCCCGAAGAGGAACGGCCGCCGGTAGCCATTTCGCATTATGCCTTCCAAATAATGGTTGCATTAGGGATGATCATGATGGGCATTGCCATCATGTATTTTATTGCGGTGATAAGAAAAAGACAATGGCGCAATAGCCGTTGGTTGCTGCAATTATTTGTGTGGGCGACACCGCTGGGCTTTATCGCCGTAGAAGCGGGCTGGACTGTAACCGAAGTAGGCAGACAACCATGGATTATTTACGGTGTGATGAAAACAAAGGATGCCGTAACGCCGATGCCGGGCATTGTATATTCCTTTTATCTTTTTAGCGCAGTATATGTGTCACTGGCAATGATCGTAATATTTATGTTGTACAGGCAAATAAAAATGGTAGATAAATTGTATGATATACCTGCAGGTGAGCAGGTAAAAAATTAATGAGTATGCTGTATGTAGTGATGGCATTTTTGTGGGTAGCAATACTGCTATATCTTTTAATGGGCGGTGCCGATTTTGGTGCCGGCATCATAGAATTATTTACTACAAAAAAGAACCAGGAAAGAACCCGCCGAACCATGTATCGTGCCATCGGCCCCATTTGGGAAGCGAATCACATGTGGCTTATAATTGTGATTGTTATTTTGTTTGTTGGGTTTCCTTCCATCTACACCACCATGTCGGTTAACCTGCATATTCCGCTGGTAGGTATGTTGCTGGGTATTATCGCCAGGGGTACGGCATTTACTTTTAGAAATTACGATGCCGTAACCGATGAATTGCAGGTAGTTTATAACCGCATATTTATGTACGCCAGTTGTATAACGCCTTTCTTTTTGGGTATCATTGCGGGGGCGGCAGTTTCAGGTAAAATTGATCCCTTGGCTGGCAATTACCTGGACGCCTATATTTTTAGCTGGCTCAATTTTTTCTCCGTTGCGGTTGGTTTATTTACCGTGAGTATTTGTGGCTTTTTGGCCTCCATTTATTTAATTGGCGAAACAGACAATGAGCAGGATGTAAAACGTTTCCAGGTAAAGGCACGTACTACCAATATATCGGCGGCCATTGCGGGTACGCTTGTGTTTATCGCAGCAAAACTGGATGGTGTTCCACTGTCGGGTTGGTTGTTTGGTAATGCCGTTGGTAGCGTAGCAATCGCAGCAGCAATGGTATCCCTGGCATTGTTGTGGTACCTGTTATCCAAAGGAAAAAAAATAATTATCAGGGTGTTGGCCGGTTTCCAGGTTACGATGATTTTGCTTGCAATTGCCTACCAGCATTTTCCCAATATTGTATTGCTGAAAGGTGGTAAATATTTATCATTAACCGATGGAAGCGCACCCGAAAAAACCATTTATACTTTGGCTATGGCGTTGCTGATTGGTAGTCTCTTTATTTTACCCGCCCTGTTCTATCTGGTATACGATTTTCAACATAAGAAAATAGTGGTGAGTAAGACTAAAACAAATGCCTGATTAAGAATATGTCATTTGCTTTTTTTCAGAAAAATTAAGGGAGTCTTTTTAGCTCCCGCAATTAAACCGTTGGCCGTAGATAACTCATTTAATTAACGCTAATTTATTATTGCCATCAGATAAACAAGTATAATGCAGTTCACGTGCATTGTGGTAAATTACGGTTTGTTAAAAAGTGATTTAGCAGTATCGTATGCCATTTTATCTTTCCTATTTTATTTCTCTCTTCTATCGTACTGCGGGTGACATTGCTTAAGGCACAAACTTAGCGTATATTAACAAAATATCGTAAATGACAATTGAAATCAATAGCATGAAAATAATCTTATTGCTCCTTTCTTTTTTATTTTTCACCGGCGCATTTGCCCAGACAAAAACAGCTTCATCAAATAAAACAGACCGGCTGAAAATTGCGGCCGAGATGGACAACTCTGTTAAAAAGGAATTATTAAACAAATGGTATCCTCAATGCATTGACAGTTTATATGGTGGGTTTATTACGACTTATACGTACGATTTTAAACCGACCGGTCCGCAGGATAAATTTATTGTAACACAGGCACGTCATACCTGGACAAGCGCAAAGGCGGCATCGTTGTATCCCAATGTAAAATATTATTTAAAGGCCTCCGCCATCGGATTTCATTTTTTGCGGGATGTGATGTGGGATAAAACCTACGGAGGGTTTTACAACCTTGTTACGCGGCAGGGTACAGATAAAAGTAATCCCGATGCGCCCAAGGAAGCCTACGGAAATGCCTTTGCCGTTTATGCTTTATCAGCCTATTATAAAGCATCCGGGGATACAGGGGCGTTGAACCTGGCGAAGAAAGCATTTTTTTGGTTAGAAAAGCATAGTCATGATCCCGCATACAAAGGGTATTATCAGCATTTAAAAAGAGATGGCAGCATTGTAAAAAGAGATGCAACCACACCTTCTACTGCTGATCTTGGATATAAAGACCAGAATTCATCCATTCATTTGCTGGAGGCATTTACTGAATTGTATGCCGTATGGCCGGATGCGCTTGTTAAGGAGCGGCTGCAGGAAATGCTCTACCTGGTAAGAGATAAAATAACGAACTCCAAAGGATACCTCACACTTTTTTTTACACCGGATTGGGTGCCGGTTTCATTCAAAGATTCGTCAGAAGCCGTTATAAGAAAGCATAAATATTTAGACCATGTATCCTTTGGCCATGATATAGAAACGGCCTACCTGATGCTGGAAGCATCACATGCCTTGGGAGTAAAAAATGATACCGCTACGTTATATGCCGGCAAAAAGATGGTAGACCACGCACTTCGAAACGGCTGGGATAATTCGCTTGGCGGTTTTTATGATGAAGGATACTATTTTAAAAACCGTGATTCCATCTCGATTTTATTGGACAGTAAAAACTGGTGGGCGCAGGCAGAGGGCATGAATACCTTGTTGCTGATGGCAGACTATTTTCCTGATGATGCGATGCATTATTATGCGAAATTTAAACAGCAGTGGAACTATATCCAAACCTTCCTGATTGATCATGTGAATGGCGATTGGTACGAAGAAGGGTTGGATAAAGAGCCGCAACGAAAAACTGCTTTAAAAGGACATATATGGAAAGGCAACTATCATAATTTCAGGGCGTTAACCAACTGCATTCAGCGGCTAAAAAAGGATAGTGCCAGGGAAGAATAAAACCTGTTCAATTCTATATCCGTATTTGCGATATTCTTTTTATAATTTACATAACGAAATCAATACGCTGTTTATGAAACTGCCAATTAAAAAAATCGTCGCTAGCGCATGTCTTTTGTTTCTTGCAATTACAGCGTTTACCATCCATAAAGAAATACCTACCGAGTTACCTGCAACAGCATTGTATCCCTATGGCAGGTCCCTCCTTACTAAAGATCATAACCTTGAACTCATCAGTTCGGCCGTACATTTTGGATTTAGCTTTGAAGGAAAAGATTGCCAGATTTTTGCTGCCCTCGGAAATGCCCAGGATCACAATTACCTGCAATATGAATTGGATGGTGTTTATCAAAAAAGGATCAGGGTGTCAAAAAATTCACAGGTGCCTATTGTAATTTCTGCCAACGAAGAAGGAAAACATATAGTCTGGATCTACAAGGCTACCGAAGCGCATACCGGTTCAATTGTAATAGAAAAAATATTCGGACAAAATGTGAGAGCTATTAAACCAAAATCTGCACCCTTGATAGAATTTATTGGTAATAGTATCACCTGTGGCGCCGCCGCAGATACTTCAGACGTGCCTTGTGGAACAGGGGAGTACCACGACCAGCACAATGCCTATTATGCTTACGGACCAAGGGTTGCGCGGGAATTAAAAACCAATTTTATTTTGAGTAGTGTTAGTGGCATTGGCATTTATCGTAACTGGAATAGTGATGGTCCTGTGATGCCGCAGGTATATGAAAAAGCGGATTTCCAGGAAGGTAATTCTGTGCTGTGGGATTTTAAATTGTATACACCAAAAATAGTGAGCATTGCATTGGGCACAAATGATTTCAGCAATGGTGATGGCGTTAGAAAAAGATTACCGTTTGATAGCGCAATTTTTGTAAGCAGTTACATCAAATTTGTGCAGCTGGTAAAATCAAAATACCCGGTGGCGCAAATAGCGTTGCTTAGCAGTCCGATGGTAAATGGCAACAACAGGGAACTGCTGCAGCATTGCATTACGGCGGTGCAAAAAAATATTGATGAACTGTATCCTGCTGATAAAAAAGTAGCGTTGTTCTTTTTCGAACCTATGCAGGCAAGCGGTTGCAGCGGTCATCCATCTGTAGCCGAGCACGCTGTACTGGCAGAAGAACTGATTCCCTTTTTTAAAAAGTTATTGAAAAATTAGTAGTCATTCCTCCACCGTGGCTATTGCTTGCAATTTGTTCAGCCGAATTATTTAAGTGATTGTAAAAACTGAAGACTTTGCGGAATTTGTTGTACCGGTGTTGGAGATTCATCTTCGATAAAACAGTATTGTATACCTATTTTTTTTGCTTCTGTCATAACTGCTGCGATGCCAACATCACCTTGTCCCAATACTACATTGGTTTCATCCGGTGCATGCCCTTCCTGGTTTCCTACAGTACCGGGTTTACGGTCTTTCAGGTGCAGCAGTAAAAAACGATTTGGATATTTTTTAAGCAGTGCTACCGGATCTTGCCCCGGATGTTTTACCCAAAATACGTCCATCTCAAAATTTACATAGCGGGCATCTGTATTTTTTACAAGGTAGTCGAACATTGTTCCATCTTCAAAGGTGCCAAATTCATATCCATGCGGATGATAGCAAAATTGCAAACCATTTTCTTTTAGCAGTTTTCCGGCAGTATTAAAAACGGTGATGGCTTTTTTTACATCGTCCATCGTAAATCCATCCTTGTGTGGCACCCAGGCGCACATGATGAATTTACTGCCAAAAGCCTTTGCTTTGTCTGCCACTGCCTGCGGGTTGTTTTGCAATTCTTCAAAACCGGCGCCATAGCTAATCATTTGCAGGTTGTTTTGCTGCAGCAGTTTTTTATATGCTTCAACAGGTAAACCATAGGTATCGCCACCTTCTATGGCTGTTATTTTCCACTCTTTTATTTTGGCCAGCGTGCCAGGTACATCCGTTTTAAATTGATTGCGCAGGCTATACAATTGCAGCCCGATTTGCTGGGCAGGCAACAGTGTAACTGATCCAATTGTTAAGCTGCAAACGATCATAAATACTTGTAAAATTGATGAAACTTTCATACTGACAATAGTTTTAAAGATGTGGCTGTATTTTCATAAAGTTAAATCGTTTGCATTAAATAAGCCTGATAATTATAACGACATTTAATAAAAAAATACAGCTGGATTACTTTCAATTTGTTTCAATTCTTTTTTACCTGCTATAAAACTGGTAAGATTTATAATGCGAAACAAGCGTCATACAAGAATAACAATTTCGCAATCTTTATATTTGTCGATATTTTTAAGATAAATCTACCTACATGAAAAAAGTAATCATCAGTGCTGCATTAGTAATTGTAACCGCAGGAGCAACCGCACAAATTAATTTTGGCGCACATGTGGGCGGAAATTTTGCTAACCTGCAGGGAAAGCGCACGGAATCTGGTACAACAACCAAGGGATTGACCAAACCCAAATTCGGATTTCTCGCAGGTGTTGTGGCTGAAGTGCAGATAGCGCATGCCCTGTCGTTCAGGCCTGAATTTAATATTATTCAAAAAGGGTATAACGTTGATTATAACAAAACTGAAGCGAACATGAATCTAGCTTCTACGGGTGAAGGAACTTTTAATTTTATTGAGCTTCCCTTAAACTTCGTGTACAGTCGTCCCTCCGGAAATAATGCCTTTTTTTTTGGAATCGGTCCGTCAGTGAGTTACGGTTTGTCTGGAAAATATAATTATACTATTATTAGTACGATTTCAGGTTCCCCTACACAAACATTATCAGGCAATGGTCATGTAAAATTTGATGGGAAAAAAGATAGTGAGGTTTCTGCCAGTGATCCTGATAAGCACGTAAAGGCGCTGGACATTGGCGGTAACATCCTTGCTGGATACAAACTTTCTAATGGACTATATTTTCAGACGGGGTATACAATGGGTTTTACTGATCTTGATCCCAACCCGAATTCATCTTTAAAAACAAATGGTGTAAACATTAAAGTGGGCTACCTGTTTGGTGGAAAGGCTGGCAACTGATACAATAGAAAATTGCTGTTATAAAACAAGTGGTCGTATTACCCGAATACGACCACTTGTTTATTGGGTAAGCTTTTAAAATCAAGGGTAAAATCAGCTGGCAGATGGTGTATCATACGCCCATTTAACCAACGTTGCACCCCAGGTAAAACCGCCTCCAAATGCAGCAAGCACAATATTATCGCCTTTGTGTAACTGGTTTTCCCACTCCCACAAACATAGCGGAATAGTACCAGCCGTGGTATTGCCATATCGCTGAATATTGATCATTACTTTTTCAGGCGATAATCCCATGCGGTTGGCTGTGGCATCAATAATTCTTTTATTAGCCTGGTGCGGTACCAGCCAGGCGATATCGTCACCTGTCAGGTGGTTGCGTTGTAATAAATCATAAGCAGCGTCTGCCATCCCTTTTACAGCGGCTTTAAATACAGGCTGACCTTCCTGAAAAATATAATGTTCCCTGGCTTGTACCGTTTCAACAGATGCAGGCCTTAAGGATCCGCCCGCTTTCATGTGAAGGTAATTTTTACCAGATCCGTCGCTCTTTAATAAACTATCCATTACGCCAACATTTTCGGTAGAAGGCTCCAGCAAAACGGCTCCCGCACCATCACCAAAAATAATGCAGGTAGTGCGGTCAGTATAATCTACGATGGCACTCATCTTATCACCACCAACAACAACAACTTTTTTATAACGGCCACTTTCAATTAAGGCAGCGCCGGTAGTTAGCCCGAATAAAAAACCGGAACAGGCAGCGCTTAAATCAAATCCCCAGGCGTTTACCGCACCAATTTTATCGCAGATAATGTTGGCTGTTGCCGGAAAAATCATATCCGGCGTTACCGTAGCACAAATCATACAGTCTATTTCGGTAGGATCAATGCCTCTTTTTTTACAAATATCCAGCACCGCAGGCACAGCCATATCCGAAGTTGCTAATCCTTCTCCCTTTAAAATTCTTCTTTCTTCCACACCGGTCCTGCTCCTGATCCATTCATCATTTGTATCAATCATTGTTTCCAGTATGGCATTGGTTAACCTGTATTCCGGAACGTATCCACCTACTGAAGTAATTGCTGCGGTAATTTTTTGCATATCGTATAAAAGATTTTTATTTTAGGTTTTATTTGATAATTTTAAGAGCGGGCAAAAATACACTAAAAATCGCTAGGATGAATTTAGGGATCTTCGGTCGGTTTTTATGCTTATTTTCGCGGCAGACTCAAAGAATAACATGTACGCATACCTTGAAGGCAAATTTACTATGAAGAACGCAGCGCAGGTTTATGTGGACATAAACGGCGTTGGATACGAATTGAACATTAGCCTGAATACATTTACCCACATTCAAAATTTAGAGAAAGGTAAACTGTATACTTACCTGCAAATAAAAGAAGATGGACATACGCTCTATGGTTTTTTTGATAAGGGAGAAAAGGAAATGTTTATACAGCTAATCAGCGTTTCCGGCGTTGGTGCAGCAACTGCAAGAATGATGCTGTCTCACCTGAAGCCAGATGAAGTAGGCAAAGCCATCGTACAAAACAATGTAAAACTGCTGGAAAGTGTAAAGGGAATTGGCAAAAAAACAGCAGAAAGGCTGGTACTGGAATTAAGGGACAAAGTAGCCAAAGCTGCAACCGATCTTACCCTACCAGCTACCCCGGGCAATAGATTACAGCAAGATGCGTTAAATGCATTGGTTTCATTGGGTATATCCCGCCCACAGGCGGAATCGGCAATACAAAAAATCAACCATACTGAACCCGACATAAACAATTTAGAAGATTTAATAAAAAAAGCGCTTAAAGCCATTTGATAGAATTTTACTTTAATTGATTTAGCGGATGTTTTTCAAAAGAAAATTTTTACCAAAAGTAATTGGCTTTGGGTTGGGACAGGTAGTGGTTTTACTTTCAATTTCACTCTCCATTTCGGCGCAAAATAACAATGCTGGCAGAAGGTTGGCTGCTGCAGGTGATACAACTTTGCCCAATGGGCTTCCTTACCCCATACACGATACCCGCGGTGATTTTATGAGCAATGGCAATAAAAGCACGTTTGATTTTAAAAAGCCCGCCAACATTACCGATTCAATCGCTTACGATCCTGCAACACATTTGTATACGCTGTATGAAAAAATCGGCAATAAATATTACCGTACACCTACCACCTATACTTTTGATGAATACTGGGCGTTGAAAAACAAGCAGGCGGAACTGGATTATTTTAAAAAGCGGGCCAACACCATGAATTTGTTGAACCGTAAACTAACAAAGCCCAAAATGTCGTTGTACGACAACCTTTTTAACCGCTTATTTGGTAATGGTAAAATTGATATTGCGCCGCAGGGCAACGTAGATATTACGGCGGGTTACCAGGGACAAAATATTAAAAACCCAACCCTGCCTGAAAGGGCCAGGAAAAACGGCGGCTTTGATTTTAATATGGCCGCCCAGGTAAACGTAAATGCCAATATCGGCGACAAATTAAAATTTCCCATTAATTACAATACCCTCGCCAATTTTGGACAGGATAATCAATTGAAGTTGGATTACTCCGGCGTAGACGATGAAATTATTAAACGCATTGAAGCAGGAGCCGTTACGTTTAGCTCACGCAGTACATTTATTCCCGGGGCGCAGCAGTTATTCGGTTTAAAAACACAGCTGCAGTTTGGTAAGCTGAATGTTACTTCTGTATTGGCTTACCAAAAATCTGCCAGGCAAACTGCTAACCTGCAGGGTGGTGCCGCTTCTCAGGTAATCGATATTAAAGCAGATGAATACGAAGAAAACCGTCACTTTTTGTTGGGCCAGTATTTTAAGGATAATTATAATAAAGTGCTGGCAAAACTACCTGCTGTAACCACGCCCGTGCAAATTTTGAGGTTAGAGGTTTGGGTTACCAACAAAAATGGAGGCACTACCAATACAAGAGATATCGTGGGCTTGATGGATTTAGGTGAAAAAAATCCGTTTCGTGGACCGCCAACTATCAATGTTACCAGCACTTTTGCTCCGCCCGCAAACGGTACAAATGACCTGTACAGTAAAATAATTACAAACGGTAATAACAGAAATCCGGCCCTGGTAGTTAGTAACCTGCAATCCCTTGGCCTGGCACCGGTTCAGGACTTTGAAAAAACATTCGCCCGGAAACTGGATTCCACCCAATACATTTTTAACAGGCAGGCGGGATATATTTCATTAAGCCAGCCATTGCAATCAGATGAGGTTCTTGCCGTGGCTTACCAATATTCCTACAATGGCCGGATTTACCAGGTGGGTGAATTTTCACAGGATCTTCCACCAGACAGTACCTCTGCCACGCAGAAGGTATTGTTTCTTAAATTATTAAAGGCCACATCTCAGCGTACCCAATTGCCTATCTGGCAACTGATGATGAAAAACGTTTATTCTGTTGGATATGGTGTTTTGACACCGACCGATTTTAAACTCAATTTATTATACCAGGAACCAAGCCTGGGATCAAAAAGATATGTTCCTTTTGGAGATAAAAACCAGGGAACACCTATTTTAACGCTGGTAAATTTAGACCGCCTCAACAGCAACCGCGATCCCCAGCCGGATGGTGTGTTTGATTATGTGGAAGGCTTTACCGTGCTATCTCAATACAGCAGAATTGTATTTCCGGTGTTGGAGCCTTTTGGCCGCGACCTGGCCTCGCAGATATATAATGTTATACCCGCAACGGCTAAAGACACTTTGTATTATGCGTTGTATGATTCTATCAAGGCAGTAGCACAGCAGTATCCCAACCTGAACCGCTTTGTAATGAAAGGGTCTGCCAAAACTTCAGGCTCATCCGATATTAGTATTGGTTACAATATTCCCAAGGGCAGTGTTAAAGTAACTGCAGGTGGCCAAACCCTTACAGAAGGGGTGGACTATGATATTAACTATGACCTCGGTACCATTAAGGTAACTAACCAGGCCATTTTAAATGCCGGGTTACCGGTACAGGTAAATTTTGAAAACAACGCGGGATATGGATTGCAGCAAAAAAGCTTTTTAGGGCTGCGCCTCGATTACCTTGCCAAGAATACATTGAAGGAACAATTGGCCTTTGGCGGTACAATCGTGCGTTTAAGCGAGCGGCCGTTTTTTACCAAAAATAACATTGGTGAAGATCCGATTCGCAATACTATGTATGGACTGGATGTTAACTATCGTAAAGAAACACCAAGGATTACCAAGTTATTGGATAAGCTCCCGTTCTATTCAACCACGGCGCCCTCTACTATTAATTTTTATGCAGAAGGCGCTTACCTGCAACCGGGCCACGCTTCTCAAATAGGTAAAGGGTCTGCAGGCGCAGTATACATCGATGATTTTGAAGGAAGCAAATCAGGTATCGATCTGCGTTTTCCTGCCATCAGCTGGGGTCTTGCTTCTACTCCGCAGGGCGCTACCGATGAGGCGGGCAATGAAATTTTTAAAGAAGGTAAATTAAATAACAACCTGGATTATGGAAAGAACAGGGCCAAGCTGGCCTGGTACCAGATTGAACCCGCCTTACAATTATACAAAGGAGCTAACAACCCTTTGGGTAATAACAGGGATGAGTTGAGTGATCCACAGGTCCGCCTGATCAGTCAGAGTGAAATTTTTCCACAGCGTACAACGGATTACGGGCAAAACCAGTTAACAACGTTCGACCTTGCCTATTATCCTGATCAAAAGGGGCCTTATAATTTTGACGCATCTCCATTAAGCATTGACGCCAATAACCGGCTAAAAAATCCTACGCAACGGTGGGGCGGCTTAATGCGCAATATTGATCAAACAGATTTTGAAACAGCCAATGTGGAGTTTATAGAATTTTGGGTACAGGATCCGTTTATCAAAACACCCGTCTCTCCAACTGCAGGCGGTAAATTGTATTTTAACCTAGGTAATATTTCGGAAGATGTGCTGAAAGATGGCCGCAGATTTTACGAAAACGGAATGCCAACGCCGAATGCACCGGCACAGGTAGATTCTACAACTGTTTGGGGAAAGGCTCCTTTAAATCCTATCCAGGTTACCAACGCCTTCAGTAATGATGCAACCGAACGTCAATACCAGGACGTTGGCTTTGATGGACTGGATGATGCAGCTGAAAAAATTAAACGGGCACCTTATTTAGCCGCGTTGGGGCCGGTTCTTAATAGTGCCGCATTACAGGAAGTATCTGCAGATCCTTCCCAGGATGATTACACACATTACAGGGACGCTTCTTTCACAGCCAATGATGGCATCCTAAAGCGATATAAAAATTTCAATAATCCCCAGGGCAATTCAAAAGTAAATGATGGCTCTATCTTTTCATCAGCAGCAACGCTTTACCCCGATGCAGAAGATCTGAATAAGGATAACACCATGAACGAGTCTGAAGAATATTTTCAGTACATCGTGGATATTAAGCCGCAATCAGATCCTAATATGCAAATTGGCGTTAATTATATTGTTGATAAAAAAGTGGTAGGCATAAAACTAGTAAATGGCAACACACGTAACGAAACATGGTACCAGTTTAAAATTCCCATTGGATCGTACAACCGTAAGATTGGTAATATACCCGACTTTAAATCTATTCGTTTCATAAGAATGTTCCTGACAGATTTTTCTGACTCAGTAGTAATGCGTTTTGGAAAATTGGAACTTACCCGCAATATCTGGCGCAGCTTCAAAAATAAAATTGATACTACCGGAATTTATTCGCCTATTTCTACCAATGTAGATTTTAATGTAGGCGCCGTTAATATTGAAGAAAATGATAAACGTTCTCCGTTACCTTACCGTACGCCAAGAGACATTCAACGCCAGCAAATACAAAGCAATAACGGTGTAAATCTTTTGCAAAATGAGCAAAGTATGTCACTGCAATTTTGTGCATTGGGTAAAAATGATGCAAGAGGCGTTTTTCAAACTTTTGCCAACAGGGATATACGCCAGTATGGTAATTTAAGTATGTACATACATGCAGAAAACAATGTTAAAAGCCCCAACAGCATTAAAGACCGAGACCTGAATGCGGTGATAAGAATAGGAACCGACTTTGTAAGTAATTATTACGAGGTGAAAATTCCGTTGTATATGACGCCGCTTTCGGCGAATACGCTGAACCCCAATACAGATGCTTATAACGACACATTGTGGCGGGCGATCAATAATCTCAATGTTGATCTTACACTATTACCTAAATTAAAACAGCAACGAAATGTGCAAGGATCGCCAACTGTTATTTTCAGTGCATTGCAGGGCAATGGTCAAACATATTCAATACTCGGTGATCCTAACCTTGGCGAGTTAAGAGGCGTATTGATTGGCGTTGAAAATGTAAACAATCCGAATGCCTGCGGTGAAATTTGGGTGAACGAACTCCGGCTTACTTCTATCAATGAAAAAGGCGGGTATGCAGCCCTGGCAAGAATGGATATGAACCTGGCAGATTTGGGTACCGTAACGGGCTCCATCTCTACGCACAGCAGTGGATTTGGCACCCTGGAACAGCGGGTAGATGAGCGATTCAGAGATGATATGACACAGTTTGATGTGGCTGCCAACCTTGAATTAGGAAAATTGTTACCCAAAAAAGCAGCTATTTCTATACCGGTTTTTGCAAGTATTTCGCAAACTGTGAGCAAGCCGTTGTACGATCCATATGACCTGGACATTAAACTGAAAGATAAGCTGTCTGTATCTCCTGTCAATATGCGGGACTCAATAAAAAATGCCGCTGTAGATTTTACCAGTACCAAAACACTGAATTTTACGAACGTTCGTAAGAACCGAACCGGTACTAAAAAGCCAAAAATTTACGATATTGAAAATGTGGATGTCAGTTATTCCTATATCAATATAACGGCCCATAGTCCGTTGATAGAAAATAATGAAATTACCCGCCACCGGGGAGGTTTGGGTTACAATTTTGTGCCGCAGCCAAAATACATTGAGCCGTTCAAAAAGATGAAATTGTTTACCAAACGCAAAAAGCATTGGTTCGACCTGGTAAAAGATATCAATGTTAATCCTGTGCCTTCACAGTTAAGTTTCAGGGCCGACATTCAACGACAGTTTGGTGCAATAAGACCAAGAAGTGTAGGATCTGACAAATATAAAATTCCCGAAACTTATGACAAGTACTTTACTTTTCAACGGGATTATATTTTACGCTGGGGTCTTACGCGATCCATCATGTTTGATTTTAACGCCACCAATAACAGCCGCATAGATGAGCCTTACGGCCGTATTGATACAAAGGAAAAGAAAGATACCATTATTAAAAATCTTTTTAAAGGCGGAAGAAACACACTGTATAATCAAACTGCCAACATAAGTTATACGTTGCCTACAGCGAAATTTCCCTTGCTGGACTGGACAACGGTGAACCTTAAATACCAGGCTACGTACCGCTGGATAGGCGCTTCCAGGTTGGCTGTTGAACTCGGTAATATTTTAGAAAATGGTCAATCCAAAGAAGCTACTGCCCAATTTGATTTTACAAGGTTGTACAATAAATTAAAATTTTTCAGGGTAATTGATCAGCCGAAAGTCGAGCGTGCCGAAAAAATTATTACCATTAAAAAAGATACGCTGTATAAGTATGTTACAAAAGACAGCATCAGGATAAAACAGATAAAAAGAATCAGAACAAGAAAAATAAAAGATCCCAACGCAATGCCATATGTAGGCTCAATGGGCAGGGCTTTTGGTAAACTCGTGAGTAGTTTAAAGCAGGTAAATGTTTCGTTATCTGAAAATGCCAATACACGCCTGCCGGGTTACATGGACAGTACACAGGAAATTGGACGCAACTGGCGAAGTATGCAACCAGACATGGGTTTTATAGCGGGCAGTCAGCCAGATACCAATTGGATGAGTGCAGCCGCCAGGAAGGGACTGATTACAAGAGACAGTAACTTCAGTACCATTTTTCAGCAATCTTTTGATCAGCGGCTGGTGCTAACTGCGCAGTTAGAGCCGGTACGTGATTTGCAGATTTCGATCAACCTGAGCAAAACATTCAGTAAAAATTATTCCGAAATATTTAAAGACACAACGGGTAGTGGAAACAATTTTGGTCACCTGAGCCCTTATTCCGGTGGAAGTTTTGATATCAGTTATATTTCTTACAAAACGTTGTTTGGCAAATTTGATCCCAACAGAATTTCCACTACATTTCAAAAGTTCGAGTCTTACAGGCAAATTATTTCACAACGGCTGGGCACTGCTAACAAATACAATGCGGGTATTCCTTCAGATGCGGATGGTTATGCACATGGCTACAACCGTTATGCAACAGACGTTTTGATTCCTGCATTTGTTGCCGCTTATTCAGGTAAAGATCCCAAGTCAATTTCCCTTATCAACCAAAGCAATCCAAACATCAAGTCAAATCCTTACAAAGGTTTTATACCCAAGCCCAACTGGAAAATTGATTACACTGGCCTTAGCAGGGTGAAGGGGCTCGAAAAAATATTTAGTAACATAACTTTATCACATGCTTATAACGGAAGCCTGAGCATGAATGGATTTACTTCAGCATTGTTTTATGCAGATCAGTTCAGGTACGGGTTCCCTTCTTTTTACGATACGGTTTCTAAAAATTATGTTCCGTACTTTTTGGTTCCCAACATCACTATTACCGAACAGTTTGCACCGTTGGTTGGTATAGATGTGATGTTTACCAACCAGGTACAGTTTAAAATTGATTATACCAAACAGCGTACCCTTAGTTTAAGCCTGATAGATTTTCAGTTGAGTGAAACCCGGTCTACTGAATTTTCCATCGGTGGCGGCTACCGTAAGCGTGGGTTGAAATTACTGGGCGGATTAAAGTTGCCCAAGTTTTTGAGCAAGGGTGGAACAGGTAAACTGGACAACGAAATCAACTTTAGGTTTGACATGAAAATACGTGACAATGTTACCGTTAATAACAGGCTGGACCAGGAGGCTACTTTGCCTACCGGGGGCAGTAAAGAAATAACACTTTCGCCAACGATTGATTATTACCTTAACAGCAGGGTAAATCTAAAATTATATTTTGATCAGCGGAGGGTGATTCCATATATCTCATCCAGTGCGCCGATAACCAACACAAGAGCAGGCGTACAAATAAGAATTTCTTTAGCGCAATAAGTACAGACTATAAAAGTTTACAATCCTCACTTACCGGTGAGGATTTTTTATAAAAACTATGGATTGCATTACCGTGATTTACTTATTTGGCTACATGTTTATAATAGGAAAAAGTTACTGTTATTTAAATGGCAAGATAGCTTTCAAACAAATATTTCTTCCCATACCATAAATTCCATAACGGCCATTTGGTGAGCTGCTGTAATACTCAAAATACTTTAACCGGCTAAGGTTCGATTGATAGGCTTTATCAAAAAGGTTGTTTACCTGCAATTGTAATTGCAGGCTGGCGCTTTCTGTCAAAACAATTTTCGTGTTTAGTGAAAGGTTGATCAGGGTATACGATGGTGTTGCAGTCTCTGTATTGTTCAACGCCAGAAATCTGTTTTGTGCAGCATTGAATTCAACTTCCATTTTACAATTAATCGCATCAAATATGTTTGAGTTTATTTTTATATTTTGGTTCAGACTGCTTAATATTTTCAGCGGCGGAATCAAAGGCAAATAGGCTCCGTTAATTCCCTTGTTTTTGTAGACTTGTTTTTTATTAAAGCCATATACCATAGAGAAGGCATTTTCAAATGTCAATGCCTTAATAGCCGATGGATGCAAATTTAAATTAAGTTCCATGCCATATAATTGTGCCGTTGCCTGCTGGTACTGAAAGGTTTTGTTGCCCTGCGCATCCAAAACGGCGTTGGCATTTTCATCAGTCAATTGCGACAAATAAATGTAATGCGCTAGGTTATTGTTGAACAGGCTTATCGATGCAGAAACGTCGTTAAAACTAAAAGCTGTTCCAATATCTTCCTGCACGCTAAATTCCGGTATAAAATTGCTGTTTCCCAGGTAGATAATATGTGCACCTGGATCTAATCCGTTGGATGCGAACTCGGTAATGCTGGGTGCCCGGTAACCCTTAGCTACATTGGCTTTTATGCTGATGTGCTCGTTCACCTGGTAAGTGGCGCCAATGCTAAGGGAAGTTCCGGTGAAGGATTTATTTAGCCGGGGAAACTGTAAATACGCACCTGCGGTATCTGGCAGTAAAATATGTTTATCGAAACCGGTAAGATTGTTTACGCCTGTATAAAAAGGATCCCCTTTTAAATGCCTGTTATCAAACCTTACACCTCCGCTGATTGTCCATTTTTTTTGTTTCCATTTGCCATACATGTAAATGCCCGCATCTAACAACTGGTAATCAGGAATAGGGAAATTAGTAGCGTCTTTACTCTTGTTGTTTTGGTACATTCCATTTATGCCAAGCGAAATTTCAGTATTAAGGATAGCCGGAGCGTTGTAACGAAGACTATAGTTAAGCGTGTTAAGCCGTACATACATACCTGCCTGCGTGCGTAAAGTAGGGTGATTGTATTCTCTGCGGATATTTTGTTGCAGCCCCAATAAAAGATCAATATTGCCATTACCAACTTCATAATGATTGTTGCTGTAAAGCCTGTAATGTTGAATATGCTGGTGTAAAGGACTAAGGGTGTAACTGCTTAATTCAGTTTGCGAAACAATTGGCCGGTTTTTTATGTCATCGTTAATGCCCTCATACACTTGCCTGCTGAATTTTCTTGTTATTGAATCCCTGCTGCCATCCGGTACACCCTGTAAGTTGTTGTACAGCGTGAGGCTTAGATTGGAGTAGCCTTTATCGCTGTAATGTTGCACAATTGCAGATGCATTGGCTTCACGAAACGCCGTATTGTAAATGTTTTTATCAATATGATTGGTGTAGTTTTTTGCCATTTTAAACGAGCCCCGTAACATATAGCCCCAATGGTTTTTTGACCAGGACAACTTTAAGCCATTGCCAATTAATCCATTGTTATGTTGATATTCGGCGTAATATTTCCCCTGCAGCTTTTCGTCTTTATTTGCCGGTACTTCGGGTATCAGGCTTACCACGCCCGCCACAGCATCCGACCCATACATAATGCTTGCAGGTCCCTTAACTACTTCTGCTTTATTTATGCTGTAGGCATCAGTTTCAATGCCATGCTCATCGCCCCATTGCTGTCCTTCCTGCCGTAGTCCATCGTATAATACCAACACACGGTTGTAGCCCAGGCCCCTGATAAAAGGCTTGGAAATATTGGGTCCTGTTTTTACAGCGTTAAGACCCGGTACATTTTTCACCAATGCATCTATGATGTTTGTTTCGGCGGTATTGTCAATAGCTTTTGATGACACACTGATGATGGCCAGGGGGGTTTCTTTTGCAAGCGTTGCTTTTGAGGCACTCGTAACTACCACTTCGTTCAAAGTACCCGGTAATGGAGTCATAAATATTTCAAGGTATTTGGCTGGAGATAAAATTGCGATGGTATCTGAAAAATAACCGGATGAAGAAACCGCCAAATGTACAGTAGTCATAGTAGGCGGAACTGGTATTTTAAATTTTCCGTTGATATCCGTAATTGTACCAATACCCGTTTGCATAACTTGAATGCTGCAAAAGCTGATTGCCTGCCGCGTTTGGGCGTCTCTTACAATACCGCTCATGTTTTGCGACAGGGCTGTTAAGTTAAGCCCCGCAATAAGTAGAAAGCTTAAAATCGTTCGGATGTAAAAATAGTTTTTTGTCAATTGTATATTATAATTAGATAAACAAAAATAATAAGTTAGATTAATCTAACAAAATTATTTACTGGTATTCGAGTTTAAATTGGCACGCTAATTTTAATAGCTTTGTCTTATGAATTCATTAATAGAAGAAAATTACCTGAAAGCATTGTTCAACATGGCCAATGAAGCCGGTGAAGTAAATGTTACTGAATTGTCCCGCCGGCTTGAAATAAAGATGCCCACCGTAACAAGCATGATGAAAAAATTGTCGGAAAAAAAGCTTGTGCTTTACGAAAGTTATAAACCGCTTCGCCTGAGTGAAAAAGGGAAAAGAGAAGCGGGCCTTATCATCCGGAAGCACCGGCTTACAGAAATGTTTTTGGTGGAAAAAATGCAATTAGGTTGGGAAGATGTTCATGACATAGCTGAACAAATTGAACATATCCAGTCGCCTGTTTTTTTTGAGAAAATGGATGAGTTGTTGGGATATCCTAAGGTTGATCCTCATGGTTCTCCAATACCTGATAAAAGCGGCAAGATAGTTTGGAAGGAGTATAACAAACTAAGCGATTGTCTCGAAGGGGAAACTGTTAAACTGGCTGCCGTTATCAATACGTCATCTGATTTTTTGAAATTTTTAAACAACCGGGAAATGAGGTTAGGATTAAAAATTAAGATACGATCAATAGAACCCTTTGATAAATCAATGGTGGTGAGTTACGGCAAAAGGCAAGCGGAAGTATTAAGCAATGTGGTATGTGAAAGGATATTGGTAGAACGGGAGTAATAATATTAAAAAATTACTGTGGATCATTTTGTCATTGGTGTAACGGGTGTTGTTAGTAATGAAGTGATGTAATAGCATCAAGAAAATTGTATAACGCCTGGCTGTTTTGTAAGTTCAATTAAATTACGGACAAACAAAACAAAAACGCCCCGGCTATATTCGGGGCGCTTAATCAACATTTATAATCAACACTTATGAGAACGTATTTATTGCTTCACTTTTTTAAGCAGCATAACATAACCGCATAAATTTTTCTTTCCTTTGTTTACCTGAACAGGTTTCATCATATGGTATTCTGATAACTTTGGTATGTATGAATAACTGATCACATTGCCATCCACATCGCCCCATTGTTTTTTCTGGTAAGCTACCTGCTTTTCGTCCCAGTCGTACATCCTCACTTCATATAATTTAGAGGTAACATCACCAATGAAAACAAACTGGTACCAGCTGCCTTCTGTAAGTGGTACAATCACGGGCATTTCATATTCGCTTTCCATGGCCATTGAAGCCTCTTTAACAATTAAAAAGCCTTGTTTTGCCAATTCTTGTTTTATACTATCTGCCTGGTGTAAAATATAAGGGTCTGAGCAAGCCGCCTGTCGTATAACATTTTGTGCAATTGCTTCTCTACCTGAGCATAATAGCAAAGTGAGTGAAGTAAGGAGGGTGTAAATCTTCATGGTTTAAGGTTAGGGGTCATAGGATTTAAGCGGAATGAATGTGTTTTATGTCCATTTATATTTTTATAACAAATAAAAAAGGGCAGTGTTCCAAATTCATGCCAGTATAACAACGGATATTTTTGTAAAATGTTATTTAAACACTAAAAAATCGCCGGTTTATCT
This sequence comes from Chitinophagales bacterium, assembly GCA_038210625.1. GTDB lineage: Bacteria > Bacteroidota > Bacteroidia > Chitinophagales > Chitinophagaceae > Ferruginibacter. Next base: position 17,315 of record JBBQWL010000035.1, on the reverse strand, counting down.
ATTGATTTTAACTGTTTTTATGGAAATAAAAGGCGTCTGCCTGCTGGGTGCAGGTAATAATAAGGTCGTTGATACAAACATGAGCTGGTAAACCGGCACAGTAAAAAATAGTGTCTGCTATATCGCTGGCTGTCAGGGGAGTAATACCGCTATAGGTAGCTGCAGCCTTCCCTTCATCTCCTTTAAAGCGAACGAGGGCAAATTCTGTTTCAACAGCTCCGGGATGAATGGCTGTTACCTTGATATTGTGTTTAAGCAGGTCGATGCGCATACCCCTGTTGATTGCGTCAACTGCAAATTTACTGGCACAGTACACATTGCCTTTTTCGTATACTTCTTTACCGGCTATAGAACCCATATTAATAATATGGCCTGTTTTCCTGGCTATCATAAACGGTACCACTGCTTTACTAACATACAATAAACCGTGCACATTGGTATTTAACATGGTTTCCCAATCATCCATATCCGCATCTTCAAATAAATCACGGCCGGCCGCCAGTCCTGCATTGTTTATTAATATGTCAATCTGCTTCCAGGCTTGGGGTAACCCGGCAATTGCCTTATTTACTGCCAGCCTGTCCTGTACATCAAATGTTAAAGAAATTACTTCAGTTGCATATTCAGCCTCTAAACTTGTTTTCAATTTTTCCAGGCGTTCCGCTCTTCTGCCTGTTATGATGAGTTTATAACCAGCCGCAGCAAATTTTTTTGCGCAGGCTTCTCCAATTCCCGAAGTGGCGCCTGTTATTAAAACGATTTTATTCATACTCCGAAATTAAGTTAGATTATTTGAAATACAGGCAGGGTACTTCAAAGTGCTAAGGCAATACCATTACGCCTGTAATAGCCATGAAAGTCAATATTACTGCTTCACCGTGCAGGTGTGAGTTTAGGTAGCAACGGCTAAACATGTTGAAATACGATCATCGCAGCAGCACAACGTAGCCCTTGCGTTTTATGACATTGTTTGGAAAAGTGGCACCTTCTGCCATCCAAACGTAAGTACCAGGGTCCTGCGGATTGCCTTTGAATGTTCCATCCCATCCTTGTCCTTTTTGACTGGTAGAAAACATCAGTTTGCCCCAGCGATTATATACCCTGAAATAATTAAGGGTGCGCATACCCAGTAATATAGGTTTCAAAACGTCATTGTTCTGATCATTATTAGGTGTAAACCCGGTGGGAACATAAAAGCTAGGTGGCACCTTAAACAGTTTTACACGAATGCTGTCGGTGTCGGTACAACCCGCTTCGCTGCTTACTTTTAAATAGTAAGTAATATTATCTTCCGGAAGTGCAACAGGGTTCGCTGTATTGGTATTACTAAGCCAGGTAGAAGGTGTCCATTCGTAAGCGATACCACCCGTAGCATTAAAAATTAAGGGCTCTCCTAATACGGATGTCGTATCAGGCGGGCCGGCGTTAGCTATTACCAAAGGATCTACATTTATTATTACTGTGTCAAAAGCAGGTTTGGGGCAGCCGGTAATATCTGTTACTGCAACAATGTATTGAGTTGTGGTTGTCGGATTAACAGCGATTGGATTGGCGATATTAGTTGCATTTAAAAAAGTAGCGGGGCTCCATTGATAACCAATGCCGCCGGAAGCTTTTAATTGCACGGTACGTCCATAGCAAACCGTAGTATCGTTGCCAGCTTTGGCAGGAGGGTAGGGCAATGTACGAATCGTAATATCATCAGCGCTGCTGCACCTACCAACATTGCCTACCACATGATAGGTTATTGAAGGTACCAGCGGGTTTGCAAAGGGATGTTTTGCGGTATCACTGCTCAGGTAGGTCGACGGGGTCCAGGTATAATGCAGCGCATTGCTGCTGGTACCGATTATCATACCATCTGTTCTGCAAATAGTGGTATCATTCCCAACATTGATGTTTACCGAACGTACTACATCTACAAACACAGAATCTCTGCCAGTACAGCCTGTAGGATCTGTAAAAGTTAAAAAATAAGTGGTCGGCACATCGGGACTTACCAAAGGATTCGCACTGTTTACATTGTTGATATTGTAGTTCGGGCTCCAAAGGAAAGTACCTGTATTAGTCGTTTTTATTTGGAGTGTATCAATGAAGCAAATCAGCGTATCTCTTGGTACAATTGAAATTGCTGGCGTGTTTCTGATTTGGATTGAGCTTTGTACTGTGTCAATACAGCCAAAAGTACTACCTACAATCAATCGTACCTGGTAAGTACCAGAATCCGGGTATACGTAACTTGGGTTATTTTTTATGCTCGTATCAGCAGTCGTAGCCAGGTTACCAAAGTCCCAATGCCAGCCTGTTACCGCACCAAATTTAGCTTTGGTAGTATCCGTAAACTGTACCGGAAATCCTTTACATAAAGGCGCGTTGGATTTAAACCCAGGAAAAAATCCGGGGTACACTTTCACTTGGGTGGTAGTTGAATCTGCACACAGTCCGCCTATGTCTACTCTTAATTTTAGCAAATAAATGCCAGTATCCAGGTAAGTATGTGTGGGAGTAGGGTTAAGGGAAGTATTATTAAGTCCGGAAGCAGGCTCACCAAAATCCCAGAAATAGTTGGTACCGGAAGGATTGGTTGCGTTGTTGGAAAAGTTTACATTAAATCCGTCGCAACTGGTCGGGATGGGGTTTAAAAATGCCTTGGTGGCCGAGCAATCTCTTACCCTTATGTGTAGCTCTTTTCGAGTTTCACCAATGTAAACTCCTTTTCTATATTCCGAAACACACACGGTTACTGCATATTCGCCGGTATTGGTAATAGGCGGTGCAATGCCACTGATTAAGCCGGTAATTGGGTTAATAGTAACTTTAGTACCTAATGGATTTGAACCACTGTACGAAGCAAAATAGGGAACCGTATTATAAGAAGGCGCATCTGCTATTACCGGAGCCGGTTCTGTAGCAGTACCGCCACTATACGAATTGCAAAAGGAATAACTCAATGAGTCTTTATCAGGATCGCTTGCCGAAAAGGGATATCTGAAAAAACTGTTTTCGCAAATCACCGCAGTATCATTTACCGGAAACTCAGGACTGCTGTTTTTAATGGCATCCGGTACAGGAGATGCTGTGCCGGGAATTTTGATTGTGTATGTATTACCAACGGTACCCGAGTTTGCAATGTTATCCATATTTTCAATACGACAACAACGCTGATAGCTGATGGTATAACCATTAGCGGAAGCCGGTAATTCAACGCTTGCAAGTTCATAGGTAACAATCCGGTAATAGCAAATCGCCTGGTCACCAGTGATACAGGGATCATCAAATATTTTTTGTAGTAAATAACTGGATGTTTGTAGCACTAGTATGTTATCAACCTGTGTAGCCGATGTGCCGTTAAAAATTGTAAAATTTACAGTCGGATCTATTTGAGCTCCGGTTGCATCACAATCCATATAAACTGTAAGCGTAACTTTATATTTTAGATAAGAAGTATTAATGGTACCAGGGCCTAAGTAGCGGTAATTGAAAAAACCTCCTTTAATGTGACGTGAAAAAGTACATAAGGCACATATGAGTAAAAACGATAGAAGGAAGATTTTTTTCATTCTTTATCCTGCAGTTTAGGCAAATAAATAGATATAAATATAGTTAAAAACGTTGGGCGGCCTAATGGTTAAGCTGTTAAAACTAATTGAATAAAAAATTGAACAAGACTTTGTTGGCCTTTTCCACCTCCTCCCACATGCCCATATGTGCTGACTTTTCTAAAATGGTGACATACGATTGGTTAGGCAAATAACATTGCTGCAGGCTGCTTTGCAAAGGGATGGCCATATCATTTTCACCAATGATAAACAACACCGGTGTATTCATTTTTTTTAATACACCTGTCCGGTCTGGTCGTTCAATCATTGCCTCGTAATATTGAACCAGCGCTTCATTGCTGAACTTTTTGCCATCTTCAATCAACGCATTCATTTTTTCTGGCTCTCTTGCGGCAAACGATGTTGTAAACAATCCAGGAATACTTGTTTTTAAAAATGCAAATGCGCCTTTTGTTTTTATAAATTCAATTGCTTTGCGCCTGGTTTGTTTTTTCTCTTCACTGTCGGCAAAAGCGGTTGAATGAAATAAGCCAATGCTTGCCGGATAGCCAGGATATTTTTCAGCAAATGCCAACGTTATATAACCGCCCATGCTATGCCCGATAATATTAATTCGTTGGTCTCCCTGCGGATATTCCTGGTCTATTATTTTTTTTACAATATCTGCATATACATCGATGTTGGCTCCTTCTATAAGCGGCGACTGTCCGCTACCCGGTATATCGGGAACGATGATGCGGAAATTTGCCTGCAGAAAATCAATTTGTGGTTGCCACACTTTTCCATCTTCCCCAAAGCCGTGTAACAATACTACAGGTTTACCTGCACCATACACCTGGTAGTAAACGAACGAATTTTGATAGATAATATGATTTGCTTTCATAAATAAATTAAAATGACTGGTATCTGCGATAGCTTCTGTAAAGCAGCAGCAAGATGACCGGTAGCAGTGCGTTATTCATTTGCTGCGGTAGAAAAAACCAACTCAATAATACAATGATCAAACCACCGCAAAGAAGCGACAGGTATTTTTTCACCCAATTTTTTTTGCTGTTTACAAAAAATGCGAATACTATGTTTGTTGGCCATGCCCACAATAAATTGAAGTTATTTTTTACCATGGAATGGTCCGTGCTTGTCCACATAAACACAAATAAAATGCCCAAAGCACCTGTTAAAAAAAGTAACAATCCGTCGAAACTGTTTAAAAGAAACATCACTTTTTTATTGCCGGAAAAACTGAGTGCAACAATGCATATCAGGAGCAGCGAAAAAACAAACATGGGTGTAAAAAGTGATTGCCCGTTGCCGGCTGGTGTAAATGGGTACAATGCAGTTTCACTCACCACCAATTGATGTTGTTGATTTGTGCTGTCTAACGCCTTCATTAAATTATCTGGTAAAAATTGCGATTGGGCGGTGGTCATTACAGCATCAGTGGGAGCGCCCAGCAAAAGATCGATTCCTAATTTACTCCAGTATTTACCACCTTTATCAAGGTATTCATGAATGGCCTGTCGAAACCTTGTATTAACGGGCATTACAGGTTTTAACGGGGGATAGTTGGTTTTAAATTTTACAATAATATCCCTTAGCCTGGTAGTGCAATTATCTAAAAAGAAGTCATATTGGTAATACCTGTTTTGCTCCTTTGCATTGTTGTAAACAAAATGCATTAGTGCTAGTTTCTCTGTGGCACTTAAATTTAAAACCTGTTCCGTCATACCACGGTTAGTATTTTGGTATTCCTCTTTAAAGTCGGGGAAATCTGCGGTAGATACATAATACAATAATTTGCCCCTTATAAATTTTATGTAGAAACCCGGATCATCGAAATTAAAAGTGCCGTAGTTAAAAACAATGTCTGATACACTGCTGCTATCAGTCACTCTTAAAGCACTGTGGCCAAAAGTAGAATACAATTCATCGCCGGGTGTGCAGGTGAGTAATGAAATCCTTATATGCGAAGAATCCTGGGCGAAAGAAGTAAGAGGTAATAGAAAAAGCGCCGCTACCAAAAGCTTTAATTTGAAATAGTAAAATGCAGAGGCTTTATTTGTATGCCGGTTTTTTTTCATGATAATTTTTACAACCTGTGCCGGAGTTTGACGGAGTATTTTGTCTTGTTTTAAAATTTGACACGCAACGATGACATCCGGGAAGACACAATCGTTGCATGAAATAATATGTTCACACGGAAACGTTCACTAAAGCTATACTGCACAAGAGGGCGACGCAACGATGTACCACAGTGCTTACAAGGCCGGACAAAAAACTACATTTTTTACCTGCTATAGTTTGGAGCTTCTTTTGTGATGGCGATATCGTGTGCATGGCTTTCACGCATACCCGCATTCGTTATTTTTACAAACGTTGCGTTTTGCAAAGCCTTGATATTGTTAGCACCACAATAACCCATACCTGATCTTAAGCCACCCGTATATTGATACACAATTTCTTTCAACGGGCCTTTAAACGCAACTCTTCCTTCAATGCCCTCCGGTACAAATTTTTTGATATCAGCCTCCACATCCTGGAAATAACGATCGCTGCTGCCTTGTGACATTGCACCCAGTGAACCCATGCCACGGTATTGTTTAAACCTTCTTCCTTCGTATATAATTGTTTCGCCCGGGCTCTCTTCGGTGCCTGCAAAAACATTGCCCATCATCACGCAACTGGCGCCGGCGGCCAGTGCTTTAACCATGTCACCGGTGTAGCGTATGCCGCCATCACTAATAATACCAACGTTCTTACCTTTTAATGCTGCGGCAGCTTCCATCACAGCAGTTATTTGCGGAACACCTGTACCTGCAACAATACGGGTAGTACAGATAGAACCCGGACCAATGCCCACTTTTACCGCATCAGCACCGGCATCGGCCAAAGCTTTAGCACCTGCTCCGGTGCCTACATTACCTGCAATTACCTGTATACCTTTAAAAGTTTTTTTGATGGCTTTTACGGCATCTATAACGCCTTTGGTATGTCCGTGTGCACTATCCATGCAAACAACGTCAACACCGGCACGTTGTAGAGCAGCAACCCTGTCCAGGGTATCTTTTGTAATACCTACTCCGGCGCCAACCAGCAACCTGCCGAACGAATCTTTTACGGAGTTGGGATAACTTTTTAATTTCAGAATATCTCCAAATGTTACCAGGCCAATCAGTTTACCGGATTTATTAACAACCGGTAATTTTTCAATTTTATTTTTTTTGAAAATGAGTTCGGCTTTTTTTAGGTCTGTGCCTTCCGGTGCAGTAATCAGGTTTTCTTTGGTCATGATAGTACTTACCTTTTCTTTGAAATTGGTTTCAAAGCGAAGGTCGCGGTTGGTAAGGATGCCTATTAATTTTTGTGCGCCATCAATAATAGGAATGCCACCAATTTTATTTTCCCGCATGATGCGAATTGCTTCGCCAATCGTTGCATCAGCGGTCAATGTAATGGGGTCAAGTATCAAACCGTTTTCACTTCTTTTTACTTTTCTTACCTGGTCGGCTTGCTGCTCGATACTCATATTTTTATGTAAAATACCAAGCCCACCTTCTCTTGCCAGGGCAATTGCCAGTTGGGCTTCAGTAACAGTATCCATCGCTGCGCTTAGCATGGGTACATTTAATTTTATTGACTTTGTAAGTGTAGCGGTGATGTCAACTTCGCGGGGAAGGACTTCTGAATAAGCCGGCATAAGTAAAACGTCATCGAACGTTAAGCCTTCACCGAAAAATTTTTTTGATTTTGTTTGAGCTGGAGTGTTGTTTATTGTTGCCATAGGCAAAGATATATGAAAAAGTAAACGCTCCCAAAACCAAAGAAATTTTTTAAAGTATCATAAACTTATTTTATATACTTTGCCAGGTAAACTGTTGATTATGCCGTTCATTTCCAGCATCAGCAAAGCGGCTGCCATGGCACTACTGCTTAGGCCGCTTTTAAAATACAGCTGATCTATTTGCAGGCTTTCCTGTTGCTGTAATATATCTACTACTATTTTTTCGTCTGCAGTAAATTCTATAAAAAGTTCCCGTTGCTTTTTATGAGTTGCTTTAGCTGCAGGTTTCCAATTCATCATTTCAAGCAGGTCATCTCCACCTGTAATTAAAGAAGCTTTATTATTTTTTATTAAATAATTACAGCCTTCGCTTTTGGCGTCGGTTGTTTTACCGGGGATGGCAAAAACATCTTTGTTATACCCGTTGGCCAATTCGGCTGTAATTAATGAGCCCCCTTTTTTGCCGCTTTCTATCACCACAAGCCCGTCACACATGCCTGCTACAATCCGGTTGCGTTTGGGAAAATTCTGTTTATCGGGGTTGGTATTATTTAAAAATTCGGTGAGCAATCCACCGTGTTCAACCATTTGCTTGGCGACGCTTTTATTTTGTGGGGGATAAATTCTGTCGAGCCCGTGGGCCAGCACACCTACTGTCGGCAGGCTGTTTTTTAAAGCAGCTTTATGCGCAATGGTGTCGATACCATAGGCAAGTCCGCTTACTACCAGGATATTTTCTGATTGTAATTCTTCAACCATTTTTTCGCAAATGGCTTTGCCATAATCACTATTGTTACGCGTGCCTACAATGGAAATAATTCTGCTGGTATTTAAATCGGTAGTTCCCCTGTAAAATAGCAGCAGTGGGCTGTCATAACAATTTAATAACCTTTGGGGATAATTTTTATCTGTGATAAAAAGCGGTGTAATTTTATATTGTTCTATAAACTTTATTTCCGCTTCGCTGCTGGTGAAATCCGTAAAAGATTTTATGCTGTTAGCTCTTACTGTACCAATTCCTTCCAGGTTTTCAAGTTCCTTTTTTTTTGCCTTAAAAACAGATTCAGCGTCGCCATATATATTTACCAATGCCTTGGCATGTACATCACCAATATTGGGTACAAGGGTTAACGCAATTTGATAAAGCAAATCAGACATGGGGATGGCGGCTTGGTAAAAGTAAGAACAATAATAAAAAATCTTTTTACCAAAACACAATATTAATTGCTGATAACGCTTAATTCCGTTCTGCGATTGAGGGCTTTACCCGTTTCGGTAGTGTTATCTGCAATAGGTTTTGCAGCACCCAATCCTTTAAACTGCAGGCGGTCGCGGGCTATTTGCCTGCTGGCCAGCAGGTAGTTTACAACTGCCAATGACCGGCCGTTAGACAGCACAATATTGTCCTGGGGCTTACCTACATTATCGGTAAAGCCGGTGATTAAAATTTTTAGCTTTGGGTTGTCGTTCATTAATTGAATTAACTTATCCAGTTCAACAATCGATGCAGGTTTTAATTCGGTTTTCCTGGTGTCGAAAAAAATATTTTTTAAAATGATAGAAGCTCCGGTTTCAATTGGCTGCAAGGGAATATCCGCGGTATAAACCGAATCGCTGTTGGCATCAATATTATAGTTTTCTGAAAAAAAGAGATATCCTTTACGGTTCACATTAAAGGCATAGTCTTTACCCACGGGCAACGTAGTTAAATAATTACCATCTTCATCAGTTTGCACTTTGCTGATTAAACGGCGTGTATTGATGTCCGTTAGTTCAACTGAAGATGGCAGCCCGTTTTTTGTTTTGGCATCAAATACTTTTCCCTTTACCCACAATGTTCTCGGTGGCTGTATGTCTTCCCTTAACTGGAAACTATATAAATCCAGTCCGCCACGGGTATCACTTCCATCGCTTGCATAATAGGCTGTTTTCCCATCCGCCGCTACAATCAGAGATCCTTCTTCATCAATGGTGTTGATAGGATAGCCTAAATTCTCGGGTTCACTCCAGGTGCTGTCGGATGTTTTTTTTGAAAGAAATAAATCCGTTTGTCCGTAGCCTGGATGCCCGTTGCTGTTAAAAAACAACGTTTGGTTATCGGCATACATAAACGAGCAGCTTTCATCGCCTTTGGTATTGATGGTTGGCCCCAGGTTTTCCGGCCGGCTCCATTTGCCGGCATTACTGCGGTGGGTTACCCAAATGTCTTTACCACCGTAGCTTCCAGACTGGTTGCTGGAAAAATAAAGATCTCTTTTATCGGGAGACAGTGAAGGCGATGATTCCCAGAAATCGGTGTTTACTATCGGGCCAATATTTTCTGCTTCACTCCAGCCATTTTTAGTTTTGAATGAAATATACAAATCACAACTTCCTTGCCCTTCGGGATAATTGCAACCGGTAAAAATGATCCACTCTCCATCCTGAGAAATGTTTTGCGCCCCTTCATTTAAATTGGTATTTACCTTTCCTCCAAGTGGTTTTGCTTTGCCCCATTTTCCGTCTGCCAGGTCGCATTCGTAAAAGTCTTCATCTCCTGCAAGACGCCTGGTAAAGATTAATTTTTTACCGTCAATGGTAAGGGAGGGATAATATTCCAGTGCATCCGAGTTTACACTGTCCCCCAAATTTTTGCGGGCAAATACATAATTCTTTGCCGGATGTTTTTTGTCGTAATCCAATGCAAATTCGTAGACACTTTTGCGGTAGTCGCCTGCTTTGATGCTTTGTGGATTTAGCGTTGGGTTGTTTAAAAATTCGGTAACTGCCACCAGGGCTTTTTGAAATTGCCCTATACCTGCCAGCGAAATAGAGTAAGGCAGCAGGTAAGTTTTTGCGAATACAGAATCTAATTGTAACGCTTTTTCAAAATTAATGACTGAAGAATCATACTTCTTCTGATCGGCATAAATACCGGCTTTGGTTAGCCAGGCCTCCACAAATTTTGGATCAATGGCAATGGCTTTATCAATGTTGGCAATGGCAGCATCATATTTTTGATCCATTGCATTTTGATAAGCCGATTCATAAATGGCATAGGCTTTTTTATTTACTTTTTCCGGAGTGTACCATTGGGCTTTACTTACCAGCGCAAAGCAAGATATTATCCATACAACTAAAGCCAGTCTTTTAAAAATAGTTTTCCTTATTGCCATGTACCATCAATTGTTGGTTGAAGGTAAAACGAATTACAAAGAAAAAATTGTGATGGTTGTTAAAGTTGATTTGGAAAACGTAATGCTGAGGGCTTAACGCGTAAAGCTTAAGGCAGAAAGCCGAAGGCAGAAGGCATTGGGCAGAATCAGGTTGAAAATATGTTGAATTTGTCGTCAAATGGAAGCGCTAATTTGCCGCCAGTAGATGCTTTTTGCGTTAAGCCTTTAGCGTTAAGCTTTCCGCTTTATGGCACGTTTATATACTTGTGTATTTGCAGTGATAGCTGCCATTGAGGGTGGGCTTTAAGATAATCGATGATGAGTGGTGTAACTATTGACGCCTTATCCCATTCTGGTTGTAAATATAATTTGCAATGGGGTGACACAAGTGCTGCATATTTTTCTGCCCAGGAAAAATCTGATTGGTTAAAAATAACCACTTTTAATTCGTTGGCAAACGGAACAACATCGGGTAGAGGTGCTTTAAATTTTTTGGGCGACAAGCAAATCCAATTCCAGCTGCCCGTTAGGGGGTGTGATCCTGAAGTTTCAATATTGGTTTCAAAACCTTTTGCCTGCAGCGCCGCAGTGAGCTCCGTTAAATTATGCATCAATGGTTCGCCGCCGGTAATTACCACCAGCCTGGCAGGTGTTGCCGCAACTATTTCTGTAAGGGTATCAACAGACATCAGCGGATGCTTATTTGCATCCCAGCTATCTTTTACATCGCACCAAACACAGCCCACGTCGCATCCGCCGAGGCGTATAAAGTAGGCGGCTCTTCCCTGGTGGCCGCCTTCTCCCTGTATGGTATAGAAGTGTTCCATTACAGGAAGTTGGTGTGTTATGGTGGAAGAAGTCAAAGTCATTTTTTATTAATAATTCGAAATGTGCAGCTGCTGCTACGCTTGGATAAAAGCCCAACTGGTATGTGGTAAAAGTGAGTGACACCCGTCCGTTCCGGCACGGGCCGGCAACGATGCTGATTGAAAAACAGCTGCTGGCAAACACCCCTTACTTTTGTTCACATGCATTGTAGGTATTCATCAGCAAAGCTGCAATGGTCATTAATCCAACACCGCCGGGTACTGGTGTAATGTAGCTGCATTTGGGCGCTACATTTACAAAATCAACATCGCCTTTAATGGCAAAGCCAGATTTTTTGGTATCATCCTTTACCCTTGTGATGCCTACATCAACCACCACCGCATTTTCTTTTACCATATCGGCTGTTAAAAAGCCGGGTATTCCAAGAGCTGCTACAATAATATCCGCCTGTAAACAGATCTCTTTTAAGTTATGCGTATGGCTATGGCAAACAGTCACTGTACAATTGCCGGGGTAGGCGTTGCGGCTTAATAAAATACTGATAGGCCTGCCAACAATATTGCTTCTGCCAATAACGACCGCATGTTTGCCTTTGGTATCAATTTTATAATGTTCCAGCATTAATAAAATGCCATAGGGGGTGGCGGGAATAAAAGTTGGCAGTCCTTGCACCATTTTGCCAATACTCATGGGATGAAAGCCATCCACATCTTTATCAGGATGAATAAGGCCGATTATTTTTGCTTCGCTGATTTGTTTTGGCAACGGCAGTTGTACCAGGATACCATCCACATCGGCAGCGGCATTCAATTCCTCAATGGCAATAATTAAGTCAGCTTCATCAATGGTTTCGGGCATTCTTATGAGTGAACTTTTAAAGCCCACTTCTTCGCAGCTTTTTACTTTACTGGCAACGTATGTTTCGCTGGCGCCATTACTGCCAACCAAAATAGCCGCCAGGTGAGGCGCTTTTTTACCGGTGTTTTTTAACGCGTCTGTTTTAATTTTTATATCATCTTTTACAGCCTGAGATACAATTTTTCCATCTAAAATTTGCATGCTGCAAAAGTAGCTACTATTAAGAAAACTATTTCAAGTGAAAAATTATTATTATATTACTAATATTAAATCTGTAACGTTTTGAAAAGAAATAGTTGTACAGCCGCCCTTCTGCTTATTGCTACGTTGCATTGTTTATCGCAATCTTTCCGTCAACCCTTAACTACAATTTATACAGGGCTGACAGCTTACAGCACGCAACAGGGCGATGCGCTATCTTATCTTAATAACCAGGCAGCTTTAGCAACAGTTAAAAATATTACAGCGGGAGTACATGGCGAAAGGAGGTTTTTGCTTGCAGCCACCAGCTTGTATGCTGCTGCAGTGGCGGTTCCTACATCCAACGGCAACTTCGGGATGGCAGTGCATTACAGTGGGTTTAAAAATTTTAATGAAAGCCAGGTGGGGCTGGCCTATGCCCGTGGCCTGGGTAAAAAATTGGATGTTGGAATTCAATTTAATTATTATAGTTACAGGGTGCCTTCTTATATTAGTTCGGGTACAATTACTGTTGAAATAGGAACTGTTATGCATCTCACAGATAAACTGAATCTAGGTCTACATGTGTACAATCCTGTTGGGGGCAAATTTTCAAAAACAGACGAAAGGCTCACCAGTACTGTTACTGTCGGTGCAGGGTATGATGTAAATGATCATTTTTTTATTGCAACGGAAATTGTAAAAGAAGAAAATTTTCCTGTAAATATCAATACGGGCGTTCAATACCAGTTTATGAAACAATTTTTTGCCAGGGTAGGTATGGCTACTGCTACTTCTGCCGGATATGCCGGTTTTGGAATAGGTTGGAATAATTTCAGGCTGGATATTACGGGCAACTATCACCCGCAGCTCGGTCTGTCGCCGGGGTTATTTTTGATTATTAATTTTGAAAGTGTATCCAAATCAGCCGCCGATGAAACTCCGTGAAAAAGATGGCGGCTGTATTTTACCGGCTGCAGTTAAAGTTGCTGGTTATTTTTTGTGGATAGGAAGTGCTTTTTTATTACCTGCTTTAGCAATGGCGCAAACGCCTGAAATGCCTTCCAGCATTGCCGAGCAGCAATTGGAAAGTATAACCGAAAACAATGATGACAATGAAACCGAAGATGATTCATTTTTACAATCCATGCAACAGTTTTTAAAAGAGCCCATTAACCTGAATACTGCTGACGCTGCGCAATTAAAAGAACTTTTGATATTGTCTCCCATACAAATTCAAAACCTGGTTAGTTACAGAAATCTATTAGGTAATTTTATAAATATGTATGAGTTGCAGGCCGTGCCTGGATGGAATATTGCCACGATTCAAAAATTGCGTTTATTCATTACTGTTAGCAATAAGGTGGTATTGGCACATTCTTTAAAAGAGAGGCTGCATAATGGGAGTAACGTTATGCTGATAAGACTAGCTGAGGTGTTGGAGCGATCGAAAGGATACAGGTTGGATTCGTCGACAGCTCAAAATTTTTATACAGGCTCGCCACAAAAAATATTTGTGCGGTACAAATACCAGTACAAAAATTTATTGCAATATGGCGTGCTGGCAGAAAAGGATGCGGGAGAACAATTTTTTAAAGGCGCTCAAAAGCAGGGGTTCGATTTTTACTCTGCTCATTTATTTGCACGTAATATCGGAATTATTAAACAACTGGCGCTGGGCGATTTTACGGTGAACCTGGGGCAAGGTTTAACGCAATGGCAAAGTTTGGCATTTAAAAAAAGCGCTGATATAACAAGTATTAAAAGACAGCTGGCGGTGTTACGGCCCTATAATTCAGCAGGCGAAATTAATTTCCATCGGGGAGTGGGCATTACCATTGGCAACCCTAATTGGGAAGCGACATTATTTGCATCAGTCAAAAAAATAGATGGCAACTTTGCAATCGATACCGTTAATACTGACGGTTATATTACCTCCCTGCAAACATCCGGTTTGCACAGAACCAGCAGCGAAGCGGCAGATAAAGGCATACAGCAGCAGCTGGCTTTTGGCGGCAACCTGGCTTATAATAAGAACAATTTTCATGTAGGTATTAATGGTATTCAATACCATTTCCGGCTGCCGCTTTTAAAGGAAGCTACACCTTATAATTTATATGCATTGTCGGGAAATACGTTGGGCAACTACAGTATAGATTATGCATACACTTTCAGGAATATGCATTTTTTTGGAGAAGCGGCCGTCACCAATAAATTTGAAAAAGCTTTTGTAAATGGGCTACTCATTAGCGTAGATGCCAATGTTGACCTGAGTTTTTTATATCGTAATATTTCAGAAAAGTACCATGCTTTATATTCCAGTGCCTTTACAGAAAACTCAACACCAACAAATGAAAAAGGTATGTTTGCCGGCATTAGCATAAGGCCAACCAGTTTTTGGCGTATGGATGCTTATGCCGATTTGTATAAATTTCCATGGCTTAAATATTTAACCGATGCTCCATCAGGTGGAGCTGATTATATGATACAGGCAACTTATAAGCCTAATAAACAACTGGAATTATATGTACGTTACCACACCGAATCCAAATCAAAAAATTATAATCCCGGTTTATTTTTTCTAACACCGGTGGTAGATAAACCAAAGCAAAATGTAAGAACCCAGGTCAATTACAAAATCAGTCCCGAGGTTACTTTTCGCCAGCGGGTTGAAATGGTTTGGTATAACAAAAAAGGACAGGGCTCACAAAATGGATTTTTAGCCTTTGCAGATATACTTTACAAACCCGCATTAAAAAGTTATTCAACTGGTTTGCGCCTGCAATATTTTGAAACCGATGGATACGACAGCCGTTTGTATGCTTATGAAAATGACGTGTTATACAGTTACTCCATTCCTGTTTTTTATGATAAAGGCTTTAGATATTACCTGAACTTTAATTGTGATTTGAATAAGCAAATAACTATTTGGCTAAGATGGGCACAAAGTATTTACCGGGATAAAACCGTTATTGGTAGTGGGCTTGATGCGATACCTGGCAATAAAAAAACTGAAATCAAGCTACAAGTACAGTATCGTTTTTGATTATAGGAAGCTGTGTACTTTGATCCGGCTTTTACAAAACGTAAGTATTTAAATTTTATTAAGGCTATTTCCTACTTTTGTTATCCAGTTATCTACTATTACTGTAACCACTTTTAAATTTTTATTATGCCCGATCAACAAGTGCCCAATCAAATAAATATTGAAATATCAGAAGACGTGTCCGAAGGCCAGTATGCCAATCTTGCAATTATTACGCATAGTCATGCCGAGTTTATCATAGACTTTGTAAACGTAATGCCCGGTACGCCAAAAAGTAAAGTAAAGAGCCGGATTATTTTAACTCCTTTTCATGCAAAGCGTTTTATGAAGGCAATGGTGGAAAATGTAAAAAAGTTTGAAACTGCCAATGGCGTAATACAGGACATGGAAGCACTTGAAATTCCTTTTACGTTTGGCGGACCGCCGGCACAAGCTTAGCCATTGCCGGGTTTCAGAGTAGTCCGCCATCGGCAAAACTATAATAGCCTTCTTCGCTTACAATTAAATGATCCATCATTAAAATATCGAGGTAACGGGCAGCAGTTTTTATTTTTTGGGTCAATTCTTCATCCGCCTTGCTGGGCCGTAAATTGCCAGAAGGATGGTTGTGGCAAAGTATAATGGAAGTTGCTTCCTGTTCCAGCGCTATTTTTAAAATTATCCTTGGATCGGCCACTGTGCCTGTTAACCCGCCGCGGCTTATGATTTCAAAATGGTTTATTTTATTGGCCTTATTTAAAAAGAGCACCGCAAACACTTCATAGCTAAAATCTTTAATGGTTGCCCGCAGGTATTGTGCAATATCGCTGCTTGTTTTGATGACGGTTTTTTCCAACGCAGCCGAAGCGTGCCTTCTGCGGCCAATTTCCAGCGCAGCTGCAATGGTAATGGCTTTTGCAATACCAATACCTTTTATCTTTTGTAATTCTTTTAATGAAAGTTTACCCAGTTCGTTCAGGTTGTGGCCACCTAATTGTAAAACTTCTTTCGCAAGTTGCACGGCTGATTTGTCTTTGCTGCCATTGTTTATTAAAATGGCCAGTAACTCGGAGTCGCTTAAAACGGCAGCTCCTTTAAGCGATAATTTTTCTCTCGGCCTGTCATCCACTGCCCAATTCTTTATTGACGTGGAAGGTTTGTTGATATTTTCCATGATAGAAATTTAAACATCAGCTTTTAAACGATAGTTTTGCAGCATCTTAACATTCGTTCATATTCCAAGCAATCATTAAATTATGTCGTATAACGCAAAACTTTTTTCCGGTACTGGTTCCCTTTATCTTGCCGAGGCCATTGCAAAAAAATTTGGTGAGCCCTTGGGTAAAGTAAATATACAACGCTTTAGCGATGGTGAGATAGGAGTAGAATTCCAGGAAAGTATCCGCGGACAGTTTGTGTTTTTAATTCAGAGTACTTTTTCGCCTACAGATAATTTGATGGAATTGTTGCTGATGATTGATGCGGCGAAAAGAGCATCGGCTTATAAAGTAATTGCAGTAATGCCCTATTACGGATATGCCAGGCAAGATAGGAAAGATAGGCCAAGGGTGGCTATTGGTTCTAAACTGGTGGCCAATATGTTAACCGCTGCCGGAGCAGACCGTGTGGTTACGATGGATTTACATGCTCCCCAGATTCAAGGCTATTTTGATATTCCGGTAGATCACCTGGATTCTTCTGCCATTTTTATTCCCTACATAGAAAGTTTAAACCTGGAAAACCTCACGTTTGCAGCTCCGGATGTAGGCAGTGCCAATCGCATCAGGGAAGTAGCTACCTATTTTGAAGCAGAAATGGTTATTTGCGATAAGCATAGGAAAAGGGCAAACGAGATTGCCAGCATGGTAGTTATTGGAGATGTTGCCGACAGAGATATTGTGTTACTCGATGATATCTGCGATACGGGCGGC
>JBBQWL010000034.1:0-85859 GCA_038210625.1 Chitinophagales bacterium | reverse complement strand
ATAGTTGTACCAGCAAAATCCAATTTCTTAACTTGTGTCATGGGTCTCTGTTTTTTAAAGTGATTGAATGTTTTTTACTCAACCTTCAATTTACACTTTTACAGGACCCTTTCTTTTATCTCATACATGAGACCTTGTACTTTCAAAGCATTATGGTACACTTCCTAAATCCGATCACGCATTAGTTTAACTGTGGCCCATTCATATCGTTCAATGCTGCGTTGTCAAAACGGTTTTCTTTTACTAACAGCTTCAGTAGAACCGTTCACGCACGTGGATACCCTTAGCGGAGGCTGAATAAAGTACTTTGAAACAATGCGAAAAAGGCTTACATTTATAACAGTTCTTTTTTTCTACATCCTAAAATTTATGTTATGGACATTCTCCACCGGTTTGAATATTGGGGCGATCACCATCATCCTAAATGGGTAGATATTATACGCATCGCCCTGGGCATCTTCCTCTGTTACAAAGGCATCGACTTTCTCCGCAACACCAGTTTACTCATCAGCCTTATGTCGTCTGGCCGCGATAATTTTGGTTCCTTCCTCACCGTTTTTTTGGCTCATGTAATTCCATTTATACATATTGTTGGCGGCATCATGCTGGTGTTGGGAATGTTTACCCGCTTTGCCTGCCTGATACAAATACCAGTGCTGATAGGCGCCATTATTTTTATCAAAATGGCCAATAATGTTTTTCTTCCTTATTCAGAATTGCTGGTTACCATTACCGTGTTACTACTGTTGTTTTATTTTTTAATCGCAGGCAACGGGCCGCTGGCTTTTAAAATTGCAGAAGAAAAGAAAAGGGGAATGTAGGAACAGGCCGCGGCCTGTTCCTACGGGATTCATGTATTGCATGGGTAAAAAAAATATTCCTTGGTTTGCGTTGCATAAATTCCGGGATAAAAATTGTCTTTTAAACATGCGCCAATGTAGGAACAGGCCGCGGCCTGTTCCTACAGGGTTATAAATAATTCAGTTGCTGGTTGCGCCACATAGGATCGGGCCGCAGCCTGTTCCTACAGACAACAACAATAAGAATTCACCATTCCTATCGCCATCGTTTTTAGCAAATCCATCTACGCTTTAATAAAGGTTGCCATAAAAACCAACCGTACCAGTGTGCGACGCCAATGAAGCCAAATTGAAAAAATAAAGCCCGGACAAAAAATTACCCGCTTCTTAAAAGATTGTTTTATAAATAGTTTAACAGCATTTATATTTTATGCATATTGCGGATGTCAATATTTAATATAACATTTACATCAGCAAACCTAACAGTACCACTATCCTGGTTGTACTGCACAAAAAAATACAAAAACATTATGGACCCCGATGCCGTTAACCGTTCTGAAAAGTTCAGTACAACTTTTTTGCGTACCCTCGTATGCCTTTCTTTAATTTTTTTCCTGTTTTCCTGTAGTAAAAAAGACAAATGGATTGAAGTTGATCCTGCGTTTAGCAAGTATGTAGATGCCTATACTACCGGCATCATCAGTAAGACGGCGGCCGTTCGAATTCAACTGGCCGCAGCCGCCAACACCACCCATACATTGGGCGAAGAAGTGAAAGAAACACTCTTTGATATCTCGCCTGCGGTAAAGGGAAAAGCAAGATGGATTGATGCGACTACCATCGAATTTAAACCAGATGAATATTTTAAACCCAACCAGTTGTACCAGGTACAATTCAGGCTGGGCAAGGTTACTAAGGTGCCAGACAAATACAGCGACTTTAATTTTAGCATGCAAACAGCAAAGCCATCGTTTAAAGTTTCAGACGAAGGTTTGCGCAGCAATGGCACTAAAAATAAAATGTCGCTGGGTGGCAACCTGGAAACCGCGGATGTTGAAAAAGGAGCGGAGATTGAAAAATTATTGTCGGCTTCACAAAACGGGAATGCCTTAAAAATAAACTGGCAACACAATGACGCGGCTAAATCGCACAACTTTATAGTGGAAGCTATTGCACGTGGAAACAATGCGAGCAACGTGAATTTGCGTTGGGATGGACAGCCGATGGGGATTGACCTAAAAGGCAATAAGGAAATAGCCGTGCCTGCAGCAGGTGATTTTAAAGTGCTGGATGTAACAGCAGCCAACGAAGCGCAGCAATATGCATCCGTGCAGTTTAGTGATCCAATTTTGATTGGTCAGGACCTGACTGGTTTAATCACCATCAGCAACCAGGCCGATATTTCATACACCATCAATGGCAGTGAAGTAAAGGTTTTTACGAGCGGCAAACTCGATGGCAATTATACCGTCAACATCAACGCCGGTGTAAAAAATACCTGGGGCGATACATTGAGTAATGGATTTTCCAGCAACATCAATTTTGAAAATAAAATGCCTTCTGTAAAGATCCAAGGGAAGGGAAATATACTTCCGAACTCCGGCCGTTTGGTATTGCCTTTTGAGGCGGTTAATTTAAACGCGGTCGACATCAGTATCATCAAAATTTTTGAAAACAATGTACCGCAGTTTTTACAGGATAATAATCTCGGTGGCAACTCAGACCTGCGCCGCGTTGCAAAACCAATCGTTCAAAAAACATTAAGGCTGGATGATGATAAAACGCTGGACCTGCACAAACACCAGCATTTTAGTTTGGACATCGATAAATTTTTGAAAACAGAACCGGGCGCTATTTACCATGTTACCATCGGCTTCAGGCCGCAATATTCTTTGTACCAGGGCGCAGCAGACACTACAGTAAAAGATGCAGACGATGAAGAAAACTATTATGGAGATGACGAGGAAAGTTACAGCACAACCAATGGCGTGGATGAAGACAATGAATTCTGGAAGCGATATGATACTTACTACCCTTATGGCTACAACTGGCGAAGAAAGGATGATCCAAACAGCAAATCGTATTACAACAAAGACCGCTGGGCAACAAGAAATATTTTGGCAAGCAATATCGGCCTTACCGCCAAACGCGGCAGCGACAATAGTTTGCTGGTAGCAGTTAGCAATATTCTCACCACAGAACCAATGAATGATGTTGACCTGGAGGTAATGGATTACCAGCAAACCATCATCAGCAAGGGTAAAAGTGGCAGTGATGGCTTTGCTACAATTGATACCAAAAGAAAGCCTTATTTACTGATTGCAAAAAAAGGAAATGAACGTGGCTATTTGAAATTAGATGATGGAAGTTCGCTTGCCCTGAGTCGTTTTGATGTTGGTGGAGAAGAAGTAAAAGACGGTATCAAAGGTTTCATCTTCGGCGAACGTGGTGTATGGCGGCCGGGCGATACAATGTATATCAATTGCATTATTGAAGACAAGGAAAAGAAATTGCCAAAAGATCACCCGGTAGAATTTAGTTTGTTTACACCGCAGGGGCAACTGTACAAACATACTGTACAGAACGATGCCACCGATGGCTTTTATTTATTTAAAACCAATACCGATGCCGGCTCACCAACCGGCAACTGGCTGGCCAAGATAAAATGTGGTGGTGCCAATTTTGAAAAAACAATCAAGGTAGAAACGGTGATGCCCAACCGCTTAAAAATTAATGTTGATTTTGGTAAAGATGCGGTGCTCGGCAAGGGTAATGAAACCACGGGCATCATCAATGCGAAATGGTTATTCGGTACTCCGGGCAAAAATTTAAAAGCAAAAATTGATGCATCATTGTATGCTAAGAAAACAGGCTTTGCAAAATTTGCAGGATACGATTTTGACAATCCAACGAGCAATTACAGCACGCAAAGCAAAACCATTTTAGATGGCACGCTGGATGCTGAAGGTAATGCCACCATCAAACCAAATTTTGAAATGGATGCATCCGCACCGGGTATGCTAACTGCCAATATGGTGATTAAAGTTTTTGAGCCCGGCGGCAGTTTTAGCATTGATAATATGACGGTGCCTTATAGTCCGTATACAAGTTATGCCGGTGTAAAATTACCGGAAGGTGAAAAGCCATTTGATTATTTGCTGGCTGGAAAAACGCATACTACACAAATAGTAAACGTTGATAGCAAAGGCAATTTGCTTGGCGGCAACACCGCAGTAGAAGTACAGTTTTACCGCATACAATGGCGCTGGTGGTGGGATGACAATGGCGACAACCTCAGCAATTTTACGCAAAATGAATACAATAAATTACTGAAAAAAGAAACCGTTCAGTTGAACAATGGCAAGGGGCAGTGGCAGTTTGGAACCTCCGCAAATGAGTGGGGGCGTTACCTGATTTTGGTAAAAGATATTAAGAGCGGTCACACCACCGGATCAACATTTTATATTGATGAACCCGGCTGGCAAAGCAGGAGCGGTGATGAAGACCAGTCTGCTGCTTCCATGTTATCTTTTGCCAGCAATAAGGAAAAATACAATGTGGGTGACGAAGTACAACTGAATATACCCAGCAGTAAAGGTGGCCGCATTTTAGTAAGCCTGGAAAGTGGCAGTAAAGTAATAAAAAGCTTTTGGCAGGAAACCACGCAAGGCCAAACGCAGGTGAAGTTTAAAGCAGAGGCTGCGATGGCACCAAACATTTATGCAACGGTAAGTTTATTACAGCCACATACACAAACCATCAACGATTTGCCCATAAGAATGTATGGTGCTATCCCCATTTTTGTAGAAGATAAAAACACGGTGTTGCACCCGGTGTTAGCCATGGCATCCGCTATTCGACCGGAGCAAAATGTGTCTTTTACTGTAAGCGAACAACAGGGAAAAGAAATGACCTACAGCATAGCCATCGTAGATGAGGGGTTGCTGGATTTAACAAGATTTAAAACGCCTGATCCGCATGATGCTTTTTATGCAAGAGAAGCATTGGGTGTAAAAAGTTTTGATTTATTTGATTATGTAATTGGTGCATGGGGCGGCGATTTGGAAAGAATTTTAACAATCGGTGGTGATGCGGAAGGTGGCCCCGTAAAACAGAAAACGGCAAACCGTTTTAAACCTGTGGTGCAATACCTGGGGCCATTTCATTTAAACAAAGGACAGCAACAAACCAACAGTTTCAGATTGCCATCATACATTGGTTCTGTGAAAGCCATGGTAGTAGCGGCGCACGAGGGTAGTTATGGATCTACCGAAAAAACAGTGGCCGTAAAAAAGCCATTGATGCTGCTGGCAACAATGCCAAGGGTACTTGGCCCCGGTGAAACTATTAAACTACCGGTTACAGTTTTTGCGATGGAAAATAATATTAAAAATGTAAACGTAACCCTTCAATCAAATCCTTACCTGGAAGTAGTGGGCGCTTCAGCGCAAACCACCAGCTTCACTCAAACAGGTGAACAGATGTTGTACTTTGATGTAAAAGTAAAACCGAATGTAGGCATAGGTAAAGTAAAATTACTCGCCAGTTCCGGTGGCGAAAAGGCAGACTATGAAGTAGAGCTTGATATCAGAAATCCTAATCCACCAGTAACGAGCGTAAGTGAAATTACGCTGACTCCCGGTCAGCAATGGAACACAGTAGCGAATGCCATTGGCGTAGCAGCAACAAGTACCGCAGTGGTAGAAATTTCAAGCCTGCCTTCTATGAATTTGCAAAAGCGGCTTGACTATTTAATTGAATATCCACATGGCTGTATTGAACAAACTACCTCAGCAGTTTTTCCTCAACTGGTACTAAACCAACTGACAGATTTGGATGAGTATAAAAAATCGCTGGTAGATAAAAACGTAAAAGCAGGTATTGCAAGAATGCAAAATTTTCAACGCCCCGATGGTGGTTTTAGTTACTGGCCCGGCGGCGGCGAAAGTGATGAATGGGGCAGTAATTATGCCGGGCATTTTTTGGTAGAGGCACAAGCGAATGGGTTTTTTGTAAGCGATAATCAATTGCAGTTATGGAAAAATTACCAGCGGGGCAAAGCCAATACATGGGTTGTAAACAGCACTAATTTTTATGGTGCCGATCTTACGCAAGCGTATCGCCTGTACACACTGGCCCTTGCAAAAGCACCCGAGCTCGGCGCCATGAACCGGCTGAAAGAATTTAAATATTTATCGCCTGAAGGCAAGTGGCGGCTGGCCGCTGCGTATAAGCTGGCCGGACAGGATGCAACGGCGCAGGCACTCATTACAGGACTGCCAACCACCTTTGGGGTGCGTGCCAACCCGGGCATTAGTTATGGCTCCGATTTAAGAGACGAAGCGATGGTATTGGAGACACTAACTATCATGGGTAAACGCAGTGAAGCAGCGCAATTATTACCGACCATCGCAGCCAAACTTTCGCAGGATGATTGGTACAGCACACAAACCACCGCCTACTCATTGATCGCCATTGCAAAGTATTGTGGCAAAAATCCATCGGGTGCAAAAATCATTGCGAAGGCTTCAACCGGTGCAAAAGCAACCGACATCAATTCTGCTTCTTACATCCGTCAGTTGCCCGTGTTGTTTAAAAATGGCAGTGCCAATGTATCGGTCAGCAACACTGGCACCAACACGTTGTATGTGCGGCTCATCACCAAAGGCCAGCCTTTAAGCGGCGACAGTTTAAAAGTAAATAACAATCCTGCGCTGCTCACTATGTCTGTGAATTATCTAACGCAAAATGGTACTGCAGTTGATATCAGCAAGCTAACACAGGGAACAGACTTTGTAGCCAAAGTAACCATCAAAAATACCGGGCGGCGGGGCACTTATAGCCAGATGGCGTTAACCCAAATATTCCCGAGCGGCTGGGAAATATTGAATGCCCGCATGCTGGGTGGCGAAGGTGCTTTTAAATCTTCTTACTCCACGTACCAGGATATCCGGGATGATCGCCTGTACACTTATTTTAACATCAACCAGTTTGAAACGCTTACTTATTATGTTCAATTGAACGCCTCGTATTTGGGCCGTTACTTTTTGCCGGGCACGTTTGCCGAAGCCATGTATGATAACAATATCACGGCCGGAGTAAATGGTAAATGGGTCGAGGTAGTTGATCCGCAACATCAGTAAACGCAAACCCTGCCGGCGGCTATAAGCCCCGGCAGCGGTTCAAAAGGAATGGTTGATAAATTGGATTATTGATAAATTTTTTGTCCGGGCTAAGAAGCAGTGTGGATCACCGTTGCATCGCCCTCTTGTACATTTACGCTTTTGGCAACGCATTAAATTCGCTACTGTATCACATGTATGGAAGTACTTTTCTTAATTGTTCAAAAGAAGATTTTGTTTGTAAAATTGAAGAAGAAATAATTTTACCGACAAATAGATATTGACATAATAATCATAAGTTTAGCTCCGTAGGAGCGACCACTTTGTAGGAGCGACCACTTTGTAGGAGCGACCGCTTTGTAGAAACAAACCAGCTCATATTAGCGTGCCGTAGGTACGCCCCATGTACGAATTGAAGGGGTTGCTCCTATGGAGCAAAAATCTTTTTTGTTACAGGGCTACAAAGCGGTTGCTCCTACGGAGCTTGAAATGAACCTGGCGAAAAGTCTGGAAAATAATTTTTAATTTCTGCTGACAGCGCCGGAATAAAAATTAGAATAAACTTGTTGGTTGAATTTCACCATTATAAGAAATGGCAGGCACTGCCTGCCAAATTGAAGTCAACTTGTTTTGAATTAGTCAGCAAACAAAATAAAAATGAAACAGTCATAAAAGTGCCCGCCAAAGAAACTATAAGAAACTTTTTTACCAGCTTGAAAAATCTGCGCAATAAAACAAAAACAACATTGCTTGTTGTACTGCTCTTATTAACCTGGTTCTGGTTTGCATTACCCAAACAATTATTCAATGCTCCAACCAGTTACATTATCGAAGATAAAGATGGCAACCTACTCAACGCTACAATCGCGGCAGATGGTCAATGGCGTTTTCCGCCCAACAAAAATGTACCGCAAAAATTTATTGACTGCATTACCACCTTTGAAGACAAACGCTTTTTCTATCATCCCGGTGTAGACCCCATTGCCATCAGCAGGGCATTGATAAAAGACATTAAAAACAGGGAGACAGCACAGGGCGGCAGCACGCTCACCATGCAGGTAATCAGGTTGTCAAAAAAAGACAATCGCCGCAGCATCTGGAACAAAATAAAGGAAAGTATTTTAGCAGTGAGGGTTGAAGTAGCGTACTCAAAAAAAGAGATTCTTTCCTTATACGCCAGCAATGCGCCGTTTGGCAGCAATGTGGTTGGCCTGGACGCTGCGGCATGGCGCTACTTCGGCCGAAGCCCGGATAAATTAAGCTGGGGCGAAATGGCTGCACTGGCGGTGTTGCCCAATGCACCATCATTGGTACATCCCGGAAAAAACCGCGACGTGCTTTTAAAAAAGCGAAACCGCCTGCTGGATAAATTGCAAAGCGATCATACAATCGACGAAAGCAGTTGCAACCTCGCCAAGCTGGAACCCTTACCCGGCGAACCGTTGGGCCTGCCACAAAATGCATTGCATTTATTTCAACGCTTTAAAAATGATCATAGCGGCAACGAACAAACGAAAGTAATTACCACCGTGGATGGCAGTTTGCAAAAGCAGGTAGCCAATATCATTCAGCAACACCAATCGGTGTTAAAAGGCAACGGTATCAACAACGCCTGTGCATTGGTACTGGATGTGGAAAGCGGAAATACGCTGGCATACGTGGGCAATATTTATGACCCGGCCAATAAAGAAATGGAAAGTGATGTAGATGTAATTGCCGCACCCCGCAGTCCGGGCAGTGCGTTAAAACCCATTCTCTATGCATCCATGTTAAGCGATGGATTGATTTTACCGAATAGTATTATTGCAGACATCCCCATGCAGATTGGCAATTATGCCCCCCAAAATTTCGATCATGGTTATGATGGCGCTGTACCTGCCAGCAACGCGTTGGCAAGAAGCCTCAACATACCAGCCGTAAAATTATTACAGCAATACAAATGCCAGCGCTTTTACGAAACACTGCAGCAGTGCGGTATTACAACCCTCAACCGTTCCGCCGATACGTACGGATTAAGTTTAATTCTCGGTGGTTGCGAAGTAACCATGTGGGACCTGGCCGGTGTATATGCCTCCATGGCGAGGGCGTTGAATCACCAGGCAAAAAATGAAGGCAATCTTAATACTAACGATTTTCATCCCCCCAATTACAAACTGCCGGTACCAAAAATAAAAGTGGCGAAAAAAAATATTCCGTTGGATGCGACTTCTATCTGGTTCACCTTCCAGGCAATGAAAGAAGTAATGCGGCCTGGCGAAGAAGGCCTGTGGCAGGAATTTGTTTCTTCTCAAACCATTGCCTGGAAAACCGGTACCAGCTTTGGCTTCAGGGATGGATGGGCCATTGGTATTACGCCTAAAAATGTAGTGGCGGTATGGGTGGGCAATACGGATGGAGTAGGGCGGCCGGGACTGATTGGCATTAAAACAGCAGCGCCCATTTTATTTGACATCTTTCGTTTGCTGCCCAATACAGCCTGGTTTAATAAACCCGCTTTTAATTACAGCAATGTGGCTGTATGCAAACAAAGCGGCTTTCGTGCCAACATAGATTGCCCGGAGGTGGATACGTTGTTTATGCCGGTCAACGGACAAAAAGCACCGCTCTGTCCTTACCATAAAATGATCAACCTGGATGCAGGTGGACAGTACCGCGTTACTGAAGATTGCGAAACCCCGTCTGCCATGCAGCATAAAAGCTGGTTTGTTTTATCGCCTGCCATGGAATATTATTACAAACAAAAAAACGCGGATTATAAAGTGCTCCCTGCATTTAAAGCGGGCTGTAATTTTGCAGAAACAGGCAAGCTGATAGAAATCATTTACCCCCAGCCCGATGCAAAAATCTATGTTCCTTTTGAAGTAAGTGGCGAAAAAGGTAAAACGATTTTTACTGCTGCCCACCGGCGTGCCGGTGCAAAAATATACTGGAGCCTCGATGATAATTTCGCCGGCACTACACAAAACTTTCACCAGATCGCCCTCAACCCTGCACCCGGAAAACACATTATTACACTGGTAGATGAAAATGGTATCAGTGTTTCACGGCAGTTTGAAATACTTGAAAAAGAAAAGAACTGATTCATTAGCATGCGGCATACAGATTCCGGCGCTGTCAAATTTAACTGTAGCCCGTTATAAAAAATCTCCTATTTTTATTTATCAATAAACCAATCAAAATAATATTTTATGGCACTGGAAATGGTAGATGACCCGCAGGATAGTAATGACGATTATAAT
The DNA here is from genome assembly GCA_038210625.1 of Chitinophagales bacterium. Lineage (GTDB taxonomy): Bacteria > Bacteroidota > Bacteroidia > Chitinophagales > Chitinophagaceae > Ferruginibacter. The sequence continues at coordinate 75,698 of JBBQWL010000034.1, read as the reverse complement.
GGTGGAAGTGGCGGCGGTGGCGGATTTAGCTCCGGCGGCGGACGCGGTGGCGGCGGGTTGGGCACACTCTTAAATTTTTTGCCCCTGGTGTTCAGCCTGTTTAGAGGCAGGAGCGGTGGCGGTAGTGGCGGCGGCAAAGGCGGCTGTGGTGGCGGTATGATTTTGATACTTGTATTGGCTGCCGGTGCCTATTTTTTATTGCGCAATCAATCCTGCACCGGGCTTTCTACTGTTGCCAATGTGGTGTCTAATTTTACAAAAGGTGGCACATTAGACCCCAACGAATTTAAAAAAGCCAGCGTGTACGAAGGGCTGGAAGATGACAATACAAAAAACCCTTTACCCGAAAGTGTTTCCTTGTTGCGTTTTGCGCCCGACCGGCAAAACCAGGGTAAGCAAGGCAGTTGCGTAGCCTGGAGCAGTGGCTATGCCGCACGCAGTATTATAGAAAGTGCCAGTACCGCTCAAAACCCCAACAGTGTGGCATTTAGTCCGGCTTTTTTGTATAACCAAATTGGTATGGACGGCTGCCAGGGTTCCTTCATTTTGAAGGCCATGGAATTTATGACCAATAAAGGCGCCGTTCCTTATAACCAATTTCCATACGACGAAAACAATTGCAGCCGTCAGCCAACCAACCAAATGATGAGCGAAGCAGCGCAAAACCGCATGCATGGTTTTAACCGGTTGACCGAAGGCGATGGCGTTACCAATTTAAGTTTAAGGGCCGTAAAAGAACATCTTGCAAAAGACGCACCGGTGGTAATCGGCATGATGGTAGGCGGTAGTTTTATGGAAGGTATGATGGGCCAGAAAGTATGGCATCCAACGCAGGAAGATTACAGCCAGACTGGTTTTGGCGGTCATGCCTTATGCGTAATTGGGTATGATGATCGCCTGGAAGGCGGTGCTTTCCAGATCATGAATAGCTGGGGGCCGGAGTGGGGCCAAAACGGTATTGGCTGGGTGCGCTACGGCGATTTTAAAGAGTTTGTAAGAGAAGCCTACGGCATTGATCCCATGCCAAAAAGAGGTGCCGCGTTGAACGTAGATTTTGAGTGCAATATTGGCCTCGTAAACAACGATACCAAACAATACATTCCCTTAAAAGTCAGCACCGCAAATACCTTTATAACTACTACGCCTGTACGCAAAGGCACTAAGTTTAAAATAGAAATAAAAAACGCCATTGAGTGCTATATTTATTTGTTTACGCCCAACCCTGCAGGCAATAGTTTTGTGTTGTTTCCCTACAAACCCATTCACTCGCCTTACTGTGGTATCACGGGTTACAGGCTGTTTCCAAAAGCGCAATCCATCCGTGCGGATAGTTTGGGCACTAAAGATTTTATGGGCATCGTGGTAGGTAAAGAACCGTTGGATTACAACACTATCAATGCCTCCATCAATAAAAGCAGCCAGTCAACCTACGCCGGTAAATTAAACGAGGTTATCAGCAGTGCTGCCATAAAAAATGTGAGCTTTAGTAATACCAATAATGGCGGCATTTATTTTAAAGCAGATGCCACCGATAAAAATAAAGTGGTTGGTTGCGTGGTAGAAATCGACAAGCAATAAAGTAATTTTTGTCCGGGCTAAGAAGCATTGTGGATCATCGTTGGCCCTCTTGTACTTTATTTTATGATGGCAGCTTGTTGGAAGCGGAGGTAAATCGGTTGATGTAAGTGATGACATTCGTTTGTAAATATTAACAGTTATTCAAAGTTGCGTAAATACAAACGTTTGCAGCCATTCTACTGGTGTCAGTCTTTAAAATTAAATTCAATTTATGCATGACATTTTAGAACATAAAATACTTGAATTATTGTATAGAAAGCCGACATTGTCTACTTCTGCTTACCAGCAGGGAGAAGGTCGAGTCATTGCAGTTTACAAAAGACATTATAAAACATCATACCTTGAATTTGGAATTTTAGTGGATTTGTTGAATAATCCAATCAAGTATGTAGAAAGACCAGAGGGAATTATTTCTTTTAACCAACTCATAGCCAACAGGGATGAAGTAGAAATAAAGAAATACAATTGGTTCGAAGTTTCAGAAGCTATTGAAGTATTAACTCTCAATGAACAAGTGACCGATAGTTTCCCAGACGATCCTTTTAACTCTTCTTCAAAAAGAGAAATTTGTCTTACTCCGAAGGGCGCCATTGATTTTAGAAATAAATTTTACATTAAAATCTTTGAAAAAGAAGAAACACAAAAGTTGGAATTAAGCGCAAAAAGGAATTGGCTTCGGAATGACTTGATAAAGTTTATGTGTACAGCAACATTAGGTGCTGCATTGACTTTAGTCCCCAAATTATTTGAGACTAAAACAATATTGAACGAACAAAAGCCTTTCAAAACAATAGCAGACACGACAATTTTAAAATCAAAAACAAACTCAAAATAATTCTATTTTCAAAATAAGATCGGCTACTAACAATGCATGCCAAAAGTCATGGACGAACATTGAAACATCGGCTGCAATTTGGCTTTAGTTAACGGCTATATAATAATTAAATATTCATTATTCTAAACTAAATTGCCACAAGGCTGACATTTTTCAAATTCCCCACATGCGGTAATACAAAACGTTAGCGATAATACCAGCGAGCACTGTGCTAATTTGAACAGATAAATATTGTTTGCGATTCTAAAGCAAGCTACAAAATATGAAAAAACATAAACTTATTTTTTTGCTAGTGCTATTTTCGAAACTGCACACTTCTGCACAAACGGCAACAGAAATTGCTAAAACTGCAATCAGTTCGACAGTTTCAATTATTGGATTAGACCGAATTACACAACCTCTTAGCTACGGGTCCGGATTTATTATTGATGATGAATTTATAGCCACTAATATTCATGTTATTGAAGGAAGCAATTCCGTCTATGTTTTAAAAAATGGCGAACAAACAAAGTATACTGTAAGTGGGTATGTTGCAATTGACTATACAAATGATTTAGTAATTTTAAAAGTACCTAATCTTCATGGAACTAAAATCAATTTTGGTATGCAATCCTTTCCAGAAATTGGTGAAAAAGTTTATGCTGTCGGGAATCCCAAGGGATTAAGCGGTACATTCTCAGAGGGAATTGTAAGTGGTATACGTGATTTTAAAAATAATAAAGTTTTACAAATTACTTCGCCGATTTCACCGGGCAGTAGTGGTGGACCCGTCTTGAATTTAGCAGGGCAAGTTATTGGTATTGCTTTTGCAAGTTTTTCCAGTGGACAAAATTTGAATTTTGCAATTCCTATAGAATATTTAATAAACTTAAAAGAAAATCTTGGTGCAACTAAGTCTATTAATAAAATTAATGCAACCCCTCGGCCAAGTACTAAAATAACGGTGATTCCAAATATTAAAGAAGGTGTCTTAGTTAGAAATATTCATATTGGTTCAAATTGTGAACCAGCAAAGATTTTCTTTTCAATAAAGAATAATCTTGCATATAGGGTATGCGATATTAAAATACTATTTCTAATTTACGATGCGACTGGTACTGTGATTGACTATGATGAGGATTCTTATTTTCCTGAATATAAAAATAACCCTAATGATGAGTATTTGGCTCCATACTCTGGGATCAAGCCTTATCTGGCAAGATCAGTTGATAACTGTGAATTGGTTGCGCCTGAGATCAATTGGAAAACTGGCTACAAGGTTATTTATAGAGTTCTAAATTATAAAATAATAGAGGAGTAGGATTCGGGAATGCGCAATATTGAAATATTATTTATACTAAGCGAAAAAGGAAATTCTCTGTATTACAAATTTTTCGCCTTGTTGGTATTCCTCTCTCCAATCTAAGCAAAACTACTATCCTGTGAGCCGGCGTTGTACCTTTTTCACCAACGGCCGAAGCGTTAACCAGCAAACAGATCGGCTTTATAAAAGCAATCAATTTTATCACCTTAGAGAATGAAAAATATACAATTTACTGGCGGCAGTTTATAAAAATTTTACCACAAAGCGCTGCTGGTCCAATAACTATTTAGTATTTGAGATACCTACCCACTGCGGACTGCACAATGGTTTCGACTTCGGATGTTGGTCAAAAGACACAACATCGGCTTCTGAAAATTGAAGTTTATTATGATTGAGAAGTGCGACACCAACAGCGGAAAAAACGTTACCTGCCATTTTTTCGCCCTTGTTGGTAATCCTCTCGCCAATCTAAGTAAAACTACTATCTCGTGGGTCGCCGTTATGTCTTTTGACCAACGGCCGAAGCGTTAACCAGCAAACAGATCAGCTTTATAAAGCAGTTAATTTTATCATCTTAATAGATGAAAAATATACAATTTACTGGCCGAAGTTTTACATAAAATGTACCACAAAATCGCCGATGATTTAATAACTATAGTATTTGAGATGCCCACCCGCTGCTGAATGCACAATGGTTCGACTTCGGATATTGGTTCAAAAAGACGCAACATCTGCTTGTAACAATTGGAGTGTATTATGAGTGCGATGCCAACAGCGGCAAAAAAGAACTTTAGCTAACTCCTTTGCGTCAGTGGGTGCGGGTGGAATAACAATCAGCTTTCTTTCCCGGCGGGATTTTTACTTAGCATTTTAATCAACAAACGTAAACATCAGCAAAAGGCTTTGCAAAAACGTTCAAGCTTGTTATTTTAGTAAAAAAAGAATGAGTAAAGGAGTCTATAAAGTAAGAAATGGCAGGGATTTTTAATTGTGGACACAAAATCACGAGCTCAATCAAACTTAACTTTTATAGATACTGCTCTGCCAACAAACTGGGAGTCATAATTTGAACGATGTACATATAAAATACCGCCATAGCAGTCGTATAAATGCTGAAGCGACAAATCCGGAACATATTTAGACCTATCTTTTGCCAGTATCCAGTTTGAAGCCGTGTCATATTTAAGGTATACTTTTCCAGGGAAAGTGTATTCAGGCAGGTCGCCTGGATTAACAAATAAGTCAGGCCTTACCGGCGTTGCCGCATAAAGGTTCAGGCTGGGAATGCCATAAAAATAATTAGCACGCCACACTGAATTCGCAAATGTAAACTCCTTACCGCTTAAAGAATTTGTTATAACGCTTACCATTAACGTATCTTTTGAAAACAGGCCGCCTGAATCTGTAACAGTTAGTTCAAAATAATAAATACCTTCTGTCAGCCCGCTTACCTGCGCTTGCGCAGAGACGGCACTTGAAATATTATATGATGAAGGGCCTGATAATTTTCTCCAGGCATAAGAAGTTATATTATTATCAGGATCAAGCGATCTGCCTCCATCTAATAAAGCACTGTTTGCAGGCAATACAATTGTTTGATTAGAACCAGCGTCGGCTACCGGCGGTCTGTTTTGTTGTGATGGCTTGAGTACAGTTATCCGGATGGTGTCCTTCGCCGAAAGGCCGCCGTCATCCGTTACCATCAATTCAAAATCATACACGGCATACACAAGCTTATTCACCATCGTTCTCACTGATGCTACGTTACTGATAGTAAATGTATCAGAACCGGAAATTTTTTTCCAGCTATAGGTTGAAATTACTCCATCACGATCACTCGAAGCACTGCCATCAAGAATCATACTGTCTGATGGCAGGATAATGGTAGTATCGATGCCGGCACGGGCTACCGGTGGCTGATTGACCCTATTACTTTTTTCGAAGGAATATTCTCTTTTGCAGGAGACAAAAATTATAGCGATGGATAATAATGCACAAACAAATAAACATACAATCCTTCGCATATTAAAATAGCTTTGGTTAATAAAGATAAATACACTTTTTGCGATTTCCATCGAAAACTCTGTGGAAATTACGGGGAATTTATTGAAAGAATACATCTTTCACTCAGACGTAAAATAAAACCAATGTTTATGTTGCCCCGGCGGGGTTTTTGCTCAAAGGCTCTTAATCGCAAACGTAAACATCAGTAAAACCCCGACGCTGAAAAGAGCTCCCACCACCATACACTTCGCCCTTGTTGGTAATCCTCTCTCCAATCTAAGTAAAACTACTATCTCGTGAGCCGCCGTTGTGTCTTCTTGACCAACGGCCGAAGCGTTAACCAGCACATAGATCAGCTACATAAAAGCAATAATTTTATCACCTTAGAGAATGAAAAATATACAATTTGCTGGCGGCAGTTTATATAAATTTTACCACAAAGCGCTGCTGATTCAATAACTATTTAGTATTTGAGATATCCACTCACTGCTGAATGCACAATGGTTGCGACTTCGGATGTTGGTCAAAAGACACAACATCGGCCTCTGAAAATTGAAGTTTATTATGATTGAGAAATGCGACACCAACAGCGGAAAAAAAATGCCTACGGTATGAACCGGATAAAAGCAAGGCTTCAACAAACAAGCGAATCGTGGATTGCCACCATCACTATGGTACTAAACCTGGTTAAATTAACCGGGCAGGTATCATATTGGGTGAAGTGGCTGACTTATTCAGCATGGTGTTGGAATAGGCCACTACATGAATTTAGAAAGTCGCCTTGGGGGCAGAAGCAAATTTTTTTTGAAACAAAAATGATGGCTACATAATCAGCAGACCCTAATTATACTTTCACGTTGGTATAACTTAACGTGCAAATAAAGCGTGAAAATAAAAAATCCCCAGGTGTATCGGGGGATTTTTTATTGATACTTCAAAAACCATTTATTTTTTCAAGGCTTCATTAATTACAGCCCTATCTATGTATTGTATAACACGGTCAATTTTATCATTGGCATCAAAATGCATATCTGTATGTATCCATTGCCTCATGGGCTTGCCATTTTTATATTTGGCATTTACCATATACCAGCTCAATAGCCATACACCCGGTTGTTGAACCTGTTGTTGTGGTGTATTAACTTTTACCGGTAACCAAATGTCATTGAGAAAAGAAATAGAATCAATAACTTCTGTTCTTCTTTTTTTCCAATAACCAGCTATAGCTGCTTTGCCGGCAAGGCTATCTCCGCTATTCCAAATATAAACTGCATTGTCTGCATAGGATGTCATCCAGCCATCTATATCACCGCTTGATAAAGCAGCCAAACCTTTTTTGCCAATTTCTACATATTTGGCATCCGTAATTTCTGCAGCTGCAACATTTTTAGTTTCAGCAACAGCAGCTGCGGGTTCTGATTTATCTTCAGTCTTAGGCTCAGAATTACAGGCAAAAAGAAGGGGTAAACAAAAAGTCCACATCATTAATTTTTTCATGTTAAAATGATTTAAGGTTAAAAAATAAATTAATTAGAGAGCAGACTAAAGAATGGCAGTGAGATAGGTGGGGATAGGGTAAATATAATATTAAAAACAAAATTTACAAACAATCAATATTAAATATTATTTTTTCTTTAGTCCAAGGCCCGGCAGTTCGCTACAGTACATTGTTCCATTTTTTAAAATAAACCCACCTGTTACATAATCGCTGCTAAGGTCAAAACTGCCATCCAGGTCAAGATATTTTGTACTGCTGCAACTATAGGCAACATGAAAGGCTGCTGTTATGCTGGCACAGCTTTCGTTATTGCATCCCCAAAACAAATCGATTCCGGCGTTGGCAGCGATCACTGCAATTTCCCTTGCACCCCTGATGCCGCCACATTTCATCAATTTTCGCCCTTGTTAGTATTCCTCTCTCCAATCTGAGCAAAACTCCTATCCTGTGAGCCGCCGTTGTGTCTTTTTGACCAACGGCCGAAGCGCTAACCAGCAAAAGGATCGGCCTTATAAAAGCAATTAATCTATCACCCTAGAAAATGAAAAATATACAATTTACTGGCCGCAGTGTTTCTATAAATTGTACCACAAAGCACAGGGGATTTAATAACCATAGTATCCGAGGTGTCCACGCACTGCGGAATGCACAATGGTTGCGACTTCGGATGTTGGTCAAAAAGACACAACATCAGCTTCTGGAAATTGAAGATTATTTTGATTGAGAAGTGCGACACCAACAACGGCAAAAAAATATTCTGAGTATCGCGGAAATGAACTCGTAAGTAGACAAATCAGACTTGCAATATAGAAACACGAAAGCCCAACAAAAGGCGCCGCAATGCTGGCGGACGGAATAACAATCATCAGTTGTACTACTATCAGCTAACATCGGGCTTGACCGAATTCTATTCGGCTTTTAGTCGTTAACTTCAGGCAACAGAAATCAAATCAAACATATTGTATGCAAACAATCTTAGGGGCCAACGGAACAATCGGTGCTGTGCTGGCAAAAGAGCTAACGAAATATACAAACAGTATTCGCCTCGTAAGCCGCAATCCGAAAAAAATTAATGCTTCGGACGAACTTTTTCCCGCAGATCTTTCAGATGCTGCGCAGGTAGAAAAAGCCATCGCCGGTTCGGAAGTGGTGTATCTTTTAGTTGGATTTGAGTATACATTTAAAGTGTGGCAGGAAAAGTGGCCAAAGCTAATGCAGGCCACTATCGACGCCTGTATTCAACACAATGCCAAACTGGTATTCTTCGATAATGTGTATTGCTACGATATCAATGCCATACCACACATGACGGAGGAGTCACCCATGAACCCGCCCAGCAAAAAAGGAATGGTGCGCCGGCAAATTGCTGACATGCTGATGAACGCTGTTAGGGACGGAAAGCTAACCGGCCTCATTGCACGCTCGGCAGATTTTTATGGACCGGACAATGATAAAAGTTTTTTGATTGAAGTTGTTTATAAAAATATTAAAAAGGGCAAAACCCCCAACTGGTTTATAAAGGCCGATAAAAAGCATTCTTTTACCTACACCCCGGATGCCGCCAAAGCCACGGCCATACTGGGTAATACCCCGGATGCGTACGGACAGGTATGGCATTTACCAACTGATAAAAACACCTTGACCGGCAAAGAAATGATCAGCCTCTTTACAAAAGAAATGAATGTGCCCGATAAAATTTTTGTATTGCCCATGTGGTTATTAAAACTATTAGGCTTGTTTATGCCCCTGATGAGAGAGATGCCTGAAATGATGTACCAGTACGACCGCGATTATATTTTCGACTCATCTAAATTTGATACCCGCTTTAACTTTACAGCTACTACTTACCAGCAAGGTGTAAAAGAAACCATTGCTCAAACAAAAGGGTAAACATGTAAGCGGTAAATTATTTTAACGGTAATTGCCAGCGGTCAATTATGAATTATCTTTAAACCTATGAAGAAAAACTTGCTCTTTTTTGTATGCCTGTTGCTTACGTCAGTTTCCATCTTTGCCCAGGAAAAAAAGTTATACAATCCCGCTGCCGATGCCAAAGTTGATATTGATGCCGCCATTAAAAAAGCTGCTGCTGAAAATAAATTTGTAGTGCTGCAGGCGGGTGGCAACTGGTGCAGCTGGTGCCTGGAGTTTGCCAAAATCAGCAAGGCAAATCCGCAAATTGACTCCCTGATCAACAGCAGCTTTGTTTGGTACGAACTGAATTTCAGTAAGGAAAACAAGAACGAAGATGTATTGGCAAAATATGGCTACCCACAACGTTTCGGCTTTCCGGTATTTATTATTTTAGACGCCAAAGGCCAGCGTATGCATACCCAAAACAGCGAATACCTGGAAGATGGAAAGAAGAGCTACGATCAAAAAAAGGTATTTGAATTTTTGCAACAATGGACGCCAAAATCATTGGCTGCTGAAACCTACCAATAATAGCGATATTCTTCCGTAAAAAAATAATCGGTTGTCTTGCTTCTTTACGTATTTTGTATCTATTGTATTGTTGCGTGAAAAAATAAGTCATCATGAATGCCAATAAAGACCAGTTTATTCAGCTTGTGCGAAGCCGCGTTAAGTTTCCGCTTTTTTTATTAACCAAATTACCAGCTGCATTTTTTTCAGGCGTAAGGGTACAACAAATGGATGAGGCAAAAGCCGTTGTAACCGTGCCTTATAAATGGTTTTCTCAAAATCCATTTAAGTCAACCTATTTTGCGTGCCTGGCTATGGCTGCAGAATTAAGTACCGGCGTGCTGGCAATGATGCACACATACAAAAGAAATCCGGCTATATCGATGCTGGTGACAGGTTTAGAGGCTGCTTACTTTAAAAAGGCGACCAGCATTACAACTTTTACCTGTGAGCAGGGATTGGATATCAATCAAACAATTGAAGCCGCCATAGCATCCGGGGAAGGCAGAACAATTAAGATAAAATCCACCGGAGTTAATAATGACGGAGAACTGGTGGCTGAGTTTTTTATAACCTGGTCTTTTAAAGCTAAAAAGTAAGGTCCATTTATGAATGCTTACGATACGGTTTACTAACCGTTCGTAAGGTTCAATTGCTTAAAATCTTTTCCCATAATATTTTTGTTACGGTAATTGTAAAAGTATAGGCAAATGATTGCAAGGGTGTAAGAAGCAATAAACTCTGCAATCTCCGGACCCGCCATGTACACCCGCCAGTAATGACGAATAGCATCAGTGGATGCCGCATCAGGTACCGGGGGGAAGGCCGCTAAAGACAGCTTCAGCACTAACCAGGATATAAGGAAAAATACGCCTATTGAAATGGGCGGAACAGGAATTTTAAATTTTTGTGAAAGCGAGGAAATGGCTTTAAAATGGTAAACACAAAAAGGTAGTATGATACCAAAAACAATGGTAAATATTTTAAATAACAAATCCATTTCTAAAAATCTTGACAGTCCGCGTTTTACGCCGCCATCCATCGTCTTGCCGTCAAAAGCAATCATGTTATGAATATTAAATTCATGCTGCACGTTTATTTTATTGATCTCTTCCGGCGTGGCAAATCCAAAAATCCGCTGCCCCCAGCTGATCTCTTCGCCAGCACCAAAAAAAAGTACCAGTGCTAACAGTAACAGAAATATGTTTTTGTTCTTCTTAAAAGTGGCCACCAATAATACTGCCGCAACAAAATAAAACAATGCTGTGAGCCATTCAAAAAAACTATCTTCTTTGCCCCATGCAATAACCGTATCACCATCTGCAAGGTTGTAAAATAAATAGCATGCTACCAATACAATGGGAACCGAAATAATGTAACTGCTTAATGACCTGATTTCACTTACATAGGCATTTGTATTGCCTCGTGAATAGACGTGTTCTGGTTGCGCTGCAAATTGCTTTTGCAGCGTTTTTTTGTCTTTTGACAACATACTATTAATTTTCAGTTTGATAATATGTCTTCTAAAAGATAGTGGACAAAGAGTGTTTGAATCTATTTAATGATCAATTCTACTTAAAAATAACAATTAGTTAATACATAAAAAACAGTGGGGATAATTTGTTGGTTACGAATAGGAACTTCTTTGTTAATATGATATTCGAAAACTTCCGGTACAAAGGCAATTATTGATACGGCAAGCAAAGCTGTCAGTTGTTTAATTTATTTTTTCGGCAGGTTTGCCCGGTTTGGCGAAAGCAAATCTTCCCTGTAAAGTGGTTGTATAATAGCCATCAGTACCTAAACTACAAACGCTGTTTGCTTGTTCCAGGTGCAGGTAGCCATCGTTGCCAAGTATATGCTCATCAATAAATACATCCCTTACTTTACCAATTATAAAAAAGGTACCATTGTGCCGGATGGGAATAACCTCTACCAGTTCCATCGCGTATTTAATTTTACTTGCAGCAACAAATGGCGCGGTGCAGTTTTCTTTCCATTCAATGGCAAGGCCTGTAGCATCAAACTCACTTTCATCGGCTGCATATTTTGCACTTGACTGGTGTGCCTGTTGTATAAAAGATGGATGAATATGGTTCATGGTATATATTCCGGAAGCCTCAATATTGGCGATGGTGTGTGGTGCAGCTTCCCTGGGCCGGTTGATAAATCCAATCAATGTAGGATCTGCACCAAGATGTACCAGGTTACTAAATAAACCAAGGTTGGCAACGTTATTTGTGCCCAGCGTTCCTATTAGCGTGGCACTCTTAAAGCCGCTTAAAGAGTTGATAAAATTCGCCCGGTAAAAACGGTTCCATGTTTTTATTTCGTCGATGGAATAATGGTGCATGCGGATTGATTTAACTGTTGAGTACATAGAACATTTCTCGTTGAAAATTGTTGCGGCGTTACTGGAAGTGGCCGGTTTAATTATTATATTTCTGTGCTATGCAGGCTATACATCTGGGTTTAATTACAGAATAATTCTTTCTAAAAAAGCCACTTTATTTTTTGCAATTTTTTATTTACACAATCGCTTTTCGCTATCTTCAAACACTAAATATATTTGAACGATGAAAATAGCTTTCCATGGAGCTGCAAGAACAGTAACAGGTTCCAAACACTTACTTACCTTAGACAATGGCAAAAAAATATTACTGGATTGCGGCATGTTCCAGGGTATGGGTCAGGAGACAGATGAACTCAATGCCAATTTCGGTTTTACACCTTCGGAAATAGATTACCTTATTTTATCACACGCCCATATTGATCACAGCGGCTTAATACCAAAGCTGGTAAAGGATGGATTCAATGGTAAAATATTTGCTACACCAGCTACCAAAGATCTTGCAGCAGTACTGATGGAAGATTCGGCCGGCATACAGGAAAGCGATTTGAAATTTATAAACAAACGCAGGGCTGCGGAAGGACAACCTTATCTGCAGCCTTTGTACACTACAGCTGACGCACTGCGGGCCGTTGATTTTTTTGAAACTGTAGAATACGATCATTGGGTTACCATTGAAACCGGAATTGAGTTTTGTTATACTGATGCCGGGCATATTATAGGCAGTGCCGCCGTGCATTTAAGAATTACAGAAAGTGGTAAATTAACCCGCCTCACTTTTAGTGGTGATGTTGGCCGCTACCGGGATGTGATTTTGAAGGCACCTGAAAATTTTGAACAGGCAGATTATATTTTGATAGAAAGTACGTACGGCAATAGCCTGCATGATGAACATAACCCAACCCCGGACGCCTTATTGGAGTGGATCAATCATACCTGTATTTCAAAAAAAGGTAAGTTGATTATGCCAGCCTTTAGCGTGGGGCGCACACAGGAGATTTTATATGCACTCAATCAACTGGAACTGGAAAACCGCCTGCCGCCCCTGGACTATTTTGTAGATAGCCCGCTGAGCAAAACAGCCACTGCCATCATCAAAAGTTATCCGCAATATTTTAACGACCGCATCCGTAAGGTAATAGAGAATGATGATGATCCATTTGGTTTTAAAGGGTTAAAATTTATTAACTCTGTAGAAGAATCCAAGAACCTTAACTATTACAAGGGAGCCTGTGTAATTATCTCTGCCAGCGGTATGGCTGATGCTGGAAGAATAAAACACCATATCAGCAATAATATTGAAAACAGCCGCAATACCATTTTGCTAACCGGTTATTGTGAGCCCAATTCGCTCGGTGGCAGGTTAATGAAACACCCAAAGGAGGTAAGTATTTTCGGACAGTCGCATGAAGTGAATGCAGAGATTGGAGAAATGCGCAGCATGAGCGCACATGGGGATTATGAAGACCTTTGCCAGTTTTTAGCATGCCAGGATGTGTCGCAGGTGAAACAATTATTTTTGGTACATGGTGAATATGATGTACAGACAGATTTCAGGCAAAGGCTGATAAGAAAAGGTTTTGCTAATGTTACTATTCCGGAGTTACATTCCTCTTTCAACCTGGCGTAATTTTTATTGGATGATGATTATTTTTGAAGAACGCACATTATGTTTCGTTGCTTTTAGGGGGGAAGGTGGTTTTAAAAATAGGTCTTGGTTTTAAAAATATCTGCACCACCGTTTAAAGCATGTAGTAATCTTTCTACACATATTGTGGCCTTAAATTTTACTGTTACTACCTGCCGAATATTTATCTTTACGCTTACAGGAGATGTTTTATACGCATGCCTGTAGAAAGTCTTAACTAACCTACTTATACAATACTCTAATATGATCAAAAATATACTGAGTAACCCATCAATGGCAGCGGAGTTGATCCTGGCAATTATTCTATTTTTATTAGCGTTGGTAAAAGTATTGCTCTTTACAAAAATCAAGTCCCATTCCATGGTAATTTCCAGGATAATCTATTTCTCACATTTCAGTATTATCAATTCCAGGAACGAATATAGCAGACGTTTTAAAATAGCCCAGAACAGGTTGTCAATTGCTTTTTTTCTCGTACTGATTCCGGAAATCTTCATGTTCTTAATTAATCATGTTTGGTCTGTAAGCTAAATTTTTAGGTGCTCCCGTTTAACATGCTTTTTGGCAGGCAGTTGCTTTTTATAACGGTCTCCCCAGCATCAATTTGCCGGGTAAAATAAATTTTTTATTGGTTGTTGCTGTGGCAACTTTGCATGCATTGATTGCAATGCACTTTTTAATAACTTTATAAGCTATCAAGTTCGTTCAACTAATTCCGTTACCCATATGGCCCTTCCTCTTTGCTTTAAATCGTCCTACTTTGTTGCCGCTGTAATTTTTTTTTTGTAGAAGTACTGATAGCCCTGTATGCACATGATCAAATAATCCGGCCTTATGTTGGAGATACGCTGGTAGTAATATTGATCTACTGTTTTATAAAATCTTTTATCAATACCCCGGTGATTATAACAGCGGTTGCGGTACTGATATTTGCGTATACTATTGAAGTGTTGCAATACTTTAAAATAGTCAGCTTGCTTGGATTACAACACTCCGCCATCGCAAGGGTTGTAATTGGAACCTCCTTTGAATGGATTGATTTAATTGCTTACACCGTTGGTATTGCAATTGTATTATTGGGTGAAAGAATTTTCGTTCGTAAAAATCGTATTACCCTGCAAGCCTGATTTACCAACCGTAACTGTTATGCTGGTGCTGTATTAATAGCAGGTGTTACATTTTGTAAGCACTAAATATGAATGGTAAATGACTTGGCTGATTACCCCAATAACCACTCACCAATTACGCTTACTCAGCATTAGCTTAATGCATCATGAATAAAATAAATATTCAACCCGACATAGATCGCCAGCAGCACCTGTGCAGCAATCATATCAAACCTGTTTGCTTTTTTAACTTTGCCTTCCTTCACCAATTTTAATGCATAAGCAGTACAGGTAATTACTGCAAAAATAAAGAACAATGTAAGTCCGTGCAATGTATCTACCAGGGTAAAAGAAGTTGATTCAGGTAAAGAGGAATCGATAATATATTTGTTACCAATTACAGCAAACAATGAACCTACGCTCAATCCAAAACGGGAATCAATGCCATCAGCATGGATATAAAAACAAATATAGGCAATCAAAAAAGCCACATACATTCCTAAAAATATTTTCCAGAATAAGCCCATGGCATCACGGTTTAGTACAATGGCAACTTTAAAGTTACTGTACTCTGTATGTGGTTTTGCAAGACTTGCATCGCCAAAACCCGTTTCATAAATCCGGTTGCCCATGGTTATATTAAAGCTGTCAATGCTCCAGCCGCTTAACATGAAGCGCTTGTCATAATGTTGGCCCAATGTGTCTGGTGCAAAAATCAACGATCGGGAATCGTATTGCGAATTTTCTATAGAGAGTCTTAGCTTTTGCCGGTCGAATGGGAAATTGCCAATCTTCCAGGAATCCTTCATTACACACTGCAGTTTCATCAATAGGTAAACGCCGTTACTGGTATCTACAGTGGAGAAAGATTTTGAAATGGATTTTGCCTGCGGTATTTCCAGGTTCTGCACAAAATCAAAGTCTTTGTTTTTATACTTTAACCACAACCAAAAATCAATCGTGTATTCCTTTTGCTTAAAATCTATACCGTGCACACTGGTAACATAAATGCCGGTAAATACGGTGTCTTTTTTTTCGCCTTCAGCAAAGCTGTTGTAATGGCAGAGTAAATTGGCAATTAAAATGCCAATTGGGAGTAATTTGATTTTCATGGACTGAACATTTTTCAACGGGAAGTTAGCGCAATGCATAGAGATAAAAAAGAGATTGGGCATTTGTAGTAAAACTACGCAGGCATCCGTATTTCTCTAAAAGCAAACTTATGCATAAGGCATGCACCCCGCCTTTTTAATTTTACTAGTTCGACACTAATGTATTTTTTGACGCTAAAATACTGTTTAATATTTTTAATTGAAAATTAAACAAAATATAAACAAGCTAAATATCACAGAATACTGATTAATTTTTTTTGTTCACAAAGTTATGTTTATCAATTATTTAAAAGAAAAATAAAAAATAAGTGTATTTTTTTTAGGATTAATTTGAACTATGTGTGAGGTGTTTTGTTTAAGATTACATAACAACAATTAAACAAAATTTTAACCATTAAAACAAAAAGACATGAAGCATTTATTTTTATTGGGATCACCAGGAAAGTTTTTAGCAGTGTTGCTGTTTAGTGTAACAATGGTTTCCTGTAAAAAAGATTCCACTACACCAGTTACTACTCCCGGCACCATCACTGCACAGGTATCTGCCGGTTCAAATTTCACCCTGTTAAAATCAGCCGTAGTAAAAGCTGGTCTTGCTACTACGTTGGATGGTGCAGGGCCTTTTACCGTTTTTGCACCTACTGACGATGCATTTACCGCATCAGGAGTTACCAGTTCAGTGATCGGTAGTTTATCAGCCGATCAGTTAAAAGCAATTCTGTTGTACCACACGCTGGGAGCAAAAGTAATGGCAGCCGATGTGCCCGCAGGTCCTAATGCAAAAGTGGTTACAGCCGGAGGCGATTCAGTGTTTGTAACCAAAAATTCAAGTGGCGTTTTTGTAAATGGTATCAATGTAGTTGCAGCGGATATTGCGGCCAGCAACGGCGTAATACATACCGTTTCAAAAGTGTTGTTGCCACCGGCCGGTAACATTGTGGAGGTTGCTTCTGCTGACACTACCTTTAGCTTTTTAGTAGCTGCGGTGGTTAAGGCAAGCTCAGGCAGTACAAATGTTGCAGCCATCCTGAGTGGTGGTAGCATTTTAACTGTATTTGCACCCACCAACAATGCATTTCGTGCAGCAGGTTTTGCAACCATTGATGCTGTTAAAGCAGCTGATGCTAACACGCTCACTTCTATACTTACCTACCACGTTATTCCCGGAAGAATTTTTTCATCCGACCTTACCAATGGAGCGCAACCAGCAACAGCCAATGGCGGAAAAGTTACGATTGGATTAGCAGGCAGTGGTGCAACAGTAAAGGGTAATACCAATACATCTGCTTCTAATATCATAGCTGCTAATATCATGGCCAGGAATGGTGTAATGCATGTGATAGACCAGGTATTATTACCATAATGCAAGATTATAATTGACGAAGATTTTAATCTGCATTGCAAACTAAAACTGCTGTTCCTGCAAATGGAATGGCAGTTTTAGTTTTAGAAAAGAGGTGTTTTTAAAGGAAAATTTTACGGTTTAAGTGTTAAGAATCTGAAACCGCCAGCGGCATTTTGCATCTTTTTTGTGGTGATTTCTACTCGCTATTTTTTAGTAAACTATATTTAAGTGCCGATACGCAGGAACGAAATAGAAAGCAGCGCCATGAGCTATTACTGCAGTATTCACGCTATCAAACATTGTGGCACTTTGTTTTAAACCTTAATCGTTGTCAGAATTTTAACTATATTATTATATTTAAAAAGTGGTGTACTTTAGCTATGATACAAATGTTATGAACCGTTGTATGGACAAACTATGATAACTACATCAGACTTTAGAAAACAAATAGCAAAGCCGTTTGGAAAGGAAATGCGGCAATATGGTTTTAAAGGAACAGGATTTCAATATCACCAAGAGACTGACGACTATTTAATTGTTGTTTTTGTTGATCCTGGTAGATGGGGAGGCAGTTGTTCCGCTGGCTTTGCAATACATCCAAAGCAAGTTGACAAAAATTCAATGGGAATATTAGATATCAAGAAAATAAAAAGTTATCAATATGAGTTTAAAATGGGCTTGACAAAATATGCAAGAGGCGAAAAGTGGGCATATTCTAATGATGAAACAACCAATCTTTTGACACTGAGTAAAATTTTAAATTCCATAAAAAGCAAAGCATTTCCAGTAATCGAAAAGTTTAAAGAGACACCCAATATTCTTGAATTATTTGAGATAAATGAACTGAAGAATTTTCACGATAACTGGACTAAAAAAACTGGAGTTTTTATTTCAACAACAGAAGTTCGCTTTGCATGGGCTATGACACTAATATTTGAGAACAAGAAACCCCAAAAAGCAAAGCAATTTGCAAAATGGGGGCTTAAAAATTTGGGTGACACAGACAATGATTGGTTTGGTAAAGCTGACTTTGATCGTGTACTGAATAACAAGGATTCATAATAAGTCAAACACCAGTAGCGGTTCCGGCTGACAAATATAAATTTGATTTTAGTGTAACTTTAATAATATTTTCAATTAGCAGTCTGTTCAGGGCCGCAAAAATCAATAAATTCACTTCCTTAGTATATACTCAAACGTTGTGCTGAAATTTTGTGGAAACTTTTTATTTTGGCGTCTTACAGAAAAAATAAATGATACGACTATTATTGTTATTACTCCTTATCATTTTCGCAACAACATCAAAAGGGCAAAGAGTTGAACAGAAAATACAAACCGAAATAAATTTCTTAAAATCGTTAAAAGTTGACACTTTTCTTATTTATAAACTCACATGTGTTGGCAGCCTAATTGCTTTTGATACCTGTGGAAATGAAGAGCCTCAATATCTATTTTGGAAACAAAATTCAAGCTACTTTCTAAAAAAAATCGACTACTGCAAAAAATACATCCAGGTTAATTTAGACACAATAAACCCTCTTTCCTTTTATTTTTTGAATAAGAATAAAATAGTAAAAGAAAAAATACTAATGCCTACCTATGTTGAATCCAAAAAGGGAGATATTTTAACTGAAATAAGTTCGACTATTGATCACACTTGTTTTTATGAAATGAATTTCTGTTATAATGGAAAAAAGGTTTTCAAAACTGTAAGTGATTTTGATCTCACATTTATAAAATTTGACAATGGTAGAAAGAATATGTACTACAATTACAATCAACAGGCAAAACTTAAAAAGTTAATTGATTTGATGGTCAATCTTATTAAACAGTTAGAGACAGGGAATAAATTTGAAACTCAATAAATCTGCGCACAAAACATGTGGGATGAAAGTGTCAATCATCTTAAAACCAATATTCCTTCGTTTCGGCAACTAAAACATCCCCCGCATAGCGTCCTTCGTAAAAATAAAAAAAGCCCCTCATTACTGAAAGGCTTTTAAAGCTGTACCACGTACGGGAACAATACTAACTTGTGAAACTCAATACAGTAAAGGATTTCAGAGGTTTATTTAAACTACGTGTAACAACAATGTAACAAAAATTGTAAAATGTCAACTTGTCGTGGTATTTTTCCACTCAAAAAATACTACTCATTTTCTAATATCGGGTATTCATTACCGCCTACCTGTATAATTCTAATTACCGGGGAAATATTATTTCCGTCCTTATCAGTTTGGGCAACTTTTGCCGGGGCATAGTCGCCCTCCATTTTATTCAGTTCGGAAATTGCCTTAATCCGTTCAATTATTAGGACCGTTACAGGATGGTCCTCCCCCCTGGCTATTTTAGATAAAATATGTAACCGCTCCGCTTTACTCATTACAAGCTCTTTAGCGGCACCCTCTTTGGCGGCAATGTAGATGGCATCCGCTGCCATACTTGCTAATCCTTGTAACTGCTGATGTTGTGTAATAGCAATTTTCCAGTATCTGCTAAACGTCCGGTCTGAAATTTGCCATTTTGGGGCAATTATTGCCATAACATTACCACGTCCGTTTCCGGCTGCAATGTGTGGTGTGATCTCATTAATTATAACTTGCTTATTAGGTTTCATTTTATTTATCGTTTAAGTTCAATTTTCTTATTTCCCCATTGTATAAATGATGGTTCTTCCTGTACCTCTACCGTTATTATCTCATTAATATTTAGGTTTTCTTTTACCTTTCCAAATTTTCTATTTAGTAGTAATTCTGCTGCCCGTACGTCACCCATTTTTGCCTTGCGTACTAACCCCAATAAAATACTTTCTAAGGTACTTTTACCGGCTGTTTCCCTGCTTAGAATGTCTGATAATAGTTCGTCTAACTGTGGCAAACGTTTTGGGCGGCCTTTACCATGTGTGTTATTCTTTTTAAAGGGTACTAAATTTTTTCTACTTGCTGGTTGTAGTGCCATAATCGTGTTATTTTCTGGTTTAAATGTTTAATGTAAGGTTGCCATCTATCCTGCTGGGCAAGTGCTTTGTGATTGTCATAATAGTATCGCTGGTATTTTCTTTACTTTCAGAAAATACAAAGTACTCATCTACTGTAAATTCCTTCCCATTCATAAGGTAGATGCCTGCCCGGTGGCTGTCTTCCTTAAAGCAATATCGCTGCGGCGGCTGTAGGCTTTCAATGGTTGCCTTGCCCTCTTTGATGGCCTGTAATGTTTTAATTTTCTCTAAACGTGTCATGCTTTTTGAGTTTTTAAGTTATCAATAATTTTTTGCAGGTCTTCGTCACTAAGTTTCTCAAAATCGGTTTGTACCTGCACCGCTTGAAGGGTTGGCAGGGCAAATTTTAAGAGGGTTGAAAATAACATTACCCGGTCTTTTGGTGACAACTTTAAAAAATCTTGCTGTATAATTTCCTTGTTGCTATCTAACAGGCAATTAATCCATTGTCGTAAATCCTGGGTTTTCTTATTTGGCCTACCCTTTGGCCGTCCGCCTTGTCCTTTTGTAAATTGTGCCATATTTTTACCTATTTTATGGTGTTTTGAATTGCTGCATCCAGTAGCATTATTACCTTGCTTGCTTCTTTCAATATTTGCCGTTGCTCGTAGATCGTTGCTTCATGCAGTAATGTTATCTTACTGATGTTATACCTCTGCAATAATACCTCAATACTGTACTCTGCCAGTCCATCATAACCAGTAGGCAATTTCTTAGGGTGCTGTTTAAGAAAGAGGTGCAGTTTGCATAATTGTTTGATTTCTTTTTTCGTAGGTTTCATAATAATTGATTTAAAAATGATTGTTGATTGATATTGTAACTATTGAATGTTGCTGTCATGCTTTGAGCCCAAGCAGCATAATATTTCTCTTTTGTGATTTTCCGGCCATGTTTAAGGAAATGCCGTTTTGTTAACCCTAAAAAGTATGCTTCCATGTCGGTTGCTGGTGGTTCGGGGTTTGTTCCGGGGGGTGTGGCTTTCTTAATTATTGCCGGGGGTGCAACGGCTGGGGCTAAATGTTTTGAGGGGGCAATATTCTTTAAAATGCTGCTTAAATCGTGTTTAACCTTAATGTCTTTTGATGCGGTCAATGACTTTGCAGCTTTGGAAAAATCGCCTCCATGTTCCAATATTGTAAATACTTGAAAAGGATTGTAACCCTTATTAGATTCAAATTCTGTACTACTTGTAAACACATAGAAAACATTTTTACCTTCGTCAAATTCTGCACTTACACCGGACGTTTTACCCGGCCTTGTGAAATATGTCTTTTGTCCTGTTTTACTTTCTATTTGCCATCCGTATTTTTCCAGCACCTCAATAAAAAAAAGTCCTTCGTTGTATTGTGTCCATACAGGCACGCTTTGCCCTTTAAATATCTTTTGCTGTACATTCTTGGGCTTTAGTACAGGCGGCACGTAATACGCCTGTAATGGCTTTGCTGTATGGTTAAAATAGGCTTTACTATCATAGCTGTAATACCTTAGACGGTTAATGTTTACGCCGGATGGATCAACATTCAACCCTTTGTTTAAAAACCATTTTTCCATCCATGCGAAATGCTGGCTATGTTTAACGGGGTGGGCAATTGGTATAATCAAAATGTAGCCTTGTCCTCTAACCGATAAGCCACAATAAGCAACGTTTGGAATTTTCGTGAATTCAGCTTTCAATTCATGAAAATTTGGCACGTGAAGATTATCCTGTTTATCAATATCTATACCCATCAATCGGGTATGTGATGTAATTGAATTTTTGCCCTTTGTTCCTTTGCATGTGCAGGATGGTAATAATACCGGCATCCTACTTTTTAATTCATCCTGTATGTCCGTATTGGGTTCATTTCTTATCTCTGCCTGTTGGGCAATGTATGCAGTATTTTGTAACTCTTCCAGCAAATTACAATCGACTGGTTTATGTTCCTTGCTGGCTGCCTTACTGCATGTCACATTTAATACGCTTTCAATACTCATAATTATTATTTTACGGGTCGGGTTCATTTATATTGCAAACTTTTGGGGTCAGGGTTCACAAGTTTCACAACCCCTATAAATAGGGGGTGTTGTGAACCCATTTTATTAGGGGTCAAATGAACCCACTTTGAACCCATTTGAACCCATGAACCTTTATACAATAAATCTATAATATCCATCATCCGATTTTGAAATAATATCCATATCAATTAAGTTATCCAGTATCCTTTTGGCTGTAGCTTTTGAATTACCTTCCATCTTCATAATTGCCTTTATCAGTTCACCGTTTTTTAATGCAGTTGGCGGAGCCAATACTACCTTTGCAATACGTTCATTGTAAGCCAATTTTGCCGCTGCCCTTACATCCTTTTTACCCTGTGGGGATACTTGCTCAATGTCTACAGAAATAAACATCTTTTTTTCATCGCTCCATTTATAACCGCCTTGTATAGGTGCGTTGTTTCTATTTTTTCCATAATCAAATTCGCTTGTTATTATTCTGCAATCTCCTTCATAAGTCTTTGCTAATAAACAACATTCTACCTCCCTTGTGATTTCGCCCCCAATATGTCCACGTGGTTTAAAACTTCCCGGGTTTGGGTGAAGCGTGGTAAAGATTGAAACATTATATTTTACTGTTAATTCCCTTAGAAATATCCTGCATTCGATAGCTTGTAATAAATCGTTTGTGTCCGTAACAAGGTCACCGGCACCATCCAGCAATAATAAATCGCATGGATTATTTTCAAGCAAAAAAACAATGGCTTCTAACCTTTCTTTTAATCGGGGGATTGATCGCATACCGGCAAGTATTACGCCGGGTGTTTCTTCACCGTATTTTACCCCGGCTCTTTTATTCATCCTGTTAAAACTATTCCATACATCAAGGTTTGTTCTTTCAAAATCAATATAAATTGCATCGTGGCAATGATCTGATACTTTGAACCCTAAACAGTCGGCTTCTCTATTTAAAATATTTGCCACAATTGATTCACAAATACTACTTTTTCCAACTCCAGGCGAAGCAATAATGGCCATTAAGTTTTTATCGGTCAATATGCCAACATCATTTAAAGTAATAATTGGGGGGGCTTCTATTGGCCGGTTTTCCCATGTGGGTATAAATATTGCTTCATGGTTATTTGCAGCCGTTTCACTGATGTTAATTTCAACCGCTTGTAATTGCATTGGCTGCCAGCTATCCATGTCTTCACCGTCCTTAAAATGAACGGCCATTGTTGGTTGGTGGTTCATAATTTAAAAAGGTTTAATTGTGAGTGAATAGGCATCATTGCCGGATTGGTAGAAAGGTAGGCGGCAAGATGTTTTGTTACCGGGCAGATACCTTTCTTTATTTCAATAAGGTGTCCTGCTTTTTGCAACGTGCGTTTACGTCTGCACAAGTTTGGCCTGTAGATATTAAGCGCAACGGCTGCCATTGTTGCTGTAGCTGTATTATTTTGCAGATACTCGTAGACTGCTTGTAATTCTGTATCTTTATGCTGCTGTTTTTCGTTGCCCTCTTTACCGGGGGCTTTTTTTATTGGGATCATTTTACTTGCCCTCCCTTACTATTTGTGGTTACAAACGTGGCGGCCTCAATTCGTCTTTCAGCAAGTGATTTGCTGGCATTGCCCAACATCCATTCTTCTAACTTTTCCCGGTCAAAAAATATGCTTTTGTTGTTGGGTTTACTATAGGGCAATATGCCTGCTGATGTTAATTTGTAAACATAGCTTTTTGCATACCCTAAATACTGGCAACCTTGCTCGAAGGTTAATACTCTGTTGTTTAAAAAATCCATTTCATTTTGAATTTAAATTTTGATGAAAAGGACAATGGCCATTGTCGAAATAGAAATCAAAAATGGAAATAAAAAGCATAAAAAAACCTTCACTTTGGGTGAAGGTGAAGGTGAAGGTGAAGTGAGGTGAAGTACTTACTTAATTGCTTTTATTAGTTCGTCAATATCATTTTTCACAACACAATCTTTTTTTATTTGGAGTAATATTTCTTTGAAATTTTCATCAAAGGTGCTGCCATCCGCTTTACAAAAACAGGCTTTCAAGCATCTGTAATCCATTCTCTTTGTATTGGTTAATACCCCTTTCTGCATCATTGTATAAATAAAATACAAAAGGTCTGTTGGCATTTTTTGCCATTTTACTTTATTGATATTTACAATATCAATATTATTAAAAATATTATCAAAATCTTTGTAGCTTGTTTCTTTATCAATATAACTTTTTTTCATGTTAATGTACAGCTGGTTCATGTTTTGCCGTTTACCTATCCATGTATATGAATTAATTTTTTTTTGTTTTTTTACATTGGTAATGTCTTTTCCTACATACTCATTACTTTCAAACCAAGTTAATAAAACGTCTTTTTGCTCCGGGCTTAAATTGTAAGTCGTTATCTTTTTAGTATGGTTTATCCAGTCTGCTTTATTGCCATTATTTCTTAGATAAAATCGTAAATGAAAATTTAGTCTTTCAGCAATTTCTTCAGGTGGTAAACCTTGAATTTCTATTTCAAATTTTAGGTTATTAAATGTCATTAATATTTTAGTATACTTTTTTATTCCATCTCTGGTATGAGTGTAATTTACAATATTGTCAGGCCTGATGTTATAGTAAAAAGGAGTACCCGGCACTCCATTACGGCGAGCCTCTAACCATTTTTCGTAATCCTCTTTTCCTGTATAGATTTTTTCTTCAATGTTGCACGCAACAAAATACCCGTCATTATCAATTTTTGTTATCGTATTGGTTTCCCATTCCATTAACCGTCTAATTTCGTCTTCATTAAGGGGGTACTTTTCTAAATTTTCTTTGGTTAATTCTTCTATCATTACAATTCAATATTTATTTTATCAGTAGCTTTTTGTTTCATTTCGGCGGCTGTATCAACATACCTTTGAGTATGCCGTAAACTGTTATGGCCTAACAACTTTGATGCTGTCAAAACATCAACATCATTTAGCACTAAATTAGTCCCGTAGCTGTGGCGGCCATTATGCCACGTGATTGCTTTCCTGATGCCTGCCCGCTTAACCCATGCTTTTAATGTTTTATTACAACCATTGGCAGTTGGTAGAGAAAATACATTAATACCGGTTGCACCTGCTTTGCCTAATAATATTACGGCCGTTTCATTCAATGGTATTACAACCCGTTCGCCTGTCTTACTTTGGGTAACGGTCATTTGTTTGCTGGCAATATTTATATTATCCCATTGCAAAGCCTTTATGTCGCACCATCTTAGGCCGCTTACACAAGTGTATAAAAAAGCACGCCTTACTTCGCTGCTTTCTGTCTTTGTTGCAGCTAATACTTTTAATTCCTCCAGCGTTAAAATATCTTTTTTTCTGGCATTGCCGGTAGCTTTGCGCTCTACAAAATCCAACACATTGGTTGTCATTAATTTTTTTCTGTATGCTTGCTTAATCATTTTTTTAAATCTGTTATAGTATGATCTGGCACCTTCACCAATACTTCTATCTTCTAAATATTCTATAAATTGCTCAATCAGTAAGGCATCTAAATTGCCAAAAGTTAAATCTGCTTTTTTTATGGTGGTAAGGAAATCAATAAACCTTTGCAACACATTGCTCAAAATGCGTTTATCCTTTTTAACGTACGTCTGAATGTAGCCTGCCATCCATGTCGTAATTTTTGTATTCTTCCCGGCATCCGTAACCATGTCGTAATTGTTTGCCTGCAATTCGGCGGCATATTTTATTACTATTTCATTGGCTTGTTGCAAGCGCTCTTTATTGTTTTCTCTATCCAGTAGGTTTGATGGCTTTGAAAGTTGCAAATGTTCTAACCTTTTATAACTACGTTGCCCGTTTTTATAAATGTCCAACATTAATGTTGTTGTACCATTGGCATTTTTTCTCGTTCTAAGTTTTACGCTCATTTGACTTTGGTTTGATTTTCGTTTCTCAAAGGTATGATATTTGTCAATATAATGTTACACGTATAACATCGGTGTAACAAAAATTGAGAAAAGAATGTGTTATTAAAGGTATATGAAAGTAAAAGAGATGTGCTGAAAGTCTTACTGGTGGCTCGTTTATACGTATAAAAAAACCCCCTAAAAAAGGGGGCTATGTACCACGTACGGGACTCGAACCCGTGATTCCTCCGTGAAAGGGAGGCGTCTTAACCTCTTGACCAACGCGGCTTATTGTTAAAGGACGGCAAAGATAAGGAGTGAAGGTTTTTCAGCCAAATATTTTCATAAATAATGGCAAATAAAATTATTCGTCCTGCAATCATTCCCTGTTTAAAAGATCGGGTCTACGTTCTGCCGTACGCAACATCGCCTGGTCATGCCGCCACTGCTCAATCTTGGCGTGATTGCCGCTCAATAAAATATCCGGCACCTTCCATGTTCTGAATTCAACCGGCCTGGTATACACGGGCGGCGCCAATAAATTATCCTGGAACGAATCAGTTAAAGCAGACGTTTCATCATTCAATACACCCGGTATCAAACGGCCAATGGCATCTACCATTACAGCAGCCGCTAATTCGCCGCCACTCAGCACATAATCGCCAATAGAAATTTCCCTGGTAATGAAGTGATCCCTCAGTCGTTGGTCAACACCTTTATAATGCCCGCAAATTAACAGCAGGTTATTTTTTAGCGAAAGCTGGTTGGCCGTTTGTTGATTAAATGTTTCACCATCCGGCGTTAAAAAAATAATTTCATCATAAGTGGTCTCTTTTTGCAAACTTTCAATCGCATTTACCAAAGGCTCAATCATCATTATCATACCAGCACCGCCGCCAAAAGCATAATCGTCTACCTGTGCACGGGCGTAAGTGGTATGGTCACGCAGGTTAATGCAGTTTACTTCCAGCAAGCCTTTGTCCCTGGCCCGTTTCATAATGGAATGCGCAAAAGGACTGTCCAGCAAGGCAGGCACAACAGAAATAATATCAATCTTCATGATGTAAAATTAGGGGCAGTAAAAAATACCCGGCTTTTTTTAAGTGATAATACGATTAATACTGTTTGGGGTATTAAAAATTTAATTCGTGTAATTCGTAAGAATTCGTGTAATAAGAAAATTAAAAATCCATAAAGCCATCAATTTCACGTTTGTCTTTTTTAGTGGGGCGCCCTTGCTTGCTCATGCGCTTACCGGTATGAAACGTGGCGGCCTGGAACTGAATTCTGTCCAGCTCTTCAGCGGGTGTAATATCGCTGTAATGTTGAATCGCCTCACTGTATTGCACCCGGTGATCAAGTAACGCAGTCACTTTTATAACCCACCTTTTAACTTCTGTTTTTACTTCGTATTCATCGCCTACTGTTACGGTTTTAGATGCCTTTACATTGTCGCCGTGCAACTTCACTTTACTTTTATCACAGGCATCCGCGGCCTGGCTCCTGGTTTTAAAAAGCCGGATGGCCCACAAATATTTATCAATGCGGAGTTTTTCTTTTTCCATATGGCAAAATTAAGTGCTTTGCTTGTTTCACACAAAGATCGCAACGGAAACAAATGCTTCGCTTGTTTCACGCAAAGAACGCAAAGGAAACAAAGGGAACAACGAAAAGTACTTTGAGTTCGTAGTATTCTTTGTTCGTTTAGTGTGAAACAAAAGGATACAGCAGCAAATAATACTGCCAGGCAACTACATCTCTTTGTGCCCGTAGTATCCTTTGTTCGCTTTGCGTGAAATTAAAGGATACAGCAACAACTAATATTGCCAGGCAACTACATACCTCTTTGTGCCCGTAGTATTCTTTGTTCGCTTTGCGTGAAACAACATTGATTCTTTGTCTAATTTGTGTGAAGCAACCCTGATTTTTTACCTTAATTTAGTTTTCTAAAATTATCAGTTATGCATTTTAAAAGAAGGGTTGTTTTTTTGTTGTTTGTTATTGTGGTGGTATCACAGTTTGTACAGGCTCAGTACAGGATAGCCACCCAGTTTACTCCAGACGGAAATAGTTATTATCAAAAACAAAGTGGCGGCATTTCAAAAGTAGATATCAAAACCGGGCAGGCAACTGCATTGGTAACAGCGGCGCAATTAACACCTGCCGGCGGTAAAGCCATCACCATCGCATCGTTCGCCTTTAGTGCAGACAATAGTAAGCTACTGGTATTTACCAATACGGGTAAAGTGTGGCGCTACAAAACCCGGGGCGATTATTGGGTGCTGGATATGGCCACCAACACATTAACACAGTTAGGTAAAGACAAGCCAGCGCAAACACTGATGTATGCTAAGTTTTCCCCCGACGGCAAAAAAGTGGGGTACGTAAGCGAACACAATCTTTTTACTGAAGAAATTGCGACCGGAAAAACAACGCAACTAACGGCCGATGGTACCCGTAAATTAATCAACGGCACATTCGATTGGGTGTATGAAGAAGAGTTTGGATGCCGGGATGGTTTTCGCTGGAGCCCTGATGGAAAAAATATCGCTTTCTGGCAGGTAGATGCCAACCAGATCAGGGATTATTATATGCTCAATACTACCGATTCCAATTATTCACGGGTGATACCGGTAGAATATCCAAAAGTGGGAGAGGCTCCGTCGCCGGTAAAAATTGGTGTGGTGGCTTCAACAGGCGGCAAGGTGCAATGGATGAACATTGAAGGCGACCCGCAGCAGCATTACCTGCCCCGGATGGAATGGTCGGATGCCGCAACACTGGTAGTACAGCAACTGAACCGTAAACAACAGGAAAGTAAATTGTTTTACTGCAACATCAACGATGGCCAGGCACGCTCATTCTTTTCAGAAAATGATAAAGCATGGATTGAAGTAAAAAGTTATTGGAATGATGATGATCCCACGGGTTGGGATTGGATTAATAAGGGGGCGTCATTTATATGGGTAAGTGAAAAAGATGGCTGGAGGCATATTTATTCCGTAAGCCGCGATGGTGGTAAACAAACGTTGCTAACAAATGGCAAGTATGATATAGAATCCATCAAATGCATTGATGAAGCGGGCAACTATATTTATTTTATGGCTTCGCCCAACAATGCCACACAACTCTATTTGTACAAGGTAAAAATGGATGGTAAAAGCACTGCAACATTGGTATCGCCGGCAGGCCTTACCGGTACGCATACTTATACCATTTCGCCCAATGCAAAATGGGCAAGTCATGGTTTTAGCAACTACAAAACAGTGCCCGTAAAAGAATGGGTATCATTGCCCGATCACAAAGCGGTGAACAACGCAACAAGTATAGCGGCTACTATTAAAACAGATAACAGCAGCAACGTGCGTTATACCACCGTTACAACCGACGATGGAGTTGAGCTGGATGCATGGATTAATTATCCTAAAAATTTTGACAGCACGAAAAAATACCCGGCTGTGTTTTATGTGTACGGCGAACCCGCTGCCACTACAACGGGTGACAGCTATGGTAACCACCAGAATTTTTTATACAACGGCGATATGAGTGAGGATGGTTATTTCCAGGTGGCAGTGGATAACAGGGGAACACCTTCATTAAAAGGAGCTGCCTGGCGCAAATCCATTTACCGTAAAATAGGTACCATCAATGTACGTGATATGGCGCAGGCCGCCACAAAAATTATAGCCAAAAGTTATTTTGATAAAGATCGCATCGCCGTATGGGGATGGAGCGGCGGTGGCTCCTCTACATTGAACCTGATGTTTCAATATCCCGAAATTTTTAAAACCGGTATCGCTATTGCAGCAGTAGGCAACCAGTTATTTTATGATAATATTTACCAGGAAAGATACATGGGCCTGCCGCAGGAAAACAAAGAAGATTTTATCAATGGTTCGCCTATCACTTATGCGAAAAATTTAAAAGGCAATTTGTTATATATCCACGGAACGGGGGATGACAACGTGCACTACAGTAACGCAGAGGTATTGCTGAACGAACTGATAAAATACAATAAACAATTTCAGTTTATGGCTTATCCTAACCGTACGCATAGTATTTCAGAAGGAGAGGGTACCAGTTTGCACCTGGTTACTTTGTACACTAATTATTTACGGGCAAACTGTCCACCCGGGGCCAGGTAATTTGTAAAAAAATAGCTGGCATAAAAAAGCCATCCTGTAACGGGATGGCTTTTTTATGTCAGCTAAAATTAAAAATATTAGTTAAACAAATACCTGATTCCAAACTGCATCTGCCAGCGGGAAAGTATATTGGTATTGTCTTTAAAGCTGTTTACCAATGGCACCTGGTTGGTAGCATCCAGGTATGGCATAGAGAAAGCAGGAGTTCTGCCATCTGCGCCCAATGCTTCGTATTTAAGGAAGTTGGTCAGGTTAGGCGTTTTATAAGTTCCCCAGTATTTATTAAAGAAGTTACCTGCATTAACAAGGTCTAATGTAAGGCGGATGGTATGTCTTTCTTTACCGGTTTTTACAGACACTTCTTCTGTAACATTCAGGTCAAGCCTTTTGTAAATAGGCCATACTACTGCGTTTGCCTTTGCATATTGACCACGATGTGTTGACAAATAATGGTCCTGTGTAATGAAGTTGTTTAACTGGTTCCATATCTGTGCAGCTGATCTTGGATCAGTACTGGCGCCCGTTCCTGAACCGCCTGAGTTAACTTTTACCAGGTTGATTTCGCCTGCATTGGCAGGAACATAAATTAAATCATTACCTGCGTTGCCATCGCCATTTAAATCACCATTGTATACATAAGAAGAAACACCGGAAGGAGCTGCTTCAAAAATAGCACCGATAGAAGTGGTGGCATATTTGCAATTGATAATTTTATAAGAGGCATAGGCAATGATTCTGTGCGGCTGGTAAAAAGCGCCGTTGGCTAAAGTAGCTGCATTGGGATCTCCCTGCACAGCTCTTGCTGCCCATAAAGAAGAAGCGGTACTTCCAAACTCGGCTGTGTTTTTTGCCTGGCTGTAAGTATAGGCAATACTGGCAAAAAGATTTTTAAAATTCTTTTGCGCTCTTGCTGTTAAAGTATAAGAATAGCCTTTGCTGGTGTTGCTCATTAAGATGGCATTGCCAATATTAGGGTTATCAAGTGTTTTGCCTGAATAATATTTATTTGAATTGGCAGTGCTTGTAAGGTAACGGGCCCTGTTGTCGGCGCCAGCTAAACTAAATGCATTGTTTTCGTTTAGGTTGATGTTTTTATAATACACTGCATTGATATCTTTAGAATAGGTTCCTTCCAAAGTAAGCACCACATCGTTGGCTAATTTTTTATCTATTGCAAAACTTGTTTTTAATACCTGTGGGTATTTAAAATTACGATCAACCAGCGCTGTGCTGTAGGATGTGTTAGGGCCGGATTTAACATAGGCAGTTGGATCTGCGTTAAACGCTACCAGGTTTCCTGCAACTGGCGGAACCGCGGTAGGATTAGGCGCTGTGCTGTTGGTAAATGAACCAAACTGGATACCATTGTTGCTGGCCTGGTTGCTGATCCACACAAATGGTGGCGGACCTGCAAAAATACCTGCCCCACCTCTTATCTGTAAACTTCTGTCGCCTTTTACATCCCAGTTAAAACCAAGTCGTGGTGAAATCAACGGAGTTGTTTTTGGTGCCTTGCCAATGTTGTAGCTGCCATCTTTAAAAGTCAGTGCATCAAAATAAGGATTGTCTGTAAAGGTTTGATTGTAGATAGTTAAGTCGGTACGTAACCCGTAAGTAAGCGTGAAATTTTTACTTGCACGCCATTTATCCTGTGCAAAAAAGCCCAGCTCTGTGGAACCTGCTTCGGCAAAAGGAAATGCGCCACCAGGCAAAGCTGAATACTGCAGGTAATAACTTTTTGCATTGGCATCTCCGTTGTTTACGCTGTTATAAAAATCTGTAAGGCTGTTAAACTGGTAAACGCCCTGGTAACCTGGTGCAAAAGCATTTTTATATTTCCTGTAATAATCCTGTGTGCCTACTGTTATTTCGTGCGTGCCTTTGTAAAATTTAAAGAAGTCGGCAAACTGAAATACATCTGTATTCAACAGGTTATTGTAGGTATACATTTCATATCCAAAAGTGGTGTAAATGTTTCCTGAGCCATTCAAAATATCTACTAAAGGAAAAGTTGAACTGCTGGAGTGCGGAGAGCGGTAATCTCTTAAAGCAGTGTAACCCACCTGCATCTTGTTGGAAGCCCTGTTTCCAAAACGGGTGTTCAATTCTGCAATTACAATATTGAAATTATTATTGATTACATAACCACTGCCAAAGAAAGGCATAGAGTTAGTACCCGGCTGTCCGCCTGTAATTTGTCCGCTACCTGGTCTGCTGGAGCTGGCAAACTGATCAGACGATGATTTTAAATAATTGTACTTAAGAGTAAAGGTGTTATTCTTATTAATATTCCAGTCAATCTTGGCAGTAATTTTATCACTCTTGGTTTCAAAAGAATATCCCTGGAATGCACCGGGGTTATAGTTGAATTTTTGTTGCAGAAAAGAGCTCAATGCTGCCAGAGTATCTGCATTGGCCTGGGATACATTACCTCCAGGTGCGTGACTTCCGTCTGATGCAATCTGGCTGGTGGCAGGGGCTGTTTGTCTAACCTGTTCACCACTGATAAAAAAGAACAATTTGTCTGTTATAATAGCGCCCCCCAAAGAAGCACCCCTGGTATTAAAACTAAAATCGGGTTTGGTAATGGTTGTAGTACCAACTTTGTATCCCTGCGTACCCGGGCCTTTAAGATAAGTATAAACAGAACCTTTAAATTGATTGGTACCGCTTTTGGTTACTGAGTTAATGCCTGCTCCCGAAAAGCCGCCCTGCGTTACATCATAGGGTGCAACGTTTACCTGTATCTGTTCAATAGCTTCCAGGCTGATAGGCTCACTACCTGTTTGTCCGCCCAATGTACCGGATAAACCAAATGAGTTATTGAAGTTGGCCCCGTCTACAGTAAGGTTGTTATACTGGCTGCTGCGTCCGCCAATATTCAGACCGTTTGCGGTTGGTTCCAGCTTGGTAAAATCCTGCAGCGAGCGGTTGATGGTAGGTAGTCTTTCAATTTGTGCACGGCTGATAATTTCCTGACTGCCGGTGCGGTTGTTGTTAAAATTTTTATCCTGTCTGCGGCCCGAAACAGTTACTTCCGTGAGATCGGTTGATGTTTGAACCAGGGCAAAATCAGCCTTAAATTCCTGGCCCAGTAACAGGGTAATGTTATCCTGTTTAGCGGGTTTGTAACCAATAAAAGTCACTGTGATTTCGTATGGTCCGCCAATGCGCAAATTGGGCAGGTTATAACGGCCATCCTTACGGCTGGTGGTACTGTATTTAGTACCTGTGGGAATGTGCACTGCAACAATGGTTGCGCTGCTTACTGCGTTGGTACCATCCGTAACAGTTCCCTGTATATCGGAAGTTGTTTCCTGGGCGTTTGCTAAAAAACCAAAGAGGAGAAAAATGGCCGTTAGCAAATTGAATCTTCTTGTCATTTGTTGATAGATTTGGTGCGAAAATGTGTTTCAATTTTCAAATGACAAGCGGCGCAAAAGTAGCGTAATTGTGACTGTATTTTAACAACTATTGGAATAATATAAACAGCTATTTTTTAGAATGGTTTCAGTTTGAATAATTTTCTGCATAAGCAAGTTTTTATTGAATTGATTTTGTTAATTACAATAAATATTTAGCGAATAATTATTCTTCAAATATTATCAAATTGTTACGGCCGTTTTCTTGCGCAGAAAAGTGTAAAAAAAAGAACCAGTGATTTGGAAAAATGAATTGGCTTATGCTGAAAGATTTTTTTAGGGGCCACATTGAAGAAAGGTGGACCAAAAAAAACGCCCGGCATACCGGGCGTTTTGAATTCTAAAAATGTCATCCTTAAAAAATATACCTTAACCCAATTTGCATACCCCAGGTACTTAAATTGGAAATGTTTTTTTGAAATGGCGTTGTCACCAGTTTGCCATTGAATTCCGCCAGGTTATATACTGGCTGCTTGCTGGCATTGATTGATTTATAAGTAAGCGGATTATTGATAGTAAACAAATCTTTTGCACCGGCATTTTTATCAATTAGGTTGGGCAGGTTAATGATGTCCACACTAAATTGCAGGTTATGTTTTGTTTGGCCCGCGGTAATAAAGAAATCCTGTAAAAAACGCATATCAAGGCGGTTGTACCAGGGTGTTAAAGAGGAGTTTCTTTCTGCATATTGACCTACATGGTTTTTTAAATATGGAGTGTTAGCAACAAGTTGGTCATATGCTGCCTGCTGCGCTGCGATAGAGTATTTTATTGAACCGTCTGTATTTTTTACATCGCTGAAATTAATGTCACTTCCTTTTGCATAAATAAACATCAGGTCAGATGCATTGTTGCCATCACCATTCAGGTCACCGCCAACTACATAACTAAATCTTGCCTGCGCATTGCCCTCATAAAACAACGATATGGTACTGGCTAAATGATTGGCATATTCAAAACGGTAAGAAAGAGATCCAACAACACGATGTGGAACAGAATAAGCTGAATTATACAACTCTTCGCTATTAGGTGTGCCCCTGTTAACAATGGATTGCCATGCTGAAGTTGCCTGCGAACCAGGGTTTGGACTTACCTCGGTTGCTGTTGTATAGGTATATGCCAATGAGCCATAAAACCCTTTGGCAAATGCTTTAGATACCTGGAATGTGTTGGAAAATGAATATCCTTTTTTTGTATTTTCCAATACGATGGCTGTTCCGCCACGGTTGGTTCCCGCGAGGCTTGGATATACAAACTTATCTGCCGCGGCAGTAGTAGATGGATAATAAGCCCTGTTATCCGATCCGGATAAAGTACCCGTAGGATCTTTCAAATTCGCATTGCGCATTTTTACCGCGTTGATATCTTTCGTATACATTACATCCCAGGTAAAAATAAAGCCGCTTCCAAATTGTTTATCAATACCAAAGTTGGTCCTGAAAACCTGTGGAAATTTAAAATTCCTGTCAATCAAAACAAAACTTCCGGGCGCAGTGGTAGTGGCTGTTGGTGGAAATTTAGAAACATATGCATCCGGATTTGGGTTAAATGTTACCCCGCTTAAAGTTGCCGGTGTATTTAGAACCGCACCGTTTTGATAAACGCCACTGTTACTTGGCATGTTGGTTAAGAACACAAATGGTATTTTACCAGTGAAAATGCCCGTTCCGCCACGCAGCACCAGGTCTTTTTCGTCAGGCACTTTCCACCTGAAACCAATACGTGGAGAAAGTAATATTGTAGATTTTGGCCATTTGCCGGTATTGAAACTGGTAAGGTTGCCATTTTTATCAGGAAACTGTAATGCAGTGATGGCGGGGTTTTCAATCGGTTGCTTCAGGTAAGTTGGCACATCTGCACGAATGCCATAGGTTATTTTAAAATTAGAAGATGGATTGATTTCATCCTGCAAATACACGCCCAACTGGCCAATTTTTAAATCAGCAGAGAACACTTTTGGTTGCCCCGGCACAAGGGAATAAGTATAAGAGAAAAAAGCTGGTCGTGAGTCTGTGATAAAATCGTTCAGGCTATTGTAAATGTAATAGCTTTCTGAGCCGCCCATAAATGCGTTACCTACTTTTTGATATTCGTAAGTGGCACCTGCAGTAAGCGTGTGCTTGCCTGCCTGTAGAGTGAAGTTATCTGTGATAGTAGCCACGTTGTTGATTACTTCATTGTTCCTGGTAAAAGGATCAGTACCGGCGCTCATGTAGTTGCGGTTTTTTGTTACACCTGGTATGGAGCCGGTGGTATCAAATATTTCAATGGTGGGAAAAACGCCGCCGGGGCTGTTTCTCAGGTCATTGATGTGCGTGTAGGCAAACAGCAACTGGTTAGAAATACGGCTGTTGAAATTACTGTTCAATTCCAGTGTGGCAGATTTTACGATATGGTCGGTTGCATAATCTGAATTGGAAAAACCAATGGACTGGTTACTGTTTCTGTTATTAGGTAATCTTGTTTGAGAAGAAGCTGAGCCAACAAAGAAACCACCTGCACCACTGTTTGGTACGCTGCTGCCATTGAGCGGCGATTGATCGCTTCCTTTAAAGTCGCTGTATTTTAAAACCAGTTTGTGAACGTTGTTGATATTCCAGTTTATTTTAGCAAGAAACTTGCGGTTTTTGGTTACAAAATTTGGGCGGTTATCATACACGCCTGCATCGTAATTATATTTTGATTTGAGTGCATCGCGAAATTTATTCAGCGAATCTATGGGCGCTGCAGAAGCCTGGCCGGAGGCAGAAGAACCTGCTGGTACAAAAGTATTGGGGTTGGGCTGCGAAGCATTTTCCCATTCAGCATTTAAAAAGAAAAATAATTTGTTTTTAATAATCGGTCCGCCAAGGCTGGCACCATATACTTTATTTTTTTGAGGGGTGGGCGTTAACAACCTGTCACCTACATGCTTACCATTAAAACTCTGATCGCGGTAAAAACCGTACGCTGTACCATGCAATGTATTGGTACCGCTTTTTGTTGTAACGTTTAAACCGGCTCCGGTAAAGCCGGATTGCCTTACATCATAAGGCGCTATGTTTACAGATACCTGGTCAAGCGCATCGATCGAAATCGGGCTTGCTCCGCCTCCGGGTTGTGGGTCTGTGGTTAGGCCAAAATTGTTATTCAAATTGGCTCCGTCAATTTGAAGGTTATTAAAACGTCCGTCTCTACCCGCAAAACTATTACCACTGCTGGCCTGCGGTGTCATCCTGGTAAAATCAGTGATGCTCCTGGTAATTGAAGGCAACGTCATTAGCTGGCGTGAGTTAAAGACAGTACTTGCCCCGGTTTTGGTACGGTTGAAACGGCTGGAAGAAGTAACAACCACTTCTTTTAACACCGCGGTGGATGGGGTTAATGCTATTTCGGCTGCATAAGGTTCACCAAGATTGAGGTTAATATTATCGACTGTTTGTTTGTTGTAGCCCACCGATTCTACGGTAAGCAGGTAAGGGCCGCCAACAACGGTATTGGGAATGGTAAAATTGCCATCTTTTTTAGAAGTTGTCACATATTTGGTTCCCGATGGCTGGTGTACCGCTGTGATGGTGGCACCAGCGAGTGAAGTACCATTTTCAGCTTTTACAAAACCGGTAATACTACTGGTAGTAACCTGGGCACTGATTGCAAACGGGATTGCAAAAAAGCCCAAAAGGAGGAAACAAATCTTTTTAATAAACATACATCTATTTTTAAGGCACAAAGGAAAGTAAATATCCGCTACTAATGTTAATTTAAATTAACAACTTGTACAGGCATTAACGGGTGTTTGAACGCTGCTTTGCTTGAAACTATTTCTTATTCCGCAAATGTTAACCTTATAGTAAAGCGCAAACCTTGTTAACTTTGCAAAAAATAAAAATAACTGATGTTAGATAGTATTGAAAGTGCCATTGAAGACATAAAAAACGGCAAACTGGTAATAGTAGTGGATGATGAAGACAGGGAAAATGAAGGCGATTTTATTACTGCTGCTGAAAATGTGACGCCGGAAATTATCAACTTTATGAGCACTTACGGCAGGGGCCTTATTTGTGCACCGCTGTCAGAAGAGCGCTGCGATGTATTGCACCTGCAGGCAATGGTAAGTGATAATACTTCGCTGCATGCTACTCCGTTTACCGTTAGTGTAGATTTACTGGGCAATGGTTGTACGACGGGGATATCGGCGCACGACAGGTCCAAAACAGTGCAGGCGTTGATTGATCCTGAAACAAAACCGCAGGACCTGGGACGGCCGGGACATATTTTTCCTTTGCGGGCAAGAAAGGGTGGGGTATTGAGAAGGTCCGGTCATACAGAGGCAACCATTGACCTTGCGAGACTGGCAGGATTTGAATCGGCTGGTGTGTTGGTGGAAATAATGAATGAAGATGGTTCCATGGCCAGGTTACCGGAGTTGAGGGAAATAGCAAAGCGCTTTGATTTGAAAGTTGTATCTATTAAAGATTTGATTGCTTACAGGTTGAGTAAAGAATCACTTATCCGGGAAGAAGAGAAAGTGCAGATGCCAACAAAATATGGCATGTTTGAACTGATTGCTTTTAAACAATTAAATACCGGTGATATACACCTGGCAATTAAAAAAGGCGAATGGGAAAAAGATGAAGCGGTAATGGTAAGGGTGCATAGCAGCTGCATGACCGGTGATATACTGGGTTCGCTTCGCTGTGATTGCGGCGACCAGTTGCACAAGGCGTTAAAAATGATAGAGGAAGCAGGAAAAGGGCTTGTATTATACATGAACCAGGAGGGCAGGGGAATTGGACTGCTGAATAAATTGAAAGCGTATAAATTACAGGAACAGGGGCTGGATACGGTAGAAGCCAACCTGCAGTTAGGATTTGGAATGGATGAAAGAGATTATGGGGTAGGAGCACAAATATTGCGGCACATGGGCATCAGTAAAATGAAACTGATGAGTAACAACCCACGCAAACGTGCAGGGTTACTTGGATACGGACTTGAAGTAGTAGAGACTATTCCAATAGAAATAAAGTCCAATAAGCACAATGAAAAATACCTGGCTACCAAAAGAGATAAGATGGGGCATGATATTATGAATGAGCAATAAAGCCGGATGGCCGATGTCTGATGTCTGATTTTTCAATGTCTGATATCTTTAAATTTGAAACATATTCTTTTAGGAGCCAGACTTACTAATTCGGAAAAAAAACTGCTATTTAAATAGGGAAGGTGGTAAAAATATAAGATAGGAAGGGGTTTCAATCGAAAGGTTGAAACCCTTTTTTATTCGTCTGATAAAATGCGTTGTTAAGAAAACGCCTGCAAATAAGTGAAGGTATTAACAGATGGAAATAAATCAGCCATCAGCCATCAAAAAATCAGACATAAAAATCTAATTTACCTGAATAATATCAACGCACATTGTTGCGTAATAAAATGCCTGCGGATAAATACAAATGCTAACAAGTTTAAAAAAATCAGTCATCAGACATCAAAAAATCAGACATCAAAATCTAATTTACCGGGCTATTAATTTGTACTACTTTTCTTCTCCTTTTTGGCTCAAATAAATCTGATAATCTATCAAAATCTTTGCGGTAAGAAAGGTTAACCCCCGTTTTATTTCGCTGGCCAATAAAATCATAGTTGGTGCGGTTAAAGGCTACCACACGTACACTTCCATCTTTATTAATAATAAATTCGGCCGTAACATCCGGCGTCACCAGTACATTCGTATTGCGGGTATAATTGATGGCATACGGGTTATTGTAATCCACGTTCACCCCTGCAGATATAATGAGCCTGCCCTGCAATAAAGTAAAAATAAGCCCACTTTTAGCGGCAGCCTGCAATTGGGCAACGTTGGCTTGAAGATCGCTTGGTGAAGTACTGCCGTAGCTGGTATTTAAATCAAAATACAGCGAGGTATTCTTCAGGTATTTTTGTAAAAATTTATTAAAATAGCCAGAAAGCGCACTTGATACCATACCGCCGATGGTATTGGATAAAATATTAGCACCGCTGTTAGCGGTAATGAAGCCCTGTTGGCCACTGATAAAAGAGTTAAATAACAGCAAAGAAGTTACCTGTTTATTTAGCTCGTTTTTATCGTCTCTGTACTGTTGCAGCGTTTTAGTAATAAAAAAGTCATTGGCTAAAGGACTACCTACAGGTAACTGAAATTCAAAATCTATCGATGGCTTCAGCAGGCTTTCGGTGAGGTGTGCCAAAACCCTTACATTGCTTTTTTGTTTAAACGCTGTATTGGTACCCGTGTTTCCCGAAATGTTATTGCTTATGCCGCTGAAATCTACATTGGTGGCAAGGTATTCAGCGATAATATCTATCTGGGCATTTAAAGGATCGCCAGTCCAGGTAATGCTGCCGGTGTTTACAGTAAAATATTTTTTGAGGTAAGTCTGAAAATTAAATGTGTAATCTCCTCTTGTAATATCGTAGCGGCCATTGATGGTTAATGGCTCTTTATTACCCACCCGTATTTTTAATAAACCATTGCCTTCTCCTTTAATAATATCACCTGTTGCCTCATCCAGTATCACATCAATTTTACAGGATGGGTTGGCCGTAAGCGCCATATTAACCACAATATTGCTGGATAATCTTCCTTTGTATGCGTTGGCCATTTCAGTACCAAACTGTATAAAGTCTATATAATCTACCACACCGCTTTCAACACTGGTACCATTCGATAAATAAATATGACTGCTATCTGACCTGGATGGCTCTCCATTAATGTCCATCGTAATGTCATCTGCACTGCCATTGAGCACGAGCGACGCCCTGCCAATTACTTTACCATAAAAAATATTGTTGTCTTTTTTGGTAGTGTTGAGTACGAGCAATTTTTTCGTATCCATTTTTACATTATCAAAACCTACCTGGTCAAAAAAGCGGTGGTACATTTTGCCACTCACTGTGGCGGTATTGTTTAAGGTATCCGTTATATTCACGGTACCAAAATCAATTTCATCCGGATTAAAAATAACGGTTTCATTTTTAAAGGCATATTTACATTGGGTATAAATCACCCTCAGCGACCCTTCTGTAATATTTGCAGAGCCAGTAAGCGTCAGGTGCTTTGAATTGCCCATCACCCTTAAATTGCTGGTATTGGCAGTACCTTTAATTTCGCTGAAAATGCCGCCGAGGTAATTGTTCAAAATCTTTAAATCCAGTTTTTCTGATACAATGGCAATGTCAGCCTGGTTCCCTACCGAGTCTTTTATATTGTACGTTCCGTCAATGCGAAAATGATTGCCCGGGTCTTCTGCACCCACATTGAAAGTAACAATACCCGTGTTGGTAGAATAAGTGGCATGGGTATTAATAACACCAATGGAATCTCCGTCAATGGCAAATTTTTCAGTTTCCAGTTCGCCTTCAATATAGGGTTTGCCGAAAGGATCCGCGATCCTTACTGTACCGGATATCTGTCCTTCCAACCTTGGTTTTTTTAGTACCAATGGCAGCAGGTCATCAATACTAACTTTGGTAAGCTTCACCACAACATCATTGGTATTGCCGGTTTCCGATGGTTCTGTCGAAATTTTTATTTGCTGGTCACCCTGCATAAAATTGACTTCGCTGGCACTTACCAGGGTTTTGCTCAATGACAATTCACCGTCTCTTTCCAGCTGCCATTTTTTATCGTTAATGATAAAAGAGCTGGGAAAAAAATGAATTTTTATACCATCCTTCATTGTTTGTACCTGGGCATTAATATTAGCGCTGCTCAGGTTTTTACTGGCACTGGTGTTAAGTACAATGTCGGTTATATCATCATGCGAATCCAGTACCAGGCTGCTGGCCGGTAAATGCAGGCTGTCGTTAATTTGTACGTCGTCAACATACGCTTTTGTTACCAGGTCATCAAAATTACCATTGCTTGCTAAACGGGTATTGTTAAACACTTTGCCATCATAACTAAACTGGGGCACGGTGGCGTTTACACTAAACTGGTTTTCGCTTAATTGCAGGCTTCCCTCTATTACAGCATTATCAAACCCTCTCAGCCTGTGGTCGAGTAGCGGCATGTAGCTGTCTACCTCTTTTGTTTTTATCAAAAAAGAAAAGTCCTGGTCACTAAGCATATACCCTGGCTTTTTTATGTAAGCAGGAAAGTAGCGGCTTAAAAAAATCTTAAACGCATCCGGCAGTTCACGAATGGTAAACTTACCATCCACTTCGGCTTCCAGGTTATTGGTAACAAGGCTCAACACTTTTGAATCGTTGAGTACAGACGAGTGCAGAATCAATGAATCAAAACTTAAAGGGGTGTTGTTGTGCAACAATCCGGCATTGTAAATTTTTGCAGTACCCAAAAAGTTATCAATGTTGCTGCCGGTAAAGTTCAGGTTAAAGTGGCCATTTAATAAAAAATCGTCCTGTGTAACATTTAATTTTTTAAAATCTGCTTTGGCAAGATCCGCGTCAAAATTAAACAGCGGCTCTTTACCCGTGAAATCAATGCTGCCTTTAAGATCATGCAACACTAAATTAGGGTCATCAATACTTGCCGAACCATTGAATAATTTTTTACCAAAATCTCCCTTTACTGCTATGTTTTGATAGGTGTATCCCGCCACTTCAACACTGCGGATATTACCGTCAAAGTTAGCTGCCACATCTTTTGACGAAAAGCCGGCACCGTTAAGTTTGCCACTAAAAACAATTTTACCTACATCTGTGGAGTTGATAAATTCTCCCAACTGAAAACCATCAGTAGAAATTTTGCCAATGTATACAGATGACCCATTGTTAGGAAGTTTCATGTTAACATCCCCCGTAACAACACCGAGGTTGGTAGTGATAGTGCCAAAGGCAACAAAATCTTTTATAAAACCGGTGAAATTGCCGCGGTAGTTGATATTGCCTAATTTGCCAAGATTGGGTTGGGTTATTGTTTTTAAAGAGGGAACAATGGCCGAAAGATCCTGCACGGTTGTTTTTAGTTCATTGGCTTCAAAATCGATAAAGGTATTGTCAATGTCCGGAAGGCCTTTTAAAGCAATGTCACCATCAACATAACTATTGTTCGTTTTTATCAGCATCTTTTTTGCAGTTAGGTTATCTACACTGCCTTTGGCAAAGCCTTTCAACTGAAATACCCGTTTCCAGTCTTTTGTTTCAGGTGCAAAAAAACTTAAATCGTCACTATTCAATTCACTGTTTACAAAATTTGCATCCATTTTAATACTGTGTACAAAGTCGCTCATGTCTTTATTAAAGCCACGATAATGCATGGCAAAATAATTGCCCAGGTGGCTTTTGTTGGTCACCAGTTCCAGCTGTTTGTATTCCATCAGCTCGGGTGTAAACTTTAGCGATGCTTTTAGTTTCTTAACTTCAAAGCCGCTGCGTTCTTTTGTAGAAAGATTGAAATCGGTAGTAAGTGTATCTTTTTCAAAATGCAGGTTGTTGAAATCGCCGGTGATGTCGCCAAAGCGGAGGTAAGCACCATCAAAGCGGTCGGTAAAGGGCGCCCTGGCCGTTTCCTGGCCACTGCTAAAAACGCCATTGGTGATGTGTATATTTTTAACATGCATAACCCATCCGGCATTGTTCCACCGGTAGGCCGTTGTTTTGGCATCGGGGCGGCTGGTATCTTTTGCAATGTGCATCCGTTCCCTGTTGCCTTCATAATCAAACTGCGAAAATTCCGGTCCGTCAATGGAAAGCGTATTAAGATTGATTTGTTTTTTACCGAGGCTGATATCATCTGCCAACAGGTCGAGTTTATTTACGTGCACCTGCATATTGTGCCCTACCCACCTGTCCATTTGGTTAAACCTTACATTCTCCAATTTCAGAATTTTTATATCAAATTCAATCGAGTTTTTTTTGCCGGAAGATTTTGTAGGGGAAGAAAAATAGTCAATCAAAAACTGGTAATTCCATACAGAATCGGTGCGCTGCATATTGACTATGGCATTGGTTAGCGCAACATAATTCAGCGTAGCTTTATTTTTTAAAAAGAACCAATCGGTAATGTTTATTTTAGCACTGCCTGCGTACAGCAAGGTATCTTTTTGCCTGTCTTTTACCAGTAGCCCGCTAAGATCCATCTTATCAAAAAAACTATAATTAATTCTTTGAATGCTTACTTCAGCTTTCAGGTTATCCGATAGTTTGGCCGAAACATTGGATACAATGGCGTTTTGAACAAACGTTAGCT
This sequence comes from Chitinophagales bacterium, assembly GCA_038210625.1. Lineage (GTDB taxonomy): Bacteria > Bacteroidota > Bacteroidia > Chitinophagales > Chitinophagaceae > Ferruginibacter. The sequence continues at coordinate 31,885 of JBBQWL010000034.1, read as the reverse complement.
GCAGCGTAAACCAGATAGTGATTACCATGCCCAACAGCCATAAAAAAAACCAGGTTTTATGTTTGGCTTTTTCAAAAGTATACAGCCAGCCGGCCAGCCAGGCAGCAATGGCAATGCCAAATACCCAGTTGCCGTACACGGGTTTTACGTATACCATCAACGCACCAAGCACCAACCAAAAAATCAGTGCAAGTGAAAACCATTTTAGTATGTTGAGGATTGTGCGCAGTGGATCAGTGTATTAGTGCAAAAATAGCGTTTCGCCAGCGATGGGCAAATTCAGTACCAAATATATTGTTTAATTGCAAATTGATACGTTAAAGAAAGCCTATAGCTCGTTGTCCTTGTGTGGTGCAAACAGGTGTTGCTGGCCAATGGTGAAGCCTGTTTCGAAGATTTGTTTGCCGCTGGTTGATCTTTTTTTTACCTCATTTATTGGTTGGGGGAAGGTTAGATTTTTTATTTAACCGGGTTGGCCGAAGATAACTGCTGATTGTATTTCTCGGAGTTGCCTTTTGAAATGGACAGGCTTTGCCAGTTTTGATCGTTGATTATTTTACCAATGTATACTATCTGGCCAACATGATAAGGGTAGTGAGTCAGTTGCCTGTTAATGGCATCTACCACCAGGATAGGTTCGTGGCGAATGTGGATCGTTTTTAATAGATCCTCGGCGGTCAGTTGCTGCAAAGCATCCACAAAACAGTTCCAGCCTTTCTCCCAAAGATCAATGAGTTGCTGCTTTGTAAGATTTTGGTCTTCAAATTCAGTATCACGGTTGCGCCATTCCTTTTCTCCATCGGTAGTTAAAAAATTGGTCCAGCGGCTGAGCATATTGCCGGCCATATGTTGTATGATGAGGGCAATGTTATTGTTTGCTTCATTGGGTGTAAAGTGAAAATCCGTTTCATTTAGCTGCGCAAATGTCTTATCGCCAAGCTCTTTGTAATTCGTAACTCTTTTGATGGCAGATTGCAGGAAGGTGGTGGCTAAGTCCATTGTATTTTATTTTACAAGTTGATTATGAAAGCAATTTTTATTGTATTAAAATCCGGCATTAGGAAAGCGCTTGCTCAAGGTCAGTCAAGATATCTGCCACATTTTCTATACCCACACTTAGCCGGATGAGGCCATCTGTGATCCCAAATTTTTCTCTTTCATCCTTACTCATTCCGCGGTGGCTCATGCTGGCGGGATGAGAAATAAGGGTATCCACCGTGCCCAGTGAAACGGCCTTTACGCACATTTGTAAACGGTCGATGAGTTGTTTGCCTGCATCGATTCCGCCCTTTACTTCAAAGCTAAGTAATGCGCCCGGTTGTTTCATTTGTTTCATCGCGATGGCATGATCCGGATGCGATGCCAGGCCCACAAAATTTACCTTTTGGATAGCGGTATGTTTGTCAAGATAATCCGCTACCGCAATGGCGTTACTGCAATGGCGGTCCATTCTTATCTCCAGTGTTTTCATGCCGTTCATCAGCAAAAAGGCATCAAAGGGATTGCTGTTATTGCCCAATAAAATATGCCATTTCCAAATATGTGTTTTCATGTGTTCGATGTCTTTTCCCACTAACACGCCACCAATAGAAGTGCCATGCCCGTTTAAAAATTTGGTGGTGGAATGCACAACATAATCAACCCCATATTTAAAGGGTTGCTGCAGGTAAGGCGTTGCAAAAGTATTGTCAACCGACACCAGTAAACCAGATCGTTTTGCAATGGCTGTTACCGCGGCAATGTCTACGCATTGCATGGTAGGATTGGCCGGCGTTTCAATATGTACCATTTTGATGGCCGGATTTTTTTGGATGGTTTCTTCCACCATATTTAAATCACGCAGGTCGGCAATGATGGTTTGGATACCCGCTTCCGCCAATACTTTCAGCAATAGTTCGTAGGTATGTCCATACAAGGAATAGTGCGACAAAACAGCATCTCCGGTTTTAAGCTGGCTCATAAAAAGCGTTGACATGGCGCCTTGTCCGCTGGAGTGTAGCATGGCTTTTAGTTGCAACGGTTCACCATTGTCGGTTGTTAAACCAAAAGCTTCCAGCGCTTCAATGGTTTGCTCCGCGGCGGTAAAAGTAGGGTTACCCCAACGGCCGTACAGCCTGCTTTTATCTTCGCCGGCAAAACGTTCCATGCCCTGCTGGGCGGTATCAAATGTAAAGGTAGAAGTAGCAAAGATGGGTGTAAGATGGGCGTGCTCTGCATTGTGATGGCCTGCACTGTGCAATACAACCGAGCCGGTGCCGGTGAATGGAAATTTTTTATTGGCCATGCGATTTATTTTATAAAATGAAGTGGTTGATTTAACCAAATCAAAATTAAGTGAATATTGAAAGCAATGTTTTTTGAGTTGGGGATCTCGGGTAACAAAAAACGGACTTATTCTCAGCAATGTCTGATGCCGGGCGCAATGTAAGTGGAGACAGAGAAAGAGATAAACACAAAAGGCTACTGAAGACTCCCCCAATTTAAAACCCCTTCCTGTCAGCGCAAGCCGTTGTTGTGTCTTATGACCAACAGCCGGAGCATTATCCCGACAGACTGCTGCAAGTTTCCTGTTATATTATCCATTTATTTCCTCTGCGATGATTGAGCCAACTGTTTTAAATGGTTTTATCGACACCTGGTTTCGGAATGCCTACTCATTGTTGCACACTTAATCTTGTGTAACTTCGGTTGTTGGTCATAAGACACAACAACGGCTCACGGGTTAATGGCAGTATTTGGTTTGAAGAATGAACACCAATAATGACGAAGAACTAACACCAACAACGGCGGAAAGCAACGAAAGCCTCACTAATAAAGTAACACTGTCAATTTTAAAAACTCTTTTATTTTATTTGAGCAACACCAACAACGGCGGAGACGTTGCTGGGAAGGAAATCACATTGTAATTTCTGTATCAAAACCAACAACGGCGAGATTATCTCTCCCTCAAAATTTTGGCTGTACAGCTTTAAAGCTGAATGAACAATACTTAATAGAAATATGATCTTAATTCTCATTAGTGTAGTTTACAATTTTCAAAAACACAAAGTATTATGAATAGATATTTTATTCTTTTGGATGTAATGGTTTATTGATGCTTGGGTGATCTTCGTTATATTCAACCTCAACACTATCTCCAACCTTAAGCGTTGTATCATGGGCATTACCGGTGAATACCCTGCCATTAACCTTAAATGAGTAAGAATAAGAAAACTTAGGATCTACAGGCTGATTTCCCATAAAATTCTTCACATCTATTATTACTGCTTTAGTATGTTGAGGATTTTTACCGAGAAAATTATCCGTAAAAGAGTTTAAGGCTATCTTATAAATAATAAAACCTAAGAGTCCAATTGCAAAGGCTATCCAAGCAATAGCTTTTATTTTTTTCATAATTGAGTTACTGATTTGTATTTGTATTATTTTTTAATTCGTCTCGTTTTTTGTTGGTGATTACTTTTGAACTGCTTTCAATGGCCTTTCCAGTAATTTTTGCAGTTCCCTTTATTACTTTTCCCACTCCGGCAGTGGCGGCGAAAGTAACGATCGGCACAGGAAACCTTTGCTCACTACCCACCACCACATTCCAGCGCTTAATACTTCTTCCCAGCAACGTCTCTCAACGAGCTTAAGCAGAGCCGAGGACGTTGCGTGTTCCACGATTACTCTTTGCTTTTATTGAAATCCACTTCTTCCATCTCCATAAAGCTGGTAACAGGATAAATGCCTTGCACTCCTGTTAAATAAAATCGTGCCGAGCTATGAATGTATTCAATTGCATTAACTGCAAGCTGCCATTTACCGGTACATGGGTTGTTGTGCATATAATCCAATTTCTGCCACACAAATTCATTGCTTCTACAATCTTTCCAGTCGAAGGAAAGTTCCCAAACTTCGTGCTGTTTTTTATTTTCTTTTCTGTTAGCTTCCACGCCTCCGGCTAATTGTTCCAGCAAGCTCATCTCATTATTTTTTTCCAACCGGTTAATAATTTCGTACGCCCTGCCCGAATGATCGTTCAGGCGGGCATGAATCTTTTACCATTGCCAATAATAGTATTGATGCTTTGGGTAGTATTAATAAAACTGATTAATGCATGAACATGATTGGGCATTATAACATAACCATTTATAAAATGCCCTTTGCTTTTTAAATGATCAAACTCCGCCCGGATGGCTAGTCGGACGGGCATTTGTAAATAATATCATAACCATTTACTTTATCAATTAATGACAGCCATTGGTAGCAAGTAAATGTTATAAAAAACATTCCGCTTTTATTTGGTATGGTTCGTTTTACCGGCATGAAATAAAGATACTACAGTATATATGGTTTAAGCATTTTCGACCCAATTGCTTTGTGCTTCCAAAAGAAAAACATTTCGTTTATCTAATAAAATATCGCTCCGTAGTACGCAACGTCCCTGGCCAGCACACAAGGCTCGGGAGGAGACGTTGCTGCGAAGGAAAGGAATAAAATTATTCTTATTATACTAATGATCTTTTTGATGGTGCCCTTGTCAACAGCTTCTGTAAAACTATGGGTGATGAGATCTTCGCTCATGCCTGTGGATTTATTTTTGTTTTCAGATAATACAAAATCTCTTCAATCAATACCCCTCCGCATCATCATCACCTCTTTTATCACCTACTGCCACAATGGATTTTTTTGCACCGCCAGTAATCAGGATCAGTTCAGTACGGCCAATCTGGCCACGCTTGTTTACTTTATAACCCATCGCAGTCAATGCTGCCATAGTAGCGTCGCTAAAATCATCTTCCACAAAAATTTCATCGGGTAGCCACTGGTGATGAAACTTGGGTTTGTTTACCGCATCTTCAGCACTCATACCAAAATCAACAATGTTTACAATCGTCTGAATAACGCTGGTAGGGATGGTAGTGCCACCAGGCGTACCTACTACCATAAAGGGTTGGTTGTTTTTAAGCACGATGGAGGGTGTCATACTGCTAAGCATTCTTTTTCCCGGGGCGATGGCATTGGCTTCTGCGCCCACAGCGCCATACATATTCGGCACACCAGGCTTTACGCTAAAATCATCCATCTCATTATTTAAAATAAAACCTGCCCCCGCAACAACTGCCCGGCTACCATAACCGCCATTTAAAGTTGTGGTGATGGATACTGCGTTGCCATCTTTATCCAATACACTCAGGTGCGTTGTTTCCTCGCTTTCTTTGATGGTGCCTGATTTGGTAGTTTCACTGCTGCCTGCTTTTCCGGGTGTGTAATCCTTCATTCTTTCTGCAATGTATTTGTCGCTTACCAATGTTTTGACCGGCACTTTTACAAAGTCGGCATCGCCCATGTATTGCGCCCTGTCTGCATAAGCCCTGCGTTCTGCTTCGGTCAATAACTGCACACTTGCTGCACTCTGAAAACCCATGGCACCTATATTTTTTCGCTCAATCATCTTCAACACCTGCTGCATAATAATGCCGCCACTACTTGGCAAAGGCATGGTGATGATGTGGCAATTTTTATAATTAAATTCAATCGCCTTTCTTTCCTTCACGCGGTAATTTTTTAAATCATCCATGGAAATAATGCCCTTACCTTTTTCCATTTCTGCAACAATCAGCTTGGCCGTTTCACCTTCATAAAAATCTTTGGCGCCCAAATCGCGAATGCGTGTTAAGGTGCCAGCAAGTTCTTTTTGTATAAGTGTGTCGCCTTTTTTCCATTCACTCTCTTTAACAAAAACAACAGGGCTGCTATTGATTTTCAAAAATTCTTTTTTTAATTCATTCAGGTCACTTGCTTCCCTTTCAGTTACAGCAAATCCTTTCGCTGCCAGATCAATGGCCGGTTGTATCAATTGTTTAAAAGGAAGCCGGGCATATTTTAAAGCTGCGAATACACCTGCAATGGTGCCGGGTACGCCGCTTGCCAGGTGACCATCCTGAGATAACTGCATTTGCGGATTGCCGTTTGCATCCAGGTACATATCCCTGCTGGCTTTTCCGGGTGCCGCTTCACGGAAATCAAGTGTAATATTTTTACCGGTTGTTAGATGCGCTACCATAAAACCGCCACCACCAATGTTGCCGGCGCCGGGGTAAACCACGGCCAGTGCCAATTGGGTAGCAATGGCCGCATCTACTGCATTACCGCCACTTTTTAAAATTTGCAAACCTACCTTGCTGGCCAATGGATGGGCCGATACAACAGCAGCTTTTATACCACTTACTTTTTTTTGTGAGTGGTATTGGTAAGCATTGATTTGTGCTGTACATTGCACGAACAAGCAATAAAATAAAATACTCATTACAATTCTGTTGAATTTCATCTGCAGTTTTTTTTAATTATGAATAGCCTTATTACTAACCTTACTTCAAAACCAAGTCAATACTAAAGCCTTTTTATGGATAAAAAAATTGTTCTCTTTTTATTTTTTACCTGTACCCTTTATTGCTCTTTTGCTCAAAACATTAAAAGCCCCGACGAATTTTTGGGTTATCCTTTAGGAAGTAAATATACACCGCATTATAAAATAGTGAATTACTTTAAATATGCTGTAACCGCAATGCCGCAGGTGATGAAGCTGGACCAATATGGCGAGACCAATGAAGGGAGACCCTTGCTGCTGGCCTATATCGCCACCGCGGAGAATCTTGCAAAGCTGGACGATATCCGTAAAAATAATGTAAGATTAGCTGGTATGTTAACCGACCAGCCGGGCAATACAAATGCACCTATAATTGTATGGTTAAGCTACAATGTACATGGCAATGAAACAAGCAGCAGTGAAGCCTCCATGAAAATGCTGTATGAATTATTAAACCCAGCCAACAGCGCTACCAAAGAATGGTTGAAGAATACAGTGGTGCTGATTGATCCCTGTATAAATCCGGATGGTCGTGACCGTTATGTAAACTGGTATAATTCTGTAGTTGGTAAAACTGTAAATCCAGACAGGCAGTCGCGGGAGCACATGGAACCCTGGCCCGGTGGAAGAACCAACCATTATAATTTTGATTTAAACCGCGACTGGGCCTGGCAAACACAAAAAGAAACACAGCAGCGTTTAAAAATGTATAACCAATGGATGCCACAGATTCATGTTGATTACCATGAACAGGGATACAACAGTCCGTATTATTTTGCCCCGGCTGCACAACCTTATCACGAGGTAGTTACGCAGTGGCAGCGTGACTTTCAGGTAACGATTGGGAAAAACAATGCAAAATATTTTGATGCCAACGGCTGGTTGTATTTTACCAAAGAAGAGTTCGATCTTTTTTACCCTGCCTATGGCGATACTTATCCTATTTACAGCGGTGCCATCGGCATGACGTTTGAGCAGGGCGGAGGCTCCCGTTCCGGCGCTGCAGTAATAATTGATAACGGCGATACGCTAACGCTGAAGGACAGGATAGCACATCATTTTACAACCGGCATGAGTACCCTGGAAGTGGCAAGCAAGAACAGTGAAAAGATAATGAAGGAGTATAGCAACTTTTTTATAAACGAAAAAAATAATGGCATTGGCGAGTTCAAATCTTTTGTTGTTACAGATGTAAACACCAATAAAATAAATGCGTTAAAAAGAATGCTGGATGGTAATAATATTCTTTATACCAATGCTGTAATCAACAATGCAAAAGGCTACAATTATTTTACGGGCAAAGAAGAAAGTTTTAGTGCTGCCAATAGCATGGTGATTAGTACTTACCAACCGAAAGGCACGCTGGTAAAGGTATTGTTTGAGCCAAAATCAAAACTGGTTGATTCTGCCACCTATGATATCACCGCCTGGAGCCTGCCCTATGTGTTCGGCCTGCAGGCTTATGCGGTAAAAGAAAAAATTGCAGGTACGCCCTATGTTGCCAAACAAACAACCGCTGCCGTGCCGGAAACTTCTTATGGTTACCTGGTAAATTATACTTCTTTTGAAGAAGCAAAATTTTTAGCGGCATTGCTAAATGCCGGCATCAGGGTAAGGTTTGCTGAAAAGGATTTTATGCTGAATGGTAAAAAATTTACGCGGGGTACGCTCATTGTTTTAAAGAAAGGCAACGAAACCAAAATGGCTGATTTTGCTTCGGCGGCGCAAAAATTTAATGCCAGCGTAACGGCTATCTCTACTGGCTTTATGGAAAGCGGCCATGATTTTGGCAGTGCAAAAACGCATTATATCAATCAGCCGAAAGTAGCGCTGGTAACAGGAAAAGGAACAGATGCTTCCGCAGCGGGAGAGTTATGGTATTTGTTTGAACAGGAGCTGGATTACCCCATCACCCTGATCAACGCGGATGATTTTGCGAACCTGAGTTTAAAGAATATTGATGTCATTATTTTACCAAATGGTAACTATAAATTTTTAAGTGATAAAGAACCATTGGCCGATTTAAAAACCTGGGTACGGCAAGGCGGAAAAATTATTGCGCTTGAAAATGCAGTGAATCAAATGGCCAACAGTGATTGGGGTTTAAAAGTAAAAAAAGACGAAGAGGAGAAAGACAAGAAAGACGAACCTAAAGTTTCGTATGCAGATGTAAAACCGTTTGAAGAAAATGAACATGAGGGAATAAAAAATACTGTAGCCGGTGCCATTTATAAACTGGATATAGATAACTCTCATCCGCTGGCTTTTGGATATCCTAATTATTATTTTACTTTAAAGCAGGATGACAGGATGTACGAATTTTTAAAAGACGGATGGAATGTTGGGATAATAAAAAAAGATGGCAAGGTAGCGGGTTTTACCGGCAGTAAAGTAAAGGACAAAATTAAAGATGGTACTGCAATAGGTGTACAGGAATACGGCCAGGGCAGCATTGTCTATTTTTCAGACGATCCGGTGTTTCGGTGCTTTTGGGAAAATGGAAAATTGATGCTGGCCAATGCAGTGTTTTTTGTAGGGCAATAGAAGAAATTTCTGATGTCTGATTTTTTGATGTCTGATTTTTTCGCACTTTTGAGGCATATAAATATAACACTGGGAACGATGGATTGAAAAGGAGCTCCGGGTAGCTTTTTTTGCCGAAGTTTGCGACGCAACAGTGTTCCACAGAGCTGCGGTTTTTGCCTGGTCAATAATTTTTAATAAAATAACACGTAATAAATAATTCAATACAATGATTTTTTATAAAAGCAACTTTCACTTTTCTTCTTCTGCCAGCATGATTAAAAAAATAACAACACTGCTACTTGCCGTGGCTTGCGCTCAATTAACGGCCATTGCGCAAACCCCCAGAACTTATACTTCCTCGGAAATATTGCAGCAGGTAAAAAAGCTGAATGTGCTGGGGTCGGTTTTATACATCGCCGCACATCCGGATGATGAAAATACCCGGCTGCTGGCTTACCTGGCCAATGAAAAACTGGTGCGTACCGGCTACCTGAGTTTAACAAGGGGAGATGGTGGGCAAAATTTAATTGGTGATGAACAGGGAATAGATTTGGGGTTGATCCGCACACAGGAACTACTCTCTGCCAGGCGCATTGACGGTGCCGAACAATTTTTTAGCAGGGCTTATGATTTTGGTTTTTGCAAAACACCGGAAGAAGCATTGAAAACATGGGGCCATGATAAAATTTTAAGCGACGTGGTTTGGGTGGTGCGTAAGTTTCGGCCGGATGTAATCATCGCCCGTTTTCCGGAAGACAGCAGGGCAGGGCATGGGCACCATGCAGCTTCGGGTATACTGGCCAGAGAAGCTTTTGATGCAGCGGCTGACCCAACAAAATTTCCTGAACAGTTGAAGGAAGGTGTTACCGTGTGGCAGGCCAAACGCATGTTGTGGAACACCTTTAATTTTGGCAATACCAATACTACCAGTGAAGATCAGTTTAAACTGGATGCTGGCATGTACAATCCTTTGCTGGGTAAAAGTTATGGTGAGTTGGCTGCGCTTGGCCGCAGTCAGCATAAAAGCCAGGGCTTTGGTGTGCCGGCGCAAAGAGGCGAAGCCATTGAATATTTTTCAACTATTAAAGGCGATAAGCCGGTAGGTGATTTGTTGGATGGCGTTGACCTTAGCTGGAAAAGAACCGGTGCAACAAACGCTGTTCAGTCAACTATTGATTCGATCTATAAAAACTATTCACCTGAACATCCTGAGAACAGTGTGGCCCAGTTGGTACGCCTGTATAAAAAAATAGATGCTGTAAAGGATGAATACTGGAAAGAACAGAAGCAAAATGACGTTAAAAAACTACTGGAGTATTGTAGTGGATTATTTATGGAAGCTACGGCTGCCAGCCAGTATGCAGTTCAGGGCGACAGCTTAAAAATTACCGCCACAGTTAACAACCGGCTGGGCGTGGCGTTGACCAACGCGGATGTAAATATGTATGATATTTATCACGGCTTCGATGCGCTGAAAAAAGATGTCAACGCTAGTTTTGGTTTGAGTGTTTACATCCGGCCAGATCAGAAAGTCTCACAACCTTATTGGTTGGAAAATAAAATGGATAAAGGCAGTTTTAATGTAAGCGACCAGCAACTGATTGGCAGGGCAGAAAACGAGCCACTCAGTATTTTATTTGGTGCTACAATTGATGGCGTAAATTTCAAGTTCAAAAAGCCGGTACGTTATAAGTATACTGACCCGGTGAAAGGAGAGATCTATCAGCCCGTTCAATTGATTTACCCGGTTAACATCACCAGTTCACCTTCCATGCTTATCTTTAAAAATGAGGATGTGAATGTAAAAAAGACCATTCACTTTACCATTCAGGCCAATACGGCTGTGAACGATGCGGCGCAGTTTAAATACAACAATAATAGCAAGGCAGTAACTATATTTGATTCAGTGATACACATGAATAAGGGTGAAAGAAAGTTTGCGGATGTTGCAATTGCCGGAGATGGGGTGGCTAAGAATTCAAAGGATTTTTATGGTGGTAAAATGTCGGCCAAAGCATTTCACCAGGATCAGTTTTATGCATTGCACAAAATGAATTTCGATCATATACCGGAGATAACCTACAATTTTTATGACCAGGTACCGGTATTGAAAATTGACCTGAAAATTGCAGGCAGCCTCGTAGGCTATATACCCGGTGCCGGAGATAAGGTGCCACAGGCGTTGGAACAAATGGGTTATAAGGTAGTGATGCTAAAGCAGGCTGATTTAACCGTTGCCAACCTGAAACAGTTCGATGCCATTGTAACAGGCGTGCGGGCTTACAACATCAACGAATGGCTAAGCAACAGTTACGATGCACTGATGCAATATGTAAACGACGGCGGTGTGTTGCTTACACAATATAATACCAGCAATGCAATTGGACCGGTGAAAGCTAAAATGTCACCATATCCGTTTACGATCAGCCGTAACCGGGTTACTGATGAAGAAGCGGCTGTAAACTTTTTATTGCCCGATCATCCGGCATTGAATTATCCAAATAAAATTACGGCGAAAGATTTTGAAGGCTGGGTGCAGGAGCGTAGTATTTACAATGCAGAAGGTATCGATGGTAATTACCAGCGCATTTTAAGTATGAAAGACCCCAACGAAAATGAGCAGGATGGTAGCCTGATTATTGCCAATTATGGTAAAGGAAGATTTATATACACCGGCCTGGTATTTTTCAGGGAGCTGCCTGCCGCTGTGCCGGGCGCTTACCGGTTGTTTGCGAATTTAATTGCCAATACAAAATAATAGTATAGAAATAAACCAGTTAGTATGGAACAGGAAAAATCATATTGGAAAAAATGGTATCTCGGCGTGTTTTTCTTCCTGCTGTTCCAGGTAGTGGCTTACTATTGTATCACCCGCTATTTCAGGTAAGATTAACTTATTCACTACATTAAAAAGAGTAAACTTGCTGTTGCAATAAAAATGACGCTGCCTGCTTATGAGTAATCTCGACTGGATTATATTAATCGCTACATTGACGGGTATTATCATTTATGGTATGTACAAAAGCCGTACAACCAAAAATTTAGATGGCTATTTTTTAAGCAATCGCAGCATGCCCTGGTATTTGGTGCTGTTAAGCATCATGGGTACGCAGGCAAGCGCTGTAACCTTCATCAGCGCACCGGGACAAGCCTATACAGACGGAATGCGGTTTGTGCAATATTATTTTGGGCTGCCACTGGCCATGATTGTGATCTGTATATTTTTTGTACCCGTCTTCAGAAGGTTAAAAGTATATACCGCGTATGAGTTTTTAGAAAATCGGTTTGATGTAAAAACCCGGACCCTTACTTCTGCCTTATTTTTATTATCCAGGGGCCTATCCACCGGTATTAGTATTTATGCGCCTTCCATTATTTTAAGTTCTTTATTGGGCTGGAATATTTATTATACCAACCTGGTAATGGGCGGCCTGTTGATTATATATACCATGAGTGGTGGAGCTAAAGCAGTGGCTTACACACAACAGTTGCAGCTCATTATTATTATCGGCGGCATGTTTGTAGCCGGTTACCTGGTGGTAAAATTAATGCCTGCTGATATTGGGTTTAGCGATGCGTTGAAACTGGCAGGCGGCCAGGGGAAAATGAACATTATCACTACCGGCGTTACCAACAATCATTTTGATTGGAAGGATAAATACAATATCTGGAGCGGTGTAATAGGTGGATTTTTTTTAGCCCTCAGTTATTTTGGAACCGATCAAAGCCAGGTGGGGCGATACCTCACAGCAAAATCCGATAAAGAAAGTAAGGTAGGTTTACTGATGAATGGGATGGTAAAAGTGCCCATGCAGTTTTTAATTTTGCTGCTGGGCGTGCTGGTGTTTTCGTTTTACCAATACCACAAGGCACCCGTTTATTTTGACGATGCAAAAATTATTGCCGCAAAAAAAACATCGTATAAAGATACGCTGGTGCAATTGGAACAACAATATACTGCTGCAGTGGCCGGCCAAAATATGACGGAATTAAATGGCTTACGGGCTCAGTACAAAACCGTTTTAAAAAAGGCGTTACCGGGTGATGATGCCAATGATACCAACTATATTTTTCTTCGATTTGTAGTGGATAATTTACCCAAGGGATTGGTAGGTTTGTTGATTGCCGTAATTTTTTTATCGGCCTGGGGAAGCATTGCGGCGGCTCTCAATTCGCTGGCCTCCTGCACGGTGGTGGACTTTCATAAAAAGTTCATCAATAAAAATTGTACAGATGCTAAAGATTACAGCATATCCCGCTGGTACACGTTTGGCTGGGGCGTGTTCAGTATTATTGTAGCCATGTTTGCCTACAACCTTGGCAATAGTTTAATTGAAGCGGTTAATATTTTAGGTTCGCTTTTTTACGGGGTAATACTCGGTATTTTCCTGGTGGCCTTCTGGATGAAATGGGTGGGAGGAAACGCGGTGTTTATTGCGGCGGTAGTGTCAGAAGCGTTGACTATTTTAGTCTATAACCTCAATATTATTTCCTTTCTATGGCTGAATGTAATTGGCGCTTTACTGGTGATTGCATTAAGTGTGGTACTACAGCCGATACTTCCCCGTAATAAAAAAGTAAAAAGCTTAGCTTAGTTTGGTTTCGTTGTTGAGCTTCATAAACAGTTAAAGAGAATCGTCTGTTTTAAATGCTCATTAGGTTGTTTGGGCTTGCTATTGCGGTCTGACCTTCGGTGCCGACCGCAGGCGACGCTTTTAATGGGTTAAAAAAAACATACAAAAAGACTGTCATCTTTTATGTATTATATATCAACTATTGCAACAACTGCAGACGTTGAAATGCCGCTCAGTTTGCTTTTTTTAGTTCCTTCAGTAGCTTCTCATTCATCCTTACATAGTCATCGTTTTTAGCTTCTTTGGCAAGTGCCAAAGAAGTTTTTGAAGTTTGCATTGCCGCTGCATTTTTACCCATTTCTTTTTCAATTTTAGCCTTGTATAAAAACATGAAATAAGCTTTTGGGTTTTCTTCTGTTGCTTTGGTAACGTTCTCCAATGCCCTGGTTAAGTTTTTATCATACTCAAAATAAAATTGTGCCGCCTGCCAGTAAGGTTTTTTATCAGTAAGCATGGCGGCGTCAATTTGCGACCTTATTTTATCTTTGATGTTGGTAGTTATAGGGATAGTCACCATTCGCTTATCCCATACCAATTGCAGGCTGCAGCTTTCTGGTTTTATATCGGCAAACTGCATTGTGAAGGTTTCTGTTTTGGTAGTTGTTTTCACAGCCGGTACCGTAAAATGAACCACATCTTCTGATTCTTTATAACCGGTTGCACCGCCGTTGTTAACGCCTTTGTTCAGAATAATTTCCCAGCTTTCTTCCGCCGGAATCGTGTACAAGGCATAAGTACCCGTATCAATTTTTTTGCCGCCCATTTCAACGGGGGTAGTGAAGGTTAGCCTGGTAGCGCCATTGGCTCCGGTACGCCATAATTTTCCATACGGTACCAGGTCGCCGAATACCACCCTGTTTTTAATATTGGGTCTTGAATAAACCAGTTCAATGCTGCCCATGCCAAATTCCTGCTGAACGGTCTGGGTAGTAGAGGGAGCGGGCAAACTTACCTGTGCATAAAGGGCGCTGGTTAAAAGAATACCGGCGCAGGCAAAAGCTGCTAATTTTTTTTTCATTTGGAGTAATTTTTTGAGCAGTAAATATTGTGGTACAAGCATAGGTCAGTAATTGTTATTGGTGCAGCACATCGCAAAAATTAAAATTTCACTTTTACTTTTCCTTTATCTTTTTTTCCTTTTTTTACCTTCCACTGTGGGCCTTCTTTTATTACCCGCAATGCCTCTGCATCACAGGCGGCGCACAATGATTTCGCAATGGTCATATTGCTTAAGACGCCGTCTTTGTGTACATCAAAAGTCACTTCTACTTCCCCGTGAATATTTTTGTCTGTTATAGAAGGATCGGGCGTTACATTGTTCGACAGGTAGGTATCATAGTTGCTCCAGCCGTCTTCGGGTTCCACATTCAGCAAGGTGTCCAGTTGTACATTTATTTTTGGCATTGTGCCCGGCATTTTTTTATTTTTAAATTGTACAATATCTTTTGTTGCTACCTGTTGCTCATTCAGCACAATTTTGTTATCTGTAACATTACTTTTGATGGTATAGACCTGCGGTATAAAACCTGCTGCCCGCACTCGGATGTTTAAAACACTATCCGCAGCGGCCAGTTTAAATCTGCCTTTGGCATCAGCGTATGTACCCACGTTTTCGTTTAATACCAACACGTTTGCATAAGGCAACGGTGTATTGTCTGCCGCAGTGATGCTGGAAGAAAAATAATTACGCAACGCGGAGTTGCTTTTATTGAGCGATGCACTTTTGTCTGCAGGTACTGTGTTATTCGTTTCACTGCTCAATGATTTTGGAGCCGCCGCCGCAGCTGATGATATATTGTTGGCCTGGCTTTCAGCAGCCATAGTTTTTGACTCATCTTCGGTAATCAAATCCACTTTCTCCCTATCTGCTGCCCTTCCCGCTCTTGCATTTAAATTAAAGCTAATACTGTCCGCAACTTGTTTCGTTTTTACCTGTGCTAACAGAGGCCTGGGGTTATCTTTTATTACCACCACCCGTTGCAGCGAATCATTCATAGCGATAGTCGTATCGCTGTTACTGTTCACAAGTACTTTCTCACTACTATCCTGTTTCTGCAATGCCGCAATGGCAACGTCTTCTTTATTAGCGGTAGATGGCTGATTAAAAAAATATACCAGCCCTATCCCGCCCGCAATTAATAGCACCGCGGCTGCAGCTTGCCACCATTTAAAAGTAGTGATTACCGGGGCCGCCTTTTTGGTATTTCCTTTTGCGGCAATTGCGGCTCTTGCATCGGTCAATTGCTGCTGCCAGTCATTGTTGTTCATCGCTTCATACCCTTCCATGGCATCCGCTAAAAACGGGTCGTCCAGTGCGGCTTTTTCCATGGCATGCATTGCTTCCGGCGATAATTTGCCCTCAAAATATTGCTGTATATTTTCTGCTGTATAAATGATATTTGATTTATTGTCTGCCATCAATCATTCCCCTTTTTTGCTTCCACGCACAATTTTAAATTTCTTTTTCCATTTTGTATAAAACTCCGCACTTTGTTCCATTCAAAACCGGTGATTGCTGCAATTTCATTGTAACACTTTTTTTGCAGGTAAAACAACTCAATGCTTTGTTTTTGATCTGCCGGCAATGTTTCCATACAGGCTTCCAGTTGTTTAAAACTATGCTCTTTTTCGAACGCTTCATTTTGCAGATGCGTAATTTCAGCTGATTGCATAAAATCGGCGTTCCATTCGCTTGTTTTCAGGTTTCTCGGGCTTCTCAGTTGCATCAGGCAATAATTGCGTGCCAGTACATGCAGCCAACCTTTAAAATTATCTACTTCATGCAGTTTGAGCTTGGTATTCAGTTCTTCAAAAATATCCATTACCGCATCTTTACTGCGTTCTGCATCTTTAAAATATTTAAGGCAAACACCGAATACCAGGTCCATATACCGCTGGTACAAAACGCTCAGGTACTTGATATCATTATTTGCTTTAAATGCCGCCAACAACTCTTTATCCGATTGCTGATCCGCTGATATGTTGGTTATAAAATTCAACTAATTGCTATGTGAAGTATCTTAATTTATGGATGAATTTGGAACGGGCAGTTGCTTTTCATGGCGTCATCGTTGTGTCACTCCCTTTTACTTTTTTTTCTTTGGGCAACGTCTTCGATACGACAGTGTCAGCTGTTTTCGGGCAGCTTCCTGCGGTCTGACCTTCGGTGCCGACCGCAGAAAGCGCTTTCAATTTGCTACTGCCAGTTTTTTCCGGCAGTAGTTGCTTGTGTGACCTTTTGAGGCCGGCCGCAGGCTACTCAAAATAGACCTTTACCGTTTGGTAAAATAACCGGTTGTTTAAATACTGTTGCTGCGCCTGCTGCTGTTTTTCCGAAAAGCCCTGCAGGCCAAACAGCCCCGCTGCATTGCCCTTATTGATGGCAATTTCCAGGTACGAGGCTGAATTAAACATTGCCAGTTTTTCACCTTCCACTACATCCGCATAAGTGTCGCTGATTTTATCTATTACTTCATCCCTTTTAAATACAATTTTAAAGCTACGGCCCCTGCGCTGTTCTTCAAATTCTTCCCTGGTTATATTTACAATTACGTTTTCAAAATTATCAATAAAAATGATCTGTCCTTCCATCCAGTTGTTGCCCAGCAAAGGGCGTAACGGATTTTTTACCTGTATGGAAACACTGGCATCACCTATTTCTTCCAGCCGCTTACCGTTCTGCACTTCATTGAAAGCCCGGCCAAAAACAGCCGTGCAATACAGTGTATTTTTTTGTTGTGTTTTTTCCAGCTGCAGGGCCACAACTTTTTGGGGCACTTCTTCCAGTATCATGGTAAGCAAGCCATTGTCGGCGCAGCCAATAAAATACCCGTTGTGCTCCGCCAGCAATAAATGTTCGGGTTTCTCATCAAACAAATTCACCATCACCAGGTGAAAAGTACCCTGTGGAAAGTTTTTGATGGCGTTCCTGCAAACATAGGCCGCCTGTGGATAATTAAAAGGAGAGAGCTGGTGCGTAATATCCACCAGGGTAAAAAACGGGGCATGTTGAAGCAACTGTCCTTTTACAGCACCGGCAAGAAAATCATGCTGACCAATATCTGATGTAAGGGTGAGTAAAGGCATTGCGGTTTTATATTCCGTTTTATTTTAAAAGTAAGCGATCAGTTGTTTACAAAATGATAAAGGGCTAATTAATTCCGTAATAATTGGTATTAAAATTCTCTCTGTTACTCTTTACCAAAAGGGGCAACTATTTTATCAGCACCCTGTCTTTAAAAAAGAATTTTTTTACCAGCCGGTCTGCCAGCGATGGAAAAAACTTGTTTACAAAAACAGTGCGTTTGCCGTCGAATGTGAGCACGAGCGTACGCTTTCTTTTGGCGACTGCTCTTATAATATGCCGGGCACAGGTTTCAGGTTTCATGAGTGTTGCTTCCCGCAACGGACTTTCGCCCTGGCTTTGGCCCTTGCTGTTAAGCGCCGCATTGCGGATATTGCTTTTTGTAAAACCCGGGCACACCCACATCACATTCACGCCATCATCCATCACCTCGGTACGCACGGCTTCAAGCCAGCCATTAACAGCAAATTTAGAAGCCGAATAGCCGCTGCGGCCGGGAAGGCCGCGGTAGCCCGCAATGGAAGAGATGCCCACTATGGTTCCCTTTCTTTCGATGATTGTATTTAATGCCAGTTTGGTACAATAGACGGTACCAAAAAAATTAATATCCATTACTTTTTTAATCACCTCTACATCGCAATCTTTTAATAAAGACCGCATGGACACACCGGCATTGTTAATCAGGATATCAATGCCCCCATAAGTATCTATGGTACTGTTGATAAAGTTTTCGCATTCACTGTACTGGCTTACATCAGCAACAATGGTATGCAGCATATGACCGGAATATTGCACCTGCAGGCTATATAATTTATCCTGGTTGCGTCCACAGGTGGCTACCTTGGCACCCAATGGTATCAGTACGTCTATCAATGCTTTGCCAATACCCTCACTACCACCCGTAATGGCCACTACCTTATTTCTAAAAAAGTCATTCATAAAAAAAATTATATGCAAAAATAAGCGAGTTAGGCTGGTGTAAAAAACAAAGTTGGTGTAAATGTGGTTTCACACAACGGACACTACGAAAACAACGAACACAAAGGAGTATGTGTTTGTGCAAAGCCTGCGAACAATGAACTGCGCTTTGTGTACTTTGTATGCTTTGCCTCTTTGTGTGAAACAAATAAAAAAGCCGCTTCATTTACGAAGCGGCTTTGTGAACTGGCTGGGACTCGAACCCAGGACCCATACATTAAAAGTGTATTGCTCTACCAACTGAGCTACCAATTCTTTCACCATTTTTATTTAATGGACTGCAAAAGTAAGGCAAAAAGGTATTGAGGCAAACTTTTTTTGAAAAAAAAGAAATCTATTTTTTGTTTGAACACCTGGTTTGAAATTCATAAAAATACCTTTTAGCAATATGTAGCTGTAAACCCTTTGCCCTGCTGTGTTTTAAACAGCAGCAGAAATAATTATCCCCAAAATATGGTTTCCAATGGGAATAAATATTTTTCATAGTACAAGATGCAATAGCCGGGTATTTACAATCCCAATACATCTTTCATACTGAAGATGCCTTTTTTATCCTGCAAAAATTCCGCGGCCAACACGGCACCTGTTGCAAAACCTTTACGGTTGTGAGCAGTATGAATGATTTCGATATCATCAATGGGGGAACTGTATTTTACAATATGGGTACCAGGTGCCGGATCAATTCTTTTACTGATGATTGCCAGCTCTTCGGGCGCAACGGTTTGCTCATTTATCCATTCTTTTTTACGGCCGATATTTTCCATAATTTGTTCAGCAAGTGTAATGGCTGTTCCGCTGGGGGCATCCTTTTTTTCGGTGTGATGAATCTCCGTCATGGTTACTTCGTATTCCGTGTGCGGATTCATTAATTGCGCCAGGCGCTTATTCACTTCAAAAAAAATATTTACGCCAACACTGTAGTTGCTGGCATATAGCAACGCTCCCTGTTGCTGATCACATACAGCTTTCACCTCGTCCCAACGTTCCAGCCAACCTGTGCTGCCGCTTATAACGGGTACGCCTGCACGCAGGCAGGTTATGATGTTTTCTACGGCGCTGTGTGGACTGGTAAATTCAATGGCCACATCACACCGCTGCAAATTTTCTTTTGTAAACTGATCCATGGTATTGATATCAATTTTCAATCCGATCGTATGACCTCTTTGTACAGCGATTGCTTCAATGGCTTTACCCATTTTACCATAGCCCACCAGGGCGATGTTTAATTTTTTGTTCGTTGTGTTCGTTGCTGGTTGCATGCAGTAGTTAATTTTAGCTGGCGATAAATTATTTGTGTCCCCGGTGGTTTTTTGAATGGATGTCGAACACCAGGCTGAG
Organism: Chitinophagales bacterium; assembly: GCA_038210625.1. Taxonomy (GTDB): domain Bacteria; phylum Bacteroidota; class Bacteroidia; order Chitinophagales; family Chitinophagaceae; genus Ferruginibacter. Next base: position 11,976 of record JBBQWL010000034.1, on the reverse strand, counting down.
GCCAGTAGTATTGGCCATCGGGCTAAAGCCCGGGGATAATTTTAAACTGAGGTTATCATTTACATCAAAGGCTTTCAGCTGGGCATCCACCGTTGCGTCCACTACATTCAGGCCCCAAAAAATAATAAAAAACAATACAGAATAATCTACGTTCTGACGAAATGAATTCCGGTACGTTTTTATATCATTGGCAGAAAAATTTCTAACCCGGTAATAAATTAACGTATCATTGGAAGAAATCCCGTCGGTTTTGTATATGTAGGCTGCCTTTAATAATTTATAGGTTTTTATATTGTCGAAAAACACGTAGGCGGTAATGCCCAAGGCACCATATACCAATGGCAGTTTCCAATATTTTTTATTGTTGATTTGTCCCCAACCAGGTATAATAGCGGAATGAATGGTGGACATGCGTGGATTGAACACTTTTATTTCTTTGCCGGTACTGTCGTATATTTTTTCTTTTTTGGCAGTGCTGTCTTTTTTTGCCTTAACAGGATTTACCTTTTTTACAACGCTGTCTTTTTGTTGCTGGGCATGTAGTGAACAACAAAGGCATGATAAAAATAAGATTAAAAATATCGGCAATAATTTTTGCATCAACTTACTTTAACGTTCAATTTTTCCAGCAGGCCGTTGAGTTCATCCAGCGAATAATATTCGAAGGTTACAGCGCCATACCCTTTTTTATTGTGTACCAGTTTAACCTTGGTATTAAACTGCGATGCTAAATTATCTTCTATCTTTTTAAAGGCCGGGGGCAAGGTGGCTTTTACCGAATTTTTAACAGCAGCGCCACCACCGGTGTACATATTGCGAACCAGGTCTTCTGTTTGCCGCACAGACAATTCCTTACTTTTAATTTCAGAAAAAATGAATAGCTGTTTGTCTATCATATCCACGTTAATCAAGGCACGGGCATGGCCCATTGAGATCACGTTGGTACGTACCGCAATCTGGATATCTGGCGGCAATTTCAGCAGCCTGATGTAATTGGTAACCGTGCTGCGTTCTTTACCCATTCGTTCTGCTACCTGCTCCTGTGTATAGTCCAGTTCATCCATCAGGCGTTTGTAACTAAGGGCAATTTCTATGGCATTTAAATTTTCTCTTTGTAAATTTTCCAGTAAGGCCAGTTCCAATAACTCTGCATCATTGCTTTGGCGAACATATACCGGCACATCTTTTAAACCGGCAATTTTGGCCGCTCTAAAGCGGCGTTCACCCGCTACCAGCCTGTATTTGCCGGAAGGTAGTTTGCTTACCGTCAACGGCTGAATAATGTCGTGCAGTTTTAACGAAGCAGCCAGTTCACTCAGCGCTGTTTCATCAAAATCTTTTCGCGGCTGCTTGGGGTTAATTTCTATCTGGTCTAAACCAACGCGGTTAACGCCGGTAGATTTTTCTACAATCTCCGTTTTTAAATTTCCTGCTGTGCTTTTAAGATCAGCATCTATGTTTTGCAGTAAGCTGCGGATGCCTTTGCCTAAGGCGTCTTTTTTATTTGGTGGGGTCATATCAATATTAATGTGCCAATTAGCGAATGTGCTGTTGTGCTAAAGATCAATTCGAAACTTGTACTGCCGGCCAGCCAGGTTTCCGGGTTATCATTAGCTAATTATCCTGTCTTCCTGTTTAATTTTTGTAAGATTATTTTTTTGCAATATTTCTTTTGCCAGGTTCAGGTAATTTACGCTGCCCTTGCTTTCTGCATCGTATAATATTACAGGTTTGCCAAAGCTGGGGGCTTCACTAAGTTTGGTGTTGCGGTGAATGATGCTGGTAAAAACCATTTCATCAAAATGTCTTCTTACTTCGGATACTACCTGGTTACATAAACGCAGGCGACCATCATACATCGTCATTAAAATGCCTTCTATCTGCAAATCAGTGTTCAACCTGTTTTGAACAATCTTTATGGTATTTAATAATTTACCCAGGCCTTCCAATGCAAAAAATTCTGTTTGTACCGGCACCACTACACTGTCTGATGCTACGAGTGCATTCACGGTAATGAGGCCAAGGGAAGGCGAACAATCAATTACTATAAAATCATATTCATCCCGGATAGGTTCCAGAATTTTCTTTAGCACCCCTTCCCGGTTAGGGTAATTGATCATTTCAATTTCAGCACCTACCAGGTCAATGTGCGAGGGAATAAGGTCCAGGTTAGGAATATCTGTTTTTAGCAATACATCTTTGGCAGGGGTTTCATTTACCATGCAATCGTACAGGCTGGTGGTAACATTGTGCAAATCAAAACCAACACCAGTGGTGCTGTTGGCCTGCGGGTCTGCATCCACAAGCAGGGTTTTATATTCCAGTACTGCTAAACTTGCAGCCAGGTTGATGGCCGTAGTTGTTTTACCTACACCACCTTTTTGATTCGCTATGCCTATTATTCTTGCCATACCTTAAAGTCTGTAACCAGATGTATTGTGTTTGATGATAGCCTCAACAATTTTTTTTGAGAGTGCCAAAGGTACTGTTTGAAATTCAACCGCAAAAGGCAAATCTGCTGACAGGGGGGCAAATTTAAGCATTCGGCTCAAAATTGTGCAACAATCCCATACCTTAGTTGTTACTGTTTCATCTTAAAAACAGCAAAAACAATATATGTATACCATTATTTCCGGAACCAACCGCACGGGCAGCAATACGTTGAAAGTAGCCAGGCAGTACCAGCATATTTTACATTCAAAAGGCATTGAGGCAGGCATTCTATCACTGGAAGACTTTAATACATATACCCGGGACGCTCATTTTGAAGCAATTGAAAATACGGTACTCATTCCAACGCATCAATATATATTTATATCGCCCGAATACAATGGCAGCATCCCCGGCGTATTAAAAATGTTGTTTGATACTTGTAAAACCCACCGGATATGGTGGAACAAAAAGGCCCTTATTACCGGTATCAGCAGTGGCCGGGCAGGTAATTTAAGGGGCAACGATCATTTGGCCGCCATCTTAAATTTTTTAAAAATCACGGTCCACCCCAACCAGTTGCCCATTTCGGTAATTGACAGCCTGATGGATGCCCACGGTAATTTTACAGATCAAAACACCTTAAAAGCCATTCATCACCAACTGGATGAATTTATTGAGTGGACAGGTACAGAAAAAAATAAAGTAGATTAAAATATTACTGGTATTACTACGTCTCCGGTTAATAGGAAGTAGTCGTTGTCATCCACACGGCTAACAGCCCCGTTTAATAAAACCTGCGCACGCGGTTGTACATTAACAAGTGCTTTTTTTTAAATACAGTAATTTTATATTCAATTCAATCTCTTTTTATGCGATCACCTTTTGGCGCTTTTATATTTGTTGCGGTCATGTTACTATTGGACACCTATGTTTTCCAGGCCCTTAAAACAGTTACGCAATCAGCATCGCCCAAAACAAAAACCATTGTGTATGCCATTTACTGGACGATTTCAGCAGTGGCGATTATCGCTTTTCTTTTATTCTCCTTTAGCAGCCAACAGTTTTTACCAAGGGTAGTGCGCACTTATATGTTTGCCACCGTTCTTGGTTTGTTCCTGGCAAAATTTGCCGCGGTACTTTTCTTTTTTACAGATGATATAAGAAGGGGTATTCAATGGATCGCGACTAAATTATTTCACCGCACTTCAACAGGCGACACTTCCGGCAGCGACGCCATTAGCCGTTCTGTTTTTTTGAGCTGGATGGGGCTCGGTGTTGGCTCAACTTTATTCGGCAGCCTGGTATATGGCTTTAGCAATAAATATAAATATGATGTAAAGCGGGTGCAGATGGCATTTGATAATTTACCAGCCGGTTTTAAAGGCATGAAAATTTTACACATCAGCGATATACACAGCGGCAGTTTTACAGATAAGCAGGCCGTACTACATGGCGTAAATGAAATTTTAAAAGAGAAGGCCGATGTGATATTGTTTACCGGTGATTTGGTAAATGACCGGGCAACAGAAATGGACGATTACATGGATGTATTTAGTCTGCTGAAAGCGCCAATGGGCGTGTATTCTACGCTGGGCAACCACGATTATGGCGACTACGTAAGCTGGCCCGACAATGGTGTAACCAAAGAACAGAACCTGGAAAATTTAAAAGACGTGCATGCCAAACTGGGATGGAAGTTACTGATGAATGAACATGTGGTGCTGGAAAGAAACGATCACCAGATAGCCCTGATTGGTATTGAAAACTGGAGCAACAAAGCAAGGTTTCCCAAGCATGGCCGCATGGACCTGGCTTATCCCGGAGCAGACAAATACCCTTTTAAAATATTGATGAGTCACGATCCCAGCCATTGGGATGCGCAGGTAAGAACCGATTATCCAGCGGTAGATTTAATGCTCAGCGGCCATACCCACGGCATGCAGTTCGGCGTTGATATCCCCGGTTTTAAATGGAGCCCGGTGCAATATATGTACAAAGAATGGGCGGGCCTGTACGAAGAAACGAAACAAAAATTGTACGTTAACCGCGGCTTCGGATTTATAGGTTATCCCGGTCGCGTAGGCATTCTGCCCGAGATTACTGTGATTGAGTTGGTATAATTTTTAATGCCAACAACTGAATACATTTTTTGTCCGGGCCAATACAATAGCTATGTGCGGCTTCTGTGGCGTCGCACTCTTTTACATTTTATCTTTATTGTACAACTTCTTCAATTCGGATGCTTTTGTTGAATAGGGTGGTTTAAAACAGCAATGCTGCATCGTATGCAATTTGCCTGCATTGCATGTGTATTTGTTTGGCACGCTTTTTTACAAGTAGCTGTACAAATCACCATCATGGGTTTCAAAATTTTGATTATACTTTTAATGCTGTTGGCCTGCTGTAGCAATCATTTATTTGCTCAAAACGAAAATGCCAAAATCAAGGCCATACAACAGATTTATAAACGCACCAATCAACTCTCCGGCTTTAAAAAGCTAACACTGCAAAATGAGGCTTTTCTTGAAAATGTACCTGATGGTGGCGGCACCTTAACCGGCTATTTTAAAAAGGGGATACTGTACAAGATAAAAGAGTGGGTGGGCCTGTCTTATGGCATTGTGGAAACCGAATACTATATCAACAAAAACGCACTGGTGTTCGCCTACGTAAAAGAAAGACATTTTAAAATGGTGAATGACGAGGTGGATTACAAGACAACAATTCCTGCATACGAGGGACGATTCTACTTTGATCAGAATAAATTATTACGGATGATTCAAAAGGGCGAAGGATTGTGGAGTACAGCACAAGACAGCGCCTTACCACTGCAGGAAGATTCGAAGCGGTATATAGAGCTGCTTTATAAAAAGAACAAAGGACATTGATACCAATGCGAAGATGTATGATCAATTAAAAGAGTGCCAGGAATAGCATGCAGCAGTTAACAATATGGCAATGCGACAATCAACAATTTAATAATCACAATACATCCCCCAACAATGCATATAACTCCTGCCGCCCTTTGGAGGTAACAATTAGTTAGTGGATAAATTTGAAGAAGCAAAAAAGGTATCTTCAGACTGGATGGGCGAGTGGTGATAAAAGAATGTGCAACATACCATGCAACCCTTTCCTTTTGCTGACTGTCAGCCATACAAGTAAAACGAGATTATGAAATGCATCCGTCGGTTCACCTTTGTGGCTTGTTTAATTGTTGTGGCTGCCAGTTGTAAAAAAGATAGCAGTGGGCCTATAAAAAATAAATTGAAAGCTTCTGGTTATGCCGTTATCGACTCAGCCTCGCTAAATGGATTTTGGGAGTTAAGGATTTTATACGGTTGCCAAACGGCCAACTGTAATCCTTTCTTTGAACCTGGTAACGGCAATACTTACCAGTTTACAGATTCGACATACAAGCTTACCGTGAATTCAGTTGCACCGGCTTATACAAACAGCGACAGTGGCCGGTTTACTACAGGAAAAGATACTTCACAGGTAACAGGCCGGTACATGGATTTTATCAGGCTTAAAGACGATCCATACAGGCGGCTTTTTGTTGAAATTGTAAAGGATACATTAACTATTTATGATGGGTGGATTCCTTCTGATGGAACCATTCAAAAATATGTACGCTTTTAATTTTGTTTGTCCACCAAACGCTAAAAAGATACCCCGCCTGTTGTACTACTGATTAATGTAAGGTTCCGTTAAATATTTTAACGGAACCTTTTTATTTGAAGCTTTTACCAATGATACCTGGATTACACCAAAATTATCAAAGCAAAATCCAGGCAATAATTATTTGTTCGTACGAATATATTCCTATCTTTAATTGATGAAACAGGAAAAAAAGAGTACCAACATAGAACCGACTAAATCTGAACTAGAGATACTGCAGGTTTTGTGGCAACATGGCCCGTCAACGGTTCGCTTTGTAAATGAAGAATTGAATAAACAAAAGCGGGAGGTAAATTATACCTCCACCCTCAAACTGATGCAGATCATGACAGAAAAGGGTTTGGTGGTAAGGGATGAAAGCAATATGAAACATATTTATCATCCGGCCCACCCGGAAGAAAAAGTGAAGGGACAATTGCTAACCCGTTTTGTGGATTCGCTGTACAACGGTTCCGCATCCAGCCTGATGATGCAATTGCTGGGTAATAAAAAAACATCTAAAAAAGAATTGGATGCCATAAGGGAACTGCTTAAAAAAATGGATACTGACAAGTAAATACGCTTGTTATACAATTTGAATTCATCACAGGTTTTATTTCATCCGGCCTCGTATTACCAGTCTACTTTTATTGGCACGCAAACTTTCTTTCAGCCTTTTTATTCATAGTCCTGTCCGACTGGCGTCAGCCGGGCGGGCTTGATTTTTTTTGTTTTTTTTATCAAGAAAAAAGAAAACAGCGTTTGCAAGAATCAATCAACCTTTGATACAAACTGCTTAAATAAACGACACTGAATAGTGAATGACCAATATTTCAACATTGATCACAAACCGATCCGCCATTTTATTATTAGCAGAGCATTGATAAGTTACCTGCAAGTTGAAGCGGTTTAAATAATCATTATTCCGCGGCGCTGTTTGCGATAGCTCAATGAAGGCTTCGCCACAAATATAAAATCAACAAAAAATAATTGCTCAAAAACCGCCATATACCAATGGGGGTTTTTTTGTGATTTGCCGTAGCGCTTACCCTGGGTTGAAATACCAATAAAATAAAGCAGTCATAGTTAAATATCCGTGAGTTCTTACTAACTAATGTTGTCAATAAATAACAACTTTGTTTCTTTGTCTCCTTAGCGCCCGTTGTGTGAAACCAGTATATCCTTAGCATCCGTTGTGTGAAACAAAAAATCAGCTCTACTTTGCGCTTTTAGTTTTAATTTACTCAAAATTTCTTCTCCTTAAACCATTACCATGCGTTTTGTAAAATTGTTGCCTGTGCAGGCCTTGTTTTTAATCGCCGCTTTTACTATCAGCAGCCAGGTGTACAGCCAAAAAGTAACCCGCCTTACCTGTGAACACCTTATAAATCCACTCGGTGTTGACACCGATCATCCCCGGCTTTCGTGGGCAATGGAAGATAGCACAAAAGGAGCCGCTCAAACAGCGTATCGTATTATTGTCGGTACAGATTCTGCCGCGGTAAGCCGCCAGTCAGCCACCACATGGGATTCTAAAAAAACGCTTTTCAAGCAAAATATAATTACTATGAACGGTGCAAAATTGGCGCCCTTCACAAAATATTACTGGCAGGTGCAACTCTGGAACCAGCAGGGAAAACCCTTGCCACCCAGCGCTGTCGCCAATTTCGAAACCGGCATGATGAACATGCAAAACTGGAAAGGCACCTGGATCAGTGACGACAACAACATTCATGCGGCACCGGCACCATATTTCAGAAAGGTATTTTCAGCAACTAAAACCATTCAATCAGCAAGGGCCTACGTTGCGGCTGCCGGTTTGTACGAGCTGTACCTGAACGGAGAAAAGGTAGGCAACCACCGCCTGGACCCCATGTATACCCGCTTCGACCGGCGTAACCTGTACGTGCCTTACGATATTACCGCACAACTGCAGGCCGGAAAAAATGCCGTTGGTGTATTGCTGGGCAATGGCTGGTACAATCACCAGTCCATGGCTGTTTGGAATTTCGACCGGGCACCCTGGCGTGCCCGACCCGCGTTTTGCATGGATATCCGGATTACGTATACAGATGGCAGCACTGAAACCATCGTTACCGACGATAGTTGGAAAACCCACAGCGGTCCCATTGTATTCAACAGTATTTACACCGGTGAGCACTACGACGCCCATAAAGAAATTCCGGGTTGGAACACCGTGAATTTTGTTGATACCACCTGGAGCGAAATATCATTGCGTGCGGCACCATCACAAAAAATAGAGAGTCAGCTGATGCAGCCAATTCGCAACGTTACAAAAATACCTGCCCGTTCGGTTACGAAATTCAGCGACACCTGTTATGTGTTCGATCTTGGCCAAAACATTGCCGGCGTAACACAAACGCGGCTTACCGGCGAAGATGGCACCATCGTACGCATCAAACATGGCGAGCGCCTGTATAAAAATGGCCATGTAGATATGTCGAACATAGATGTGTATTACCGCCCAAAAGATGATACCGATCCGTATGGTACCGACCTTGTAATACTCAACGGCAAAGGGCCGTTGCAGTTTATGCCCCTCTTTAATTACAAGGGTTTTCAGTATGTTGAAATTACCAGCAATAAGCCCATCACCCTCACAAAAGAGGATGTAACCGGCTGGTTTATGCACAGCGATGTGGAACCCGTAGGCAGCCTTGAATCTTCTAACCCGCTCATAAATAAATTGTGGTGGGCTACCAATAATTCTTATCTAAGCAACCTGATGGGGTACCCCACCGATTGCCCGCAAAGGGAAAAAAACGGTTGGACAGGTGATGGTCATTTTGCCGTAGAAACGGGCCTCTTTAATTTTGATGGCATCACCATTTATGAAAAATGGATGGCCGATCACAGGGACGAACAACAACCCAATGGTGTGTTACCCGATATTATACCAACCGGCGGTTGGGGCTATGGCACATCCAACGGTACCGACTGGACGAGCACCATCGCCATCATTCCCTGGAACCTGTATATGTTCTATGGCGATGCGCAACCCTTGCGGGATAATTATAACAACATCAAACAATACCTGAAATATGTGGAAAGCATCAGTCCTGCGGGCCTTACTACTTTTGGCCGGGGCGACTGGGTGCCGGTAAAATCTTCGTCTCCGCTGGAGTACACTTCTTCCATTTATTACTATGTGGATGCTGTCATTTTGGCCAAAGCAGGCAAGCTATTCGGCAGTCCGGCGGACGTTAGTTATTATACTGCTCTTGCAGCTAAAATTAAAAAAGCCATCAACGATAAATATTTTAATGCTGCCACCAACATCTATGGCAGTGGCCTGCAAACAGAAATGAGCATGGCCCTGCAATGGGGTATTGTAGCGCCGGAACTAAAAACCAAAGTAGCCGCCAATCTTGCTGCCCGCGTAGCGGCAGATGGCATGCACCTGGACGTGGGTGTGCTTGGCTGCAAGGCCATTCTAAATGCACTAAGCGATAACGGCCAGGCAGAGACCGCCTATAAACTGGCCGCACAGGATACCTATCCCGGCTGGGGCTGGTGGATCGTGAACGGGGCTACCACGCTGTACGAAAACTGGAACATCCAGGCAGAGCGGGACATCTCTTTAAACCACATGATGTTTGGCGAAATAGGCGGCTGGTTCTTTAAAGGCCTCGGCGGCATCCATCCCGACGAAGCCAATCCGGGTTTCAAAAATATTTTGTTATCGCCGCATTTTGTAAGCGGCCTTAGCGATTTTACCGCCAGCCATACGGGTCCGTACGGTACAATTGTGTCTTCGTGGAAAAGGGTAGGTGCAACGGTTGAATTTACCGTCACTATTCCCGCCAATTCCGGAGCAACGGTGGTATTTGACGAAATTACTGGCCAGCATATTTACCTGGATAAAAAACAAGTGCCGTTTAAAACAACATTGAAAGCAGGTACTTACCAGTTTGTGATTAAATAATTTTGTTGTCCGGGCTAAGGAAGCTATGTGGAACTGCGGTGGCAGCCTGTCCCGAAAAAATCGGGATCGCACTCTTGAACATTTTTGCTATGGGTAACTTTTATCGGAGCGTAGGTATATCAGTTAATATAAATGTTTACATTCGTCTGTAAATATTTGTAAATACTTAATGCTGCGTAAATACGTACGTTGTATGCCATTATTGACGACCCAAATAGCTTAACCATCATGAAAATTTTAGTTGCGATATTTTTTTGTTTATTGACAAATCCATCAATCGGACAAGACTCAATTACAGCAACATTATTCGATTATAAAACTAATCGACAACTACAACTTCCGCCTGACAAAAAAACTTTAGTTTCCTTAATAAGTAATAATGAACCAGGACAAAGGAAAACGAAGTTTTATAGGGTTAACCAGAACGGACAATTTACTATCAATAAAAGCGACATCGATTCAATTGGCGACAATTTCACCTTTTCAGTTTTTGGCTTTTATGAAACCAATATTTTCAGTTATGCAGACTTCGAAATAAAAAATATAACTAAGGACAGTTTCAAAATTGTGCTTTCAAAAATTTATCTGACACCTTCTTACTGGACAAATTCCTGTGGTTCTGACTGTTTTTTAATTGACAATCGCCAAACTTTTAAAAAGAAAAAATTTATTGTAAGGACACCGTACATTACTTATCAAGTAAGAAGACTGCCTGATAAAATCAATCAAAGACTTTTTGATGTTAAATATGTGACGGATTTAAAACAAGACATTGTAAAAGAGTAACGGCATACAACAAGGCGGTTTGGCAATATGGCGGGGCGACGAATATATGCTCAGCTTTTTGTTCGCTATTGGGCTTCAGCTCCAGCAGACGAATAACACCGAGCAATAGAATAAACAATGAACTTTTATTTATAAATTTAGCTGCAGTTGCGGGCTGACGATTTTCAAATACCGCCACATCGCTAAGCCGTACCGTAAACTGCAATTTTTAATGACACTTCATTAACATGGAAAAGTTATCTATCATTTTATTAATTATTGGAATCAGCGTCTTAATATTTTCAATATGGAATCATATTTTAATCAAAAGATATCTTAACAATTTAAAAACAATTATCGTCATGTTAGCTCTTTAACTGATGAAAAATACTTTGAACTAAAATCGAAACAGGATTATATTATAGCCGCTTCCGCTATAATTTTTGCCGTACTTTCATTTATTGGCTTCTCTTCGATTAAAGACATTAAGACCGAAATGAATTTACAAATGGCTGAGGAAAAGAAAAAAATAGAAACTCTCAATAGCTCCGCAGATTCAACAAACAATAGCTTTAAAGGATTAAACTTAAAAGGAAAAGATTTGCAGGATTCGGTAAGGTCTGCTATGAATTTAGTTGACGCTCTAAAATCCCGAGTCGGAAGTATTCTCGGAAAAGATGTAATTAAACAAAACATCTTTATAGTTGACCCTTTAAAAATTGGAGATTTCCCTCATTCAAAAGAAAAATATTTTGAAGACTTTCGAGTTGTAAAATTCAAAGATTTGATGACAATTTCTGGACAACGACTTCCAGTTTTTAAAGTTCCACCAAGCATTATGTGTTTCTCTACAACTAGTTCATCAATTGTGGTTAAAGATGTTACTGCAGAAGGGTTTAAAATAAATCCGCAAGGCTATACATATTTGGCAACAGAATCATCAAAAGCTGTTATTGAAGGCGATGAGGTTAAGTTTAGCCTTTGGATTTCTCAAAAGAAATCAGGTGGTGATTTTAATGATGATTTTAGCGATGTAAGCCACCGGCTAACCCATCTTGTCTTCTTTCTAATCGAACGTTAGCTTGCATCTAAAAATAAAGTATGCAAAATCGGGATGAAGTAAAGCAACACATGTTTGCTCATATTGAGCACTGGAGACGAAGCGGGATTTC
>JBBQWL010000033.1:0-86546 GCA_038210625.1 Chitinophagales bacterium | reverse complement strand
TCAGGCCGCTTTGCTGCCATTGTAATATCTTATCAAACATTGCAGGGGTTACATCTAATTTTAATGACATAGCATGTTTTGATAGCAAAACTATTTCATACATTCACGATACACAAGACGGCGTTGGACGTTCCTTTACGGAACAAAACATTATAAAAGACGGGTACCAATTGGTACCCGTCTTTTTAATAAAATAGCTGTCTTGTTTTTTAATGTTGCACCACAATTTTGAATGTCAACAGTTTGCCTTTATTGTCCTTAACTACTAACGTATAAAGACCATTGGTTAACTCAGCAACAGACAATTTTATTAACTGTCCTTTTCCAACAAAATGATCAAGCCAATGTTTTACAAGGCTTCCGCTGTTATCAAACAATTGCAGATCGACGTTGCGGTTTTTAAATTCATCAGTCAATTGCAGGTTTAGATACTGATTGGCAGGATTAGGTGAAACTACTGCCTTGCTTTGGAGCGTGACTGGCTGTTCTATCGTAGTTACTTTTGCAGCTGCAGCACTTGAATTTGTGATATTGAGATTGCCACCAATCAATGTTAACTCTGCAGTTTTACCACTAATCCAATTATTGGAATATAACAAAGTACTGTTGTCATAGAGGGTGACGCCGATTGCATCATTGGTACCAGGTTCCCCTCTATCCGTCATGGTTACCTGTAAGAGATAGCCACCACCAATTGATACTGTCAGTAAAGGATTAGTTATGTCTGTAAGATTTGCTTTGCCTGTAAATACAGCAGTTTTGGCCAAAGGATTAGTTGTATTGGTTGACAATGATGTCATAGCGTTGCCTTTGATTTGATATGTATGGATAACACCAGCAATTGTTCTGCGGAATATGAAATTTATATTTCCCTGAACATTTTTATTCGTTTTATTGTACTTGACGTTAAGACCAAAATTCATCCTGGCATTCAAATCAGATTTATAAGTTCCGGCTGAAGCGGAAGGTTTATTATAACCACCACCAGATACGAAATCTCCTAAAGGCTTTGCAATAGTGATCACCGCATTTTCAGTTGAACTATTGCGTACATAATAGCCAGCCCCGCCCACTTCAATACCGACGGTAAACAGGGCTGCGTCTAAATTACCAATGCTAACATTCTGCCAGCTATAAGCAACGGTTCCTGTAGTAAGGTCGGTCGCACTCACCAGGCTTACAGGCAACCATCCGGATATAGGAGTATTATTATCCCTGTTTATAAATCGAACAAGCGCTTTCCTGATGTCGCCGGAATAAGTATCGCCTGAAGCATCTGTAGTTACTGAGATGTCTCTTATGGAAGCCGCCAGTAATACAGTGGCAGTGTTGGACGATGCACTGGATGTACTTGCAAACAATACTCCTGTATAATCTGCTCTTGCATCTTCCTGGGTAATGTCAAACGGATCACTGTCAGAGGCCGGTAAATAGGTAGCATCACCTGCAAAATTTGAACTTACCGTATATAGCGCAGCAGGATCTTGAGTAAGTATTAAATAAGTACTGGCAATACCACTTGCGCCAGTTAAGCCAGAAGCTGATTGACTGCCGAGTACGAATCCAATTGTTTTACCGCTCAATACTGAACCAGTCAACTGATCTTTTAATACTGCGGTTAGTAGCTGCTGATCAGAATATTGTTCTGTGCCATCGCCCGCATACGTAAGTGTAACAGGACGTTTCATAACCGTTACGGTAGTTGAACAAATTGATGAATTTCCGTTTGGATCTGATACAGTTAATGTAACTGTATTTGCGCCTACATTGGTCGTATTGAATGCTGTCTTGCTAAGGCTTAAAGTTACACCACAAGCATCACTTGATCCGTTGTCAACTTGTTGAGCCGTGATTGTCACCATTCCATTTTGACCAAGATAAACAGATATACTTTTACATGATGCAACCGGTGGAATATTATCCTGAACTGTTACAATAGCATTGCCTGTTTGAGAATTTCCATTTACATCTGTTACAGTTAATATGACTGGATTAGCGCCAACATTTGAACAGTTAAAGGTTGTTTTATTTAATGAGTAGCCGGCGATAGAGCAGTTGTCCGTTGAAACATTATTGATCTGTGTTGGCAGTATGCTTACACTGCCGCTGGCATTCAATTGTACGATGATGTTTTGCGTAACAACCGTTGGCTTAATATTATCCACCACTGTTACAACAGCTGTCTTCGTACCAAAGTTTGCGTTCACATCGGTCACTGTTAAGGTTACTGTATTTGGGCCTACATTCGAACAACTAAAGCTTGTTTTATCAAGCGAATAACTGGCGATGTTGCAGTTGTCTGTTGAAGCATTGTTTACCTGGGCGGCTGTTACACTTGCCGAACCTGATGCATCAAGATAAATGGTTACTGGCTGTGTGATTACAGTTGGTTTAACCTTGTCTTCTACGGTTATTGTTGCAGTGCCTGAAGCAAAATTTCCATTAACATCGGTTACTGTTAAAGTCACAGTGTTTGGCCCTACATCCGAACAGCTAAAGCTTGTTTTATCAAGCGAGTATGTGGCGATGGTGCAGTTGTCAGTTGAAACATTATTTATTTCCGCGGCTGTTACACTTGCCGAACCTGTTGGATCAAGATAAATCGTTACCGGCTGAGTGAATACTGTTGGTTTGATATTGTCCACTACTGTTACAACAGCGGTCTTCTTATCAGAGTTTCCATTCACATCGGTTACTGTTAGGGTCACCGTGTTGGGTCCTACATTCGAACAGTTAAAGCTTGTTTTATCAAGCGAGTATGTGGCTATGCTGCAGTTGTCTATTGAAACATTGTTTACCTGGGCGGCCGTTACACTTGCTGAACCTGTTGCATCAAGATAAATCTTTACCGGCTGAGTGATTACTGTTGGTTTGATATTATCTGCCACGGTTACAACTGCAGTCTTCGTATCAAAGTTTCCATTCACATCGGTTACTGTTAAGGTTACTGTATTTGGCCCTACATTCGAACAGTTAAACCTTGTTTTATCAAGCGAGTATGTGGCGATTGTGCAGTTGTCGGTTGAAACATTATTTACTTCCGCGGCTGTTACACTTGCCGAACCTGTTGGATCAAGATAAATCGTTACCGGCTGTGTGATTACGGTTGGTTTAACATTATCCACCACTGTTACAATAGCAGTCTTCGTATCAAAGTTTCCGTTCACATCAGTTACTGTTAAGGTCACTGTGTTTGCACCAACATTAGTGCAATTAAATGTTGATTTATCAAGACTGTATCCGGTTAGAGGTATTGAACAGTTGTCTGTTGAAACATTGTTTATCTGGGCGGCTGTTAGACTTGCCGAACCAGATGCATCAAGATAAATCGTTACCGGTTGAGTAATTATAGTTGGTTTAATATTATCCAGCACGGTTACAACAGCAGTCTTCGTATCAAAGTTTCCATTCACATCGGTTACTGTTAGGGTCACTGTGTTGGGCCCTACATTCGAACAGTTAAAGTCTGTTTTATCAAGCGAATAACTGGCGATGGTGCAGTTGTCTGTTGAGCCATTGTTTACCTGGGCGGCTGTTAGACTTGCCACACCAGATGCATCAAGATAAATCATTACCGGCTGTGTAATTACGGTTGGTTTAATATTATCCACCACTGTTACAACAGCAGTCTTCGTATCAAAGTTTTCGTTCACGTCCGTTACTGTTAACGTCACTGTGTTCGGGCCAACATTGGTGCAATCAAATGTTGATTTATCAAGACTGTATCCGGTTAAAGGTATTGAACAGTTGTCTGTTGAACTATTGTTTACCTGGGCGGCTGTCAGACTTGCCGTACCAGATGCATCAAGATAAATCGTTACCGGCTGAGTGATTACTGTTGGTTTGATATTATCTGCCACGGTTACAACTGCAGTCTTCGTATCAAAGTTTCCATTCACATCGGTCACTGTTAGGATCACTGTATTTGCGCCAACATTGGTGCAATTAAATGTTAATTTATCAAGACTGTATCCGGTTACAGGTATTGAGCAGTTGTCTGTTGAACCATTATTTATTTGTGCAGGCATAATTGATGCTGCACCATTTGCATCTAATTGAACAGTTATATTTTGTGTATTAACGGTCGGCAAAATTTTATCCTGGACAGTTACCGTTGCTGTGCCAGATGCACTATTGCCTGTTGCGTCTGTTACCGTAAGCATAACTGTGTTTAGTCCAATATTGCTGCAATCAAAACTCAACTTATCAAGTATTAGTTGCAAATCGGCAGCGTTAGTACAATTATCTGTTGAACCATTGTTGACTTGAGCAGGAGTAATTGTTGCCGCCCCACTTGCATCTAATTGTACAGTGATATTTTTGGTAATAACTATCGGCTTTTGCTTATCTTCTACTGTGATAGTGAAACTACAGGTTTTTGCAACATCGGTTGCAAGTGTATACGTAACGGTGGTTACTCCCTTACTAAATGTTTTTCCACTTACAGATCCGGTACCACTTGCTACTTCCACACCGCCTTTTTCTATTTTATAATTAACAATAGCGCCAGCAGGAGAAACAATTGGGTCTATATCATTTACAACGGCATCGCATGACGTTGTAAATGTTTCTACCGTTTTATTACCCGGGCATGCAATGGAAGTTTCAACCGCCGAAATCCTGATAATACTATTTTGAGAATTAGAAATGGATAGAATATTGTTATCCGGCTGCAAAAGAAGAGTACCGAAATAATCCGGAGAATTTCGTCCGTCATTGTATTTACCACCATTTCCAAAACCAGCATCCAGTATGCCATTTGAATTTAATTTGGCTACGGCAAGATCATAAACGGTAGTGTTTTGATAATATACATAACCACCGACATATAAATTGTCAAGTGGGTCGATTGATAAAGAGTACGCCTGTTCTTCCTGATAATTATTGTAGGCATTATTGAAATCAATTATAGTTTCCCCGGCAGATCCAAAATTATTATCTAACGTTCCTGTGGTGGTGTACTGCTGAACTATCCACATAAAGGATTGGGGCGAAGACGAATACCTGAAGCCGGCTACTAAAATTTTCCCGAGGCTGTTTATCTTCATATCTTGAACGCTTGTATTAGGTATAGAAATAATACCGCTACTTCCAAAAGTGCCATCAATACTACTGTTCTCATTAATCTGATATACGTATGATGGGTTAGACGGCCCTGCATTTATAAGTATTTTCCCATCAGATTTTATTATCAGGGAATTAGGATTTGTATTAGGTACGTTATATAATTGATAACCGTTATTAAACGAATTGTCAAGAGAGCCATTCGTATTAAAGCGAAATAAAATCATTTGGTTATTTTCGTATCCGGTAGCAACAATTTTACCATCGCCTTGTACAGCCACTGCTTTTAGTATTTCCTGTGCTCCAGTACCAGACAATGTATAACCAATGTGACTGATAATTTCCTTTCCGGAATTTCCAAAACTATTGTCTAAGCTTCCATCAGGATTTAAACGAATTATACCATAATCATAACCATAGTAATAATCGCAGGTATTATAAGAGCATGTCTGACATCCTCCCCAACTAGAACAATTACAATTATAATAAACAGTGCGACAATTGGTGGAGTAATAATCGTATTGATATCCTACCATAACAATTTTGCCATCGGACTGTACCGCAATTCCCTGACAGTTATCCGTCTTACCAGCTAAATCTATAGTAACAATTCCACCAATTCCAAAGCTGGCATCCAGGCTACCGTCTGTATTTAATCTTGCAACAGCAAAATCATTGTTTTTCGTACCTGCTAATAGAATTTTTCCATCCGCTTGTAAAACTTTGTCAGCATTCCTTTCATCGATATAAAATCCAAGTGATGCTAATGAAGCTACCCCTCCAGTACCAAAAGTAGGGTCAAGTATTTGGCTAAAAGCCATTCTGCTTATCAATTGTAAAATAAATAAAGTAAAAAATATTTTTTTCATTTTTATTATTTAATAGTTATTAATGTTTGGCTTCATGAGTAAGTCTTAACTCTTCAAATAAAGAGGGTGGATAATTTTTAGGAAGCTCGCCTGTTTCTTTAATTTTAGAAATAACCCACTCTGCAAGATTAAACGCATCCGCTTTGGTGAGCAATCCTTTTGTCATAGGAATGATGGGATTATCTTTTTGCTCAATTATTAATTGCTTCCCTTTTCTTATCTCATATCCATAAGTAAAGTCAACCGCGTTTCGCAGAATAATGGTGTATTGATCCAACATCATTCTATCTTTTCGAGTATCAACTCTTTCACGTTGCTGTGCATTTGCTATATAAAAAAAAGAAAGAAATGTAAAGACCAGGAATAACTTTTTCATAATAAGTCGTTTTAAGTATTGAGATAAAAAATTAAATATTATTGCACATTTTAATCCATAGCCGAATCTCTACTCTTTAGCGTCCGTCTATTTGCAGGACACGGCTGTGAATGTGGAGTCCATTATTATTTCAATTGCAAACCAGAAGTTTTTTCATTTTCATTTAAATTCACTTACTACAATGGACAACCATGGCAGGCATTAATTATCCCAGAAAAACAGAAAACTACAAATCAGTTTGCATTAATCTTTATACAAACTTCCCATTTTGCAATCTTGTTTACAACCGTGTTTCTCCTGAATATGAGGGTGTACTTTCCCGGTATTAAAAGCAGCAGTTAAAAGGTATTGGAAGATCTTGGTAAAATTAGCTGGATGATTAATGGCCACCTATAGCAAGAACTTGTCATTTTCAAAATTTCCTGTATCTTCAATCAGCGCATACTTTTTACCTTAAAATCTTATGTAAGCATTGTAACATGGCATCTGCAAAAGCTACAACCTGGGTTAACTATGTTGAACAAATTAATACAGGAAAAAACAACTTGGAACTCTCTAAAATAGAGGGGGTTGAAAAGTTGCTGAACGTGCAAAGCAATCATTTCAATATTTTAAATCACAGTGTTCCCTTGGTGTATCTGCTTGATTATACTACAGGCAGATATCTCTATGTTTCCCGACAATGCCAGGTACACCTCAATATTTCACCGGAAAAAATGATGACTAATGCCATTTCATTTGTCATGGAAAGATACCACCCGGAAGACCTTGAATTGTTCAATGAACAAATTTTTACAGATAGGTTAAAACTGTTGGAATCCATTCCTGTCGATCAACATAAGGATCATGTATTTTCGTTTAATTTCCGCCTTAAAAATGGCAATGGTGAGTTTGTAAATATTCTGCAGCGTAACTCTTTTATAAAATCTGAGGAAAATGGGAAACCACTGGTAAGCCTGGGCACGCTTACAAATATCAATCACTTTAAAACAGAAAACCCTGTAATACAGTTGGTAGAAAAAATAGATCCCCTTACAGGCCAGGTAGATACCATTTCGAAAATTACCTATTACTTAAAAGAAGAAGATAAAATTTTTTCCAAACGCGAAAAGGAAGTCTTGTTGCACATAGCCGAAGGATTAACCAGTAAACAAATTGCAGATAAATTATTTATAAGTGAACATACCGTTATTAACCATAAACGCAATATGCACCATAAGTCAAATACCCAAAATACTGCCGCATTGATCAACTTTGCATTCAGGCAACATTTATTGTAAAAATATCTTTTGCAAAAGCTGCCAACAGTTCATTAAAAGCCATTGGTGCATCTATATTTACCAAATGGCTTGCTCCGGCAATTTTATACACTTTGTTGTTCCATACATTAATAGGAGCATCATCCAGGTAACTGGTATTTACTACTTTTTCAGCTTCACCAAAAACTATACAAACCGGGCAGGTGGCTCTTTGTAATATGGCTACTTCGTCATTATAATTACCTGCTGCAATAGTTGCATACAATGCTGATCGGAAATTTCCCTGAACGGAATAATAATCTTTTAAAAAGTAAGTTATATCATTGACGTCACTTGATATAGAAGTTTCGCCTGCGTATTTTACTACTGATTCATGTGGTACATTTTCTGCAAAAACAGCAGAGGGGTCTGCGCCGGGTAACAGCAGTTTTTCCATGCCAAAACCTTCCCCAACAATACAGGGGCCGGCCATTATTAAGCCAACAGGTTTAATATCACAGTTAAGCATTTCAGCTACAATATTGGTACCTAAGGAGACACTGCAAATAATGTAAGGAGCATTATTCACCAGCTGCAAAGCAGCCGCTGCCATTATTTTCGCGATGCCGGGTAAACTAAAGTCTGCGTTTTCATTCAATGTGGCCGAGTTTCCATGGTTAGGAAGGTCGATGGTTATTAAGCGGTAATCTGTAAACAAATCACTTTCTACCTGCTTGCGCCAGTTATTGGATGAAGACGAATTCCCATGAATAAAAAAAATAGTCGGTTCTTTTTCAGGATGCCAGATGCAGTAAGCAATTTGCAAACCATTGGCATTAAGAGTTCCTTTTTTCATGCAGGTATTTTTTTGTTGGTTGATTTAATTGAAATTACTAATTATTAAAAAGAAATAAAACTTCCTTTATTTAACAAAAAAGCTATAGCTTCTGTTGGTCCACGCATGTTCTTTACTAAGGACAGTTTTATTAAATGCTTGCTGAATCCCTTCGTAGCAACGTCCTCGGCTCTGCTTAAGCTCGTTGAGAGACGTTGCTGGGAAAGAAGTATGCGTTCGGCAATAACCTGTGTGGTTGTTTTGCCGGTTGTTTTCTTCACTGCACGATTAAGGTGATTTACATGTACGTTTAGCAACCGGGCAAAGTCTATTGCAGAACGCAACTTAACTGTTGGCTCTGTATCGTCAATTGGAAACTGTTGTTCTAATCGCTCAAGAAATGTGACCGTATTCGCACTTCGGTTTTCTAGTCTGCATACCCGTATTTGCCATTACCATGGGCAAGGGTTATGTTGTACCAGTCCCGTTTGGGAATAGGGTAATATTGAACGCCGTTGGGTCGTACATCATCTAAACGAAAAACACTGAAATGACCAGTGTCATTGCGCAAGTCAATTGGAAGCCATGCTTTTCCCGATTATATCTTAAACCTTGCAAAAATGTTCTCCATCGCTTCTGCATCCTGGTGGTTCATGAATAGGGTTGTAGCTCTATCCAGTGCTTCTATTTTTTGCATTTCATCTTGGGTAAGGCTAAAATCAAAGATGTTGAAGTTCTCAATCATCCGCTCTTTATGAGAAGATTTAGGAATAACAATGACGCCGTGCTGTATTAAAAACCTAAGTGCTACCTGTGCCGGAGTTTTGCCGTGCTGTTTGCTAGTTTCTACAAGAACAGCATTGGTGAATAACTCATCACCGCCCCTTGCAAGAGAAGACCAGGCTTCCATCTTTGTATCATAACGCTCCAGGTATTTCCGCATCTCTTTTCGCTGATGAAATACATGGGCTTCCAATTGATTTACTGCCGGCTTTATCTCGTTGAATTTAGCAATGTCCATAAACCTCGCAGCATAAAAATTACTTAGCCCGATAGCCCTGGCTTTACCTTGCTTATACGCTTCTTCCATTGCCCGGTAAGTTCCGTAAAAGTCATTGTAGGGCTGGTGTACCAGCAGCAAATCGACATAGTCTGTTTGTAGTTTTTGCAGAGACTCTTCAATGGATGCTTTGGCTTTTTCGTAACCTGCATTTGTAATCCACACCTTTGTTGTGATAAAAAGATCTTCACGTGCCACTCCACATTTTACAATAGCATTGCCCACGCCTTCTTCATTGAAATATGCCTGTGCTGTATCAATAGACCGATAGCCAACACTGATAGCGTCTAATACACAACGCTCACACTCTTGCGGAGATACCAAAAATACACCGTAGCCTAACATTGGCATTTCTACTCCATTGTTTAATTTTGTATATTCCATATTGAGAATTTTAATTTAAGGTGACGGTCGCTAATCTAGCCAGACTCAGTCTCTCAATGATATTTAATTTAAGTTATCTGTTGCTACACTGTGCGCCTATAGGGGGGTAACCAGGTCTACCTTTTACCAGGCTTGCTAAATTTGCACTTATTCCGTTTTTACGTATTTCTGCCAGTTATGTTGTTCTTTGAACCCCAACACGTCACGGATTTTGCGATTTGAAAACAGGGCTTCATTTTCCTCCAATTCTCGTGTTACAGGCACTCCGGGAAAAAACTGTTCAGCCAATTCTTTCGATGGAATAATTGCACCGTTTTGATCATTCCCGGCATTGAAAATCTGAAAACCAAGGCCATCTTTTTTCAAACATAAATCCACAATCTGCCCCAGGTCACGGGCATCAATATAACAGAACGCATTTCTGCGTCGCACTTCCGGGTTTTTGAAATAATTCGGAAAAAGTTCAGCGTATTCATTCGGCTCAATCACGTTACCGATACGCAGCGCATAAATGTCATAGCCTGATCGTCGCTGGAAGCTGCGGGCGGTTTTTTCATTTACAACCTTCGAAAGTCCATACGAATCCATGGGATCAACGTCATAGTCTTCTTCCAGGGGAAGGACGTGAGGGTCGGTTTTGCCGTCTGAAAAACAAATACCGTAGGTGGTCTCTGACGAAGCAATAACAATCTTTTTAATTCCCAGCTTAACAGCTGCTTCAATTACGTTGTATGTGCCAATTGTGTTTACCCGAAAGGTTTCATTATCAGGTTTCAGTAAGATCCTTGGCACAGCAGCAAAATGTACTACAGCATCGAATCGTGGTATGCCACTACCTGTCTCTAGCTCATCTAACCCGGCATACGAACTCATTGCATTAAATATTTGCCCGGAATCGGTAATATCAGCTATTAGATTATCCACACCTGGGTAATTCAAAGTCGTGAGATCTACATTCATTACTCTATGTCCTTCCTTCAGAAGATAAGGTATCACGTGCTTTCCTGCTTTTCCCGATCCCCCGGTAAAAAATATTCGCATTTTCGTTATGTATTTTCTTCTTTAAAAATCATTTTATAATTTTCCAACTATGCCGGCATGGATTGTATAGTGAATGTCGGGTTGCTGATTAGCCACTACAAATGTAGGAAAAACGGAATGCTATATTTAGTGACCGCTAGTGACCAGGTAATTTTAATTGCATTTCGTGTGTCACACGAACGAAGTAATTGGTAGGTATGATCACCGTTGGTTATCGCGATTACAGCAGGCAAAAGGAATGTCGTTGGCCGGGAGTGTTTTTTTGCCTCCCTGAATAATACATAAATAGCCGCTTAGGAATTTTCTTCAAAAGTATTTCGTGAGCCATAACAATCCTCACCGACTGCAGCTTCCAGGATTACTTCCTTAAATGTGTAAGCCGTTTAAACACGTCGTATGTTGATTTTCCCGATTCTGCACCGTTATTGGAAACTATTAATCACGATCATGTTGGTTCCATCCGGTTTCAATAAGTGCTGCTGGTTATTGGTCAGGATTGGCAGCGTATCGCTATTCAAACCATCTATTGCGAAATTCAAACATGGCGAAACTTTAACGGGTTTAAGGCTGCATGCTTTCGAAAGAAATTGTTGAAATGTGCCGGTTGTACGAAACCCAATGCATAGCTGATTTCGGAAACGCTCCAGGGAGTATTTCGGAGCAATATCTTAGCCTCTTGCAGTATGCGTTCGGCAATAATCTGCGTGGTTGTTTTGCCGGTTGTTTTCTTCACTGCACGATTAAGGTGATTTACATGTACGTTTAGCAACCGTGCAAAGTCTATTGCAGAACGCAACTTAACTGTTTGCACTGTATCGTCAATTGGAAACTGTTGTTCTAATCGCTCAAGAAATGTGACCGTAATTCTTTGTGACGCATAAAGGGCTTGCGTATGAAGATTTGCACCCGGGGCTATTTTCATAGCAAGGTGCATGACTTCTAATAACATCGCACGGAGCAGGTCATACTTGTGAATATAGTCAGAACTAATTTCAGTAAACATTCGCTCAAACAATACGTCTGCCTGCTTTGCTTCCTTAGCAGTAAGTTCAAAAAAAGCTGGTCCGCCCGGTTGAAAAATGGAGTACTGTGTTGGATTAGCTAAACTATGGAAGAAGTCCGGACTGAAGACGCAGAAAAAGCCACTTGTTATAAGGTCCCTTTGTTCCCATCCGAAAGGAATTTGGGGGTTGTCAAAAACAAGCGCATGTTTTCGCACTTCAATTTTCTTGTCAGCATACAGGTATTTGCCATTACCATGTACAAGCGTAATGTTATACCAGTCTCGTTTGCGATAGGGGGCTGATTTAACGCCATTGCCGCCTACATCATCTAAACGAAAAACATTGAAATGACCAAGTTCATTGCGTAAGTCGCTGGAAAGCCAGGCATTTCTCGATTTATATAGTTCCTCTATTGTTTCGGTGTGTGGCACTATACAAAGTTGCGAATTTCAAACGAAAATTTTGTGGTTACTTTAAAGCAACTTTGCGCCAAAGCAAGCTTTAATTGTAGGAAGAGGTGCTTGCACTAAATGGGACGTCGGATACTTTCATAATGTTTTAGCGGTAATTCAATAATACTCCGTCAATACATAATTCCTTTGTTTACTTTTAACAAAAATGATTATGCTAAGGTTTTCAATTACTTCCATCTTCTTGTTGGTTTTTTTTGTAAGTCCTGGTCAAAACAAAATACAACAAGACACAACTAATATAAGTAAGTCAATTATAAAAGTTACACTGTTAGGTACCGGAACCCCGCAGCCAGTTATGGATCGGTTTGGCGCAAGTATTTTAGTAGAGGCTGGTGGTAAAAACCTGTTGTTTGATGCGGGACGTGGTTGTTTACAAAGATTGCGGCAATTGCAAGTAGAGAATAATACGTTTGATGCCGTTTTTTTTACCCACCTTCATTCTGATCACATCGTTGGGTTTCCTGATTTTTGGCTTACAGGTTGGCTGGTATCAAAAAGAACTAAACCTTTAAAAGTCTTTGGCCCCAAAGGCACCAGGCAAATGACCGATTATTTACAGAAGGCTTACCAGTTCGACATTGGGATAAGAATAGAAGATGACAAAGCCTCATTGGAAGGTAGTAAACTACTAACAACTGATATTGAAGAAGGTACAGTATATGAACAGGGAGGTGTAAAAGTAGTTGCCTTTTTAGTTGACCATTATCCGGTAGTTCCCGCTTTTGGCTATAGAATAGAATTTGGTGGACACTCTGTTGTGCTTTCCGGAGATACCCGCTATTCGGAGAACCTCATCAAATTTGCCAAAGGAACAGATTTACTGGTGCATGAAGTGGCAATTGCCTCAGATACATTAAAGAAATCAGATCCGAGGTACAATATACTGGCGCATCATACAACGCCTGAACAAGCCAGTAAGGTGTTTACCGCAGTTGAGCCTAAACTGGCTGTTTATTCTCATATTGTGCGGCTTTATAACTATCCTGTGGAAGAAATTCTTAAGCGGACTAAAGCGAATTATTCAGGTCCTGTAATATTAGGTGATGACTTAATGAGTTTCTCAGTTGGAGAAACTGTAATTATGAAAGCGTGGGACAAAAAATCAACTGCCACCAACAACTAAGGCTTCACTAAGTGCGCAGCACCAACAATGAAGCCTGGTGTTGACCGAAACCGGCCAATTATTGGGGAGGTATTGGATATCAGCAAAATGCCAACCGGTTTCATTGAAAACAGTTGAAAAAAAAACTTACAAAAACTTGCATTTATAAAAAATTAATCCAAATTTTACCGCACTGGCTTTTTAAGCCGGCCCCCTCTTTTTAACCACATAGAAGACGCCTGGCAACAGCCGGTGAAGGAAAATAGTTCACTAATTATTACCTGGATATTTTCCCCGTATCAATCCAATCATTCTTCCTTAATAAAAGTAATCCTCGTCCGACAGGATTCCAGTCAAACAAAAAAAACTGTGCACCATACAAGTGCGCAACAATAAGCTAATGCGCATTTTTTAATGTTCTTAAACTGATTTATTATGGATTTTGCATTCGCCCCCGGTGCAACTGGTTACGACGTTATCATGCGTAAAATGCTTACCAACCGGGCGTCTACCACATTGGTAAATAAACGTGGTGTCAATTCAGTAAAAGATTTTTGTAATCATCTTGCGGGGGCAGGGGTGGTAGCCACACCGCTTACAGATATTTTAATCGGGACGCATGGCAATGAATCAGGTTGGATGAATGTTCAGCTGGACCCTGCATTTGAGGCGCATACCACCTACGAGGCAATGGAAAGTGTGATAAATGCGTCTACCCGTACCTGTCAGCTTGCAGATGCCATTATTGATCCACGGCCGGTCGACAGCAATAACAATCCAATCGATCCGCATGTTTTTATCAGGGGCTGCCGCATCGGGGTAATGACACCTTTTATTGAAAAATTTAAAGAGGTGATCAATGGACTAAGTACCACTGATGTTGGAGTTTGCGCCCCATTGTTCTTTCACGAAGTATATGATATAAGACAGGGCGTTTTTGAATTTTTTAATTACGACTTTCATATCTTCAGCAAAACAGCTGTTGCGGATAAGGCTGCACTGGTAGCCCTTTTTGATGCCCTGAGCGCAGTTGATACATATGGAACAGCTATTACAACTGCCCAGTGGAACGGGTGGATAAAAACCAACATCACCAGGGATGTAGATCCGCTGGCACTGGTAAATTTAAGCGGCACACCGGTTACCAATTTACTTTCAATAAGAGCGGGTTTTTACAGGTACCGGTTTCAAACCATTATTTCTGCATTTCACATCGATCCTTCCTGGGGTGCGCTCCCCACCACACAGCCTGCCATTGCCACTTTTCTAAAGCAGCAATTCAATGACCTTGCAGCAAACCCCGGAACAAAGCCTTTCGCACTTCAGCTACAGAGCACACATCCTTTTCCGCTGTATACCAGGTATGAGTATGCTTCTGTAGATGAATTGGTGGACGGGTTATACTGGAGTGTAAATACGCGGTCGAGAGTATATGTAGGTAAACGCCACGAGTATTCTGTGTGCCCGCCGGTAATAGCAAACAATGCGAATAATGAATTGATATTTAATTTTTATGCGTCGGCAACGGGAGGGGCTACCTCCCAAAAAAATTTTGCAGATGATGCAGCTGATTATTTTAACGCGGTATAATTAATACGATGTAACACCATGGCAGACCAGGATACCTTAGCAATAATAGCAGAAGAAATTGGCAGTGCGTTTACGCCCTTGAAAGATATGGTGCAAACACCGCAGGCTTTCCGGTCGACCATGAAGGAACTGGGTTGGGATGCAACCGCGGCAATACAACCCGTTACCGATTTGGTTAACCTGGTTGACCCCATCATCACCTTACTGGAAACGGGTGACATCAATTTTGGCAATATTACGCAGTTGCTGGGTCTTGTAAAAAACCTGGTTACGGGTATTGAAGGCCTTGTATCAAAACCCGATGCGTTGTTCAGTGGTATTACTTCCACTGCTGCAGAGTTTAAAAATGATTTTCCGACTGAAATTGGACAATATGTACTGGTTGAATATTTTTTAAACCAGCGCCCAAAAGTTGGCAGCCTGCTGCAGTTACTGGGCATTATTACCATTACGGCAAAAAATGCCAGTGGCACAAGGCCAGCCTATTACAGAAAAGAAATTCATTTTGATAAGATTGGAACATTGTTCAGCAACCCGCTGAAGTTATTGCAGGATTTGTACGGCTGGGCAACCCCCGGGCTAGACAGGGAACTGCTCTTTAAAAATCTTACTGACATCTTTGATGGATTTAGTATTCCATTTAATCTCACTGAAATAAAATCACAGTTTTTGCAGGTGCTAAATAATGGTTTGCCTGCAGGCACATTTGATAAAGATGCACTCACACTGGTTTTGATTGATGAAAAAACATCTAATGTAGGTGCCTCCGCAGGCATTAACTTTTACCTGTTGCCGCAAAACGGTTCGTTGTTGCCGGGCATTGCCATTATACCGTATGCAAATGCCGAGGTAACAGAAGAGGTTAGCATTACAGATAACCTCACCTTTAAATTTGATACAGGGCTCGATTTAAACAACGGCGTTGCGTTGATAATAAGGCCAGGCAAAGCGCCGGAACTTATTAGTAACCTCACCGGCGGCGGAACAAGCGGCGGTGCAAGTGCCAAAGTTTCTTTATTGCTGGAGTATAAAAAAGCCGATGGTAAACCCTTTATTGTATTTGGCGATCCGGCCGCAAGTCACTATGAATTTTTATCTGCTTCCATTGCTGCCGCGGCCAATATTACCACTGCAGGTTCTAAAGATGTAAAGCTGGAGTTTGATTTAAAGGGCAGTAAAATTGTTATAAAACCAGCCGCCAATGATACGGACGGATTTCTATCGAAAATATTACCGGCAGATGGTATAACGCTGGCATTTGAGCTGGCTTTTGGTTTTGGTTTGCAAAGCGGGTTTTATTTTAAAGGCAGCAGTGGTCTTGAAATTGATTTACCTGCTCATCTGCAATTAGGACCCATTGATATTGAAACAGCGAAGCTTGGCATAAAGCCAGCCGGTGGAAATATACCGATCAATATTGCGCTGGATATTAAAGGTAGTTTAGGGCCCATCGAAGCGGTGGTGCAAGGCATGGGCTTATCCGGCACCTTCAGTTTTCCGGCCGACAGAAAGGGCAATCTCGGCCCGGTAGATTTTAACATCGGATTTTTATTCCCCACTGGTGTGGGATTATCCATAGATGCAGGTATTGTAAAAGGAGGCGGTTTTTTATCTATCGACCGTGATAAAGGAGAGTATGCCGGCGCATTGGAGTTATCAATACAGGATACCATACAGGTATCGGCCATTGCTATCATCAACACAAAAATGCCGGATGGCAGCAATGGTTTTTCGCTGCTCATTATTATAAGCGTTCAGTTTGAGCCCGGCATTTCGCTGGGTATGGGCTTTTTCCTGAGCGGACTTGGCGGTATGCTGGGTATCAACAGAACCATTAATGTAAATGCCCTGCGGGATGGCGTAAAAAATGATGCCATTGAACAGATCATGTTTCCGCAGGATATCATTGCTAACATCAATACACTGCTTCCGCAGATCAAAGCTATTTTTCCGGTAAAAGAAAACCAGTTTATGATTGGCCTGATGGCAAAAATAACCTGGGGCGTACCCACATTGGTTACCATAGAATTTGGGATAGCGTTGGAATTCGCCAGCCCGGTAAGGCTTGCCATTCTTGGCGTATTAAAAATAGTACTGCCAACCGAAGACGCAGCTATATTGCAGTTACAGGTAAACTTCCTGGGCATTATTGATTTTGACAATGGTTATTTATCTTTTGACGCCAGCATTTACAACTCTCATATTTTAACCTTTACCCTGGAAGGTGATATGGCGTTGCGTTTAAACTGGGGTAATGAAAAAGCGTTCCTTTTATCAGTAGGCGGTTTTCACCCTTCATTTACACCACCGGCTGCGTTGAATGTGCCGAAAATGAAACGGCTTACGCTCACGATATTAAGCCCCAATCCCAATCTTGTATTAACAGCTTATTTTGCCGTAACATCCAACACGGTGCAGTTTGGGGCAAGGATAGATTTTAAATTCAAAGTATCCAGCTTTAGTGTAGTAGGCTACCTTGGTTTTGATGTACTCTTCCAGTTTTCGCCATTTAAATTTATTGCCAATATTACCGCTGGCCTGGAAGTGAAGATGGGCAGCAGTACCTTGTTCTCTATCAACCTTGATTTCGAACTTTCGGGACCAACGCCATGGAATGCGAATGGCACTGCATCCTTCCACCTTTTATTTATCAGCATCAAAGTACATTTCAATGTTAGCTGGGGCGATGCACAGCAGGATACCTTGCCCAGTATTGCCGTACTGCCAAAAATTATTGAAGCCTTTACTATTGATGCCAACTGGTCTGCCGAACTACCAGCCAATCGTTACAATGTAGTAACCCTGGCGGGCATAACACCGCAGCCCGGCCAAATTGTATTACAGTCATTTGGTGCTGTAAAAGTTAGCCAGTTAATAATGCCGTTGGGCCTGGTGATTAACCGGTTTGGTAATAATGCACCTGCTGATATTAATATGGCGGATGTATCGGCATTCAGGCTGGGCGGCGCTGATGCTCCATTGAGTAACGAAACAGAATCTTTTGCTCCCTCAGCATTCAAAAATATGAGTGATGATGATAAATTAAAGTCACCATCCTATACAAAAGAAAAGGGCGGCGTAAAAGTGTCTGACACCGCCACGCTGTTTGTTGATTACGCGTTGAACAGGGATGTTGTGTATGAAGTTAAAGTATCTGATTTTGATCCTTTCCCCAATCCACCTGCTTTTGATATAGATTTTAGCTGGTTTAAATTGATGATGCGGGGTGGAGCAATTGGCAAAAATGAACTATCGGTACAAAACAAGCAAAAGAGTTTCAAATTAGCCAACGCAGCAGTAAATATGGATGAAGAACAATTTGTGCTGATTGATAATTCAACACTTACCCAACATAATGTAAATGTTTTTGCAGGGGGAACGCATGCGCAGGCCAACGATGCTTTTGATACAATACTAAAACAAAATCCATCATTAAAAGGCAAGATAAGTATCGCATCTGCTTACCAACTTTAGTTATTGATTTTTTAATTTTTCTGATATGGCAACATTACCTTCTTATGGATTTTTACCCTGGGCACGGCAGGGCGTTGCGTCGAAAATAGGCGAGACGGATACCCTGGGTAGCGGGGACGGACCTGCCATCGTAAGAGCCGATCTGGCTGCTGAACTGGATATTCAATATACCAACCTCGATGGATCGGTACAGACCAACACCATTAAAAAATTGGTACAGGTTATAGGCCCGGGCGACGTATTAAGTGTAAGCACGCGGGCAATTGTAAGGACCGAGCCCGCCCGTGGTGTAATGAATTATGAAGATAACGGCCTGCCTTATATTGAATTTTATGAGGAGGATTTTTTGTGGAGATATACTCCTGCTGCCGCGGCCGGATTAAACAGCAACCACACCAAACTTCGGCCCTGGCTGGCATTGGTGGTATTAAAAGATGATGAATATAAGCTGAAGCAAACACCCGGCGGGCTGCCTTTTATTTCGGTAGAACAGGGAACCTTTGACGCTGCCTTTCATCACCAGAATGATACCTGGGCTTTTGCACATGTACACTTTAATAACAAACTGGCAAACTTAAGCGGCAATGCCATGCAACAGGAAGTAAATGCAGAGGTTTCGGCAGATCCGGATGTGGCGGTTTCAAGATTACTTTGCCCCCGTAAATTGGCAAAGAACACTTCTTTTACTGCCTTTGTTATACCCGCTTTTGAAACAGGCCGTTTGGCAGGCCTGGGGCTGGATACAGCCGGTGTAGCGGCACAAAAAACTTCCTGGCATAAGGGCGCCATGCCGGGAACAGGCACCAGGCCTTTTGATTTTCCGGTGTACTATCAGTGGCATTTTAGAACGGCCGCCTACGGTGATTTTGAAAGCCTGGTCACCATGCTGAAGCCAATCATTATGGATGGCAATTCAGGTAAAATGCCGATGGATATACAGGATCCGGGTTTTAACCTCGGCGTTCAAAATGACGGCACCAAAGTAATTGGTATGGAAGCCGCATTGAAACCACCGGATTTTGTACCGGATAACTGGCCGGGAATTGATGCTGCAAATGCACCGGATAAAAACACTATTCAAAAGCTGAAAGATTTGCTGAATCTGTCAGCCGACCTGGTAGATAAGAATGTGGTAATTGCAAGCCCAAATCCTTTTTTTAATACCAATATTGGAGATGATCCATTGCTGGTACCTCCTGTATATGGCGTGTGGCATGCATTGGTATCAAAATTGGGCGACGGAACCAATCCGCCATGGATAGATCAGCTCAACCTTGATTTCAGAAACAGGGGAGCTGCAGGTTTAGGAGTAAAAGTAGTTCAGAACCACCAGGATGATTTTGTAAACCGGGCATGGCAGCAAGTGAATAAAGTAAACGACGCCAATAAAAAAATACAGGAAACATTGTTGGCACAGGCCATCACAAAATGTATTTTTAAAAAGCATATTATCAATGCCGGAAATGATAAGGCTGTTATGCTGACACACGCTGTACAGCACCTTATAAAAAATACAGCCAACACAAAAACGGTACAACAGGATTTTGTTGAGAGCCGCATTCCCTTTGCGTCAAAAACAGCGGCGTTCAGAAAAATGTCAAGGCCCAATAGCAAAATTGCGAGGGTAGGCCTTGGAGTTTC
Organism: Chitinophagales bacterium; assembly: GCA_038210625.1. Classification (GTDB taxonomy): domain Bacteria; phylum Bacteroidota; class Bacteroidia; order Chitinophagales; family Chitinophagaceae; genus Ferruginibacter. The sequence continues at coordinate 66,395 of JBBQWL010000033.1, read as the reverse complement.
CTCCGGCATCGCTTCAGTTGTTAAATTAAACGCTGTAATTAAAGATTTTAACGCAGATGAAAATTTGCCACATGCCGTTACCGCTGCAAGGTTAAAGCAGGCGCCGCTTGCAGCACTAACCACCGCCGTTATTGATACCGCGATAACTGGTGCGGTAAGCAGTTATACCGCCAGTGTTGCGGACCTTGCAAAAGACGCTTTTGTGGATATGATAGAAACGGATGTCATCAAGGCCAGTGCATCATTAAGCCAGGCGCAATTACTAACAGCCATTGATGCTAAAGCGGTAGCCGCAAATGTAAAAACTGAGGCGAAGGATATTGTGAACAATATTGTGCCGGCAAATTTTCCCGTTAAAAAGAATGCCGATGGGCAGGTTATCATACAATTAAACCTGGCCAAGTTTTTAAGCCTTTTTGGGGAAGGTATCAATGCCAAGAACTACAACGATGTAATCATTAGCAATAAGGCAGATCTTACCAATGTCAGCATTAAATCAATGACTACTCAAAATGATGTGCTGGCGTTGAAGGCATCATTTGCCGACTTTACCACCGTACTGAATGCATTGCCGCAGGTAGAAGTGGTGCCTGCTTTTAGTAATGCGGCCAATATCTCAACTCATATTTTTGAAAAATTAGATCCGGCGGCAACATTTGCCAGGAAGCTTTTTGCCAACATTAAGCTGCTGCAAAAAGATGGTTCGTATATTCCCTTGCCCCAACTAAAACCCATCATGGCTTATCCTGAATTTACAGAAGCCGTGTACACTTACCTGCTGGAAATTTCGAAGAATTTTATATTACCTAACATTGATAAACTACCCAATAATTCCATCACCTTGCTGGAAAACAACCAGGCATTTATAGAAGCATTTATGGTTGGCATGAACCATGAGATGGCAAGAGAATTATTGTGGAACGAATATCCTACAGATCAGCGTGGATCGTACTTCCGGCAGTTTTGGAATATCGACGACAGCCTGATGCCGTTGGACCCCGATCCTGAAAAAGATAAAGAGTTAAAACTGGATATCCGTAAGATCAACACCTGGAGTCATCCATTGGGCGAGAACAATCCAAGAGGAACAGAGCAGTCTAACCTGGTGTTGGTTATTCGCGGCGACCTTTTTAAAAAATATCCGAACACAATGGTGTTTGCCCAGCAGGCAATGTACGATCCTGCGGACGCCTCCAAACCAAGACAACTGAAAGGCGGCATTGATTCCAACTTTACAAAATTCCCCCTATTCAAGGCAGAAATAGAACCGGATGTTACTTTGTTTGGATTTTCACTGGATGAAAAAACGGCGAGAGGCGACCGGATTGAACAGTCCCACGGTTCAACCGCCGGTAAAAGTCCGGGTTGGTTTTTTGTATTAAAGGAAAGACCCGGCCATATCCGTTTTGGACTGGATGACTTTACAGATGAACATGGTAACACCGATGTAATGCCAGCCGGCAGCCCCAAAACCTGGGATGACATGGCCTGGGAATACCTGGTAAATAGTAAAGCGGAATTGGATTCCTATCACATCACTTTTAATAAAAACATCACCATACAAAACCCGGCCGGCCAACCGTTGTGGAATGCAAATGCAGCAGACCTGGCGGCTATTTTATTTCAGGACCCTGTATTGTTTGCAAGACACGCCGCGGAAATGTTACCTGAAAATTAATGTTATTCAACTGAACAAATTATGGCAACCATTAATGCACAAGTAGAAGATCCCAGGCTGAACGAAATAAGAGCCACTGTAGCCCGGCACACGGATTCTATTCCATATTTATTGCTTCCTGTTAGGGTAGAAACCAGGTTTATGCAGGTAGAAAAGCAGGCGCCACAGGCAAACGCCACAGTTGAATCAGTATTGGAAACAATGGCGTTTGTGCAGATAGAAGCCATCAATGCCCAGGTAAATTTAACCGGCGATAGTGTGCGAACCCTGACCGCCGATACCACTGCGCTCATAACCCTGGTTCAATCGCTGGGCGCTTTGTTGTTAAAAGAAAAGGGCTGGCTCAGGCAATTATTTGGCGATATGCAAAAAGATATGCAGGCAGTTGTTACAGCGTCTCAAAATATTTTCCCTGCCGATAGCCAGAAACTGAATACTGCCATTGCGCAATTAAACGCGGCCGTAACAGGTACAAAAATTGCTGACCTTGCTGCGCTGGAACCTGCACGGGTATTGATTGACAGGTTTATCATGACGAACAATACGCTGCAAACATTGAATAGTACTAATAACAAGAAGGCGCCTTATACAGATGTAAAAAATAAAAAGACCCTGTACGGCTACATCACCGATACCTTAAATGTTATCAAAGAATTTTATCAAAATATTGATGCAGGAATTAAGGCGCTGCAGTATATAGATGCAACGCAGCGGAAACGCATTCAGCAATTACAGGCTGACATACAAGCACAACTGGGCACGCTGGGTGCTTCAATTGAAAAAATGCATACCGATGCTGCATGGAAAAAGTTTACGGCCGAAACAGCGCAACCAATTGTAACTGCTATTATTGATTTGAGTAATGCTTTTGCTGCCGGTTCGTTACTATTATTAAATAATTTACCCGGGCCACCAGCCGTTCAAACAGGGGATGTTTATTTCAGCGGTATTAAGGCGTTGGTAAAAATAAAAAGATTCAATGCCCAAAAGCAACAAGGGTATGATGTAATAAAAAAATACAAAAGTTACCTGGAGCCCCGCATTAATTCGCTGGCTAAAACAATACAATCGCCGATATTGGAATCTAAGCCCGGTCAAATTTCCCGGCTGCAGAATTTGTTTGCTTCAATCAATACTGAAGTAACAAGCTCTGTTACAAAAATTAATAATTACAATGCAGCAAACAAATCGCAGGGCGCTGGTAAAAACCTGATCAGTACTTTTTTTAATCAAAGTGTATCCAGTGTTATTGGTGGTTTTGCGGGGCAGGTTGCAGGCAATTTCCCAAAGCCTGTCTATATTTCTGATCCGCCAAAACTGGTGAACCAGCTATGGGTGCGCATTTATCCGGATGACATTTTTGTACAAACGCATGAAGCGGCTTTATCGCCTACTGAAACGGATGCTGGTAAACAATTCTGGAAAGTTTGGTGGGCTGCCGGCAGCGATAAAGACTTACAAATGGCTGCCTGGCAAACTTTGTGCAAGGCATTGGGTACACACCGGGCATCGTGGGTAGCCAGGGTACTAAATCCTTCGCTGGTCGCAATCAATAAGCCAGTCTTACAAACCGGACCTTCTTCAAAAATAAATGACGCCATCAATATCCTCATTGCAATGAACAGCCGGCTAAAACAATTGCCGTTGGATAAGCCGTTATCAAACATTGTATCTGCGGCTTTTGCACAAAAAATATTGGCAGAGGTGCATACCAATCTTTTAAAAATTAGCACGATACTTTCCCCGATAAAAAAGGAGCAGGATTTTTTACTTGAAAAATTCAGAAGCAATTTTATAAATACCGCGGGGCTGTTAAACCAGCTCATTACGCAGAACCAGGATTTAATCGGCTTGAAACAGAAAATAGCTACGGCATTTCTGCATAGTCTGCGCATGATGGCCGGTAATCTTGAAACCATACAAAACGCGTTGAATAAAATAAAACCTGTTAATCATAAAGACTTTGTTAACGCGATAGACAATCCATTTGTATTTCCGGCAGTAGCTGCCAAAGATAAAGACTGGACAACGGCGCCGCATTCAAAATGCCTGCCGGACAAGTTTGCAGTAATTACTATGAAGGGTAACCAGTTTACAAGAATTGCCATTGGCAACGCAGTGGATGAAACCGTGCAGCTGGGATTGGATCCGCAAAAATTTGATGACCTTTCTTTATTTATAATTGATGAAAATGGCAACCTGAATATTGATGAAGGATTAAAGTGGATGACCGATTACACTACCGCCGTTTCAAAAGGTTTTGGTATTACATTGGATATAACCGATGATGAATATAATAATGGGTTTGACAGGTTAATTGTATTGGGTATTAAAGGTTCTGATGCAACCAATTCAAAACAATTATTTGAGCAACTGATCACCAATCATATTTACGCGGTGGATGGTCTTGACTTTTTAAAAGTAGGCACGCCCACCAACAATACGCATGATGCAGCATCCGGCTGGCAAAGTGGTAACGACTCACAACAGCGTTACGACATTGAAATAAATAACCTGAAATATAACCTGGGTGAAACAGATATTTTTAAGAAAACCGATGGTAAATATTTTTCGGATGCATTGGGTATTGATAATGCGGTTACGCAATTTGCCAACTATTCAGGCAATCTTGAAATTGCCAATGCGTATGCGGCCAACAGGGCTTTGTGGGGCGTATCGCTGGGGCATTATATGGAAGAAATGTGGGATGGTTTATTTACCTATGATAATATCCGGCGTACGGAAAATTTCTTTACCAATTATTGTGTGGGCAGGGGAATTGTTCCATCGGTGCGGATAGGGATGCAGCCCTACGGTATTGTCGCCACTACAGCTTTTTCCCAATTGCAATTATATCCCGGCAATATTCCTGCATTGAGTATTGATGAGGCAAAAACAATTTTGCCATGGACTGTTCCTTCGCCTGCCTTGGAAAATAAATTACAGCAACGATATGAGATGCGCCTGTACCGGCTTTTGAACATGTTAAAAGATACATGGACATCGCTTCGTAACAACAACGTTATTCATTCAGGCAATTTGGATATGGAAGGAGGGGATGCTCAAAAGCGTTTTGTACAGATGCTGGGATTGAATGCAACCTCCCTTGATTATTTTTACAGGTATGCTATCAACATCGCAAAAGGCCCCAATGCTTCCGCCGATGGATTTGGTACCAACTTTAAGGCAACAGATGCCTTTGGGCCAAACGGCCTGACGGAGTTGTTTAAGAACCAGATACTGGACGGGATATTTACGCCTTCGTTTGATTTTATTGATGAGCGTTGGCCGGGAGGGCTTACAACCTGGCAGCTTACAGATGCAAAATACTCCCGCATCCTGCACCAGTTTGAATCATCCAGGTTGTTCATTGCAAGGCTGGTTGAAAATTCGTTGCCCGTTACCGGAAATTTAGTTGATACGATACCTGATGCCGACAGCAGTTTAAAAAGCGATTATTTAACCTGGCTATTAACGTCTGGTGCCAATAGTCTGCTTGGAAGCAACGCCGTGGGTAACCCGGCAAAAATTCCTTTTGATACCATGCTTTTTGTAATGCTGCGGCAATCATTGTTGCAGGGATACCAGGAGGCAGCTTTGAATATTTTGCAGTCTGAAACATTTTTTACAGAACTGGACAGGCGCTCTGCAGGCAACACCAGCCATTACCATTACAAATTATTTCAGAATGGGAAGTACGTAAACAAGTACCTTACCAAGTGGCATTTCCTCTTTAAAACCTTAAGTGATCTTGTGGCTGACATTGCTTTGCCATCCACAACAACAGCAAAACCTTTTTACCAGTTTATTAACCAGGGACCCAAGTCGTTGGCCAATTACCTTGATGGAGTAAAGACTAACAATCCGGCGCTGTTCAGCAATGCACATAAACAATTTTTTGATAAACTCAGTCGTACCCGGCAGGCAATAACAACATTAAAACGTGCCACTACAAACGACCTGGATTTGCTGATGGCGGAGCATATTGATCTTTGCACCTACCGGCTTGATTCGTGGATGCTTGGTTTTGTTGCCAAGCGCTTGCAACAGCAAAGAACAAAACAACCTGCAGGCGTTTTTCTGGGTGCTTATGGATATGTTGAAAACCTGCGAAGGGATAAAGGAAAAGATAAATTTACCGACCAGCAGACGTTGGCTGATTTTAAACTGGAAGCAAAGAAGGATGTGTACCATGATGCATCCAACCAGGGTTTTATTCACGGGCCTTCTATCGGGCAGGCTATTACAGCGGCGGTATTGCGCAACGCTTATATGACCAATAATACTTCCGAAGAAGATATAGCCAACCGCCTCGCAGTCAATATTTCATCCGGCCGCGTTCGCATGGCCATGCAATTGATTGAGGGAATACGAAACGGACAGGAACTGGGTGCTATTCTTGGTTTTCAGTTTGAAAGAGGATTGCACGACCGGTACAAAACAATTGAGCTGGATAAATATATTCAACCGCTGCGCAAAGCCTTTCCGTTGCAGCAGGCTGTTGATGAAACATCCAATGGCAGCGCTACCTATATAAGCCTCGTTGTGAATGGCACTGTGATACTTGATAAAATACATGCCGCGGTAGACTGGCCATCAAACCCTGCAATAAAAGACGATACCATCGCAGAACTGTTGAAAGCCAATAATTATGCGAAGTTTCCAAAAGCTATAACCGATATAATCGACGCCAACCTGGCTGGCGACAATAAGGGCAAAGTATACGACAGCATTATAGAAGAAATAGACCGCATGGCTGACGCATTTGATGCGCTGGGAGATTTGGCTATGTCAGAAAGCGTTTATCAAATGGTACTGGGCAATCATGTTAGGGCAGGTGCCGTATTAACAGCGCTGGCCGAGGGAAAGAATATGCCTGATCCGCAAATTATTGACACCGTAAGAAATGGTACGGTGGTAACACAACGCATCATTGTAAATTTTACCGCAACAAGTAATTCATTTCAACTGCCTGCGGGATGGAATGCAGCACCTACGGTACGATCATTGACAGAACCAACCATTAATAATTGGCTGGGGCTTACCCTGGGACCGGCAACTGCCATAAAATATGTACTTACGGCAGTAGATACCAACAACAATGTTACCAAAACAAGTTTTAACATTGGTACCTCAGGACTTCAGGCCATTGACCTTTTTCTTGTGCCGGGTGCAGAAAGTGAATTGCAGGAAATTATTATTAACCTCTATAGAAAGGCAAACAACGATTATCAGTCTGCCATTACCATTGCTATAAAGGAAAGGGACAACAGCTGGAGTTTGGACGATAAGTCATTGGCTGAAATATTCATCCTGATGAAGCATATCCGCAATATGATCAGCAGCGCCAAATATGCCGGTGACAGTGATATCCGGTTACCGAATGATCCGGTAAACCCCGACAACCCGGGCAATTGTGATGTGGATGAGTTGAATAAACGAGTTGCAGCTGCACACAAATCGCTGCAATTATTTATACAGGATATTGCTTCTGCTGCTTTCCTTACAGATGTATTAAGTGGCAAAATACTGGTGAATGACGTGGTGCCCTCTGTTGCGCAGGCAGACACACTATTTACCTACCTGCACAATGCCGTGTTCCTGGGTATTCCGCATGCGCTTTCTATGGCTTTTGATGCCGCTGCTACCAGCGACCAGCGGGCAACAGCCTTGCTGCAACAGGTGGTAAATATATACAAACAGGCAGTGGCAAGGGAAACAGAGGCGACAGCCGCGGTAACAGCAATGGCAAGCGTTATAAGCGCTAAGTTAAAAGTGCAAAAGTTAACGGAGCTCACCAAAATAATATTGGGTAAAAATGCCATTGTAAATCCATTGTATACCCCTTTGGAAACAACCAGCATACAAAAAGAACTTGGCCTTGCCGCCGATAAAAAAATTGCCAGGAACGGAGGCTCGCTGGTAATGGAAGACTGGTTGCAGAATGTATCAAAAGTGAGGGAGCGGATGTATGACCTTTCTATGGTGATACAAACAGCGGATATTTATAACCTGCCCATTGCCCCGGCCGAACCGGTTCAATTGCCTTATGCAGATGGCGATTATTGGCTCGGTATCGAGTATCCGTCAGCATATACACCGGCGGGAGATGTTACATCCCTGGTAATGATTAATTCCGGGCAATTGCAAACAGCCGGCATTCAATCGGGGCTTGTAATTGACGAATGGCTTGAAATTATTCCTACCAAAGAACAAACTACAGGCATCACCTTTAACTATAATAATCCCAATGCGTCTCCGCCACAATCAATATTACTGGCCGTTACGCCGGAAATAACCAACCAGTGGACATGGGACGATCTGGTGTACACCATTGTTGATACCGTGGATCTGGCCAAGAACAGGGCTGTAGAACCAGATCACTTTGATAAGAGCTTTTTAGGACAGGTACTGCCTGGTATTTTCTCTGAAGTTGTACCCCCTCAGTTTAGAAATGAAGACACCAATCCGTTGGGAGTGCAGGTTGTAATGGATTTAGCCGATGTTGTTTTACCAAAATAAATTAATTGTATGCCAAGAATAGATATTTTTTCGTGTGAACCTTTCAGGGCCTGGAACCGCCTGGAGGCGAGGCCAAGACAAGCAGAGTTTGACAAAGTGTTGCAGGCAAATGTACATGATGCATTGTGGATGCTCACCAGGCAATGGCAGTTTGGGGAGTTGCAGGGCGAAGACACCGGCTCCGCCATTTTTTCTAAAATTTATATGAAAACCACCGCCATTACGCAGGTGAAAACCGCCAATGGAACAGCGCAACCTTTTGATGATTCTATTCCCCTGGAAGAATGCATTGAGAGTATGCCCTATAAACTGGATTTTAAAAGCAAACTGGATGCGGCCTATATCTTTCTCCGGTGCCTTGACCGTGCAGGTGAGAACAACAATCCTGTGGTAGTAAACAGCAGTAAATTGTATAAACCCAACCTGGTTAAAAAGTTTGGAATAGATGAAGTACCGCCGGTACAAAATGGCGACACCAACGCAACCATCATCAATAAAGTAAAATCGCTCAGCAATGATAATTATGTAAGCATGGTGAATGCTTCAGCAGGCAGGTATTTTGATGGTGCTAAATTATATGAAGCAATCATTGCCAGCAAGGTTGCCGCAATTGCCGCCATCAGCATAGGTGGCGATACGGCTTTACTCACAAACGCCATGAATGATTTCACGACATGGTATGAGAAAAATTTTGTCTTTTCTCCTGCGGCCAGCTCGGCCTGGGTTCCGTCAAAACTGGAGTACCAGTTTGATTGTGCACTGCCGGCTGAAGATGGTAACAACATTGTATTATCTGCCGACCAATATTATTCAGGAGACCTGGACTGGTTTTCGATGGATGTAAATAAGGTTGAAACGGTGGAAGGCCTTTCCGGTGCTGCAGCTGGCGGGGACATGCTGAATATAAAAGAGCAACTGTTGTCGGTAATTCCTGTTGAAGCCAAATTTGCAGGCGCACCCAATTCCCGGTTTTGGCAATTCGAAGATGGAAAAGTTGACTTGGGTAATATCAATGCGCAAACAACTGATTTATCAAAACTGGTTTTCACAGAGTATGCGCTGATGTATAATACAGACTGGCTGTTGGTGCCGTTTCGTGTGCCCGTAGGCACGTTGTGCGAGATAAAGGGAATTGTTGTTACAGATGTTTTTGGCCAGCAATTTTTTGTACAATCTGCAACACAGGGAAAAACAGATAACTGGGCAGGATGGGGGATGTACAACCTAAGCACTATCAACCCGGAGGGAGCCAGGAATGTACCCACTGATACAAGGCTGCTCGTACTGCCCAATGTGGTTAAAAATCTTGAAAGTGAGCCAGCTGAGGAAGTGTTTTTTGTAAGAGACGAAATGACAAACAGCATATGGGCAATTGAATCAAGTGTGGGAGGCGAGTTGGGAAGCAATGTGGATGGTAATAACAGTTCAAGATCGTTTACCGAAGCATTGAAAGAAATTGATACAACGCCGGTTACCAATGATACAGATGTTGACGTAATGTTCCGGTATACGCTCGCCAACACGGTCCCGGAAAACTGGATACCATTTATACCGGTACATTCAGATGAGTTGAACAGGCAGGTTAAATTACAACGGGCAGCCATGCCGCGGTTGTTTAATAATGAATTTACCCATATACGGCCCGTGACACAATTACTGGGCGACGGTATTACCGAAAATGGAGATCAAACCGCCCCTTATTTTATTAATGAAGAAGAAATACCAAGGGCAGGCGTACAACTTTCTGCCACTTTTCAGCGGACACGATGGTATAACGGATCAGTAATAAACTGGTATGGATTCAGAAAACAAGTCGGCAGGGGAGAAGGGTCCAGTGGCCTTTACTACGACCGGGTAGATGCCGTTAAGAAATAAGGATACCAAAGTGGCCGAGAGCCGATAATACTTTGTTTGCATCCGCGGCAGGATCGTTGCCGCTAACACGGAGATTGATATAGGCAGGTTTTTCATCATTATAATTTGCAGTGGCGTCGTAATACTCAAGTATCGTGGATATAAACGAAGTGTAGTTTTCTACATGCAATAGCATCTCCAGTTGTTGTATGACGGTGATGGGTAAACGCTTATTTAATTTGTTTAAAGCACTCTGAAAGCTTTCTTTTCCTGCGGGACTATATTCTTTCAGAATATTTTGTACCCTTATTTTTTTATCAACTTCCAATTGCACTGAAATGCCTTCACTCATTTTTGCATGAAGCCACCCGGGAATACGTAGTTTGCCGATGGGTGACACTTTTTGTTCTATAAAAATATAAGGGGAACCTGAATGAAAAAGGAAGGCCTCACTAAGGGCCATGTCAAAATCATTTTGAGAAGGCTGCGGTGGCAGAAGCATTCCACCGAAAGCAGAGCCACGGTGCGACGCCATATGTTCAATGTCAATGATGGGATAGCCTGAGGCCGCCAGTTGTTGGAGTAACAGCGTTTTACCCGATCCAGTCTTACCAAAAAAAACAATGCATGTAGAAGTAGTAGGAATGGTCATTGACAAAGAGACACTTTTTTAGAAGAAATATGTTCCATAACTCACGTTCAATTTCAATGGACATTCTGAACACACAAGACAGGGAATGACCCGCAAATGAAGACAGTTTGAGCAAAGATTTCTAATAGCTAACATACGAAGAGACTCATTATTCAACTTTATTAAAGTGGTAATATTCTCTGTTCGGACCAAACCCGATACTGCACATGCAATCGAATAAAAACAGTGGTAAGATAGAAAATTAAATGAACCAATGCAAGGGTTTAATCGCATTTTTTTTGGAAATCTTTTTAAGAAATCGTTGATTAATGGAAACGGTCGTAAGCGCCCAAAACATTGCTTTTGTAATAACTTGTCAATTTCTAAAATGTGTTATGGCTTAAATCCAAAATTTTGACGTAGCAGCTGGTATAGCAACGTACAGGCTTGCCTTTAAATCATCACTTCCATTGTAAACCCTGGTTGTGCTTCAACGCTTTCCAAATTAAAGCTTCCACCAAAAATGGCAGATCTTTGCTGGATAGTTGAAAACCCTTTTCCAAATTGTAACCGCTTAAGATCAACACCAGTACCGTTATCAGAAATGCGCATTTTAATTTTCTTATTCACAACGGTAAGTCGTACCGTTATATGCGTAGCGTTGGAGTGTTTTAATATATTGGTAAACTGGTGTTGTGCAATGCGGTAAAATGCGGTCTGTAAATCTATGTTCACCTTACTGAAATCAATCTCATCAACCTGAAGGGTATAAGTTATTTTGTTGTCCTTTTTTAAAGCTATCAGCAATTCCTCGAGCGCCAGTTTTAAGCCAAGCAGGTTGAGTGAAATAGGAGATAGTCTTTTTGATAATACCCTGATACCGGAAATAGATTCCAGCAATAAATGCTGCGCTTCTTCCAGCCAGGCAAGCCCCGTAGTATTAACATGCTTTTTAGCATTGGCAATATGCAAATTGATTGCGCCCAGCACCTGGTTAATATTTTCGTGTAACTCTTCACTGATGTGGTGACGCTCGGCTTCTTCTGCCTGGAAAACAGCCTTGTAAATAATTTGTTGATGTTCCTGGCGGATATGGTCAAACTTTTGCTCCAGTGTATCCAGTTCCGAAAGATCCTGCATTGTGCCAATTAACCGGAGTGGCGTGTTATCTTCATCTCTCACTACAAAAAGCCTGTCGAGAATCAATTTGTAATTTCCGTTTTTGCACCTGAAAAGATACTTGCCCCACCATACATTCTCAGTGCCGGCCAATAAGTCATCCAGTGCATTGATAACCCTGTTTTTATCCTGCGGATGAATATTGTGTCGCCACCAGGTATTGTTGTCTTCTATCTCTGGATAACCATGTCCGAAAAGTTCAGTAATACCATCGTTGTAAAAAGACTTTTTTGTAATAAAATCGTACTCCCAGATACCTTCTTTGGTGGCAAGGGATAAAAGTTGAAACCGGTTGATTGATTTAATAAATTCACTTTCCGGAATTGAATTCTTTTTCATTGAATTTTATTAAGATTGCTTATTTAGCAAATTTATGGGTGGCTGAATGCTGGCATAAGGTGACGAATGAGTTGGCGGTGAATCAAATGTACACTACTAATCAGCATACACAGGCTGGGATTAGAAAAAGCATTTTGTTTGCGACCAGATAAACTAAGAAACTTTTTTCCGCGCTTTTTTTACCGCCACATAATAATTAATAATTAACACGGCAATTAATATTATCAACCCAAAAAATTCCCTGGACTCTTCGATCCAAGGCTGCTCTGCTTTCATGGTTTCAGCAATGTTTTCTGCATGGTGCAGTTTTATCCAATCTACCAGGCCATTTGCATCAAAAACTTTATAAACTGCATACAAGCTATACACTACTATACCGTATAGATAAAGTTTTGGGTAATACTTTTTTTTTGCCGCCAGCCAGCATAGCACTGCAGTGTACATGTAAATTGGTACCCACACATAAGGATCCGGATCATTATATTGCAAGGCCGCAAAAACAATAAATAAGAAGCAGAAAATAATATTAAATACTTTCAAAGCAATTCGTTGTAGGTTTAAAAATAATTTTAAAGGGCTTTAATTTCTTTTTCTCAGGCAATAAAAATCTTCCCGCAATCTACATAAAAAAGGTTGGAAATTGTGTTAGCTTAAAATCCTAAAAAACTTCCGGGTGGTACGCAAAGCAATTTCCAATTAACAGCGGTTCTTTTTTATCTACATTATACAAATAACAATATTATTGCAGTAAGATAAAACTAACCGGCCATTTTAGGTGGCCGGTTAGTGTAAAAAATTGCTATAATAAATTATAAAAACAAAAGCCTTTCGGATTTACTATTAGTTTGGTTCTGCACAGTTATTATATAATTGCCTTCGGGATAATTAGTATTGTCTGGCTGGAATTTGAAGGTATGCTCATTGGCAACAGTAATATTTCCTGTATAAACAACCTGGCCGGAAGTGGGCAAAATATTGATATGGTATTGTTCTTGATTTGACTGGCACTAATAAGTACAGTGAAACGAAAAAGATTGAGATCAGCCAACAAATTTCTAGCCCATTCTTAGCTAACCAGGTGGCTGAGTATTTTTTGAGCAGTTGCTTCGCCGCTTTTTAAAGCGGCTTCCACCGTAGCCTTGTGTGTCCCCGTATAAAGCGCTTCTCCTGCAAAAAAGATCGTTTTGTCTAAAGGGGTGTTAAGCAGTTTTTTTGCGGTAGCTGATTCGATGGTATCATAGCTATAGCCCCCTAACGAAAATGGATCTTGCTGCCAGTTAAAAACAAAGCTACCAACCAGCATTTCCTGTAATTTTATAACGGGTAAAGAGAAAATAGCAGCAAGTGATTGTAGCGCTTTGTTTAGTATAATATCATCGCCAACATTCGATAGTACCGTGGCGTTGGGGCCGCCCAGCCAGCCAGTTAACACAGCTGACGTGTCTGGTAATTGTGTCCACCAGGTTCGAAATAATTCGTCACTTATAATAAAACCTGCATCTTTCGGCCAAAAACGGTCATTGAATTCAAGTACAATTTTTATTACACTCCCGTATCCTATTTGTCCGGCGGCTTTTTGATAACTGTCAATTTCCGGGGTAAAGTTGATAGAAGCAGCGGCCATTGTTGTCGCCAGCACACTAACCGGAACAGTTACCAATAATTTGTTGGCTTTAAATTGCTCACCTGTCAGGGTTAAAGCAGTTACATCATTTGCATGCCAGTCAACCTGCCTTATAACTTTATTGATTATTATCTTAACCCCCAGGGCAATTGCCTTATTTTCCAGGAATTGAATCAGGGAACTGTATCCTTCCGGTATCCAGAAATTTTCTCCATCCTCGGCATTCCATTCGGCATAAAGGCTTTTAACACTTGCCTTTGTTATATCCGCCAAATCAAAACCTTCAGCATAACCAGTTACTTCTTTGCGCAATGCCACATTATCTGGTGTTGCATAGAAGGTTTCAAAAAATGTCTCCAATGCCATGTCTTGTTCCGAAGTTTTCATATCGGCTAATAATTTATCCCAGCCTTCCGCCATTTCATTTTCTATCACGAAGCTTCCATCCCGAAAGTGATACATTTTTCCTTTTGCAGGTGCATACTTAATACCGGCTGACGCTAATAAACTGAGTGTAAGTGGTAATTTGCCATGAATAAATTCCGCGCCTGCTTCTATCGCTGTGCCTTTTTGAAGAAGGGAATGTATCCGGCCACCGGTTTGCGGTTTTGCCTCCAGCACCGTTACTTTCATCTTCCCCGCCAGCAGGGTGGCAGCCATCAGGCCCGAAGCTCCACCGCCAATTATAAGAACCGATTCTTCTTTTTTCATACAGGCAATATTACCAATATTGGGCCAATGCGGGAAGATACTATTTAACAACGATGCCATGTTAAACTAAACAGACATACTGTTAACCCGTTAGACGAGACATGGGTAAATATTTCAATTGTTTTTAAAATGATTTCGGCAAAAATGTTAGGTAACAGCACCAAACTTAGAGAATGTACAATAAATAAATGTAAACTTAATGGTCTTCCTTCCGGCAAATGACAGGTGAATTATATGGCAATCAAGCTGCATGACAGGCATAAAAAAAGGGCCAACTGTAAAAACAGTGCCCCGATTTAATCCGTACCCTATGAAAACTTTGCACAAGATATAAATTACTTTTTAAAAAAATAAAAAAAGTTTTTTTTCTAAGAAAAAAAATGCCTGCTATCTACTTCAGGCAAAATATTTTAGTGGATGCTTATGGACGTTTACAGGCTGTAATATTAAAATAGGCTTTAAACAATTGCCTTTTTTTTGTATGATCGGTGCCACTTTTACTGCACTTTTTTTAATGCGCCGCCCGAAAGGAGAATACCAGAACTGTCTGCAATTTGCAATTGTAGCCTACCTATCTGCGCATGACCAACATCCAGCAGCGAAACACCTGTTACCGATGCAGTCAATGATTGAAGCGACATGGCTTCTTTGCTCCTGATAGCTTCATCCGCTGCGGTTATAATTTCGTGTGTATCAGTATTCAGGGTAATTATCTTCCCCTTTTTTTCATTTGCTGGGTTCACGTTGTATTCCGGCGACATTTCAAACACCACTTGTGATGAATCTTGCTGGGTAATGTTGAGTGAGTCAAGGTTCGGCGTCATGCTCTCCACTTCAAATGATGATTTTCCTTTCATCCGGACCGTGTATTGTTTTTGTTTCATTTTAAACATTTCCAGGTTCGTATTAAACCCGTCAACATATAAAAGTTGTGGAGCAAAGATTCTTACGGGTGTGATATTTCTGAGCCATATTTTTTCATTTTCGTTTTGCGGCACAAAACTAAATTTTATAAACAGGGTATCATCTTTTACAAAAGCGTCAATATCGCCTTTGTGATACCTGCTCCAGTCTTCAAAGATCCGCACAGAAAAAGTATTGCTCTGTTCAAACCCAATATTGGTATTGTTGCCGCCTGTAATTTTAAGGTATTTAAAAGGTGTTTGTAATACCTTCTTGTATGTCCAGTAGAGGTCGCTTTTGTCTACCTTGTCGTATTCTTTTTTAATAATGATATTACTGCACAGCATACCCGCGATCAGCAATACCAGCAGGGTAAATAAAATGGTGGTACTTATTTTCATCATCATTGGTTTTTAAAATTGTCTTTTACAAATTGATCAAACAACGTTTTTATTTCTTTAAAATCTATTTTTAGCAGGTAGATATTGCGCATAAAAACAGGGAGTTCATTTTCCATAAATTGCTCCCGCCTGAAGCTCAGGATCCGTTCCATCGCGTCTTCTTCAGTAAAATAGCCTACACCTCTTTTATTGGTGATAATTTCCTTTTGCTGCAAAAAATCATATGCCCGTTGAACCGTATTGGGATTCACTTCCATTGCAACCGCCAGTTCACGTATACTGATAATTTTTTCACCCAGGTTCCATTTTTTTAATAAAATCTGTTCACAAACGTATTCTGCTATCTGTATATAAATGGCCGGGTTTTCTTTAAAGTCCATACCGTTAAATTAAAATTCCTTTTCACGCAAACGTATGAAAGATGTGATAAACAATATCGCGGGGAAAATATAGCTGACAACATAGAATGCGAAATCGGAGATTTTTTCTGGCAACAGGATGGAACCATCTGCCTTACCCACCGGTATCATAACATAATGGAAAGGCCAGGCATCTTCGATTACTCCTCCAAAAACTATTTTCGCAAAAAAATGGTTTACCAAATAGAGCCCAATTAAAAGACCGCATATAACCAGCGAGACTTTTATAAGGCCTGCTTTATTAAAATATAACGAGCCTGTTAACATCGCACTTATTGCAAAAAGAAACATGGGATACACTTTCCATGCAAAAACACCATTAAAAGAAAGTGTGTTTACAGATTCGTAGCGTTCTTTATAAAATGGTGCGGTAGGATCAAGGCCACTGTGATAGATTGATACAAATGAGGTATCCATCAGCCGATAAAAAAACATAAATATGGCAGGATATAAAATGCCTGCAATCAATATACCACAAAGCCATTTTTCAAAGTGCGATGCCGGTAGTGTAAGAAAGGATGAGCCGATGGAATTGGATCCAAAATGACTAAAAACAAAAGAGGCCATAAAATAACTACCGCCTATAAGGCCCCATAAAAAAGTTAGGTTTTGAGCCATAGAAAAGCCAGAGAGCGTCTTTGTGATGGCATACGCTATCAATATAAGCGCCAATAACAATGCCGTAAAGCCAAACATTTGCATTGGTCTTTCCAGGAGTGTTTTCTTAAACAGCAACCCGAACCGTTGCGGATTAAAGGTGTTATTCATTTTAAAAATTTTTTTATTGAAAAATGTTTTTTGCTTTTGCAGGATTTTCTGTAATGCCGTTAAATAATTGTTCCAGGTCTATTTTAGAATCTTCGTCATCAGTATTTTCCATTACTACTGAGTACCCCTTTAATGATTCCTCTGAATACAGGACTTTATTTTTGTCGTTGATTTCGGTAATCGTTTTAAAACAAAGTTTATTGGCTATTTCTGTGATGGAGGCATTCAATAGCAATTCACCATTATCAACGATCACCACGCGGTCAATCAGGTTATCCAAATCCCGTATCTGGTGAGTGGAAATAAAAATCATTCTTTCACTGTCAAGCACAGAGGAGATCAGTTTGCGAAAACGAATCTTTGAAGGAATGTCCAGTCCGTTGGTCGGTTCATCCAGCAATAAAATTTTTGTGTTACAGGCTAGTGCAAAGGCGATGATAAATTTTTTTTGTTGACCAAACGAAAGGGTATTTAATTTGCCCTGGTCTTTCACATCCAGCTGTTCTAAATAATTAAAAAATTGTTCTTTATTAAAAGCAGGGTAGAAGGGCGCAAACAGGTGCATGTATTTGTGAATGGTTAACGCTGGTATATTCACTTCTTCCGGAATAAAATAAATGGTTTGCAAAAAAGAAGGCAATCTTTTTTTAGGAGAATAGCCATTGATAGTGATGCTGCCACTGGTTGGAAATAACAGGCCCACAAGATTTTTAAGCAAAGTAGATTTACCTGCCCCATTTTTACCTAGCAAGCCATAAATGCTGCCTTCTTCCAGGCTAAGCGTCAGGTTTTTATACAACAATTTTTTCTTTTTATAACCAAAGGAAAGATTTTCAATTTGTATCATTAGTGTATTAGTTAAGTAGTACACTGTGAAGGTAGATATTTTCATCAATAATCAAAATCTTTTTGATTTTTTTTCAAAAATTGTTTCTCTGGTAAGGCCTGCACCTTAGTAAAGATAAATTTCTGGCAACCAGCTGCTCATCTCAAAACCGCCTTTAAAATCTACACACAATATAAAAAAGATTTTTTTAGTTGTACAGGCATCGTCCCAACAGGGCACTGCCATTATCCAAATGGCTAATAAGTGAATGACAACTATTATGACTGTTTTTTCAGGGTGCAAAAAAACGGGTTACTTTACCCATGTATTGGTTCCTCGTAATTCGGCTTTGCTGTTATTTATTTTTTTTGCCAACAGTTGACTGTCTGCTCTCAGCCTGGCGACGATTGTTTTGAGCTCTTGTTTTTCTTGTGGTGGAATTTCCTTTAAACGCAGTGCTTTTTGTAAATACCGGATGGTAACATAATCATCATGCCAGGTACCCAATTCCTGGGTGAGTGCATGTTCCTGTTTATTTGTTGGTTCATTATTTTGCAGCTCCAAACTTTTCTTTGTAAAGACAATTATTTTTAACAACTTCCGTAGGTCATGCTGCTGTTTTGCTGTTGCCGCATTTTTTTTGCCGCTCACGTCGTACAGCCGCTTATATAGTTTATCCAGGTAATGGCTGCTTTTTTTTTCGGTGATGCAAGAAATGAAGGGCGCTATTTTTTTATACGTGGCATTGCTTGACCTTAACGGATGCTTTTTCAGAATGGTAAAAAAGAGGACGCATTCTTTTGCAGTAATTCTTTTAAGGTAACTGTTATAGCCGGGCAACGCACTTGCAGGTAAACTCTTGTCAACAATGGTTTTTACTATATCAAGTTCTCTTACTATTCCAGCCTGGTCGAAAATAATTTTGTAAGGCTGTAAGTTTTTTTTTCGGGGGAAATCTTTCGAGCAGAATTTGAGTAATTTAAAAAAGGCAGCCAGTTTTTTAATTTCTATCCGCAGTTGATGAAAGCTTTCTGAGTTATAGGGAACAGACGTATTTTCTAAAAGCGCTGAAAAGGTTAGCAGGCGGTGTTTAAAATATATTTTTACTGATTTCATTATCGGATCACCTGTACTTTACTTCGGAAAAAATAGTAACTACAGAGTGGACAAAAAATTATATGCTTTGTTGATGTAAAGTTATGCGTTATGGAAGATGCTGCGAAATGTGATTTCGTTTTATTGCAGCAGTAACAGGATGTAGAAAAATATGCACGCTTTTATGGCTGTTTTGCAGCAAAATAATCTGTGCTGATTTTATTATGAAGCCCGAGATAAGGCACATACGTAGTTTTTGAAGCATACCGTGCACTAACGATGCATTAGCAATTGCTGGTACGCTTCTGGTTGTCTTGGGCCATAAACCCGCAAAGTAAATGAACAACAAAGGTGCTTCAGTTAAAGTGATTAAATTTTTTAAGACGTTAGGGCCAGGCCTGGTAACAGGCGCAAGTGATGATGATCCAAGTGGTATAGCCACTTATTCGCAGGCCGGTGCAAAATTCGGTTTAACTACATTGTGGGTGGCGCTCGTTACATTTCCGCTGATGGCGGCCATACAGGAAATGTGTGCGAGGATAGGCATCATGACTTCTGTAGGCCTTACCACAACTTTAAAAAAACATTACTCCAGGTTCCTGCTGTACTTGATGCTTATCTTTAGTATACCTGCCATTATATTGAATATAGGGGCTGATATCGCCGGAATGGGTGCTGTAGCCAACCTGCTTTTTCCATCAGTTTCCCCCATTATTTTTAGCGTTGGATTTACGCTGTTACTGCTGGTAGTGATTATTTATCTGCCTTATCAAAAGATGGTAGCCATACTCAAATATTTGTGTCTGTCACTGCTATTGTACATTGCAGTTCCCTTCTTTACGCATCCCAACTGGTGGCAGGTGGCACGCCGCACATTTATACCTACTATTCATTTCAATAAAGATTTTATTGAAATATTGGTGGCGCTTTTAGGTACTACTATTTCGCCTTATTTATTTTTCTGGCAGGTAACGATGGAGGCAAAAGATGTAAAGACATCCAGGCAATTGATTATTGCCCGCCGCAGAATTTTAAAAAATGAAGAAGAGCACACAGTGGCACATGCAAAAGAGAGGAATTTTCTTTCGTTACTGATAAAAAAAATGCAATTGGATGTAAACCTGGGGATGTTGCTAAGTAACCTGGTGATGTTTTTTATCATACTCGCAACTGGCACGGCATTGTTCGGTCATGGCATAGCCCAGATTGATACGGTAGAACAGGCAGCAAAAGCTCTGCAGCCTGTAGCAGGAGATGCATCTTACCTTGTGTTTACTGTGGGTGTAATTGGAACAGGATTATTGGCCATCCCGGTTTTGAGCGGATCCCTGTCTTATATTGTGTCTGAAACATTTGGATGGAAAGGTGACCTGGATAAAAAGTTTTTCCAGGCAAAATCCTTTTACATCGTAATCATTGTTTCGTTGTTATTAGGATTGATGATTAACTATTGGGGGCTAAGCCCCATCAAGGCTCTGTTTTATACTGCCATCCTGTATGGATTAACCTCGCCGCTTTTAATTGGTATTGTACTGCATATAGCCAATAACAAGAAGATTATGAAAACGCATGCCAACAGCAAGCTTTCTAATGTGCTCGGTTTTGCGACATTGCTGGTGATGACAGCTGCCGCGGTAGCTTTAATTTGGTTGCAATTTTGATTACTATAAAATTATTTATCACACATAAAATTTACAACTATGGGATTTGATCAGTATCACGAGCCACCAGAGGAACTATCTGATGAGGCCAGAACCTTTGCACGAATGATAACCTCCTTAACTGAAGAAGCCGAAGCGATTGGCTGGTACGAACAGCGGATTTCGCTTGAAAAAGACAAGCAGGCAAGGGCAATTATGGAAAATGCACAGAAGGAAGAAATGAAACATTTCGGAATGGATCTTGAATTTTTATTGCGAAAAAAAGAAGCCTGGCGTAACACGCTTAAGGCCATCCTTTTTACCGATGGAGACATAGTTGAAATGGGTAAAAAAGGGGAGGAGAAGGCGGAGGGATAAAGGTGTCTTTAAAATTCTGCCCGGGCAAAAGGTATAAAGTGTGTGTTTACAAAAGCAGCTACGCTATCTTTATTTTTATGCATTTTCTGCAATATCCTGTCTGATAAAAATCATGTATTCAGCTGTTGTTCCTCATTTGCCTGCAACAACAAAAAGATAGATTCGTATAAAAATAACCATCATGGAAAGTCACGACCTGTTACATGAATTTCCCGGGCACAGGGAAAAAATTTTAAGCTTGCAAAAAGGAAGCAACCGGTTTAGAAAATTGCAGGAAGAATACAACGCAGCAGACAGCCAGATTCACCGTATTGAAACGGGTGCTGAAGCAACCACAGATGAACACCTGAATGAACTGCGCATGAAAAGAGTGCATCTTAAAGATAGTTTATATCAATTTTTGATTTAGTCAGGATTGTAAAATGCTAGCCCCTTTGAAGCAAATGCTAAAAGCCTTTTTTGTGAGGAATTGGCTTTAAAGCATACCGGCAATACTGTATGCTGGTATATTGAACGCTTGTGTGGAAGTATGGCGGGCATCTATGAGGTTATGCTTTGATACACTTGTATACTCGTCACCATTCATTTTTTAAAGCAGGTTATTTTCTATGGCCAGGTAAATCAACTGGCTGTGTTTTGCGTTGATTTATGAAATCCTGTAAACAGGCCTGGTGAGGCAAGTTGGGCCGCCGCCGCCTTTCACGCTTATTTCTGCGCCTTTATAGACAGTTACTGTGCAACCAGCTTTTTCAAGGGCAGCTTTCGTAATGGGGTTACCATCAACCATCAGGCAATTGCCGGGCGCCATTGCCAATATATTGCAACCCATGCTGTCAAATTCTTCATCGGGTACTTCCACCAATCCGTAACCGCGTTGTAGCAGTAATTCACGAAATACTACCGGCATCAACGGCGAATAGATTACTGCCAGTTTGGTATCAACCGGGCTTAAAATCGACATCAGGTGAAATACATCTGAAGGGCCTTTATAGTGCGGCAACGGTACTGTTATTACTTCCACATTCAAAGGTTTCAGCAAGGCGGTCAGTTGGCGAATACCTTCGGCGTTGGTACGGTAACCATGGCCAACAGCGAGTGTATGTTCATCCAGCCATGCAACATCCCCGCCTTCTAAAGTACCGGGTGCTGTAATGCTGCCCAATATTTTAAAGCCATTGGCTTCGAACGCTTTTCGCTGGGCCAGTGGCTCCTGTTTTCTTGCTTCCTTACCCATATTGCAAAGAATCATGCCTGCGTCGGTAGCAACCGCAGCGTCCCGGCAATAAACCGAATCCATATTCACTGCATCATCTTCTGGAAAATAAAAAATATCCGCACCTTGCTTTTTTAAAATGTCTTCGAAATCGGCGTATTCTTCTACAGCCTTGTCCAGCGGAGGTTTTCCCAGGTAATTCAATTCTTTCCAATGCTGTTCAATATGAGCATCGCTGATGAAAGCCTGCTGAACATTTTTTATGAAAAGTGTTTTTATTTTTCCGATATCAGAGTGACAGGTCATTTTCTTGTTGATGATTTAATAGGTGAATGCATTTAAATAAAAGCGAGGTAAATTACTTAATAATAATCAGTAAAACAGAACGGCTGCGGATTTACTGCCGGTTTTAATGCAGCAGTTACCTAAAGGCGAAATTTTTGATGTGTGCAGGAGTCCAGGTTTTAAAAATATTTTGATGCAAAAAATCCAGCGGATAATAAAACACGCCTATCTTGCTTTTTCTAAATAGTGTACGAGCAAACATGATTGAATTATTAAAAACAATTATCCCTGGAAACCGCGTAAAAACAAGGTATATTGATCTTGTATCGTTTGCAGCTGATGCCGGCTTTTATCACCTGGTACCGAAAGCCGTTGTACAACCAGTGAGCGAAGCCGAAGTGATTTCATTGTTCCGGTTTTCTCAACAAAATAATATCCCGCTGGTTTTTCGTACCGGCGGCACCAGCCTTTCCGGGCAGTCTATAACAGATGGTATTCTGGTGGATTTAAGCCAGCACTGGCGAACCATTAAAGTGGAGCAAAATGGTAAATTGGTGCGTGTGCAACCGGGTATTACCGGTGCCATGGTAAATGCGCATTTAAAAAAATACAATCAAAAAATAGGACCTGATCCTTCCAGCATTAGCGCCGCCATGATGGGTGGCATTCTGTCTAATAATGCCAGTGGCATGTGTTGCGGTGTAAAATTAAATTCTTACCACACCACAAAATTTATACGTTTTATTTTGCCTGATGGCAATACTTTCAACACCGAAAACCAGGCCGATTATAACCGCTTTGAAAAAGAATGTTCACTGTTGGCCAATAGCTTGCTGCAGATAAAAAAAGACCTGCTTGAAAATGAAATATTGTATAAAAAGATCCGCGTAAAATACCAGACAAAAAACACCGTAGGATATTCTTTGAATGCGTTTATTGATCATACACATCCGCTGGATATTTTGGCTCACCTGTTAATCGGTGCAGAAGGAACACTTGCTTTTATTGCAGAAGCGGTTTTAGAAACTGTGCCGGATGAGCAATTTAAATCGACAGCACTGCTTTATTTTCCAACTATTGAAGCTGCTTGCGAAGCGATTGTTCCACTTACCGATGCAGGTGCTGCTATGGTGGAATTGATGGACAAGGCTTCTTTACGTGCCGTAGAAAATTTAGCGGGTATGCCGGCCATAGTAAAGACTTTGCCGGAAAAAGCTGCGGCTTTATTAATTGAATTTCAGGAGAGCAGCTGGAAGGCACTGGAAGATAGGGTGAGCGCATTTTTGTTTTCAACACCAGCACTTGATTTGTACAATGCACCGGTATTTACAAGCGATGATGCAGAAAGAGAATTTTTATGGAAAGTCAGGAAAGGATTGTTTCCTGCGGTGGGCGCAGTACGGGCAAGTGGCACTACCGTGATACTGGAAGACATTGCTTTTCCGGTAAAACAATTGGGCAACGCCATTATCGATTTGCAAAAGTTGTTTGAAATATATGAGTATAACAATGCCATTATTTTTGGGCATGCCAAAGATGGGAATATTCACTTTGTGGTAACTCAATCATTCAATACCAAGGCAGAAATTACCCGGTATGATTTGTTTATGCGGGAGGTGATAGAACTGGTAGTACATAAATATGACGGCACCTTAAAAGCGGAACATGGCACAGGAAGAAATATGGCGCCGTTTGTTGAAACAGAGTGGGGTGGCGAGGCATATGCCATAATGAAAAAGATAAAAATGGCAGTTGACCCACGATTGCTTTTAAACCCCGGCGTAATTATCAATGAGGATAAAAATGCGCATATAAAAAACCTGAAAGAACTGCCCGCGGTAGAAGAAGAAGTAGATAAATGTATTGAGTGTGGTTACTGCGAACATAAATGCCCGAGCCGTGACATAACAGCTACGCCGAGGCGCAGAATTGTAATAAGAAGGGCACTAAAAAAATTGCAGTCAGCCGGTGATACAGCTAACTATAACCTCCTCTTAAAACAGTCAGCTTATGATGTGCTGGATACCTGTGCAGTAGATGGTTTATGCGCTACGGCCTGCCCGGTTGACATCAACACGGGCGACCTTGTGAAGCGTTTGCGAAGAGAGAATCACAGTGCTAAAGCAAATGCAATGGCATTGTTTGTAGCAAAACATTTTAAGTTAACGGAGAAGGTGCTGCGGTTAGCTTTACAAATGGGGGTTGGTATAAATCATCTGCTCGGAAAAAATACGCTTACTAACATCACAAGGGGAATAAAAAAAATGTTTCCGGCAATGCCACTATGGTCTGCACAGATAAACGCTGCTCCCGATTTGGATGTATTAAAAAGGAAGGTTGATATTTCCGACGCTGTTACTACCATCGTATATTTTCCCAGTTGCATCTCCAGGATGTTGGGTACTTACCAGGGAAAGAAAAAAAATATTTTGCAAACCTTTATCAGCGTTTGTACCAAATCAGGTATTGCAGTAAAGGTGTTGGATAATGTTAGTGGTAGTTGCTGCAGCCAGATTTTTTCTTCCAAAGGTTTTAGCGAAGCGGCATCTTTTACGGCAAATGCCATTACTGTAAACCTATGGACGAGCAGCGTGGAAGGTCAGTTCCCGGTTGTTATTGATGTAAGTTCCTGTGCTTATACGTTACACCATCTGCGGCCACTGCTTTCAGACGAAAATAAACAAAAATTTGATCGGCTAACTATCCTCGATAGTGTTGATTTTTTACACGGAATTATATTACCCGTAGCGGTTGTGCAACACAAAAAAGCCAGCATAGTACTCCACTCAGTTTGCTCGTTGGAAAAAATGAATACCACCAGCAAGTTTATACAATTGGCAAAGCATTTTGCTGAAGAAGTAACAGTGCCGAAAAACACAGGTTGTTGTGGTATGGCAGGTGATCGTGGATTCCTTTTTCCTGCCTTAACTGCTTCCGCTACCAATCACGAAGCGGGTGAAATAAAAGAGCGTAAGTTTGAAGGGTATTATTCATCTACTAAAACCTGCGAAATGGCCATGTCTGCTGCTGTAAAACAAAATTACGAATCCATTTTATACCTGGTGGATGAAGCCATTTGACCAATTCTGCCCATCCCAAATCCAATCAATATTTTTTTATATTCTTGATAAAGACGAACTGTTAACAGAACGCAAAACAATAGTAAAAATGTTGTGGCTGGCACTGTTTTTTCTCATGCAATAATTCAACAAATATAAATTGTGTATGAAAAGAATAATGAGTTATGCAGCTGCGTTGCTGTTAATGGTAGTCGCATTTTCTGCGTGTAAGAAAGATAATAATAATACCAATGTCCGCACGCCATCCGCAGGATTGATGGCATTTAACCTGGTACCCGATAAAGATGCCGTTAGTTTTGTGGTCTCCGGTAACAGACTGACTAACACGCCGTTGAATTACAACGGTTTTACGGGGGGGTATCTTCCGGTAGGTGTGGGATCGTCGGAACTAAAATCAATTGATCCAGGCAATGATTCTACGCTGGCAACAGGTAGTGCAAATTTTGTAGACAGTATGTATTATTCTGTGTTCATTGTTGGCCGCAATGGTAATTACCACAACGTATTCGTCAACGATTCTTTAAATAGTCTTGCTGTTTCGCCAGGTCAGGCGTATGTAAGGTTTATCAATGCTATTCCAGACTCAGCCTATATGCCAACAGTTACTATTTCCTCAGGCGATAGCAGCATTGTTAATACCAGCGCGAATTTTGGAACTGTATCACCTTTTACAAAAATCAGGGCGGGAAGTATCGATGTGAAAGTAAGCAACGGTGACAGTATTGCCGCAACCCGTACAATTGCAGTAGATGAATCAAAAGTGTATACAGTTTTGTTAACAGGAATTCCAAATGCTACCGATACTTCAAAATCAATCCAGGTTAAGTACATCAACAACGGAACGGTACAATAATTACACGGTAGAAAATTAAAAAATAAATGCCAATGGCTTCGTACAAAACGAGGCCATTGGCATTTAAAATATATGTTGTTTGGAATATTTGCCTTAAGCACGGCAGGCGCTGCATGAACGCCTATATGCTGGCGGGTTGTGTTTTGATTTTTAATTGTACGATAAACCGGCTGCCCTTCCCCGCCTGTGAAACTACTTTAATAGTGCCGCCGTGCTGTTGTATAATTTGCCTTGATAAACTTAAGCCAATGCCGGATCCGTTTTCTTTTGTGGTAAAGAAGGGGATAAAAATATCTTCAAGGGCCTCAGGTTCTATGCCGGGCCCATTATCTGTAACATCAATAAAAACCCATTGATTTTGTGTAAAGGTTGTAATATGTATCAAAGCTTCTTTCGTATTTTCAAGTGCCTCTTTTGCATTCTTGATTAAATTAATCAGTACCATTGCAAGCTGCTCGGGATCAGCTTGCACTATTTGATCACCCGCTTTGCTTTCAACAGAAAAGGAAATATGT
The DNA here is from genome assembly GCA_038210625.1 of Chitinophagales bacterium. Lineage (GTDB taxonomy): Bacteria > Bacteroidota > Bacteroidia > Chitinophagales > Chitinophagaceae > Ferruginibacter. The sequence continues at coordinate 39,481 of JBBQWL010000033.1, read as the reverse complement.
GCCGTCACCATTTCCGGCTGCAAAAGATTCATAATCTGCAATACCAGCGGCGCTATATGTACCTCCGCAAAGGAAGGGGAAGGAATACTGGTAAAACTTCGGTAACCATCTACAAAATTAATCATGCCGATACCGCGGCTTTCGAGGGTTTGCAATGCTTCCTGCAAATCGCCCCTGGCACCGTTGTCGTCAGCTGTGGCGGGTAATTCTGTGTCTACTATATGTTTCATCGTGCCAATCAGGGATAAGATGGGTGTAAGAGAATTCATGATTTCATGCCGCAACACACGGGTTAAATTTTGCCAGGCTTCAACTTCTTTTTGTTGCATCTCCGGCTGTATATTTTGTAGCGATACCAGGTTCTTAATTTGTCCGCCCAGCCGTATGGAAACAATGTTTACAGATACCTGCAAGCCATTGGCGCCCTGGTATAAAAAATGTTTATCCGCCGCATCATGCAGCTTTTCAGCAAGCTCTGCATGATTGGTTTTTAATTCAGCAATATTTTTAAGCCGGTAAAACCCCAGTAGCTTGCAAGCGGCACCGTTGCTGAGTTCTATGCGGCCGTACTGATCATACAACATTAAACCTGTTTGTACATTTTGAATGATGGTATTCACCAAATGGAGGCTTGCTTCATTTTCTGCCCTTATTTTTCTAAAGGCTTCCAGCACTTTATTAAATTGTTTGTTGAGCCCCTGGAAACTTTTACCAAAAGTATTATCTGAAGAAAATTTGATACTGAAATCATCATACTGAATGGAATCGAAAAAGCGGGCGAGTTTACGGTTGGTGGCGTTGGAATAATAATACAAATCGAATCCGCGGTATATAATGATGCCAAACAGCAACGCACAACTGAGCCAATAAACAACGTCTGTTTTTGCCTGAAACATTTGTGTAACACAATACGCAAGCGCCACAGATAAAATAATAATCAGCACAATGCGCCAGATAAGGCCCACAGAAAAACGTTTGAAAATCATAATTAATTTAATCTTTTATCGCAATGTCCATCCTTTGTGAGTGAGCGGGTTAAAATTGCCCTTAGGTTACTTTGTGCGATAAAGATATAAAGTTAAACCATAGCTTTTTTTTTGATTTATAAGAGGTAAAAAACGTTAGCTATAGTCCCGGTTTAAGCGGATATATGCAATGCTTTTAACTGGCGTGTACAAAATATTTACATTAACATTATTAAGCTCATTTTGAATGATCTTCAAAGCCTTCAAAAGCGCCGGCAGCTCCATCAGATATCGCCTCATTTAATCCTTCTTCTTTACTGGTTTTTTCATTTTCCTTTTTATTTTTTGCCGTCCGGTCATCTTCCTTCAACCCCGTATCCAATGGCACGCCTGTATCTGCGGGTTGCTTTTGCTGATAAATTTCTTTACTAATAAAAACTTCGCTTTGTGGAAGTTCTGCTGGCTGCAGCTCTTTTTCGTTCTTATCTTTTTTCATGATAATCATTTTATGTATTGCTGTAAATTTTATGCCAGAATACGTAGTACAAGAGATCGCTGTAGTAACTTTTCGGGTAATCTCCCTACTTTAATTACACCTGTATTTACCTGTAATGTCTTACAACAGGTCTTGTTCAATATGTTGTTGCCAGCGTCAAAATATCTACCTTAGCCATTCAAATAAATTTGCTTAAAAATGAAAAAATATTTTTGCCTTATTATCCTGAATTGTGTACTTCTTATCACTTCGAAAGGGCAACAAAAATCCAATACTGTTGCCACTTCTACCAGGGTAAATGGCCATCCTTCCTGGATTATGCAGGGAAATATATACGAGGTTAACATCCGGCAGTATACACCCGAAGGGACTTTTAAAGCCTTTGCAAAACATCTGGACCGGTTGAAAAAAATGGGCGTGCAGACGCTCTGGTTTATGCCGCTTAATCCCATTAGTAAGGTGGATCGCAAAGGTACCCTGGGCAGTTATTACGCTGTGTCTGATTATACATCCGTTAATCCTGAATTTGGCACCATCAACGATTGGAAGCAATTGGTTAAAACCATCCACGCAAAGGGGATGAAAGTAATTATTGACTGGGTGCCCAACCATACGGGCGGCGATCATCACTGGTTAAAAGAGCAACCTGATTTTTTTGTGAAAGATGCGAATGGCAACGCCGCAGTAGCTGTGGACTGGGCAGATACAAGACAACTGGATTATAAAAACCCGGTGATGCAGGATAGTATGATTGCCTGTATGAAATATTGGCTTGCCAAAACAGGTATCGATGGGTTTCGTTGTGACGTGGCCTGGAATGTGCCCGGTTCTTTCTGGAGCAAATGTATCAGCCAGTTAAAGAAAATAAACAACAATATTTTTATGCTGGCAGAAGGCGATAAACCTTATTTAAGTCGTAGCGGGTTCGATGCCGTGTATCCATGGGATATGTTCCACATGATGATAAAAGTTGCAGCGGGTGAACGACCGGCTTTTGCACTGGACAGTATTAAGAGTTATGCTGATACAGCCTTTGCCAAAAATGAAATACAGATGTACTTTACCAGTAACCATGATGAGAACAGCTGGAACAAGGCCGATTACGGTGTTTTCCCGGGGGCCGTACATGCTCCATTTGCTGTATTTACACAAACAATGTTCAATGGTGTGCCGGAGATATATAGCGGACAGGAAGAACCGGTATTAAGGCCACTGCAATTCTTCGAAAAAGACCCGATCGTTTTTGATAAGTATCAGCGGGCACCTTTTTATAAAACCCTATTGAATCTTCGCAAAGCCAATCCAGCACTATCCGCCAATGCAGCTTTCCGGAAAATTAATGCAGGCGATGATAAAGCGTTATATGCGTATGTGAGAGAAAAGGGCAGTAATAAAGTGCTGGTGATTTTGAACCTGTCTTCAACAGAGCAAACGGTAACGGTGAAAGATAAGCGCCTGTTTGGAAAGCCTTACAATGTGTTCATGGGTGTTAAAGAAACTCTAAGCGGAAAGGAATGGAAAATAGAACCCTGGGGATATGTTGTGTACACGTATGGCAATGTTAACAGGTAATGTTGAGGGGTGATTTTTTTGTGAAAGGCAATGTCCGGGTAACTATTACAGTATTTTAATGAATGTAAGGAAAAAATTGATGATACTACCGAAACCCTTTATGGATATCGTACTTTTAGCGCAAGGCATATTATTGTTAAATGGGCTGACCTTGTTGTTGTTAATTTTACATGCTTTCTGTTTTGGAGAAAATATGGCTATGTGCAGATTTGCAAGAGAGTTTTGATTCGAAGAATTGATCCAGGCAAAACAAAACAGGTAGGAGAATTTAATTAATGGGAAAGAAAGCCTGAGCGTGACATATAGATGTGGGATGAAAAAGTTTTCGCTAAAACAAATAAATCAGATAAGGGCTTACTCTGTAGTGAATTTTGGGCTTGAAGAATACGAGCATGTTGATATCATCCTTGAAGATGATTATCAAATTAATCTTGACCCTACTTTGGCAGACCATCGTTATTTAATTGAATCATTACTTGTCAAATTAGGAACGCGAAATAAATTATTTGAGACAGGTTTTTTGCCGCAAAAAAATGACCCAAATGACCGGGATATTATCTTTGATAAAACCCAAAGAATTAATAATCTTTAAAATTTGATTCTTGTTTTTTGCCTATATGGCAATCTTTTTAACACTGCGATAAAAAACAATTTAAAAATGAAAGGAAAAATGAAGGTGATGTTTTTGATGTTCATTCTGCTCTCTGCAATACCGAAATTAAAAGCACAGCTAAACGTACATCCTCAATCTACCGAATACGAATGGCCAACAGATGCGCTGGTAAAAGCGAAATTAGATAAGTGGCAGGATCAAAAATTTGGCATGCTCATTCACTGGGGATTGTACGCAGTGCCCGGCATAATTGAGTCCTGGTCTATCTGCAATGAAGATTGGATTGAACGGGATAGCGTGTCGCATTACGAAGATTATAAAAGTTGGTACTGGGGTTTAAAAAAAGATTTCAATCCTGTAAAATTTGATCCCGATCAATGGGCAAAAGCTGGTAAAGATGCAGGTATGAAATATGTGGTGTTTACCACTAAGCATCATGATGGCTTCAATATGTTTGATACAAAACAAACTGATTTTAAAATATCAGCCGGCCCTTTTAAAGATAATCCCAAAGCCAACGTAGCCAAATTCGTTTTCGATGCTTTTCGTAGAAATGATTTTATGATTGGCGCTTATTTCTCCAAGCCCGACTGGCATTCTGAGAATTTCTGGTGGCCCAAATATGCAACGCCAGACAGGAACACGAATTATGATATCCGTAAATTTCCCTGGCGCTGGAATAAGTTTAAGGAGTTTACCTATAATCAAATCGGCGAGCTAATGCACGACTATGGTTCCATGGATATTTTATGGCTCGATGGTGGCTGGGTTCGTCCGCTTGAAACGGTGAATGAAGAAGTACGCAGCTGGGGTGCAGCCATCCCTGCATGGAGCCAGGATATTGATATGCCCCGCATTGCTGATATGGCGAGAACAGCGCAACCGGGTTTGCTGATTGTTGACCGCACGGTACATGGGCCTTACGAAAATTACCAAACGCCAGAACAAAAAATTCCGGAAAAGCAGTTGGATCATCCATGGGAAAGTTGTTTAACGCTGGCCAATAATTGGGGCTATGTTCCCAACGACCAGTTTAAATCTTCTGCCAAAATTATTCATACATTAATTGAAGTTGTAGCCAAGGGCGGCAGCTTATTATTAGGCGTTGGTCCAAAGCCGGATGGTACATTTCCGGACAGTGCCACTGAGCGGCTGGAAGAAATAGGCCAGTGGATGAAAGTGAATGGCAGCGCTATTTACAGCACCCGAACAACTCCTTACTACAACGAAAAAAATATTTGGTTTACAAAAAGTAAAACCGGCAATACCCAATATGCACTGGTATGCCTGGAAAAAGGAACTTCCATTCCCGCAACCATACAATGGACAACCAACCTGCCGGTAAAAGGCACCAAAATGAGATGGTTGCAAACAGGGGAGAGTGTAAAGTGGGTGATAGCAAAAGGTGTAGTAAATGTACTGGTGCCAAAGTCGTTGCATAAAAGTAAAAAAAGCTATCCTGCATTGGCGTTTTCATTTACCGGCAGCGGAATGTAGGCAGTATAGAGTTGACCACAATAAAACAAGACAAGCGTTTGCATAATAAAACAGTTTAAGCATCCTTATCTTTAAGGATCGTTTTCCCTTCCATTTGAAAATGTTGTATAACTATTTTATAACTGCATACTAAATCAAAAAAAATGGCTGACACAGCAACCGTTGATTATTTGACACAAGAACAAGTTGCTCCCGCAAAAAGCAACGGCCCCATCGTTATCATTGGCTCCCTGTTTTTTATTTTCGGGTTCATCACCTGGTTAAATTCCGTGCTGATTCCTTATTTAAAGATAGCTTGCGAGCTCAATAATTTTGAATCCTACCTGGTTGCTTTTGCGTTTTACATTTCTTATTTCGTAATGGCCATCCCATCTGCACGAGTTTTAAAAGCTACGGGCTTTAAAAGAGGAATGGCCGTAGGGCTGGGTGTTATGGCTGTTGGTGCATTGATTTTTATCCCAGCCGCAATGACCAGGACATACGGTTTATTTTTGCTTGGTTTATTTGTACAGGGTACCGGGCTTGCTGTTTTACAAACCGCTTCCAATCCATACATCACCATTCTTGGCCCAAGAGAAAGCGCTGCCAAAAGAATCAGCATCATGGGTATCTGTAATAAAGTGGCTGGCTCTATAGCGCCCATTGTATTGGGTGCAATCACTTTAAAAAATGCAGACGTGTTAAAAGAGCGTTTGCTCACCATGGGCGCTGCGGAAAAAGCAGTTCAACTAAATGAACTGGCGGCAAGAGTAATATTACCATACATCTGTATCATTGTGGTGCTGGTAATTCTTGCCATTGCAATTAATTTTTCTCACTTACCTGAAATAGATACTGAACACGAAGATGAAGCAGTCGCCAAAGCTAACAGCGGCAAAACAAGCGTGTTCCAGTTTCCGCACCTGATGCTTGGTGTGTTGACTTTATTTTTATACGTGGGTGCAGAAGTTTTGGCCGGCGATACTATCATTAGCTATGGTGCCTCACAGGGCATTGCCTTGTCAACTGCAAAATTCTTTACCACCTGCACTTTAGTCGCAATGATTGTAGGTTATATCGTCGGTATCATCGCCATTCCAAAGTATCTTAAACAAGGTGCTGCATTAAAGTTCTCGGCCATCATAGGCGTTGTATTCTCCATAATCGCCATTTTTACCTCAGGTTATACTTCGGTATTATTTATAGCATTGCTCGGGTTGGCAAACTCTTTAATGTGGCCGGCAATATGGCCTCTGGCAATCGCCGATTTGGGCCGGTTTACAAAAGTGGGTTCTTCCTTATTGATTATGGCAATTGCCGGAGGAGCCGTACTGCCATTGATTTATGGTCGCCTTGCAGATGTATTGAGTCCGCAGCATGCGTACGTTATTTTAATTCCTATTTACCTGTTTATTTTATACTATGCAGCCATTGGCAGCAAAATCAGAAAATAGGATCGAATGCTTGCTGTATGACTGGTAATTAATTTTTTTAGTCAAGCCTTCACTATGTGTTATTTATTTTTGTATCGTACAGCAAGTGTTAAAAAGTTCCTTTTTCTCCTGTGTTGCAATTGTCTTTTTTTTGCCGGCCTGCAGTCACAGCAATTAATTAATTATGTAGATCCATTTATCGGCACCGGAGGTCACGGTCATACCTATCCGGGTGCGTCTGTGCCTTTTGGCATGGTACAGTTAAGTCCGGATAATGGCGAAAACGGCTGGGACTGGTGCAGCGGTTATCATTACAGCAGCGATAGCATACAGGGTTTCAGCCACACCCATTTAAGCGGCACGGGCATTGGCGATTGGTGCGATATTTCTGTAATGCCCGCCAATAATATCCTTCAACCGGGGGAATATTATAAAGCAAAATATAGTCATGATAATGAGAAGGCAAGTCCGGGTTTTTACCAGGTAAAAATGGACAATGGTATACAGGCCGCTTTTACTGCAACAGAAAGATGTGGCCTGCATCAATATAGTTTTTCAGCCACCGCCACACCAGTGCTGCGTTTCGATCTTGGCTTTCATATCAACTGGGATACACCAACAGAAACTTACATCAAACAACTCAATGATTCAACCATTGTGGGTTATCGTTTTTCAAAGGGCTGGGCCAATGTGCAACGCATTTATTTTGCAGCACGCACTTCCGTTCCTTTAAAACAATTGCAGTTAAGTGAAGGAACTGAAGCAGTAAATTCAAAAGAAACAAAAGGCACCAGAAGCATGGCGCAACTGGTATTTCAATCTTTAAATGGCAAACCACTTTTATTAAAGGTGGCACTTTCTTCTGTAAGTACAAATAAAGCTCTTGACGCTTTGTCAGAAATTAAAGGATGGAATTTTAATGGTGTAAAAAAAGCGACAGAAGCGAAGTGGGAGCGTGAGCTAAAAAAGTTACAGGTTAAAACAACGGATGAAAAATTAAAGAAAGTTTTTTATACTGCATTGTACCATACCTGCATGGCGCCGGCGTTGTATTCCGATGCGGATGGCACATACCAGAACGCAAAAGGAGAAGTGCTTAAAATGCAGCAGGGGCAACGCTATACAGAGTTTTCGTTGTGGGACACTTTTCGTGCAGAAGACCCTTTGTTTTCCATCACGCAACCCAGGCGCATGCCCGATTTTATAAACACCATGATGGTTTTTTACAAAGAAAATGGGTTGTTGCCTATCTGGGATTTAAGTACCTGGGAAACCAATACTATGACCGGCTATCATGCTATACCGGTATTGGCCGATGCGATTTTGAAAGATATGAAGGGTATCCATGCGGCCGAAATATTTGAGGCTATGAAAAAATCTGCTATGCAAAATATACGCGGCACGGATGTGTATCGTCAATATGGTTATGTACCGCAGGATAAATATGGCAGCAGTGTAACCGTAACCGTTGAGTACAGTTATGACGATTGGTGTATTGCACAGGTGGCAAAGAAATTAGGAAGAAAAGACGACTATGAAACATTCATGAAGCGATCTGCTTCCTGGGAAAATTTGTTCGATCCTGCTACTGGATTTATCCGGGCAAAAAACAGCGATGGGACCTGGGTAGAACCCTTCGATCCTTACCTGTCAGAGCATGATGAAAAGAAGGCGATGTACACCGAAGGCAATGCCTGGCAGCATTCTTTCTTTGTGCCGCACGACGTGACCGGTCTTGCAAATGCACATGGCAGTAAAGAAAAATTTGTTCTCAAACTTGATTCCTTATTCACGGTTAGTTCAGAAATTAAAGGTGCCAACAAGTCTCCGGATGTAAGCGGATTGATTGGACAGTATGCCCACGGCAATGAACCAAGTCACCACATTGCTTACATGTATAGCTTTGTCGGCGATGCCTGGAAAACGCAGGAACGTGTTAAGATGATTGTAGATTCCATGTACCGCGACCAGCCCGATGGCTATGCAGGCAATGAAGATTGCGGCCAGATGAGCGCCTGGGGCGTTTGGAGTATGATGGGTATTTATCCCGGTAACCCGAGCAGTGGTCAATATGTTTTTGGAACACCGATGATGGACGAGGTGGTGATACAATTGCCTTCAGGTAATACCATGAAATTGCTGGCGAAAAACCGTTCGAACAAAAATTTTTACATTCAATCTGTAAGTTTAAATGGCAAGCCCTATACTAAAACGTATATCGATCATGTGACTTTACTCAGAGGCGGATTATTAACTTTTGAAATGGGCTCAACACCCAATAAGCAATTTGGCAACAGTCCTGAAAGCTGGCCTGCATCAGCATCGGGAAGCAAATAAGTTACCGCCTTATATAAAGTGAGTTTGCGGGCATTGCACTAATACCAATCGAATCGATGTTTTTGATTGGATCAGGACGCTAAACAATTTCTATCCAACTGCTCTGAATCTTTATAAAATTAATGCTGCCTTTTCAGGCATACATAAAATAGAATAACATGAAAAAATACATCACCTCAGCCATCTTTATTTTCCTTTCAACCCTAACCATTTTTGCACAAAACCAATACGAATTAAACAGCGGTTGGGTCTGTTCGCCCATTGCCGCAAATAAACAAAGCGGTACCGAAATATCAAGGCCATCCTTTGCAGTTGCCAGTTGGATACCTGCCACAGTGCCTGGCACCGTATTGACCACCATGCTCAATAACAAACAGGTTGCCGATCCTTTTTATGGGATGAACAACAAATACATTCCGGATATTTTTCAAACGGGAAGAGATTATTATACCTACTGGTTTGTAAAGGATTTTAAAGAAAAAATAAGTACCGCCAATGAGCAGGTCTGGTTAAATTTCAGGGGCGTAAATTATGGTTGCGATGTATTTTTAAACGGCCATAAAATAAATGAAAAAACGCACAAGGGAATGTACCTGCGACAGACCTATAACATCACTGCATATCTTTCCAAAGATGGTAATAACCGGCTGGCGGTAATCGTGTATCCGCCGGATGTTGTCGGCAACCCCAATGGCGGACAGGGCGGCGATGGAGAAATTGCGAGGAATGTAACCAACCAGTACACCGCAGGCTGGGACTGGATACAACCTATCCGCGACCGGAATACCGGCATCTGGGATAAAGTAACCATCAAAAAAACAATTAGCGTAAATCTTAAAAATTCAAACGTGGTTACGTTGGTGCCCGGTGTGCGTTTGCCTGGAGCGGCGCAGCAACCGGCCATCATTAAAGTAAGTGCAGAAATAGAAAACCCGGGCAACAGCATGGTGGCAGGTACACTTCAATATTTGCTGGATGGTAAGCTGATTAAAAAAGAAATTACACTTCAACCAAAAGCAACTGCTGAGTTTCAATTGCCGGATTGTATTGTACAAAATCCAAAATTATGGTGGCCCAACGGGTATGGCGAACAACCGCTGTATAAAATCCAGGTGCAGTTTATAAGCAAGTCAAAAGCCTTGCTGGATAAGGAAGATATCAGTTTTGGAGTGCGTGAAATTCAGACCGGATGGAACGCTCATACCGGTAGCAGGGAAACAATGGTTAATGGCCAGAAGATTTTTATTAAGGGTGGCAACTGGATTGTATCGGATGCGATGATGCGTTTTACGAATGCAAGGTATGATGCAGAGATTCGTTTTCACCGGGATATGAATTTAAATCTTATCCGCATTTGGGGCGGCTCATTAACCGAGCGCCCGGAGTTTTATGAGGCTTGCGATAAATACGGCATGCTGGTGTTCCAGGACTTTTGGTTTTCGGGCGATTGCAATGGCAGATGGCTGGACCCAATGAAGAAGGAAGACCAATGGACACGCCGTCAATATCCCGATGATCATGCTCTTGTATTAGAATCATTGGCAGATCAAATTAAAATGATCCGCAGTCATCCTTCGCTGGCATTTTATTGTGGCGGTAACGAAATTACTCCCCCCGAAGATATTTTTACGGCATTGAAAGATTCCATCTTACCAAAGCTGGACCGCACCCGTTATTTCTTTGATTATTCCAATAGCGACAGCATGTCTGCCAACACCATTGGCGGCAATGGCGATGGTCCTTATGGTGTACAAAACATCAATACTTTTTGGGGGTTTAAAACCTTTCCTTTTAACAGTGAGGTAGGCTCGGTGGGTGTGGGGGATTATGAATCGCTGGAGAGATTTCTGCCAAAAGAAAATATGGTGGCACCGCAATACCCGGGCAAGCCGGATTCGGTTTGGGACTATCATAAATACATTGGGTACGATCAGTTTATTGCACCCTATGGTGCGGTAAAAGATGTACGTGATTTTGGTTTAAAAGCGCAGCTGGTAAATTACGATCAATATCGTGGTTTGATAGAAGGATTTTCATCGCACATGTGGGATTGGTATACCGGTGTCATTATCTGGAAAACACAAAATCCGTGGACCGCATTGCGGGGGCAGATGTACGATTATTACCTGGATCCCAACGCCTGCTTGTATGGCTTAAAAACGGCGGGAGAGCAGCTGCACGTAATGTACAACCCTGTTACCGGCATGGTGATGATTGAAAACAACGGCTTTAAAATAGTCCGCGACCTGATGCTTGAGATTACAACCTACGATATGGAAGGGAAAGCCAATCAGCTAACGCAGGTATTTGCCGAAGCACAACCAACATCAGTTAAAAATTATATTCCCATCAAAGAAACCATTGATGGCTTGCGCAAAGAAAAAGGTATGTTTTTATCACTTCGCCTGCTGGATAAAAGCAAGAAAATTGTAAGTGACAATTTTTACTGGCTGCCCAATAGCGATGAGAAATATACCGGCTTGCAGCAGATGAAAACAGCAGCGGCAACCATGCAGGCAAAGCGGGAAGGCGCCACCAAAATTGTGGTCATCATCACCAACCCGGCTAACGGACCGGTGTCGTTTTTTAACCGCGTTTCATTGATAAACCCAGGCACTAAAAAAAGAATATTACCTGTATTTTACAGCGATAACTATGTATCTGTTTTACCCGGAGAAACAAAAACCATCACGCTGGAATATACGCCTGATAAAACAAATACAAATCCACAGGTGTCATTGCAGGGGTGGAATACAGCGGAACAATTGATTGAAATAAAATAGAAGCGCAACCTTTAAATAGTATAAAATGTATTTCGTAAAATTCATAAAACCGTTCGCATGGATTATAGTTGTACTTGTTATTTGTAACAAGGCCAATTCGCAAACTATACCTTTATTCAGGGATGAAAAAGCGCCTAAAGAAGCAAGGATAAAGGACTTGTTGCAGGCACTTACCCTGCCAGAAAAAATCGCCATGCTGGGCAATACAAGCCCGGCTGTAGACCGGTTAAAAATACCAGCTTATAATTGGTGGAACGAATCGTTGCATGGATTGGCAAGAGCGGGCGAGGCTACTGTATTTCCGCAGGCCATTGGTATGGCGGCAACTTTCAACGACGAATTATTGAAGGAAGAAGCTAGTGCCATTTCAACCGAAGCAAGAGCCAAGTACAACTTAGCCGCCAAAATGAATAGGCATCTTTGGTATATGGGGCTTACGTTTTGGTCGCCCAATATCAATATTTTTCGTGATCCACGCTGGGGCAGGGGGCAGGAGACTTACGGTGAAGATCCGTTGCTGACTTCAAAGATGGGTACGGCTTACGTAACAGGCCTGCAGGGCAATGATGCCAGGTATTTAAAGGTAGCAGCCTGTGCCAAGCACCTCGCAGTACACAGCGGGCCCGAAGCTGACCGCCATAATTTTGATGCGATAGTTGATGAAAAAGATCTGCGGGAAACTTATTTATACTCTTTTAAAAAACTGGTAGATGCCAATGTGGAAGCAGTGATGTGTGCTTATAACCGCGTTAACGGTGAGCTTTGCTGTACAGGTAAAACATTGATTACAGATATCGTAAAAAATGAGTGGCATTTTAAAGGACACATGGTTACAGATTGTGGCGCACTCTCAGATATCATCAATATTCCTGGCGTAAAAACTACCAAAGCCGAATTGGCAGCCGCAGCAATTAAAGCCGGTATCAACCTGGAGTGTGGCGGTGTTTTGCAGCAAGATGTAATGAACGCTATTAACCAGGGATTGTTAACCGGAGCCAATGTGGATACAGCGCTTAGTGCTATCCTGCGTACGCAGATGAAACTGGGTATGTTTGATAATGATGCCTCCGCCAATCCTTACGCAAGGTTTGCAGAGGACAGTGTACACAACGATTACCATGTTGCCTTATCCCGCAAAGCGGCGCAACAAAGTTTAGTGCTGCTTAAAAATAATGGCGTATTGCCGCTGGCAAAAGACAAATACGAATCCATTTTAGTCACCGGTGCCAACTCTGCTTCGCTGGAGGCAATGGTAGGTAATTACCATGGCATGTCGGGCGATATAGTAACGGTGGCAGAAGGTATCACCAAAGCAGCAGGGCCCGCCACCGTGGTGCAATACGACCAGGGAAGCGATTATACAGATACCGCTCACTTTGGTGGTATATGGGTTTCTCAAAATAGTGATATTACCATTGCGGTGGTTGGCTTAACGCCGTTACTGGAAGGTGAAGAAGGCGATGCATTTTTATCTGCCTCAGGCGGCGACAGGGCAACCATGAGCTTACCGCAGGCACACATTGCTTTTCTAAAAAAATTAAGGGCCGCTTCTACAAAGCCAATTGTGGTAGTAGTGAATGCAGGCAGCGCAGTTGACATAGCAGCCATTACTGCTTATGCTGATGCGATCATACTCGCCTGGTATCCCGGTGAGCAGGGAGGCGCCGCGTTAGCAGATGTATTGTTTGGCAAAGTAAGTCCATCGGGAAGATTGCCACTTACATTTTATCAATCGCTCAACGATCTGCCCAACTATAAGGATTACGCCATGAAAGGCCGTACTTACCGCTACTTTAATGGCCCAGTCCAATATCCTTTTGGATATGGTTTAAGTTATACCAGCTTTGATTATAAATGGAAACAGGAGCCGCAGGCGGGTTATAAATTAACCGACACCATTCGCATAGCCGTTGACGTTACAAACACAGGCAATTTTGATGGTGATGAAGTAGTGCAGGTCTACATGCAGTATCCAAACCTGGAAAGGATGCCGGTGAAAGAATTGAAAGCGTTTAAAAGAGTAACTGTGGCCAAAGGAAGTCTGTCAATGGCAGACATAAAAATTCCGGTTACAGATTTACAAAAATGGGATTTGAAAGAACATAAATGGAAGCTGAATAAGGGTACTTACACCATCTGCATTGGCAAAAACTCCAGCGAGTTTATTTTGAAGAAAAGTTTTACGGTTAAATAAATCCTGATGGAACACTGATGACACGGATGACACTGGTTTGCGCTGATCTAACATCCGTTTTAATCCGCAGCATCAGCGTCATCTGCGTTACACTAAATAGAACACAGATTACACAGGTTTCACTGATCTGAAATCCGTTATTAATCCGCACTAACAGCATCATCTGCGTTACACTAAATAGACCACAGATAACACGGATAACACAGGTTTGCACTGATCTAAAATCCGTTTTCATCCGCAGCATCAGCGTCATCCTTGTTCTATCCTTCGCACTTAGGCCAATGCCTTTTCCCTGTAAGCTTTCGGCGACAGACCGGTAGATTTTTTAAAAAATTTATTGAAGTTGGAAAGTGTTCGGTAACCGCAGTTAAAAGCGACTTCGGAAACGTTGTAACTGGACTCCGTAAGTATTTTGCAGGCATTGGAAATCCTTATTTCATTGAGGTATGAGAAAAAGCAAAGTTTGGTTTTTTGTTTAAACATTCTGCAAAACGCCGGGGGTGTAAGGTTGGCCACTTTGGCAATTGTTTCAAGGGTAATATCTTCACTAAAATTTGAACTTACATAATTAAAAACTTTGCTCAGCCTGTCCGCGGTATTGTCATTTAATTTGCCATCGTATCCTTCGCAAACAAAATAGTCCAGCTCATCAGAAGTAGAGAGGAGGTGCAGAATTTCGATCAAACCAATGATGCGTTCAAAGTCTTTTTTGTTTACGAGCGCATTCATTTTTTTCGCCACTTCCTTGTTGGTCTTACCCCCCACTTTAATTCCGCGACCTGCTTTTTTTATCAGCGAGTTGATTTTGCTGCATTCTCTTAAATTATAAAAACCGTTTGAAAAAACGTCTTTATTAAAATAAGCTACAACAGCGTGAGACAAACCTTCAGTTGAATGTTTCGAAAATTCTTCATCGTTGATAATTTCGTGCGGCAGATCTGCGCCTATAAAAAAAATATCGCCGCTGCTAAAAGTGTCCAGCTTATCTCCAATAATTCTTTTCCCTCTTCCGTGTTTTATATAGATAAGCTCTAACTCCGGGTGGTAGTGAAACTTGGAATCAAAGTAAGGAAACTTTCTTTCCATGATGGCAATTTGCCTGTCGAGTGCATTGGAGATTTCTGATTTAAAAGCCCGCATTTAAAAAGTTTTGGTGTGCAATAAATAGTTGTTAACCGCTCAGACTGAATATTTATTTTTATTTATAAGCAACATCACGATGGCCTTGATTTGCCAAAGATGATATTATTTATGCCAAACGAATATTATTTTAGCTAAAAATACATCCAAAGATTTAAAATTGTTAACTAAGTTACAAAAACATTTTAAAAAATTTATGAAAGTTGATATCTTTATCCCGTGAAGGTTAGAATTTAAATAAGTGATATATTATGGAAACCGGGCAATGAGTGGCTACTATGCGATGCAGAAAATCACGAGCCTGTAATATCTCGACCTCACATAAAAATATTATCCCTCAATGACAAAGTACATCTTAACATCTGCGTTTTGCTTTATTGCTTTTTGCAACATTTTTGCTCAACCCAAATGGAAAGTGTTGCATACTGAAATGATCGTGCAGAACCCGGTCTTCAAAGAATGTCATGCATCAACAATAGTTGAAGTTGCTCCCGGTAAGCTGATGGCTTCTTTTTTTGGCGGAACCGGGGAAGGAGAAAAAGATGTTACTATATGGCTCGCCAATTGTGAAAACGGAAAATGGACTGCGCCTGCAATTATAGCCGATGGTATCATAAATGATTCCCTGCGTTACCCTTGCTGGAACCCCGTTTTATTCAAAAACAAAGAAGGCAAACTTTTCTTATTTTATAAAGAAGGTCCGAGGCCTTTCAATTGGTGGGGTATGGTTAAAACATCCATTGATAATGGTGCAACCTGGAGTGTGCCAGAGAAACTGCCAGCGGGGATATTGGGACCAATAAAAAACAAACCGGTGCAATTGGAGGATGGCACTATGCTATCACCTTCCAGCAAAGAGGAAAATAATGTGTGGAAAGTATACGTAGAAAAATCCGCAGACAAAGGCGATAGCTGGCAGCTGATACCTGTGGATACCAGCAATATATTCAAGGTTATTCAGCCCACAATTTTATTGTATCCGCATCACCGCCTGCAAATGCTTTGCAGAAGTAACCAGGATAAAATAGTGCAATCATGGTCAAACGATAATGGAAAAACATGGAGCAAATTTTCACTTACGCAACTTCCAAATCCCAATTCAGGCATTGATGCTGTTACGTTAAAAAACGGGTGGCAAATGTTGGTGTATAATCCTACTACCAAAGGAAAAGAGTGGTCTAATGGTCGTCAAAAACTGAATGTTGCCATCTCCAAAGATGGAAGAACGTGGAAAGATGTTATTGTGCTGGAAAACGGAACCAAGGAAGAGTTTAGTTATCCTGCCATTATAGAAACAAGCGACGGCAGGGTGCACATTACGTATACCTATGATAGAAAAAATATTAAGCATGTTGTGCTTGCCCGGGATTAATATTTTTAATTGTGTATAAGCTGACGGGAGGTAAAATAGTGTAAGATATAATTTGCTAAAACGTTGCTGGTAGTGCAATAGGCGGGGATTGATGTTAATATTCTGTCAGCAAGAGATAATATAGAAGCGGCAAATATAAACAGCAATTGTCAACTTTACCATGGATAACCGGCAGTTTTGTGATGAGCGGTTTGGGTGCAATTATTAACCCTGCTAAGGGAGTTTTTCAGCGGCTGGATTATGTCTTAATTTTCAAAAGAACATAGAACTGAAAGTTTAATTTTTATATTCAAGGGGTAACCTTATCAAAGAAAACAAGGTATTTAAAATTATGAAATCATTTCTTTTTTTTGTTGTATTGATCATTTCAACCCTGGTAGGTTTTGGCCAACCGGTAAGTATTATTCCACAACCAGTGAGCGTTAAACAGGCCAGCGGAAAATTTATCATAACGGCAAAAACTGTTATTGTAACAAGAGACGCAGAAGAAGAAAAAGCGGCCGATTTTTTTAATGCTTACCTGCAAAGCGTGTATGGGTTTAAATTAGAAAAAGGCAGTAGTACGAAAAAAAAATATATACAGTTAAATACAAAGAAATTTATCCAAAAACCGTCATCTGATGCTTATACTCTAATGGTTACATCTTCGGGTGTAACCATTACAGGTGATACTTACGCCGGTACCTTTTACGGTATTCAAACCCTGATTCAACTATTGCCGGTTACAAAAAGTGCCATACTAAATATTCCCGCAGTTACCATAACCGATGCGCCGCGTTTCAATTATAGGGGTATGATGCTGGATGTGGGACGTCACTTTTTTCCCTTACCTGTTGTAAAAAAATTCATTGATTATATCGCCTTGCATAAAATGAATTATTTCCACTGGCATCTTACGGATGACCAGGGTTGGCGCATTGAAATAAAAAAATATCCGCGGTTGACCGAAATTGGCAGTACCCGCAACAACACCATCATTGGTCATTATCCCGGTACGGGAAATGATAATACGCCACATGGCGGATTTTACACACAGGATGAAATTAGGGAAGTGGTACAATATGCTGCGGACAGGTTTATAACTGTTGTTCCGGAAATTGAAATGCCCGGCCATGCAGAAGCAGCGCTTACAGCATACAACTGGCTTGGTTGCCCTGGCACCGGTCCGTATAAAGTGGAAGGAACCTGGGGTGTATTTAATAATGTTTTTTGTGCGGGCAAAGATTCCACCTTTCAATTTTTACAGGATGTAATAGATGAGGTATTGGAATTATTTCCCTCTCCCTACATCCACGTAGGTGGCGATGAGTGCCCGAAAACCAACTGGAAAAAATGCCCCCTTTGCCAGGCAAGAATAAAAGCCGAAGGATTAAAAGATGAGCATGGACTGCAGAGTTATTTTGTTCACAGAATGGAAAAATACATCAATAGCAAAGGCCGCAAAATTATTGGGTGGGACGAAATTCTCGAAGGAGGTCTTGCCCCCAATGCAACAGTAATGAGCTGGCGCGGAGAAGAGGGAGGTATTGAGGCTGCCAAACAAAATCATGACGTGGTTATGACGCCGGGAGGGTGGGTTTATTTTGATCATGCACAAGTTGAAAAAGATGATTCACTTACTATCGGAGGTTTTTTGCCGTTGGGAAAAGTATATGGATATGAGCCTATTCCCAAAGAGTTAAATGCAGAGCAGGCAAAACATGTATTGGGCGGCCAGGCCAATCTATGGACTGAGTACATTACCAATCTGCCAAAAATTGAGTACATGATTTTTCCACGTATGAGTGCTTTGAGCGAAGTGCTTTGGAGCCCCAAAAATCAACGCAACTGGAAATTGTTTTTGCCACGTTTGCAGCGGCAGTACAAGCGCTATGAATTATGGAAAAGCAATTATAGCAAGGCCGTTTTAGCGGAACCATCAACTGCAGCCAACAAGAATCTAAATAAAAAGAAGTGATTTTGCGTAATGCCCTGGCCAGTGAAAATGAACACGCTGTTTTAATAAACAGCAATAAATGATCATGCTAAATTTAATTAATTAATGGAATCAGAAATCCTTGTACAACCAAAGATGTTATCGCACGAAAAAGTGCCTGTTGTAATTTATAAAAATTCCAAGGAAGCTTCCAAAGTGGTTGCGAGGGAAATAGCAGATTTCATTATTGCAGCTCAACAAAATGGAAAAAATGCTGTGCTGGGTTTGGCTACAGGTTCAACCCCAAAAAAAGTGTATGCCGAGTTAATAAGCCTGCATCACCACGAAGGGCTCAGTTTTAAAAATGTAATCAGTTTTAACCTGGATGAATATTACACATTAACACCTGATGCGATCCAAAGCTACAGGCGCTTTATGAATGAAAACCTTTTTGAGCATATAGATATTCTGCCTGAGAATTGTTTTATACCGGATGGTACAGTACCACAGGAATTACTAAAGACTTATTGTAAAGAATATGAAAATAAAATTGCAGAGGCAGGCGGCATCGATATCCAACTGTTGGGTATCGGCAGTAATGGGCATATAGGGTTTAATGAACCCGGCTCACACGTGAGTTCACCTACAAGGCTCATCACCCTCGACCTTAGTACAAGGGCAGACGCCTCATCGGATTTTGGAGGCATTGCCAATGTACCCAAAAAAGCCATTACCATGGGCGTTGGTACCATATTAAAAGCCACAAGAATTATATTGCTTGTATGGGGCGAGCGTAAGGCAGATATTTTAAAGAAGGCAGTAGAAGGACCGGTTACAGAATTTGTTCCCGCATCTTATTTACAGGGCCATCCCAATACACTTTTTGTTACAGAACAATCAGCGGCTGCCGCATTAACACGCCGTAAATCTCCCTGGTTAACAGAAAATGTGGTATGGGATACTGCGATGATTAAGAAAGCTGTCACCAGCCTGGCTTTGACGGTGAAGAAACCCATTCTTAAATTAACAGATAACGACTACAATGAAAACGGCTTAAGCGATCTGCTGGCGATGTACGGCCAGGCCTATGATATCAACATCAAAGTTTTCAACTGGCTGCAGTATACCATCACGGGGTGGCCCGGAGGTAAACCCAATGCTGACGATACTAACAGGCCGGAGAGAGCCAATCCAGCTAAAAAAAGAGTATTGATTTTTAGTCCTCACCCCGATGATGACATCATTTCGATGGGCGGTACTTTTCAGCGACTGGTTGACCAGGGGCATGAAGTACATGTTGCATATCAAACCTCTGGAAATATAGCGGTGGCAGATGATGAAGCTTTACGGTTTACAGAATTTGTAGTTGATTTTAATGAAAAATTTTCAATTGAAAATAAGGAGACTACTGCTATTTATAAAAAGGCGCTTACATTTTTAAAAGTGAAGGAAAGCGGCGAAAAAGATACAGAAGAAGTGCGGTATGTAAAAGGATTGATCAGGCGCGGTGAGGCAAGAAATACCTGTCGCTTTGTGGGTATTCCGGCAGAGTGTATTCATTTTCTCGACCTTCCTTTTTATGAAACCGGGCTGGTTGAAAAGAGTCCGTTATCACAAAAAGATTATGCAATTGTACAACAGGTAATTCAGCAGGTACAGCCCCACCAGTTGTATGCAGCAGGCGACCTGGCAGATCCGCATGGCACACACAAGGTTTGCCTGGATGCCATTTTTGAAGCGGTGCATTTTTTAAAAAACGAAGCCTTTATGAAAGATTGTTGGGTGTGGTTGTATAAAGGCGCATGGGCCGAATGGGATATCGATATGATCGAAATGGCTGTACCAATGAGCCCTGACCAGGTACTTAAAAAACGGTTGGGAATTTTCAAGCATCAATCGCAAAAAGATGGTGTAGTGTACCAGGGTACTGACTCCCGGGAATTTTGGCAAAGAGCCGAAGAAAGAAATAAAGCTACAGCAGACCTGTATAATAAATTAGGCCTTGCAGAGTATGCTGCTATGGAGGCATTTGTGCGTTGGAATTTTTAACAAAGCAATAGTAAAAAACAGGTACAATGGCGTGCAGCTTTATTGCAAATAAAAGTATCATGTATTAATAATTGTTAACCCGGACAGATCAACATTTTTTTATAGTTCCCGTTTGAAAAAGGGATTTTTTTTATTAACCAAAAACTAAAATTGTAATGAGAAAATTACGCATTTTAACCGCCTTTCTACTGCTTAGCTCAGTGGTGATGGCACAAAGCCGGCAACTGACCGGTACTGTTACAGATTCTAAATCTGGCAGTGGATTACCAGCTGCCACAATTGGTGTAAAGGGAAAAACCGCCAAGGCCGTTGCTGGTCCTGACGGGGTTTTTTCACTTACAGTTCCTGACGGCAATATTTCACTGGAAGTTACCTCTGTTGGCTATGTAACAAAAACCATTTTGGTGGAAGGTGACAAAACCAATATTTCAATTGTATTGGACCAGGCTTCGGCGGACATGTCTGAAGTAGTGGTGACTGCATTGGGCATCAGCAAACAAAACAGGAAAGTTGGCTATGCTGTGTCAACAGTTTCGGGCGATCAGATGTCTAAAGCAAGGGAAAACAACGTGGCTCTTGGGTTGGCCGGACAGGTTGCTGGTTTAAATGTACATGGCACCAATGGTGGTCCTGCTGGTTCGGCGCGTATTTTATTAAGAGGTATTTCAAGTATCACAGGTGGAGGCTCTCCCTTGTTTGTGATCAATGGTGTACCAATGGATAATAACCAGCGTGGTAGCGCAGGCGAATGGGGCGGTTCTGATAACGGTGACGGTATCGGAAATATCAACCCGGACGATATAGAAAGCATGACAGTGTTGAAAGGTCTTGCTGCTTCTGCGTTGTATGGCTCAAGGGCTTCTAACGGTGTAATTTTAATTACAACTAAAACCGGTAAAAAAGGAACGGCTAACATTGAATACAATGCCAACTACGTAGCGGAAAAAGCAATCAACAGCACCGATTATCAATATGTTTATGGACAGGGAACCGGTGGTTTAAAACCATCCAGCGCCAGTTCTGCACAAGCCACTGCACGTTTTGCATGGGGCGCTAAAATGGACGGATCACAAGTGATTGGCTTTGATGGCAAGAATTACGCGTATTCTCCTTACAAAAACAACATTGCTGATTTTTACAGGTGGGGACCATCTTTTACCAATACCGTTTCTGTAAATGGTGGTGGTGATAAAGGTACCTATCGTTTGTCTGCGTCTAACCTTAGCAATACTGCAATCGTTAGGGGAAGCGGCCTTGACAGGAAGACCCTTAACTTCAGTATGGATCAAAAAGTAACTGATAAATTAGCTGTTACTGTAATGGCAAATTACATCGATCAGCTTGCAAAAAATCCACCACAATTAAGTGATGGTCCTGGTAACCCAAACAACGGTTTGTTCCTGGCTCCAAATATTAAAGAATCCATATTGGATCCTGGTTATGACGCAAATGGAAGAGAAATTGTTTTCAGTGATGATAACTATGTAACCAATCCCTATTTCGCGGTAAACAAATGGATTAATGATGTAAGTCGTAAAAGATTGATTACTGCTGTATCTGCAAAATACAATCTTACAAGCTGGATATACGCGATGGGTCGTGTTGGATATGATAACGAAGACGATCGTGTATTAGGCGTTACTCCTTCAGGTACCGATTATTCTTATAACTCAGCAGGTCAGTCGGGTGGAATTGGTCTTTCTACATCTCAAACTTCTGAACTAAACCTGGATGCATTGGTAGGAATTACGCATAAAATTACAAGTGATATCAGCCTGGATGCAACATTGGGCGCCAATGCAAGAACCAATAAAAGTGAAGGTTTAAACATTAATGGCGGACCATTTGTGTTACCGGGTTTATATACTCCTGGTAATGTATTAAACTATGGAAGAGGTTATGGCTACAATGAAAGAAAAGTACACTCAGGATTTTATTCTATGGACTTTAGCTATAAAACATTTTTAAGTTTATCAACAACCGGAAGATACGACGCCTTCTCTACGCTATACAATTCAGGTATTCCAAAAGGTGACCGTAATATATTTACACCATCTGTTTCAGCGAGTTTGATATTCTCGCAGTTAATTGATATTCCTAAACTTAGCTTCGGTAAACTGCGTGCATCTTATGCTAAAACCAGCGGTGAACCAGCAACTCCTTATCAAACTGCTGTTTATTACAATGTTGGTGGAGCAATCAATGGTACTTCTACCGGTAGTTTTGACGGAACACTTCCTAACCTGTTCCTGAAACCATATACCCTTACAGAATTTGAAGTTGGTACGGAATTAAAATTCATGAACAGTCGTTTAGGATTTGACATCGCTTATTTTGAGCGTAAGTCATCTAATGAAATTATGAATGCCAATCTTAGCTGGGCAACCGGATATTCTGGTTCAGTTATTTCAAACGGTAGTATACAAACTAAAGGGTTAGAAGTAATGGTAACCGGCAATATTGTTAAACAAAAGAATTTTACCTGGAATGCCAGTTTAAACCTTACTTCTGTTAGCAATAAAGTGTTGAAAACAGATGCTGCAGGAAATAACCTCGGACAAGGAACTTACAGACCTCTTAACGCAAATACCGCGTATGTAGTTGGTTTAGGTGGTCCACAGGTAATGGCGCATGACTATACCTATAGTGACAAAGGACAGATTGTTGTTGATGCGAGTGGTTTACCAGTACAGGGCGGTCTTATCGCAATGGGATCGGTTTTGCCTAATTTGTACGGCGGTTTAAAAAATGATTTCAATTACAAAAACTTTGATTTATCATTTTTAATTGATTACAACTATGGTAACAAAGTGTTGTCTGCAACTAAAAACTATGCATTGGTAAGAGGTTTGGATAAAGCAACATTGGTTGGAAGAGAAACAGGTATTAAAGTTGACGGTGTATTGGCTGACGGAACAGCAAATAGTGTTACTGCTACAGCAGAATCCTACTATCAGAGATTGGCGCAAATTTCAAGAGGTAACGTGTTAAATGGTGATTACATTAAATTACGCCAGGTTACATTTGGTTATACTATTTCTGAAAAAGCATTGGCAGGATTACCTTTATTTAGTTCTATCCAGATTTCTTTTGTTGCACGTAACTTATTCACTTTCCTTAAGAATACAGATAACATTGATCCGGAAGCAGGTTTCTCTTCTACTATCCGTTATGCAGGTATCGAAGGTACCAGTCTTCCTTCCACAAGGTCTTTTGGTATCAATGCTAATTTCAAATTCAAAAAATAACCAGACATGAAAAAAACTATTTTAAATATGGGTCTTTTGGCAGCCGTTTTTATAACGAGCTGTACAAAAAACTTCGATGATGTCAATACCGATCCCACAAAGGCTTCGGCAGCAAATTTTGATGCTAACCTGTTATTGCCATCCGGGCAATTAGGCTATGTAGACGCGGTTTCCGGCTACAACGGGCCGATACTTTTTCAAAGTATGTGGACACAAACTTTTGCTTCTGCGATTTACCCGGGCTATTATAGTGGCGGTGATAAATATGTGCAGGGAGGTAGTTTCTTAAATTACCAGGGACGTACCTGGGATGCAGGTTACAGGTCTGCGGGCTTTCTGCGTGAGATACAAAATTTAACCAAGGACAAACCTGAGTTAAGTAATGTAAGCGGCATCTCCGTTATTTGTGAGGTATTGAATATTGAAGCCATTACCGATGTTTACGGCGACGTACCTTATTCACAGGCACTAAGTGCAAAGTCTGGTATCTCTCAACCGGTATATGATAAGCAACAGGATGTTTACAACCTGATGTTTACAAAATTAGACAGTGTGTTACCAACATTGGATGCAGCCAAAGCTATTCCAACCAACGATGTATTTCCTTACAAAGGCAATATTGCTCAGTGGAAAAAATTTGGTTATTCACTGATGCTGCGTATGGCTATGCGCTTAACGAAAGTTGACGCGGCTACTGCACAGAAATATGCTGAAAAGGCGTATGCCGGAGGTGTTTTTGCAAGCAATGCAGATAACGCTTACGTTATATTTGATAATTCACATGGTTTTAGTAACGCCAATTCCCGCTCACTTACAACTGCAGAAGATTACTCTGAAGTTAAATGGGGTAAAGTGCTGGTTGATTATTTAAAAGCAACTGCAGATCCAAGATTGGGTGTTATATCAGAAGTTGCTATGCCGGGTAAAGCAAATGCAGCAAATGAAAGTCTTGCAGGTATATCTACTCCGGCTTTACAGCAGGGTATGCCTAACGGGTACGATCAGAATGGCGGTGCAACTGACATTTCTAAGGCACCTGGTTTTCCTGGCGCTACCGGAACAGGAGATGATATCAATGTTACTGGTGGTTATTCACGTCCGAAAACAGCTGTTTACCTGGATTTGAATGCACCAACATTTATCCTGACATATGCGCAAACAGAATTTTTGCTGGCTGAAGCTGCCGCAAGAGGTTGGAATGTTGGCGCAACAGCTGCTGCTCACTATGCAAACGGTTTAGCTGCGGCTATTCAAACATACGGTCAAATGAATGCTGCTGCCGGCACGATCGCTGCAGGAGTTGCAACAGCCTATGCTACTGCAAACCCACTGGATGTTTCGTCCCTGGAAAATTCCTTGAAGCAAATCAACACGCAGTACTGGGTGCTTGCAGGAACCATCTTTGATTTTGATGAAGCATGGAGCAACTGGAGAAGATCTGGCTATCCTGTTTTAGCGCCAGTAAATTATGCTGGTAATTTTACAGGCGGAACTATTCCAAGAAGACAAGCTTATCCAACAAGTGAGGCATCTAACAATCCTGCAAATTATAAAACTGCTGTAACTGGTTTATCAGGTGGCGATACTTATGCCGGCCGTGTTTGGTGGGATAAATAATTTTATTATTCAATCAATATAAAGACAGTTTTAGTAGGTCAAATTAACGCCACAGGGCCATCGCTTCGATGGTCTTGTGGTTTAATTTTTTAGGGAAGTATAGTTAGTAATTGAAAATGGTTTTCTGGTGGCTGTAAATTGAAACCCCGGTACAACCATCATAAAAAAATTAAACAAATTTTATAAACTAATTCAAGCGCATCGCGGCGATGCATGTTTCTTTAGAATAACTTTAGGTATGAGATTTTATATCACAATTGCAGTCTTATTATTATTTGCATTACCCGCTATTGCACAACAAAAGCTTTTTCAGCTGTTGTCACCCGGCCAAACCAATATTCACTTCAGCAATGATATCAGCGAATCAGAAAGCCTAAATGTATTATCCTACGAATATTTTTACAATGGTGGGGGCGTGGCTGTGGGAGATGTCAACAATGATGGCTTACCGGATCTTTTTTTTACCGGCAATATGAAGCCCAATAAACTATACCTTAACCTGGGTAATATGCAGTTTAAAGACATCACCAAAGATGCCTGTAATGAATTGCCTGGCCGCAGCGGAGGATGGAAGACCGGCGTAACTATGGCAGATGTAAACGGCGATGGTTTACTGGATATTTATGTGTGTTACTCCGGCAAAGTGGGGGAGGATCAGAGAAGAAATCAGCTCTTCATCAATAAGGGCAATTTAAAGTTTTCAGAAGAAGCGAAAGCTTATGGATTAGATGATAAAAGCTATAGCACCCAGGCGGCTTTTTTTGACTATGATAATGATGGTGACCTGGATATGTTTTTGCTGAACCACAGCACCAAAAAAATTGACAATATGGAATTTGCCAAATTCAGAAATGATATTGATGAACTGGCAGGTGATAAATTATATGAGAATAACGGCAACCATTTTACAGATGTTTCTGTAAAGGCTGGCATTCGTCAAAACCCGATGACGTTTGGTTTAGGTATTGCCATTGCAGATGTAAATAAAGATGGTTGGCAGGATGTGTATGTTAGCAATGATTATAACGAACCCGATTATTTATACATCAATAACCATGATGGTACCTTTACAGATCAGTCGCAGCAACGGTTGCGGCACTTGCCTGAATTCTCAATGGGGGTAGATATTGCCGATTTCAATAATGATGGCCTGCCGGATATTATGTCGCTGGATATGTTGCCGGAAGATAACCGGCGGCAGAAATTACTGCAGCTACAGGAAAATTATGAATCATTCGCACTGATGCAGAGCCAGGATTTATACAAGCAGTATATGCGCAATATGTTGCAGTTGAATAACGGCGACGGAACGTTTAGTGAGATTGGTCGTTTGGCCGGTGTGTCTGCTACTGACTGGAGTTGGTGCCCTTTGTTTGCCGATTTTGACAATGACGGTTACAAAGATTTATTTATCAGCAACGGGTACCTGAGGGATTATACCAACAAAGATTTTTTAAGGTATTGGGGAGATTATAAAGTAAAAAAAGCAGTGGACAGGGAACCTGCTTTATTGATGGATTTGGTAAAAGCAATGCCATCTACCACGTTGCCGAATTACATTTTTAAAAACAACCGCGATCTTACTTTCAGCAATAAACAAACAGATTGGGGGCTGGATAAACCAGGCATATCAAGCGGTGCAGTATATGCCGACCTGGATAACGATGGGGATCTTGATTTGGTGATAAATAACATCAATGATGTGGCATCTATCTACAAAAATCAAAGCAGGGAACAGGATGCAGGTAATTATGTGGCAGTAAAATTATCCGGAAAGGCGGGCAATACAAATGCAATTGGTGCTAAAGTTTATTTATATACCAATGGCAGTATGCAGTACCAGGAAGTGAATCCCAATAGGGGCTACTTATCCTGCGTATCAACTGTGTTGAATTTTGGTTTGGGCGCACAAAAAAATATTGACTCACTAAAAATTATCTGGCCAGATGGCAGCATTCAGGTAACGGCAAATATTACCGCCAATCAAAAAATAATTGTGCAGCAAAAGGATGCGACCAAATCGGTGAATGCTGCTCCTGAAAATTCAATCAAACCCTTGTTTACAAAGGCACCCGGTATGCTGGATTATAAAAACGAAGTAAGCGTGCAAAACGACTTTAAGCGGCAATTGCTAATGCTTTTCATGTACTCGAAAACGGGACCAGTAATTGCCAGGGCGGATGTAAATAACGATGGCCTTGAGGATATGTTTATTAGTGGCGATAACAACCAAACCGCCAAAATATTTCTTCAGCAACCAGGCGGTCATTTTATTGCGCAGGATGGATTTTCGGGTGGCAATGAGAATGAATGCACCGTTGCGGCAGCCGTTTTTTTTGATGCCAACGCAGATGGCTTTCCTGATTTATATATCGCCAAGGGCGGCTATAGTTTATGGGAAGCCAATACGCATTCACTGCAGGATGAATTATATCTCAATGATGGCAAAGGAAATTTTAGTTTATCGGAAGATGCATTGCCGGATGTAAGTGCCAGCAGCAAATCTTGTGTGCGCCCTTGCGATGTAGATGGAGATGGTGATTTGGACTTGTTTATTGGTGGAAGAATTATACCGGGTAAATACCCGCTTGCCCCAACAAGTTATTTGCTACTAAACAATGGCAAAGGAAAGTTCACAATTACAGATATTCCATTTTCAAATGTTGGAATGGTGACCGATGCGCAGTGGGCTGATGTTGATAAAGATGGAAGAAAAGACCTGGTCATCTGTGGAGAGTTGATGCCGGTAAAAATATTTATCAATAGTACTTCGGGTTTTACAGATAAAACGACTGCGTATTTTTCTGAACCGGCAAATGGGTTTTGGTTTACGCTAAATATCACCGACGTGGATGGCGATGGCAACGAAGATATTATTGCGGGTAATCTCGGTTTAAACTCTCCTTTCGAAGTAACCGAAAAAGAGCCTGCAGAAATGTATTATGCCGACTTCGATGGCAACGGTTCCATCGATCCTTTTTTTAATTGCTACATGCAGGGCAAAACTTATCCTTTTGTAAGCAGGGATGAATTGAATGAACAGATTTACCCCATGCGGCGTAAGTTTTCATCATATAAAAATTATGCAGATGCCGGCATGAAAGATATTTTTACCCCGGACGAACTTGCCAAAGCTTCGGTGCTTACTGCCAATGAGGAAAGAACGGTGTGTTTTTTGAACCGGGGAGGCAAATTTGTTAAATCGTTTTTACCATTACAAGCGCAGTTTTCTGTTGTAACAAAAATATTGGCAAAGGATTTTACACACGATGGAAAAATCGATTTGTTGTTACTGGGCAACCATGCAGACAACCGGTTAAAGATAGGTAGTATCGACGCCAATTACGGCTGTTTATTAAAAGGAGATGGCAAAGGAAATTTTGACTATGTTCCTCAACCGGTATCTGGTCTTTCTGTAAAGGGAGACGTAAAATCAGCCGAAGAGATAACAGTTGGTAAAGACAAATGCATCGCAATAGGGATTGCAGGGAGCGATCTGATTTTTTACAAACAGAATTGACAATGAAAAATATTTTTTTTGGGTTGGTATTATTATATAGCACGGTGAGCGGGCAAATCAAAAAACCTCAACCTGCTTACCTGGATTTGAGGCCAGTTGTATTTTCATTGTCAATGGTAATGATGCATGATGTGGTAAACCCGCCTGCGGCGAGCCGTTTTTATAGCTATGCAGTATTGAGTGCGTACGAAATAGTTAGCCAGAATGATGGTGCCGTTGAACCACTGTCCGCCTTGCTGAAAAATTATACGCCGGTAAAAATAACGGAAGATAAAAATACCTATAACTATCGTATTGCAGCAGTGTATTCGGTACTGGAAACAGGTAAAAGGATGCTTCCTTCGGGCTTCATGTTGCAGGAGCAGGAAGACGCCTATTTAAAAACACTTAGTAAAAGTAAAATTGCTGCAGGCATTATCAAAGCATCGGTTGCTGTGGCCAATCTCGTAGCCGGCAGTATGGTAGCATACGCAAAGGCCGATGGGTATGGCACCCTTAGTGCCAGGCTTAGGTACACGCCAATAAAAGGGGATGCATTTTGGTATCCGACTCCGCCTGCCTATATTGAAGCAGTAGAACCCAACTGGAAAACCATTCGCCCGATGCTGATAGATTCGTGTAACCAGTTTGTGTGTGCGCCGCCCGTTGATTTTAGCAAAGACACCACCAGCGATTTTTTCAAATTAGCGAAAGAGGTGTATGATATTTCGAAGCAGGCAAACCCTGCGCAGATACAGGTCGCATCGTTCTGGGATTGTAATCCTTTTATAGTAAATACATCAGGGCACATGGCCATTGGTTTTAAAAAAATTAGTCCCGGAGGTCACTGGATGAATATAACAGGCATTGCAGCAAAGAAAGCGGGATTGTCTTTCGACAACGCTGTACTCTTACATGCTATGGTATCTATAGCACTGGTGGATGCATTTATAATTTGCTGGGATGAAAAATACCGCAGCAATCGGATACGCCCCGAAAGCTATATCAATAAATACATGGATCTACACTGGCAGCCTTTGTTGCAAACGCCTCCTTTTCCGGAATATACCAGCGGCCATAGTGTAATATCTACAGCGGCTGCGGAAGTACTGAGTTATTTTTTAGGGGATCATTTCAGCTATACCGACAATTCGGAGGAATTGTTTGAAATACCTGCAAGAACTTTTCCTTCCTTTCGGGACGCCGCACAGGAAGCTGCCATATCAAGGTTATACGGAGGTATTCATTTTAGAGACGCCATTGAAAACGGGCAAAAGCAGGGTGCTGCCCTCGGAAAATGGGTTGTGGAAAAGATGAGTATTCACTTAAAACCCATTGTCAAATAAGATACAACGCAGACTCGCAACAGCCTCATGTTTCATATTGAAAAATAGACGAAAACGTGTTGATTCATATTTAAAAACAGTTGAGACGGCTGATAACAAAAAAAAGGCAAACAGTAAAAGTCTTGCGCAGGCAACAGCTGGACCATATAACCCAATTAAATTCACTCCAATTTTTGTAGAATCGTCCACCTAAATTTTGATATAATGATTAGCGAAATATTATAGAAAACTTGCGCAAGCGTTTGTTTTTAGATCACAAACGTTTGCGTAACAAAAACATCTTTTTTCTTCAAGTGAAAGCCATTGCTTTTTGAAGAATTGTTCCCATCTTTAATAGGACAGATATTTTTTCAATTACCAAAACTAATATTGCATGACGACTAAACTATTCAAAGGTTTCCTTCTATTTTTTACTGCACTGTTAGGTTTTACGGCTTCAATGCAAGCGCAGACGAGAAACATTTCGGGCAGAGTTACATCAGCGGCAAACGAGGCTCAGCCTGGTGCTACAGTTGTAATAAAAGGGCAAAAGAAAGGCGTTATCACCGATATCAATGGTAATTTTTCTATCGCAGCGCCAACTGGAAACGTCTCTATTGTAGTATCCAATGTGGGATTTGCTACTGTTGAGAAAACGGTGTCTGCCAATGAATCCGAATTGAATGTTGTACTTACGGAAAGCAAGGTAGAATTGGAAGGTGTGGTAGTTACTGCCCTCGGCATTACCCGCCAGAAAAAAACACTGGTATATGCTACCCAATCGGTAAAAGCTTCAGAGCTTATAGAAGCCAGGGATGCAAACAATGTAATTAACTCTCTTTCAGGTAAGGTTGCCAATGCCGTTATTACGCAAGGCTCTGGTGGCCCGGGCAGCGGTGCACGCATCGTGTTAAGAGGGAACAGGTCTATCCAGGGGTCTAATAATGCCCTGATTGTTGTGGATGGTGTACCAATTAGCAATAACACCAATGGTACCGCAACCAGCGACTTTGGATCCATACAGGGTTCAGATGGTGCATCCAGTATTAACCCGGATGATATAGAATCTGTAACTGTTTTACGAGGCGCTTCTGCTGCTGCTCTTTATGGTAGCCAGGCCGGTAATGGTGTAATTGTAATCACTACAAAAAAAGGAAAAAAAGACAGGATGTCTGTTAGTGTCAATTCCGGTATCGCGACTGAATCTGTATTTGCTTTGCCTAAATTTCAAAATATTTACGGCCAGGGCAATGGGGGGCAGTTGCAAGATACACTTACTTCCGGCGAAAGCTGGGGTGCAAAAATGACTGGTCAGTCAATTGTTAACCATCTGGGAGTGCCTGGAACTTATTCCGCTCAACCAAATAATGTAAGCGATTTTTTCAGGAGTGGAATAAGTTTGAATAATTCAATTGGCGTTACGGGAGGTACAGATAAAATGCAGACTTACTTCTCTTACACAAATAACAAAATCGAAGGTATCATTCCAAATAATGAACTTGTTCGTCATACAGTTAATTTACGTATTACTAACCAGGTAAGCAGCCGCTTTTCCACTGACGCAAAAATTACTTATGTAAACCAGGATATTAAAAACCGGCCACGTACTGGTGAAGAAAATGCCCCGGTAATTGACATTTATAACATGGCAAGAAATATTTCTACTGCAGATGCCATGAATTATCAAACTTTAAATAATGTAGGTATCTATGCTCCTACAAGTTTTCCATCAACCCTAAGTTCAATTTATCAAAATCCATATTGGACAGTTAATAATACTTCGATTAACGAAGCCAGGGACCGGGTAATAGGATTTTTGACGGCCAAGTTTAAGATCGCCAACTGGCTTACACTTGCCGGCCGTGCTAACCTTGATAAGACTTTCGATAGGGGAGAAAATTCCGTAGCCGAAGGCACGATATTATGGTCAAAATCCGGTGGCGATTACCAGAAGAATAACATCATTGCTACAGAAAAATGGTTTGATGTGATGCTGGAAGGAAACAATAAGATTTCAAGTAAATTTAAAATAGACTATCGTGTTGGGGCTATAATCCAGGATAGTAAATACGATGCTAATTTATCTTCTGCCGGGGGCTTAAATGTAACTGACAAATACAGCCTTAATTTTGCTAAAAGTCCCGCTGTTAATTCAAGTTATACGCAGGTGCAGACACAATCTGTTTTTGGCCAGGCTAACCTGTCGTTTAAAGATGCGGTATTTCTTGACCTGAGTTTGCGGAACGACTGGGATTCAAGATTGCCTAAGCCTTACTCATTTTTATATCCTTCTGTAGGTGTTTCAACAGTATTATCTGACTTACTTGTATTACCGGAAGGTTTGTCATTTTTAAAGGCGTCTATCAACTACGCTGAGGTTGGAAACGGGGGTCGTTTTGGTTTATTGAGATCTGTTTACAATTATGGCCAGGGTGCAGGAAACGGGTTTTTACAAATTAGTTCAACGCTGCCTTTACCGGGATTGAAACCGGAGATTGTTAAGAATCTTGAGTTTGGAATGGAAGCAAGATTTTTGAAAAACAGGATTGGATTTACCGCCACTTATTACAAGAGCAATTCGTTTAACCAACTGTTGCAGGTTGCATTACCTGTTGCCTCCGGTTTTTCAAGCAAATATATCAACGCAGGAAATATTCAAAATAAAGGATTTGAATTGGTTTTAAATGGATCTCCCATTCAATCAAAAAACTTCAAATGGGATGTTACCCTTAATGTGGCGATGAACCGCAGTAAAGTGATTTCATTAAGCGATGAAGTAAAAATATTTTACCTGGGCGGAGGTTTTGGACGGTCTGCAACGCCGGTTGTGCAGGAAGGCAAAGCCTATGGAGACCTGCTTGCATTTAAATGGGCCACAGACGCTAAAGGAAACCATGTAGTTGGAACAGATGGTAAACCAGTACTTACACAGGAGCAGGAATATATTGGCAATTTTAACCCGAAAGCAACCGTTGGATTTACCAATACGTTTGAATACAAAGGATTCTCTTTGCGCTTTTTGATTGACGGCCGCTTTGGTGGAACAATGGTTTCTGGTACAGAAATGAACCTGGCCTTTAGCGGCATTCCTGAGGTGACTGCTTTAAAACGTGAAGGCGGATGGAGTCTTGGAGGAGTAGATGCCACTGGGGCTGCCGTTTCAACACCGATTGCTGCCCAGGACTTTTGGCAGATCGCTTCCGGCAAAAGGTACGGTGCCGGTGAGTTTTTTGCATACGATGCAACTAATTTAAGAGTAAGAGAGTTATCAATTGGTTACAACATTCCTTTAAAGAACACCACCGTTATAAAGGCCGCTAAATTGTCGTTGGTGGGCAGAAATTTATTATGGTTATACAGGGGCAAGTCTTTGCTGGACATTCCTGGCATCGGCACCCGCAAAATGTGGTTTGATCCTGATATGAGTCTTGGTAACAGCAACTACCAAGGTGTTGAATATGGGACCTTGCCAGCTACACGTAGTTTAGGTGTTAACTTACAGCTAACTTTTTAATATAACTTTCTAAATAATACTATTATATGAATCGAATAACAATCTTAAATCGAATTTATACACCTCTTCTTTGTTGCGTGGTTCTGCTTGGGGCATGTACCAAAAAATTTGACCAGATCAATACTGACAGAAACACAGTTGCCACGGTGGGAACAGCTGAACTGCCTTTCCTTTTTTCAAAAGCGGAAGCATCTGCCGTTCCTAATATCTGGAACTACCAGGTTGCGCAAAATCTTTTTGCCGATCAATATGCGCAATATTTTGCCTGCACGGCCACTTATTTTCCTTCCGACCGGCTCAATATAAGGATGGATTGGGTTGGAGCTGCCTTTAACCCGATTTATACCGATATGGTGCCACAATTACAATCCATTTCAACTGCTTCTCCAGGCTCTGCCGAAGCGGCTATTGGAGATGTTGTGTGGGTATTGGGGTTTCATAGAGTTACAGATTACTGGGGACCTATACCTTATTTTCAGGCCGGTCAGCCAGGCAATTCAGTACCATACGATGCGCAGGATAAAATTTATGATGATTTTTTTAAGAGACTGGATGCGGCTGTGACCGTTTTGAAAACACACGCAGGTGAAAACCATTATGGAAGTTATGATCTTATCTACGGCGGTGATGTAAACAAATGGATAAAATTTGCCAACACGCTAAGATTGAGGCTGGCAATGCGTATTTCTGCTGTTGATCCGGCGAGGGCAAAGTCTGAAGCTGAAGCTGCTGTTGCAGGAGGTGTTTTTACGGATAGTCCTTCTGATGATGCGTTGATTCAAAAAAGCCTGAAAGGGGATGATAATAATGGCCTTTCCATTATGTCTGACTGGAATGAATTTCGGATGAGCGCTTCAATGGAATCCGTTTTAAATGGTTACAAAGATCCCCGTCTTTCTGTTTACTTTCTGCCAGATAACTCGACTACAGATAATCCCAATGGTACCGGAAAGTATGATGGGCTGAGAAATGGCCTCACTTCAACTCAGTTAACTCAAACGCCTAACCTGGCAACTTCCAACGCAAAGCCTGGCAAACGATGGTCTTCACCTTCTTTTGGCGGCAATGCGGATTACCTTTCAACTCCTCAAAATATTATGTCTGTTGCCGAAGCCTACTTCCTGCGTGCAGAGGGTGCTATGCTGGGATGGAATATGGGAGGTACTGCAAAAGAAATGTATGAAGCTGGTATCACTAATTCAATGAAGCAATGGGGTATAACGGATGGAGCTGCCATTACAGCTTACATCAATAGCGCCAGCGTGCCCGTGGCACCAGGTGATTTCTTAAACTCTCCTGCAGTGTCAGATGCACCCGTGAAATTTGCAGCCGATGTACCAACGCAAAAAAAGCAAATTGGTATTCAAAAATGGCTGGCTATTTTCCCCGACGGAACTGAAGCATGGGCCGATTACAGAAGAAGCCGTGCTTTTATAAGGTATCCTGTTGCTAATTCTGAAAATCCAGATCTTCCTGATCCAAATACTCAATGGATAAGGAGAATTCCATTCCTGCTTTCAGAAAAGCAAAATAACAAGACAGCGGTAGAAGCTGCTACATCTTTACTAGGCTCTGGTGGTGATAAACTAACCACGCCATTATGGTGGGATAAAAATTAATTTGTTTGAGCTTTTTATACAAAGATTCCATCGAAGGGTTTACATTCGGTGGAATCTTTTTTTGTGTCATCCTGTGCGGGTTCTAAATTTATTTTATGCAAAAGCTTTTTACTTTTACCATCGTCTTTTTTATTGGTGTTTTTGTTACCAGTTGCAACAATGATGAGGGAAAACATTTGTTTACCCGGCTGGATGAGCAGGGTACGGGGATCAATTTTAAGAACACACTTTTTGAAGATGGCCCGCTGAATGTTGCCAATTACATTTACTTCTATAACGGCGGCGGTGTTGCCATAGGTGATATCAATAACGATGGTTTACAGGATATTCTTTTTACCGGCAACATGGTAAGAAACCGTTTGTTTTTAAACAAAGGCAATTTTAAATTTGAAGACATTACGGTGCAAAGCGGTGTAGATAAAATGCAAGGCTGGTGTACAGGGGCTACCATGGCCGATGTTAATGGGGATGGCAAACTGGATATTTATATTTGCAGGAGTGCGGATATAAATCCTGAACGACGCAAAAATTTACTATTCATCAACAACGGCGATCTTTCTTTTACAGAAAAAGCAGCTGAATACGGCCTTGCGGATAATGGCTACTCCACGCAGGCGTCGTTTTTTGATTATGATAAAGATGGAGACCTCGATTGTTTTATCATCAACCATTCCGTTCAAAAATACACAGCCGGCGTACAGGATAATCCTGAATTGCGAAAGGAAAAAAATCCGGATTATGCCAGCAAATTATACAGGAACGATCACAATCATTTTACTAATGTCAGCGATTCCGCAGGCATTACTTCCAACGTACTCACTTTTGGCCTGGGCGTTGCCATATCAGATTTTAATAATGATGGATGGCCTGATATCGCGGTTTCCAACGATTTTAATGAACCAGATTACCTTTTTATGAATAATCGCAATGGTACGTTTTCTGAGCAGCTCACCAGGGCAATGGACAATATTTCACTGTATTCTATGGGCTCAGATGCGGCGGATTACAACAACGACGGACTTACAGACCTGGTAACACTGGATATGCTGCCGGAAGACAATAAAACAATTAAGATGCACGCCGGTGTAGATAATTTTGACAAGTTTCAATATTTGTTTACACAGGGCTTTTATTACCAGTACAGCCGCAACATGCTACAGAAAAACAATGGCGATGGTACGTTCAGCGAGGTTGGCCAACTTGCGGGAGTGTCCAATACGGACTGGAGTTGGTCGGCACTTTTTGGAGACTATGACAATGATGGCTATAAAGATCTTTTTATAACCAATGGATATGTAAAAGACTATACCGAGATGGATTTTTTGAAATATTCAGTGGATAGGGTCGTGAAGAACATGCATAAAGATTCTGTAGATCCGATTCCGGAATACATACGCAAGATGCCAACCAATGAAACACCCAATTATATTTTTCAAAACCAGGGTAATGGTACTTTTCTTAAAAAAACTACAGAATGGGGCTTTGATCAAAAAGGTGTTTCCGCAGGCGCCGCTTACGTCGACCTGGATAACGATGGCGACCTTGATCTGGTGATAAACAACACCAACGATTTTGCCGGCATCTACAAAAACAACAACGAAACCCTTAATACGAATAACTACCTGCGGGTGCAATTGAATGGTGGTCCTGCAAATAAAAGGGGTATTGGTGCAAAGGTGAAATTGTTTTGCAAAGGGCAGGAATTTTACCAGGAACAATCGCCGGTGAGAGGTTTCCAATCTTCAGGGGATCCCGTGTTGAACTTCGGCGTGGGTAAAAATGCAATCATTGATTCATTGCTTATCATCTGGCCCAATGATCATTTCCAAAAAATGGTTGCTGTAAAACCCAATCAGTTACTATCCATTAAAATGGCGGATGCTAAAGAAATATGGATATATGATACGGTTATACAAAACAAAGGCGTGTTCTCCCAACAGGTGCTGTCGGATGTGCTTCATAAAGAAAATATATTTGGAGATTTTACAGTTCAATCCTTGTTGCCAAATTATTTTAGCCGCCAGGGACCGTGCATTGTAGCGGCAGATGTAAATAAAGATGGCCTGGAAGATTTTTTTATGGGCGGTGCCAAGGGTGAGACCGCACAACTTTTTCTTCAAAATAAGAACAACACTTTTTCTTTAAAAGTTACACCTTCGTTTGTTTTAGATGCGCCGAGTGAAGATGTAGCTGCCAGCTTTTTTGATGCCGACAATGACGGTGATATGGACCTATACGTTGCCAGCGGAGGATTTGAGTATAACGCAAATGACCCCGCTTACCAGGACCGTTTATACCTGAATGATGGCAAGGGCAATTTTACAAAAAAAGAAGATGCATTGCCGGCATTACTTGCCAGCAAAGGATGTGTGAAGGCGGCAGATATAGATGGTGATGGCGACCTGGATTTGTTTGTAGGGGGAAGGGTTGTGCCTGGAAAATATCCTACCACTCCAGGAAGCTACATTTTATTGAATGACGGTAAAGGAAATTTTACAGATGCAACGCAGCAGGTCTGCTCAGCACTGCAGTTTCCCGGCATGGTTACAGATGCCCTTTGGATGGATTTAAATAACGATCATCAGCCCGACCTGGTTATTGTGGGCGAATGGATGCCGGTAAAGGTCTTTATCAATAAAAAAGGAGTACTGTCTGATGCTTCGTCGTCGTATGTTCATTTTGCAAGTACAGGCTGGTGGAACCGCATTGGTGCTGCAGATATGGATGGCGATGGCGACCTAGACCTGGTGCTTGGTAACTATGGTACCAACACACAGTTTCATGTTACAGATAAACAACCGATGACGATGTACTACAAAGATTTTGATAACAATGGTTCCGTAGATCCTCTGCTGTGTTATTACATTGATGGCGTATCTTATCCTGCAGCGTCAAGGGATGACCTTACCGATCAGTTACCGGGGTTGAAGAAAAAGTTCCTGGAATATAAGGCCTATGCCACCGCTACCATCAATGATATTTTTACAGCAGAACAATTAAAAGATGCAGGTCAGCTTAAAGCAGAAACAATGCAGACAGTTTATCTTGAAAATCAGGGTGACAAAGGGTTCGCAATGCATCAACTGCCACTGGAAGCGCAGTATGCCCCCGTATTTGGTATTACGGCATTGGATGCAAATCATGATGGAAAACAAGACCTTTTATTGGCTGGTAACAATGCATGGACAAGAATAAAATTTGGGCGGTATGAGGCTAACCACGGCGTGCTGTTATATGGTGACGGTAAAAACAATTTTATCTACATACCGCAATATAAAAGTGGTTTAAATATAAAGGGCGATGTGCGTAGCCTGGTTAAAGTAAAGAGTAGAAATAAGGAACAAATTATAGTTGGTATAAACAACTCGGCCGCTTTATCACTAATGGTAAAGTAATTGCTGGTTGTACTATAAAAATACTTGCCAATGATAATCAATGGCAAAGGTGAAATTAACAGAATGCAGCATGCGAAAAACAATTATTGCCATTCCGTTTTACAACTACAAAACTTAATTATTGACTGATCAACTCAATTTCAAAAAACGCTTGCTGCAACACTGTATGCTATCAATTCAACAGCGGATAGATGCTGCATTGCTGGCTATGGACAATGCCCAATCGGCGGCTAACAGCGAGGAAAAAAGTAGTGCAGGCGATAAGTATGAAACCGGCCGGGCAATGAGCCACCTGGAAAAAGATATGCATGCCCGACAGCTGGTAGCCAACCAGCATGAACTGGCTGCCCTTACGTCGGTTGATTGCACAACAAGGCTTCATGTTATTGTGGACGCAGGCAGCGTAGTTGTTTGCGATGAAGTGAAATTTTTTATAGCCGCAGGCCTTGGCAAAATGTTGTTTGAAGGCGAAACAATATTGGCGCTTTCACCTAATGCGCCGGTTGCAAAATTATTATTGCGTAAGGTTGCTGGCAGTAGCTTCTTGTTTAACAATAAAATTGTTTTTATTAAAGAAGTATTTTAACGGAGTGCGATTAATAATAATTGTGACCATTGTTTCACCAAAGGCAATTTAGCATCGCCAATTGCGCCTTAATTGTTACTTTCGCATCACAATAAAAACAAAAAATAATGAGCGACGTACAATTAACAACCGGCGAAATACATACCGCCAAAGGCGTTTTGAAATTTGAACTATATGATGATGATGCGCCGATTGCAGCTGCAAATTTTAAAAAGCTGGTAAACCAGGGATTCTACAACGGCTTGACTTTTCACCGGGTAATTCCAAATTTTATGATACAGGGTGGATGCCCTGATGGTACTGGCGCAGGTGGCCCGGGTTACACTATTAATT
>JBBQWL010000032.1:0-87700 GCA_038210625.1 Chitinophagales bacterium | reverse complement strand
TGGGGCCTTTTGTTTTAAATCTATTTTTTTATAATTTTCTGCCAACAACACGTGTACATCTTATAAAAAAATTAACTTCGCAAAAATAGTTGGTGAGATTCTTGCTTAAGACCGGCTATTTATTATTGGTTGATGGGTGGGAGAAATTATAGCAACTTAAAATATAAATACATTGACACAAACATATATTTTTTCAGCAGTGGCTTTGATAACAGGTTTTGTTATTGCCTGGGTTATGAGGACCATAGCCATGTCAAAACTTCAAAAATCACTCAAGAGTACACAAGGCTACCTTGAAAGTGCGCTATTAAAAAAGGAGACGCTTCAGAAGGAAAATATACAGGTGCACCAGTTAAAACAATCAGCAGAGATGGAATGCGAAAAAAAGCTGGAGCAAGCCAACAAGCTAAACAAAATACTGGATGAAAATATTTTATTGCTTCAAAAGAGCAATGAAGAAACGGAAGCGTTGTTGCAACAGGGCCAGCCTGCAATGCACGCACTTAAATTACAATTACTGGAGGCTCAAAACACCATCGCACGTTATAAGTCAATACAACAACAAGTTGGAAAAAGTGCCTGATAATTGAATGGCCAATAGAAGAAGGTTTCGGCCAAGATAATCAAAAAAAAGGTTTTCACAGGATTGATAGTCAACACTAACCGGTACGAATAAACGCCGTTTTGCAACAGCTACGGTTTCCCAAAATTTTACTCAAAAAACGCTGTTTTACCAGCAAACAAGTGTCAGTTTAAGAAAGCGTGTATAACAGAATACATACTTGCCAACATCACTACACATTTCCAGCAATACATTTTTTTCATTTTTGTTTATTTAGTTAACAAAGGTAAAGCTGCATATGTTTTACTGGTGTTAATAATTACTGCCTGTAACCAAAATTGCATTGGTAAAATCAATGGTGAGCGCGGGCATGTAATTTGTGGTTACTACAGTTAACTAAAGAAATTGTTTATGAAAGCAAGATGGATAATTAACACAATTATTGCCATGCTAATGGTGGCAACTGTACATGCACAAGCGGTATCAAAGGATTCAGTCAATATCCTTAAACAACAAAAGGAAGGGTTAAAAATTGCGAAGAGAATAAATGAACAAAAATTAAAACTCGCCGAAATGGAAAATAGTGTGGAAAAGAAGACCCTTGAGATGCAAAATACTGCCCGCAAAGCACAGGAGTCATCAGACAACAATGCTAAAGCTGCTACAAGATTAAGCGACAATCCCCAAAATGCAGGACTGGCCAATAAAGCAGATAACAAGGCGGGTGATGCAAAAAAAGATGCAAAAAAAGCAAGGAAAGCCGAAAAAAATTTAAACAAAACAAGGGATAATATCGAAAAGTTAAGAAAGAAAATCGCTGATGATGAGTCGAAACTTTCTTCAATGGGATTATCATCCACGCCAGGTAATTAACCCACACAATACATGATCGAACTCCTCCGATCCAAATTGAACAATCGAATCTTTTCAACAACACAAACGCTCTGCGCGGCTGCTTTCAAATATCATCATACAAATAGCATGTTTATAAAACTTACTGCTTATCTTAAGGCAATATAATTATTATGAAAGCAGCAGTATTGATAAAAAAAGGATCGGCCCTCAATGCCTTCGAAATAAGAGAAGTACCTAAACCTGAAATTCAAACAGGGCAGGTATTAATAAAAGTGGCCGCCTTCGGTTTAAACTTTGCAGATGTAATGGCACGCAGAGGCATGTACAAAGAAGCTCCACCCTTACCTACCATACTGGGTTATGATGTAGCTGGAACAATTGATGCAATCGGGGCTGGTGTAACCGGACTAAAAAAAGGTGACCGGGTTACAGCAATGACCCGTTTTGGTGGCTATGCTGAGTATGCAATAACCAATGCCAGCGCAGTTGCGATAATTCCCGATGAATTAGATGCAGCAACGGCAACAGCCTTAACTACTCAATATTGCACGGCAATATATGCAGCCGCTGAAATGGTGAATTTGCACAAGGGAGACAATGTTTTAATACAGTCTGGAGCAGGAGGTGTAGGAACCGCCTTAATACAATATGCAAAATACCGTGGGTGCAGGATATTTGCTACAGCCGGCAGCGAAAGCAAGTTGAATTATCTGAAAGCACTCGGAGTTCAACATGCCATCAATTACAATACACAGGACTTTGAAAAGGTTATAAATGATGTTACAGAAAAAAAAGGTGTAGACGCCATCTTTGATGCGGTTGGGGGCAAAAGTATAAAAAAAGGAATTCGTTCGCTTTCACCGGGCGGTCGGATTGTTTGCTATGGAGCATCCGCATTAAATGGTAAAAATATTTTTGGTAAAATAATTACTGCATTACAATTTGGCTTCTATCATCCGGCCATGTTAATGATGCCATCCAAGTCCATCATCGGTGTTAATATGCTGCAGATTGCAGACCATCATCCTGCCATAATTCAACGCTGTTTGCAACAGGTGATGGAGCTTTACAAGGCAGGCGTATTCCAGCCAGCCATTGCCAAAGTTTTTCCTTCAACAGCAATTGGTGAAGCGCACGATTTTTTAGAAAACAGGATGAGTACAGGCAAAGTGGTTGTACAATGGGAATGAGTTTACACCGGTAAAAAAATTAATTTATAATCAGGATGCACCAATGTTTACTTTATAAGCAATTTATGTAACCGTTCAATTTCGCCCTTCTCCGTCGGCGATAATACTTCATCATTTTCATATTTGGATTTAAGGAATAACACCATTTTATGCTGCGGATATTTGGAGAGGATCTCATTGAGGTACACACCTGTCTTTTCATCCTTTATGACAGCAGGTGCCGCAACCGGCATTGGAGATTTATAACGGGTGGGCTTTTTAAGAATCACCGCTTCCAGCGTAGCTAATTTACCCGCTGGCATATTTGCGACTTTAGAAGCTTTGTCATGCAAATCCTGCAACTGCTTTTTACTAAGACCTCCCCTTTCCTGGTATTGAAATAAAAGGCTTTTTATAAAATTAGAGGCCGGGTAAGCTTCCATTGTAAGCCGCAAAATATCATTTATAACATCCACTGATGGATTTTTTCTGATCATACTATTTTATTTAACCGTTGAAAGTAAGAAAAAAAATACGGTAAAATGCTCCCCCATGTATAGTATATTAAAAATGGAGTGTCCATCTAAACAATGTTTAAATGGGCACTCCATAGATCGACCTTCACTCTCCTTTCGTTATACTTTTTTGGGAGACTGCTTTGCTAGTTTTACTGAGAAGTAAACAAGTGAAGCTACAGAAAGAATGAGGGTGAGGTTCAACAGCATTGAAGCGTTGTTGGGGTAATTGGTCATTGGGTAAAGATTTAGGGTTTCAGATGTATAATTAACTGCAAAAGATGACAATTATTGTGCAGCC
Organism: Chitinophagales bacterium; assembly: GCA_038210625.1. Lineage (GTDB taxonomy): Bacteria > Bacteroidota > Bacteroidia > Chitinophagales > Chitinophagaceae > Ferruginibacter. Next base: position 84,298 of record JBBQWL010000032.1, on the reverse strand, counting down.
TCCGTTTTTTTTACTTTTTCAGGTCCGTTATGCACTAATTTACAGCTACATATCAAAAAAATAGTACTTTTACGATATGAGCTTTTAAGAAAACTTATACTGCAAACATAAGCAGCAATAAGTTTTGTACATTTACAAAAAAATAACCTGATGAAAATTTTTGTTGCTGGACTACCATACGACTTGGATGATGATGAATTGGTAGAAATATTTGAAAAATTTGGGACTATTATTTCTGCGAAAGTAGCAATGGATAAGGAAACCGGCAAAAGCAAGGGCTTTGGTTTTATAGAGATGCAAAATGATGCAGAAGCACTGGACGCCATTGAAAGTCTGAATGATATTTCTTTGGGTAAGAAACCGCTTGTGGTTAAAAGAGCAGAAGAAGGTAGTTCAAGAGGCCCCGGAGCCGGACCTAGCTCACGCCCTGGCGGCAGTGCCCCCCGCGGTAATAATAACGGTGGATTTAATCGCGATCGCAACCGCTTTCAATAGTATACTTGAATTAAAAAAGGCGCAGTATTTTTTTTACGAAATTACTGCGCCTTTTTCTGCTTTTTTATAGCCGGGTGTTAACTCCTTGTATACGCTAAATTATTTACGGCTTTTTGGGAATTTCAGCTTTCTCATCCTTGATTCCTTGTTTCGGTTCCGGCAATTTTCCCCGCTTATAAATAATCAGTCCATTTAAAAAATTGCGCAAAATCTGGTCGCCTGCTTCTATGTATCCCGGATGATCTTCGTTTCTGAACAGATCACCCAGCGCACCTTTACTAATTTCAAAATCTACCAGTGATAATATTTCAATAATATCTTCATTGCGGAGCGAAAGCGCAACTCTTAATTTTTTAAGTATGTCATTATTGGTCATCATATCATTTCAATTATCTGGTGTTACGACAAAAATAAAGTTTCTTAGCCAACATTGTTTTCAAATATAGTTTTGTCTACGCTGTCTTCATTCTCCTTCTCTTCAGTAAGCTTACCAAGTTTCTTTCCGTAAGATAATTTAGTGATAAGTACAAATAAAACCGGCACAACAAAAATAGCGAGAGTTGTTGCAGCCAGCATACCTCCAAATACAGTCCAGCCAATAGTTTTGCGAGACTCTGCAGCGGCACCGGTCGCGAACGCAAGTGGCAGTACGCCTAAAATAAATGCAAGCGAAGTCATAACAATCGGCCGCAAACGCAGTTGTACTGCCTGCAGCGTGGCATGCGTAATATCTACTCCACGGTCCACCCTTTCTTTGGCAAATTCAACAATCAGGATGGCATTTTTTGCGGCAAGTCCTATCAACGTTATTAAACCAATCTGCGCATATACATTGTTAGAAATTTTGGGTAATAATACCAGTGTCAGAATTGACCCAAAAGCCCCTATTGGCACCGCAAATAAAACAGAAAACGGTACAGACCAGCTTTCGTACAACGCTGCAAGAAATAGAAATACAAAAACAATTGAGATAGCAAAAATAGTCCCGGTGCTGCCACCTGCTTTTATTTCTTCGCGGCTCAGTCCACTAAATTCAAATCCATACCCAGCGGGTAATTTCTTTGCTTCTTCCTGTAGTGCTTCAATTGCCTGTCCACTGCTAAAACCGGGTTTGGGCGAACCGTTTATCTCAATAGAACGGTAGATGTTATAGTGTGTAATTAGCGAAGGACTTTCTATTACTTTTGAAGTCACCAGCGCACCGAGTGGTATCATGCCACCCTGGCTGTTGCGAACATAATATTTATCCAGTTCGCCAATAGACGAACGATAGCTACTGTCTGCCTGCGCCACCACCCTGAAGTTTCGGCCATACAAGTTAAAATCATTTACATAGCTGCTACCTAGTAATGTTGAAAGTGTACTATACACATCCGCCACATTTACACCCAGCAATTTTGCTTTGGCCTTATCTACATCCACTTTGTAACTCGGTGTATGCGTAGTAAAAAAAGTATAAGCCCGCCCAATCTCCGGACGCTTATTTACATTGGCTAAAAAGTTTTTAGCCACCGTTTCAAACTGCTGAATATTATCTGTACTGGTCGTTTGCTGCAATTCAAAAGTAAAACCTGCGGTAGCGCCCAAACCCGGAATTGCCGGTGGTGCGATGGCGAGTATCCTGGCTTCTTTTATATCGCTCGTTCGTTGCTGCACGGCGTCGATAATGCTTTGCAGTTGCATCTCTTTACTTTTTCTGTCTTCCCATGGTTTAAGGTTTACGAACATAGTACCTACGTTGGATTTAAAAGAGAAGCTAATGATATTTAGCCCAGCCAATCCACCAACAGTTCTAACGCCTGGTATTGCCGAAACCCTATTTAAAATTTTAAGTAACATTTCTTTACTCCTGTTGGTAGAGGTAGCTTCGGGCATTTCGTAAGTAACATATAACCTGCCTTCATCTTCACTAGGTATAAAACCAGTGGGCTTACTTTTAAATAAAAAGAACAAGCCTACAAATAAACAAACCAGCATAATCATCACCAGCGGCGTGGCTTTTATCCACTTAGCTACGCCGGATGTATAGGATGTTGTTATTTTACCAAAGCCCCTGTTAAACCAGGCAAAGAATTTTTCAAATAAATTCTTTTTAGCCGCTTCGTCCTTCGATGGTTTAAGCATGATGGAACATAAGGCCGGTGTAAGTGACAACGCAACGAAGGCCGAAATGATTACGGATACCGCAATGGTGATTGCGAACTGCTGATAAAGGCGCCCGACAATGCCCGGAATAAAACCTACAGGAACAAATACAGCCGCTAAAATTAATGCAATGGCAATAACAGGCCCGGATATATCCTTCATTGCTTTTCTTGTGGCTTCTTTGGCGGATATTTTTTCATGATCCATATAATGCTGCACGGCTTCAACCACTACGATGGCATCATCCACTACTATACCGATAGCCAGTACGAATGCAAACAGCGTTAGCGTATTAATTGTAAACCCGAAAGGGATAAAGAAAATGAAGGTGCCAATCAACGAAACAGGAATAGCCAGCACAGGAATTAATGTTGCCCGCCAGTTTTGTAGAAATAGAAATACCACAAATGTTACCAGTAATAAAGCTTCTACCAAAGTATGTATTACTTCATTGATAGATACCTTAACAACAGAAACTGTTTCTAACGGCGTGCTATAATCAATATCTTTAGGAAACGTCTTTTTTAGTTCTGCAAGCGCTTTATTAATGCCTTCATAAGTTTGTAGTGCGTTGGCCCCGGGAGCCTGGTAAATCAGTACAAACGCGGCTGGTTTACCATCAACGAAAGCATTACTGCCGTAATCAAATTTTCCCAGTTCAACCCTTGCCACATCTTTTAAATATACAACGGTGCCTGTTGACGGAACGGTGCGCACAATAATATTTTCAAACTGATCTTTTGTATTAATACGGCTGTTGGTGAGTACATTATATTCAAAACTTTGTGCGGCTGGTTGAGGATTTCCGCCAATTGTTCCGGCTGCTACCTGTAAATTTTGCTCCGTAAGAGAAGCCAGGATATCAGAAGTAGTCATGCCGAGATTGGCTAATTTTTCAGGACTGAGCCAGACACGCATGCCAAAATCATCTGCACGGGAAACAATATCCCCTACCCCCGGAACCCGCTGCAAAGCATCTTTTAAATATATATTGGCATAGTTGCCGATAAAGGTAGCATCATGGGTACCATTCGGTGAATATAAGGCCAGCGCCACCATAATACTTGGTACCCTTTTGCGAACTGTCAGCCCCAAACGTTTTACGGCATCTGGTAACGTTGGCTGAGCAACACTTACACGGTTCTGCACATCCAATGCGGCAATATTTACATCGGTCCCCAGTTCAAAATTTACATTGATACCACTGGCACCACTACTACTGCTGGTGCTTGAAATGTAAGTCATACCCGGCGTGCCATTCACCTGTGTTTCAATTGCTGTTGTAGTAGTCTGCTCAACCGTTTCCGCATCAGCACCTATAAAGTTACCAGAAATAGAAACAGTAGGCGGCGTAATATCAGGATATTGCGCAACAGGCAACGTTGTCATGGCTATAATACCTACCAGTACAATTACAATGGATATTACAATGGCCGTGACCGGCCGCTTTATAAAAGTTTCTGCTATCATCGTATTTACTATTTAACCGTTACCACGGTACTATTTTATGAATGCAGTAAGATTTGTTATGTGCCAGCAGTAAAGCCACCAAGCGTAACAAAAACTTTTTGCATAATTTGAATCAATTATTTGTCGGTAGTCAATGACTTATTTTGCAGGTGCTGCAACCGGCTGAGAGGGTGCTGTATTAATCGCTGCACCTTCCCTAAGATTCTGAACGCCTTCTACTACAACAGACTCTCCGTCTTTTAACCCGTCTTTTACAATTACATTAGGACCAATCTGTTTACCCGGCAGTATTTTTCGCTGAGAAACTTTATTACTGTCGTTGGGAACATACACAAAAAATTCCCCCAGCTGTTCTGTTACTGCTTTGTATGGTATTAGTAAAGATTGTGTGGCCGAATTGTTTTTTACCCTTACCGTTCCGTTCATGCCTGCAATCAATAAATTTTTGTTGTTCGGAAAAATAAGCCTGGCTTTAATCGTTCCCGTTTGCGCATTCACAGCCCTGTCAAGCAAAGCAATTTTTCCAGGATACGGATACACATCGGTACCAAAAGCAAGTGAAAAAGTGGAATCGGCTTTTTTAGGAGCGTCGCTCATTAGCTTTGTAAACCGGTAAATTTCTTTTTGGTCTACATTAAAATCAACCGCCAGTTCTTTATCTGAAGAAACTGTATTGAGCAATGTCTGTCCTGCTGTAACCGCAGCGCCTGGTTTAACAGCCGAGATCCCAATCAAACCATCAAAGGGCGCATATACTTTTGTATATTTCACATTGGTTTGCACCGCCTGGATATTGGCTCTCGCAGCATCTGCCTGCTTTTTTGCCACTTCCAAAGCCGCATCCGCATTGTCTACCAGTTGCTTGGCAACAGCATCATTTTTGTCCAACTCATGAAAACGGTTGGCATCTTTTTGAGCCTTATTTAAATTGGCTTCCTGTACACTTAATCCAGCAACAGCCTGTTGATAATTGGCAGCATATAATTGCTGATCTATTGAATATAGTAGCTGGCCTTTATGTACCCGTGCGCCGTCCTTAAAATAAACGCCGGAAATAAATCCACTCACCTGGGGCCTAAGTTCCACCTGGTTAAGGGCATTGATTGTTGCCGGATACTCATCATAATAAACAGCATCCATTTTTATCACGGGCTGCACAGTCACTTTTGCCGGCGGTGGCGCTGCAGGTGGCGCCTGTTCTTTTGAACTACCACAGGCGGTTAAAAAAACAATGGCAGCGTAACCTGCATACTGTAAAAGATATTTTAAGCGCATATAAAGAGTCATTTAATTTTATGTCGGGTTAATATATTAGTAAACAATCTGTCCAAGTGCTTTTTGCACATCTATTTTACTGGCCAGCAGTTGGTACAAAGAAGCATAATAATTTATTTCAGCAGTTCTTAAATCTGTTTCTGAAGTAATTACTTCGAGGTAAGTCTTTATACCAGATCTGTATTGTAATTGCAGTATATCATAGACTTCTTTGGCAAGTACGAGGTTTTCCTTCAGCGCCTGAAAATTTTCAAGGTTGCTTTTGTATACTGCCAGCGACTGTGCATAAGCAGAGTTGACTGTATTTTTTAAACTGACGATGTCGAGACTATTTCTTTCCAACTCCAGTTGCGCAGCCTGTAGCGCTGCTTTTCTTTTACCACCCTGAAAAATGGGGAAGCCGAGCGTGAGTGCCGCAAACGAATTGGGAAAGTTATTGCTGTAAATTTTACCGAAGTTATTATTCTGATAAGAAAGGTTATAAGCGCCATTGGCGGAGATCGTTGGCAGGTAACTCCACTTGTTGTATTGCACATTATATTGCAACAACCTTCTTTGTGTTTCCAACAACTGGTATTCAATCCTGGAAGCATAATTAGCCTCTTGCAAGGTATCCAATGCCATTTCTTTTTCCATCTGCAGACTGTCGTACACAATATTTAGACTGGCAGATACCGGGTATCCCATCAGTGTTTTAAGATTTTCCAGTTTTGCCTTCAGCAACTCTTCATTGCTCCTTTTTGCAGCCCTGGAATTGTTCAGTGTAATGGTGGCCCGTTTGTAATCAATCTTATCAGCAATGCCAGCTTTATATTGGTTGTATGCATCTTTCAAACTCTGTTCAATTCGCTGAATGTTGGTGGTTGAAACCTTAATCTGTTGCTCTGTAGAAAGCACGTCGTAAAAGGCCTTTGAAACATCTGCAGCAAGCTCAATTTTATTGTTACTGGTAAGTTGCCTTGCCTGCAGGCGGGCATCTGTTTTTGTGCGGCTTGCGAGCAAAACATCTTTATTAAAAATGGCCTGCGAAACGGTGAACTGACCTGCGGAGGTATTGTTGACACCCAGTTTAATTGCATTACCACCAATAATGGCTGTTTGTACAATAAAATTATGTTGAAGGTTATAATTAAAATTGATCTGCGGATACCAATCTGCAAGTTTGCTCCTGATAGTGGTTTCCAAAATTTGCTGATCTATTATAGACTGCTGTATTTGTGGCTGATGAACCAGGGCGTAATCAACAGCATTCTTCAATGTTACTTCAGAAAGTAAACTATCTTTTGCAATAGGTTGAGATAAAAGAAAAAACGGGCATAATAAAAAGGTACCAATAAGAGACTTAATTGCAACCTGCTTATTTTTATTGATGGTAAGAACAGCTGCTTTTTTAATTTGTCCAGTTAATTGTAGATTTCTATTCATTTTTCTATCTGATTGTTTGTGGCACTGAATGCGCCAACAATATTCGCACCAGTTAACCTGGTTGGTCTTTTATTAATTTAAAAAATCTGTGTAGAGTAAATAACTAACAAGTGCCGTCTTTACTTTCCACTAAATACTGTAATCTCCTTTATATATTCCTTCAGCAATGCTTTGTTAATGGTGTAGCTGTAGCAACGTCCATCTTTTGACGGTTGGATCAAACCAGCTTCTGTAAGCGTTTTTATATGATGGCTTACCGAGGGCTGCGCCAATTGAACTGTATCAGTAATTTGAGAACATTGAATACAGCCTCCCCTGCCAGCCATATCTTCCAGTATTTTTAACCGGTTCATGTCACCTAATGCCTTGGCAATTTTTTCCAGCTGTTTCAATTCCATGAGGTGAATACATTGATGCATGCAAATGTATCAATAAATAAATATCCGGGGAAATTAAGTTTGAAAAGCAAAGTTGATTAAACAAACTATTTTGCAAAATGATTTGTTATAAACGGCAAATAAGGCGTTTTTGTGGAAGTTGTGGATTGCTTATAAAATTTTTCAATTAAACATTTTGTACAACCAGCAGGTATTAATTTGCGTACATAAATAAAACAATAATTAAAAAATGGAATTCAATAAATTGACACCCGAAGAAGAATATGTAATCGTTCGCAAGGGTACAGAAAGACCGTTTACCGGGGAATATAATAACAATAAATCAGCTGGCACTTATGTATGCCGCAGGTGCAATAGTCCGTTGTATAATTCAACAGACAAATTTGATTCCCGTTGCGGCTGGCCAAGTTTTGATGACGAAATACCCGGAGCAGTTAAACACTTACCGGATGCGGATGGAAGCAGAACAGAAATTGTGTGCGCTCATTGTGATGCCCACTTAGGTCATGTTTTTACAGGCGAAAGACTTACTTCAAAAAATACCCGGCATTGTGTAAATTCCATCTCTTTAAAATTTATACCAGCTGCCGGATAAGAAGATGTTAACCTGATTATCACCGTTGGGATGAGGGGCAGGTTTCACCCGCGTTTACAAATATGAATTGCTTGTAACATCAAGCTGGGGCTATTTTTATGACTATCGTGTAAACGAATGCGTTAATTTTAAGGAAATATTTTTTCATGAAAACAGTGTTACTTATTGTACTCGGCGCATGTTTTATTCAACAGGCAACCGCACAACAAATTATTGAAAGGGATAGCGAGATTGAACAGATGGTAAGACAAGTGGATTCCGATTCTTTGAAGGGTTATATAAAAAATTTGGTGGCATTTGGAACCCGCAATACCCTTAGTACACAGACTGACAGTCGCCGCGGAATAGGAGCCGCAAGAAAATGGGTTTTGAGCAAGTTTATTGAATTTGCCCGCCAGTCCAATGGCCGCCTTTCTGCTTTTATTGATACAACAACCCTGCAACCCGATGGAAAAAGAGTGGACAGTATTTTACTTCTAGGCAATGTGGTTGCCACCCTAAAAGGAACCGACACAGCGGACAAACGGATCTTTCTTATAAGCGGCCATTTGGATAATATGCGCAGTAATGTGATGGACAGAAAGGGTGATGCTCCCGGAGCAAATGACGATGGCAGTGGTACCGCTGCAGTGCTGGAATGTGCCAGGATTATGAGCAAACATTCCTTTCCGGCCACCATCATTTTTATAACGGTAAGTGGCGAAGAACAAGGTTTACTGGGAGCTTATTACATGGCTAAAAAGTCGAAAACTCAAAACCTGAATATTGAAGCCGTTCTAAACAATGATATTATGGGCAGCAATAATAGCAGTGAAACCAACATTATCAACAATACACAGGTTCGGGTATTTAGCGAAGGGCTTCCATTTTATGAGTTGGATAAAAATGCAAAAAATATTCGCCAGCTTGGATTAGAGAATGATGGCATATCCCGACAGCTGGCAAGATATGTAAAGGAAACTGGCGAAAGGTATGTTGATAATTTACAGGTGGTGATGGTATACCGCAACGATCGGTTTTTACGCGGTGGCGACCATACGCCATATGTTGAAAATGGTTTTGCAGCGGTAAGAATTACAGAAATGAACGAAAACTATACCCGCCAACACCAGGATGTAAGATTGGAAAATGGCATTCAGTACGGCGACTTGCCTGAGCACATTGACTTTGAATATCTGCGAAAAAATACAGCACTCAACCTTTGCAACCTGGCCAATCTTTCCAAAGCGCCCGCCATGCCGGAAGCTGTAAAAATTGATGTAAAGAAACTGGGTAACACAACCAATCTTAACTGGCTTGCTCCAAAAACCGGTAGGGTAAAAGGCTACTATATTTTGATGAGGGAGACCACCAGTGCCTTTTGGCAAAAGAAATTTTTTACCAGGGAACAGCAGATAATATTACCCTATTCAAAAGACAATTATTTTTTTGCTGTACAAAGTGTAGGAGAAAACGGCAATGAGAGCTTACCTGTAGTGCCGGGTGTTAGCAGGTAGCCGCCCATATTTGCCATCGGCATAAAAATTACATGGTGCACGAGATATTACTGCCACCCGATTGATGGCCCAATTTATATACGTATTTAATTCCTCCAACTCTTTTTAGTAATCTACCGTAATTGCAGCGAAGTTTGCCGTTTGCATAGTAGAAACTTCCAACTACTCAAAAAGCCATTTAAATCTCGTGAAAGATATTATTTTTAAAATCTAATAAGCAAATGCTGCAAATCAATTGATTTTAAATAGTTAAAAATTTTACAGGCTTTTCAAAGGTTTCAAGGAGTATTAAGAGAAAAAAACGGAGCCGGATTTTCATCCGGCTCCCTTCTTTTTACGGCCACCTTCATAGTTATTTATCGCTCTATTTACCTGCACTATTTAGGCTAGCTCAAACAAAAAAATAGCCGCTTTATTAAATTATAATGACCTTTGAAACAAATTTCTATTGTAATGAAATATGTAGTCACGTTTTTTTTGCTGGCATTCATTCATACGCAGGGTTATACTCAGGTAGATTCATCCCGTTTGGAAAAATATGATGTAGTCGTATCATTTGGCAGTATGTGTTGCGGCCCGGTTAGTGATGATTTTTTAAAGAATTTCACTCAACAATTTAATCGAAAAAATAAGGTAACTATACAGGCCTGGCAAATAACAGGCTGCGGAAGGGAAGGTGAATTTAAAATTTTGTTTTCCTTGACTAAATTGAACAGAACTGCTAAAAATAAATTTCTAAACTGTTTGAAAAAGCTGGTGCCGGAGCAAAATGATAAAAATAAAAAACTTAAAGCAAGCAGCGGCACTATTAGTATAGATTACAATTTCCCTAAAACTGAATTACCCAACTGCAGGGGCGAGCTAATCAAATGGAAATAGAAATAGACCGGCTGTTATTGCAATGCAAACTGGTATTCACTCCAAAATTGGTCAAGGGCAATCATTCTTTCCTTAAAAAAAGAAATCATTTGTGGCCAGTCTGACTGGTTTAAAATATGCACGTTTGTGATACTGGCAGAGATGGTACTACTATTCTTTTCATCTTCTCCGGCTACTTCTTTTTGCCAATTCCAGTCTGCACCCCATAGCTGCTGAAATTGCTTTTTGAATTGTGATAGGTGGTCAAATTGCCAGTGTCTTACAAGTGTATCAGGGTTGGTTAATTCGATCGCAATGTAGGCTTCTCCATTACTGCAATGCATGCTGAACCTGATAAATTTTGTACCGGTTTTATAATTAACCCAATTTATTCTTTCACCGGAGGCGGAAGGTATGGGCCGCATATACTGGCCAAAACTCGTCCAGAATTGTTGCCTGATTAAAGCTGGCTGGTGCTTTGAATACATAAAAATATTAGCCTTGTTATTAAAGCGGGCCCTTTATTTTACGCCATTGCTCCATTCAAAAAAACTGTCCACATCTTTTTTAAATTGAATCATGGAAGGTTTATTGATATAGTACATGTGTCCGGATTCATAATAATAATGACGCAGGTTTTTTCTAAGTTCCGGTTCCATGAACATATGTGCCACATCATAATTAGCGGTGAAGTACGGCGTTGCAAAATCGTAGAACCCACTGCCAATGTAAACTTTCAGGTGTGTATTTTTTGTCATCGCATCCCGCAGACTTTCTGCTACATTCAGGTATTGATTTTGAACGTTGTTGTAATTCCATGGATGAACATTTCCAAATATGTTGTAGCTTTTTTCCTCAGTAAAATTAAGCTCCCGTTCAAAATAATCATTCATTGTGCTGGTAAAGGGACCATCAATGTTGATGAAGGACGGATCATAATCAACTCCTTCACCTGCATTGTCAAAACTATGGCCGGTAAAGCGACTGTCAAGACGTCCTATTGACAGTCCGTCCTTACGCCGCAATTCTTTATAAAAACGACTGTCTGACACCCGGAGGTTGGCCTGTAAAATATAAGCCTTGCTAAGCCCGGTATAATAACTCAACTTTTCAGCGATCCTGTCTTTTTCTGCATCTCCCAGCCATTCGCCTTTCAGCAACGCTGGTGCATATTCATTCATTGCAAAATCTTCACTCTCCTTTAAGGTTTTTTGTAAATCGCCCTGCAACGGAGCGGCCAATTTTTTATGATACCACGCTGCAGCCGTGTAAGAAGGTATATACAAAACAAAAGGCAAATCATTCCCAATTGCAATATCGTTGGTACCAAAATTAAGCACCGGAGAAATCAGTAGAATTCCGTTGATATAAATGCGATAACTATCCGTTAAAAATTTTGATAAGCCGGCTGCTCTTGTAGTGCCATAACTTTCTCCCGCAAGGTATTTGGGGGACGCCCATCGCTGGTATTTGGACAAAAAGCTGCGTATAAAGGCGCCTACACTTTGAACGTCTTCAACAAAACCATGAAATTGTTTGGCGGTTTCGCCACCAGCAGCCACACTAAAACCAGTCGACACGGGGTCAATAAAAACAAGGTCGGTTTTATCCAGCCAGGTATACTCGTTGTTTATAATTTGGTAAGGCGGTGCTGGTGCAGTGCCATCGTCCTCCAGTAATACTCTTTTGGGGCCGAGGCCTCCCATATGTAGCCAAACAGAAGATGATCCTGGGCCGCCATTAAAGGTGAAACAAACCGGTCTTTTTGCCGGGTCTTCCGCATCTTTACGGTAATAAGTAAAGAATATTTTCGCCACCAGTTTCCCTGTGTCATTCTGCAGATTCAAATAGCCCGTAAATGCAGTGTAATCCAACTTTTTGCCACCAATTAAATTGACGGAGCTTTTCGAGATCGTTGCAGTGATTCCCAGCGGAACAAGGTCGTTTTTTACAGCAGGGATTGTGGTTTTCTGAGCTATTACTGCACTCGACAACAATTGAAATACAATCAAAAGAACATTGCGCATAAAAATATTTTAGATACTCAATATAGCCTAAAGCTTTGAAAACGAAACCGGAAACATAACATCCCTTCCAAATACAGATGTACACTACTTATTAACAATTTAAAAATGCAGTCGATTGCACACACTTCCTGATATTTTTTTAACATTTTATGGCATATTATTGGCTTAATATTGCCGAGATCGCTTCTCGAAGTGATGATGTAAAGTTGAATGAATTTTAACTGAGAACATATCCAATGCACCACCTGGCCGCATAGCCCAACGGTACATGCAGAGAAGCAGAGGGGAAAGAGTTTTGGTCAACAGCCAAAACTCTTTTATTTTTTACTCCATGTGTGATTTTATTTTTCTTCTATTAGTTTTTTCTCAATCCGCTTATCAGGAATCAGCCACATGGCAGCAACAAAAATATATAGGAAACAGCCAATAAAAGGATGAATAAAGGTGAATACTATAGCAACTAGGTAGATCGCTATTGATAACTTGCCCTTTATATCGCTTCCAACTGCCTTGGCAAGCTTAGTATTGTTGATGGAACGATCAAGTAGTGTTTTTTCCAATATAAAGTAGGCAACTCCCGCCATCATTAACACCACACCGTAGATGGCTACAGGCCAGGTGGAAAAATGATTTTCACCCATCCAGGTAGTGGTAAACGGAACCAGCGATAACCAGAAAAGCAAGTTGTTGTTTGCCCAAAGCACCTTTCCACTAATTTGGCTGACGGTATGAAGTAAGTGATGATGATTATTCCAGTATATTCCAATGTATATAAAGCTTAGCAAGTAGCTTAGAAAAACCGGAAAAAGGGGCTTCAAAGCCGTCCAACTGTCATCATGGGGTACTTTTAGTTCCAATACCATAATGGTTATTATAATCGCAATTACGCCATCACTAAAAGCTTCTAATCTTGTCTTTACCATATTATTATCAGTTCTATTTGGAATTTACCCAAACTTACGCAAGAAATTTATGACGTAGTTGTCGAAATCATTAAATTCTATAATCGCTGAGTTTACGACAACATCGGTTATGGCGGTTAAGAAATTTTGGCAGATATTGTGACACAACACATTGTAACATTTTCAATTTTTTTTATTGATTATTTTATTTGCGGAAAGACGATCGTTCCGGATAAGCATATCTAAAAACCCTATACAACCCGCCTCACGCAAGGTTTTATTGAAGGAAATCAGATTGTTAATTTTGCCAAAAAATAATTAATTTACTGATAAGATCAAATCAATCAAATTATCTTTCAGGTTGTTAGTTTGTAGCATGTTTATTGCTTTAATTTTTTTTTCAAAATATACTTATGCAATTATCATTTATAAAAAATATACAGTTTACAAAACTCATAAAAGCGGATGGCCGCCTGAGGGAATTTAACTTTAGAAGATATAATTCCGGCAGTGCTCCGGCGATCTTTTCTGTTAATGTTGTTGATAACAGGGATAACAGGATCATTTTCGAAATGCAAAAAGAAGATAATACCTGGAAAATTACCAAACAACCTCTTCCCCAGTGGATATTAGAGAATGAAAACAACTTTCATGATTGTATAGAAGAAGAATTAAAAGCATCTTAGACCTGATTCAATAATTTTCTGCTCTATTTGATTTAAAGAAAGACAGAATAAGGACTTTAATGCCTTTGCAGTAAATCATTCTACATTTGCAGCATTGTATTAAACCAACAATGTTTACAATGTCATCAGACTTACAACTATTCTTTCAACAACTGGCCATAGACATTGAAAAGCTACAGGTAATAAAAATTACCCTCGGCAACCGGCGGCAAAAATTGGCTGACCTTAAAAATGTTTTTATTAAGCCCGTGCTGATAAAAAATTCCCTCAGATTAAGTTTTGTATACCGATATCCAACAAAGGACATCACCAAAAATTACGACGTTAAAGAAGGCATTACATTAATGCAAGAAATGCTCAATGATACTTTTTTGAACGCGGATGTTTTTACCTCGGAAAAAGATGTGCACATTGCTTCTCAAAAAAATCACGCTTTTAAAATAACCAACACCTCTCCCTCTTTAAAAATTACAGGGCAGGTAAATCAACACGATAAAGAAAAAAAACGCATCATAGAAACTACAGACAAAGCGTACCTGCAGGCACTGGGCATTACGTCTGCAGGGGGGGTAGTTAAAAAAGACAGGCAGGATAAATACAAACAAATTAACCGTTACGTTGAAATTATTGACGGCATAATCAAAGACATCGAATTTAAAGATCATCTGCAGGTGGTAGATATGGGGAGCGGCAAGGGCTACCTCACGTTTGCTTTATACGATTACCTGACCAATAAACTGCACCTAAAGGCAAATGTTACTGGTATTGAACTGAGGCAAGAGCTGGTAGATACCTGCAACGGCATTGCCCGTGAATCAGGATATGAAGCACTTATTTTTAAGAGTGGGACGATAGAAGAAGCGGTTGTAAATAACACTGACATGTTGATAGCGTTGCATGCCTGTGATACGGCCACTGACGATGCCATCTACAGTGGCATTAAAGCAAATTCAAAGGTGATTATTTGTGCGCCCTGTTGCCATAAGCAAATAAGAAAGCAAATGGCACCAGATAACGAATTAAAATCGATCACCAAACACGGCATTTTATTGGAAAGACAGGCAGAGATCGCCACAGATGCTATTAGATCTTTACTGCTGGAAGCGTCAGGTTATAAGTCCCGTGTTTTTGAATTTATTGCCACAGAACATACTCCAAAAAATGTATTAATTGTAGGCGTTAAACAAGATAAGCCATCTAATACAAAGCAATTCTATCTTAACAAGGTTGCTGCCTTAAAATCATTGTTCGGCATTCAAACACATCATCTCGAGACACTATTGGAGCGGTGAAAAGACTACAGATTTTTTATTGATAAATACGGGTTTTCTGTTGCAGGTATTTATTTCCGATAATTGTACTGAGCGGCTTCTCGTACACTTTACTTTCCACCCATGATATAATATCCAGGTAGGCAAAACTCCGGGTTTGAAACCTGTTCTTTTCCAGTCCTTTTATGCTTTGCAAAAATTTCTCCAGTTCGGGTTTTAATTTTTGCCTTGATAATTGAAAAGAGTTGCGCAAAAATTTAAACATGGCTTCTTCCACGATGGTAAGATTTTGCATTTTTGCCATAAACCGGTAAACAGATTTTATCAATGATTCTATGATATCAAAATTACCCAATTCGTAATGCGCCATCAGGTGCAGTAATCTTGCATAACACTGCAAATCATTTCTCATCTCCGGATTGCCGTTGATTATTTTTTGAAGATAATCGATTGAGATATCGTATTTGCCGGCGCCAAAAAATAAGTTGGCTATTTTATAATTAAAAACAAGCAGGCGGTGATTGTCCAGGTAAAGCGAATATTCATCGAGTTTTTCTTCGATCCCCTTCACCAGTTTAAGACCTTCCGAAAAAGTCCCCAACATAAAATGTTGATTAATTTTTGATGCGCTGATGTACACAAATGTCTGGATACGGTGATTATCGTGATGCATTGCAAGTTCCGTATTGGAAAAGGCTTCAAAAGCTTTCAAAACATTTTCAAAACCCTGGTAATTGCGAAGATCAAAATGCGCATTCAATAAATTGTGCATCCCTTTGATATAATACCCTGTCTCCACCTTAATCATCAATGGTTGCTCGTTAAAAATATCCACCCATTTTTGGGCATACCGATAATACATCAAAAAATCCTGCCTTATAAAAGCATACCAGCAATAGCTTTGATACAAGTACAACCGTTCGTAAAAGCCTTTTTGAAGATGAGCATCCGGGGGCAGGTTATCCCGCAGGAAATTCTTTACATCAGTTTCATCTTTTTCATTTCTTGCATGGCCATTCTTTATATACCAGCTATACAACCGCAATGCTAAATTAGACATCCTGGCCACATTGTCTACCCGGTGATTTACCTCTATTGCTTCTGCGGATAACAACTCTCCCCTGTTTTGCATGGAGCGGGTGATGTGCAGTGTTTCTATCTTCTTTTCCCATGAAATTACCTGGGTAAGAAAATTGAATTTATAATGTGTTTTGGCAACTTCCTTTAACTTCTCCAGGATTTTCAAGCTTTGAACATATAGTCCCTTGTTGTACAATATCCTGGCATAATCCAATTGCTCATTTAGCTGCATATCTATACTACCTGTACTCTTTAGCAGCCGCAAACTGGAAAGTAATTGTTTATACAAATGAACCTTGATATTGGATAACTGTGGTTTTTTAATAGATGGCAATTTCTTTAAAAGCAATGCCTCGTCGTAATCGGTCAGCTTGTCAAGGGCATCAAATAATTCTATAATTTTTAAATCCTCGTTTCCTGAACTTCTTTTTATGTAAAGCTTAAAATTTCGTTTCTCAGCCTTTTCCAGTGATTTGATAAGCTGAAATAATGTATCTGTAAATCGGTTGGGCATCATGGTTGTTTTTAGCTAAAATTGAATCCCGATAAGGGTTTTGTAAAATAAACATACCCTTAGCGTAATTAAAAAGCTCATAACTTGATTATGAACGTAAAAAAACACACCATACTTTCGTGTTAAGAAAGCGATGATGTGTTGAAAAATATAGCAGGCAATCGTAAAATGGGCAACCAATCGTTAATAAGTTGCAATAATAAAGAAAGTTAACTGTTTAACAGTTTAAAATAATTAAGAGTTTCATATGGCAAGCAATCGTTAAAGTTCTTCCGTTTCTACGGAAGGACTATTTTTTTGTGTCGTAAAGTAATACTATTTCAACTTACCAATCAAATAATTGCAACACTTTTTTCAAATTTTTATGTGGTGTTAATTAGGTAACACAAAGTCCGGCTTACGAATAAAAACACTATTATACCTAAAACGAATATTGGTGCCCAATTCAATTTTATAATTCTTCATACCGGGAACAGTTCTTGGAAAATAATACCCTCTCAGTTCTACTGTACCAAAAGTAAGGTTTTCATTTCTGGTACGTACACCACCGCCAATGGCACTGTATAAATCACTTTTAGTAAACGACTGATTGGTAGGCGTAAGCAAGGACATATCGGCAAAAAAGAAAGGCGCCAGCCTGAAACCCCAGAATTTTTGCATATTAAAAAAAACGATTTCAGTTTTAACGGTGGTCCGCATATCGGATGGAGCGGGATTTCCTCTGAAATAAGGAAGTCCGAATATGCTGTTGATCGTCAAAGGTTGATCGAGTACCGGGCGTATTTGCTTTGTAAATCCTGCACCAAAAAAATTACGGTTCAGCCATTTTCCTTTTAACCTTTTTAACTTCGTAAAATGGTCCACGTTAAATAACATATCAATGTCTTCCCAGCGTTTTTGATATGTATAACCTCCCATCCTCAAGGTATAGGTGCTGTAAAACCCTTTTTTAGAAAAATGACTCATCAAAGTTTCCAGGCCGAAGTAAGGTCTGTTTCTGTCTTGCTTTGTTGTTATGCCTCCTATCAGCGATGCACTGAAACCTTCCGGAACATCTTCGTTCCTACCAAAACCATAAATAAAATTTGCCCGGTAAGATTCCTGCCGGAATACACTGAGTGCACCAAGCGTACTCCTTATATTGGCATAACGGTAATCGTATAGCTGGTGGTTGATCCCGGGAATATCAGTAAAATGCTGATAAAAATTTCGGATGGCAATGAATTTTCTTACCCTTGTATTCATGTTTTTATACAATAACCGCTGGCTGCCAAAATTGTAACCGAACCATAGATCCGAACTTCGGTAGCTGTATTTAAAATCACTTTTGTACAAGGAGTCTGGAAGATAATTATTGCTGGTTCTGGCGAAAGAAATATCAGCAGCGCCAATCCAGGGAATATAAGGCGTTACCAATGGTTTTTCAAGATGGGTATTTAACATGGTTTCTTCGGCACGGCCGCTGTTAAACGCATTTCTATAATTTTTGAAGCCAACGCTCCAGTCGATAAAACTGCCCATGATATTGCGTTTTAAAAAGCCTGCATCATAGGCAAAAACCGGGTTGCGGTCAATATCATAAAAACTACTTAGCGACAAACGGGAACCGGAACCTCCTATATTCTCATTTTTTACCTGAACGGCCATCTTGGTAAGGCTGCTCATATCAATACTGCCACCCAATGGAAAAATATCTTTGGTAATAACAATCACGTCTACTGAATCGCGGGTTCCTGCAATGGTATCAATTAAAATTCGTGCATCCTGGATATAAATCTGGTCGCGGAGATGGCGTTCATTATCTGCCAAAAGATATGGATGAACCCTATCCCCTTCCATAAAAAATAAGTTGTTTTTTATGGTTTTTACAGTTGTTTTTTTATGAAATCCATTGGCTAAAATGGCACCAAAATTATTCCTGATAATGGTAGTATCAAAGATGGTTCTTTCAAAACCAAGGCGTAAAAATTCAATAGTGCGGATTATCTTTCCGGTATGAGCTATAAAAGGATTCACAACCTTAACAGCATCTCCGTCCGGGCCGGGTCCATCTGTAGAAATACTTTTTGCTAGCTTGCCAAGCAACCCTCCTCTCTTTGCTAAAAAAAAAGTGTCTTTTTCTTCCTTGATATCCTGGGCAAGCAAAGCGGATGAAAAGAAAGAAAAAAAGAGTACTGATAAAATAAATGGCAAAGCCTTTTTTAGCATTGGTTTGCGTTGGATTTATTTATAAAGATATTCATTTGACTGGATTTAATATGTTATTAGATAGGTTTAAAAACCGGTTGCGAAATCAATAATAGCTGCTGCATTGTACGAACGTAATACCCGGTTCTACCTGATTGCTATTTTTATAGGCTTCTTTCCTCTTGAAAGGCGCAACAACTTTAATGCCATCGTACACAAAATAATCCGCACAAAAAACTGCTTTGCATATTGTATTTAGTTTTCAATAAAGTACTTTAAAACTGATAATGGCTTAAAAAATAAATGGGTAGTCACTAACCTTCATAAAACATTTTAACAATTTTTTTAGCGTTTAAACATCAATAAGCAGCGGCTCGTATCAACAAGTGCCGTATCTTTGCGCCGCAAAACAGAAACTACATAGTTAGGCTGTTCCTCTAACTGTTGCTTGCTAAGGAAAATCTCCGGAAAAATGTTTAAAAAACTGATCCCGGTGATGCGAATTAGTAAATTAAAATTAGAGATATGAAAAGTGATACCCTGGGCATGGGAGCCCCTATCAAAAATGATGACCTGAAAGAAGCATTAACTGAGACAGTTGCAATGGATTCAAAACAAAACGACTTTACCCGTACATTTGGTGCAATCGACATGTGGAACCTTACAAAAAAGCAACGTACGTCTCTGCAAATGAGAAGACGTCTTAATTGATTATTATTAATTAACAAATAATTCCTTTCAGATTTTTTTAAGCATGGCAAGCGCCATGCTTTTTTTATACATCTCCCTAACCTGCTGGTGAGCATCAGGCACTTTCTCTACCCATGGCTGCCTGTTTCATAGTATACGCCGTTTCATGGCCCAGGTATTTTTCAATCCTTTTTTCTATGAAATAAATTAATGGTGTTAAGATGATGGCCATGGTAAATTTATACGTGTAATTTACCAGGCAAATTGCTAGTACCAACTGCCAACTCCATCCCTTTCCAATTTTGAAAGCGATAAACAATACGATGAAGCTATCGACCAGTTGAGAAATTAAAGTAGAGCCGGTAGCCCTTAACCACATTTTCTTTTCCCCGGTATATTTTTTTATTTTATGAAAAACAGTGACATCAACAATCTGGCTCACAAGGAAAGCCACGAGACTTCCCAATATAATCCACATGCCCTGGCCGAAAATACCGTTAAAGGCTTTGTTCATATCAGGTATACCATCCTGTACCGCGGAACCATACCAAAAATCTGCCGGCGGCACACTCATGGCGAAATAAAACATTACAAAGGCGTAGGTAATTAAACTAACAGCCGTATACGATATCCGTCGCACGGCTTTAGGTCCATAATATTCATTCACAATGTCTGTCATTACAAATTCAAGTGGCCATAACAATACGCCGCAAGTGAGATTGAATGACAGGGCCTTTTGTCCAAAAAGGGTAAAGCTCGATGGCTCAAGTCCAAACAACTTTTCCAATGAAAAAATTTTACCTCCGATGCATTCGGCTATCAGTGCATTGGCCACAAAAAAAGCTGTAAAAATTACAAACAATTTTGTAGGCCTGTCTTTTAAAATGTTTTGTATCATTTAAAAATTGCTAAAGAAAAAATAATAAACCTGTAAAATCAAAAATAGAAAATTAACCCAATTTAGCCAATGCGGCGAAGTTTTCTTTCGGTTGGATAAAATTAAAAACAGTAAAAAAATGTTGAAAATAAAGTTGATATAAACAGCTCCATAGCCCAGTATAACAAGCAAACTCTCCAAAGGTTGTATTTTAATGCTGCCATTAAAAACGCCATCTTTTTTATGTGCATTTTCTACAAGGCGCAATATAACTGCTATTACAAAACAGCAGTTACATATAAAAACAAGTTTCGCAAAAAATTTCATCCGGATGATTGTATACTTTAATGATCTTTTATCCCTGCTTTCCTTTCAGCATCGGTACAAATGAAAAATTATCAAACGCCTCCTCACTTGTACTGCCATCAGCATTTTTTGTAATGCGCAACATACGCTGGTGTTCACCCTCGTCAACAGGGATAATCATTTTGCCGCCGGGTTTTAACTGGTCAATCAATTTAGGTGGAATAAAGGGAGCGGCTGCAGTAATGATCACCTTATCAAATGGAGCAAAAGTGGGCAAGCCTTCATATCCATCGCCAAAAAAAAACTTCAGGTTAGGATATTTTGTTTTAAAAATATAAGTCTTTGTTTTTTCAAATAACACTTTTTGACGTTCAATCGTAAATACTTTGGCACCCATTTCAGCCAGTACTGTTGCCTGGTAAATACTGCCGGTACCAATTTCTAAAATCTTATCAAAGGGCTTTACCTGCAACAACTGTGTTTGATACGCCACGGTATAAGGCTGTGAGATTGTCTGACCTTCGCTGATTGAGAAGGCCCGGTCCTCATAAGCAATTTCGTCAAAAGCACTATCCAGGAAAAAGTGGCGTGGAATGTTGTTCATCGCCGCCAGCACGGTTTCATCAGTAATGCCCTTGCCCCGCAAAACATCCATGAGCTTTTTTCTCAACCCTTTGTGCCGGTAACTGTCTTCGTAATTTCTCATAATCTTTTTAACTGCCACGAATTACCCCATTTTTTGCGAATAAAACAAAACATGATTGGCCTTAATTTTTTTAAACTTTTCTCTATAAACAAACAGTGCCGGAACAATGCCGGCACTGCAATAAAAACACAATTTTTTATTTTAATTTCATTTCTTCAATCATGCGCTTAATTTTTTCATCCAGCGACTGACTGGCCGCATCAAAACCCGCAGCATCCGCCAGTTTAGTGTTTACACTAAAATAAAATTTTATTTTAGGTTCTGTGCCGCTGGGCCTTGCCGAAATTTTAGTACCGTCGTTTAGCAAAAACTGCAGCACATTGCTTTTTGGTAAATTGATTGGATAGGTTTCGCCGGTTTGTAAATTTTTACCTACCTGTAGTTCATAATCCAGCAACGCGGCCACAGCAACGCCATCGATGGTTGCAGGCGGATTGTTGCGATACCCTTCCATCATATCGGCAATTTCTTTTGCACCATTCATACCCTTTTTGGTAATGCTTACCAGGTTCTCTTTATACAATCCGTATTGAACATACAAGTCAATCATTTTGGCATATAAGCTGCGGCCCTTGTTCTTTTCATAAGCAGCCATTTCACACAGCAGTGCCACAGCGCTAATAGCGTCTTTATCTCTCACCTCATCTCCCACCATCAGTCCAAAACTTTCTTCCCCGCCAATGATATAATTTTCCTTTCCTTCCTTTTCCTTTATTAAAGAAGCGATCCATTTAAAACCGGTTAGTACATTGTAACAGGCTATGTTACTGGCTTTGGCAATGCCATCAATCATATCTGTTGTAACAATTGTTTTAACCACCATATCATTGGGTTGATTAATGCCCTTGGTTTTCCTGGCTTCAATCATATAATTAAATGCAAGTACCGCAGTTTGATTGCCATTCATTAACACCCATTCGCCCTTTGTATTTTTTACGCCAATGCCTACGCGGTCACTGTCAGGATCTGTACCCAGTAAAATATCCGCATCCAATGCTTTAGCCTTTGACAACCCAATACTCATTGCTTCCTTCTCTTCAGGATTGGGATATACAACTGTCGGAAAATTACCATCGGGGGTACTTTGCTCTTCGACAATATGCACGTTGTCGAAACCAAATTTTGCCAGCACCTGCGGCACCAACGTTATACCTGTTCCGTGTATAGGTGTATATACGATTTTAAGATCATGCTGTGCTGCACATACATCCGGGTACACGCTCAAGCCCTTTACCATGGCCAGATACAATTCATCCATATCTTTCCCGATGATTGTTATATTGGCATCGCCCCCACTCCATTGTACATCATCTACAGAGGCTATTTTATCAACTTCTATAATTACATTTTCATCATGAGGTGTCACCATTTGGGCGCCATCATCCCAGTATGCCTTATACCCGTTGTATTCTTTGGGATTGTGCGAAGCCGTACAAACCACCCCACCCTGGCAACCTAAATTACGGATGGCAAAACTTAACTCGGGTGTTGGACGCAATGCTTCAAACAAAAACACTTTAATGCCATTGGCTGCAAATACATGAGCAGTTGTTTCAGCAAAAAAACGGCTGTTATTACGGCAGTCATGTGCGATTGCTACTTTTATTTCTCCCGTAAAACATTTTTTTAAATAGTTGGCATAGCCTTGTGTAGCCATCCCTACGGTGTATTTATTCATCCTGTTAGTACCAATGCCCATCAGGCCGCGTAAACCGCCGGTACCAAACTCCAGGTTCTTATAAAAAGCATCCGCCAGTTCATCCGGATTATCTTTTTGCATTTGTGTGATGGCATCCTTTACTGATTGTTCGTAATTGCCGGTTAACCAGCCGTCTATTTTTTGTTGAATGTTTGTATCCATTGTTTCATATTTTAAGTCCTCAAAAATATATAATAGTATCTCATTAACAGCAGATACTATTATTTTTGTTTTATGAGAGGCTTTTTACCGAATGGATGGAAGTTGATACCACACTGCTATGAAAAAGCAGCCCGTTCCAAAAAACTGGTACAAATCTTCCTGTTTACTATATTTTTTTTTCAGCAACTTTTTGCACAGGATAGTTTACCATTACAAAAACACGATACTTCACACAATGTAGTGGATGCATATCCAACGCTGGAAAAACTTAGCCCACAGCAAATAAAAAAACGGGTAACTGGTGTTGCCATCGCCAATGTAGTCGGATATAGTGCCATCCTGGTGGGATTAAATTCTGCCTGGTATGCAGATTATCCCCGGAGCAGCTTTCACTTTTTTGATGACAATGCCGAGTGGCTACAGGTAGATAAAGTGGGGCATTTTTACAGTGCCTATATTGAAAGCCGCGCCAGTATGGAGTTGTGGCGATGGACTGGCATCAGCCGAAAAAAGCGCATCTGGCTGGGTGGGTTAAGCGGATTCGTATACCAGGGCGCTCTGGAAGTGATGGACGGGTTTAGCACCCAATGGGGTTTTAGCTGGGGCGACTTCAGTGCCAATGTTGCAGGCAGTGCTTTACTGATTGGCCAGGAGTTGGCATGGAACGACCAAAGGATTAAAATAAAATTCTCTTTTCATAAAAATAGCTATGGGGATGCCCAACTAAACCAACGTGCGAATGACTTATATGGCAAAACACTTGCGCAACGTTTTATTAAAGATTACAATGCACAAACCTACTGGGCAAGTGCCAACTTAAAATCCTTTTTACCTGAAAGTAATTTGCCTGCGTGGTTAGCAGTGGCTGTAGGTTATGGCGCAGACGGCATGTTTGGCGCCAGGAGTAATATTGCAAAAGATAAAGAAGGAAATATAACATTCGACAGAAGTGATATGAGGCGATACCGCCAATGGTACCTTGCACCAGACATTGACCTTACCAAAATAAAGACCAACAAAAAAGGAGTCCGTTTTTTATTAACGGTACTAAGTGCCTTTAAATTTCCTACCCCAAGCCTGGAGTTTAGTAAAGGGGGTTTTAAAGTACATGCACTACACTTTTAGAAAGAAGTAAAAAATCAAAAGGCAAAAGTCAAAAAAAAGAATCTGCTAAGGCGAAGGTCTCCCCCCACGCAGCGATCGCCAAAAAGTCCCCCATGGGGGATTTAGGGGGCTTGTTCCATCCATGCTCCCACAACATCCGTCCCTTCTACTTCTACATAAATGTGTTCATCGAGGGTTGTTGAAAAACTAAGGCCCACATAATCCAGGTCAATCGGAAATGATTTATGCGTCCGTTCCACCAGCGCCAGCGTTTGTATCTTTTTAGGATGGGTTTCTAAAAAAGGCTTCAGCGCATACAGCATGGCTTTACCACTATTGGCAACATCATCAATTAACAAAATAATTTTACCGTTAAAATCCATTGCAGGCTCAACAGAAATTGTAGCCGGATTTTTTTTATCCATGGTTAATGCGGCCACTATAATTTCACCGGTAAACACTTCTTTTAAATAATCACTTATTTTATGGGCAATGATCAACCCATTGTCTTTAATGCCTACCAACACTAATTGTTGCTCGCCATAATTACGTTCTACTACTTCCAGCGCCATACGCCGCAATTTTTTTCCAGCCGTTTCTTTTGTAAGAATGTATTTTTTATTTGCCATGCAGGTACCGCTTTTGTATTGCACGAAAGTAAATCAATATTCAATAATGCCACATAATTAGTGTATCTGGTTTTTGATAATTACCTTAGCCATATAAATAAACCGTATGCATATTGTTCTCCAAATTGTTTTTGTAGCCATACTGGCAATAGCTGTTTGGCTGTTTACAAAAAACATTGTACAAATACGACATAACATATTTTTGGGTCACCCAGAAGACCTGACAGACAATAAGCCACAACGCTGGAAAAACCTGCTATTGCTGGCTTTGGGGCAAAAAAAGATGTTCAAAAATCCGCTGGTGGCGGTAATGCACCTGGTAATATATGCTGGCTTTATCATCATTAACCTGGAAGTGCTGGAGATTGTACTGGATGGCATTTTTGGAACCCACCGGTTATTTTTTCCTTACCTCGGTGGCTTTTATTCGTTCCTGATTAACTTTTTTGAAATCCTTGCCGTAGGTGTAATCATAGTTTGCATTGCGTTTTTAAGCAGAAGAAATATGCTTAAATTAAAACGCTTTATCAGTAAAGATTTAAATGGCTGGCCACGCAGTGATGCCAACTACATCTTAATTGCCGAGATCATTTTAATGAGCCTTTTTCTAACAATGAATGCCGCCGACAGGGCCCTGCAACTTCAGGGAAACGAGCATTACCACAATACCGGCAGCTTTGTTTTTTCAGGATTACTGGCCCCATTATTCAGCGGTTTGTCACCCGCCACTTTAATGGGTATTGAAAGAACCTGCTGGTGGATTCACATAACCGGCATACTCGCCTTTTTAAATTATTTGCCTTACAGCAAGCACCTGCATATTGTGCTGGCGTTTCCTAATGCCTGGTACGCACGGCTAAACCTGCAGGGGAAAATGGCGAATATGGTAAGCGTGCAAAATGAAGTAAAATATATGATGCAACCCGAACTGGCCCCTGCTACCAGTGACGCACAAACGCAAAAATTTGGTGCGAAGGATGTGTTTGACCTGAGTTGGAAAAATCTGCTGGATGCATACAGCTGCACTGAATGTGGACGATGCAGCGCTGCCTGCCCCGCCAACATCACGGGCAAACTGTTAAGCCCCAGAAAAATAATGATGGACACCCGCGACCGCCTAACCCAAGTTGGTAAAAACATAGCAGTGAATCAGCAGTTTAAAGACGATGGCAAAACGCTTGTTAAAGACTATATCACTGTGGAAGAATTACGTGCCTGCACCACCTGCAATGCCTGTGTAGAAGCCTGCCCGGTAAGCATCAGCCCGCTCGATATTATTATTCAACTGCGCCGCTCACTGATTATGGAAGACAGCAATGCTCCGCAGGAATGGAACACCATGTTTAGCAATATAGAAAACAATTTTGCTCCCTGGAAATTCAGCCCGGAAGACCGGGATAAATGGGTGGAGGATTTAGCCTAAGTCCGGCAAACTGCAATAAGTTTGTATTGTTACAAAAATTATTGTCCCGGCTAAGAAGCTTTGTGGAACTGTTTCGGCGTCGCACTTTTGTACCTTTAAAGCATTTGGGAACGCTTGTTCAATTTGAGAATTAAACCCAAACTTTATGTTTAAGATAATACGGGAAATACTTTAAACAGCAAATGAGGTACCGCAGCCACAAGTCTTGCTGGCATTGGGGTTATTAAAGGTAAACCCACGGGAATTTAAACCGCCCTGCCAATCTACCTCCATGCCGGTTAAGTAAATGCCATGAGCTTTTTCCATGATGTACGGTATGCCTTCAATCTCAAAATGACTGTCCTTTTCTGAGGGAGCATCAAAGCCCAGTATGTAAGTCATACCGCTACAACCGCCGCCCTTTACGCCTACCCTTAAAACCTGGGTTGTATCAAATCCTGCTTCACTCATCAATCGTTTAATTTCGTTCACGGCATTGGTGGTAAAAGTTACGGGAGTTGCTGTCATTGTTTCCATGTAAAATGATTTATAGCAAAGGTAACCCATTTTGAAAAAAGCCCATTCGCCACACTTTTCGAAAGCAGGAAATATTTGGCCATACTTTCCTTTACTTTTGTAAAAAAATAACCCATGATTTTATTGGAATTTACCCTGCAGGATGTGCAGACCATCCTGATTGTTTTAGGTATTGCACTGGTGTTGTTAATAGGTGCAATCTTCTTCTTGTTAACTGAATTCAGGAGCCTTAAGGCCGCGGTTGACCAGAAACGCCCTGTGGCTGCAGACAATAGCTTACTGCGTTTGCAGGCGTATGAAAGACTAACCTTGCTTACTGACAGAATTGCCTTAAAAAACCTGGTGACCCGGATGCATGATACGCAGTATTCAGCAAATGAACTGGCAGCAGGGTTAATACAAACCATCCGTACCGAATACGAGCACAATATTACTCAGCAAAATTATGTAAACCCGGAAGTTTGGAAAGCGGTAACCAATTTAAAAGACCAGAACATTTATATCATCAACGAATTGGCTGGCTCTTTACCTCCTAACGCCACCGCACTGGATTTAAGCAGAAACATTCTTCAATATACAACCGCCGACAATGCAGAGCTCAGCAGTATTGTGTTGAATGCCATCCAATATGAGGTTAAAAAATTGGTTTAATGCTCTACCATTATTGAATCATCGAATTTAAACCTTGCCTATGCCTGTCGAAAAAAAAATATTTACTGATGCTGGTATCGAAATAAAGGAATTATACCTGCCCCAGGATGCAAGCCCCATCAATGAACTTCCCGGCGAATTCCCTTTCACCAGGGGCGTACAGCCTGACATGTACCGCGGCAAACTCTGGACTATGCGGCAATATGCCGGCTTTAGCACAGCGGAAGAAAGCAACAAACGATATCACTATTTATTATCCCAGGGCGTTAGCGGGTTAAGTGTAGCTTTTGATTTACCAACACAAATTGGCTACGACAGCGATCACGAATTATCAGATGGTGAGGTAGGTAAAGTAGGCGTGGCGATCGATTCACTGGAAGATATGGAGTTGTTGTTTGATGGTATTAAAGTAGAGGACATCACCACTTCGATGACCATCAACGCTACCGGGTTTATTTTACTTGCCTTTTATGTAGCCCTGGCAAAAAAACAAGGAGCTGATCTGAAAAAAATTTCGGGTACCATACAGAATGATATTTTAAAAGAATATGCGGCAAGAGGAACCTATATCTATCCGCCCAAACCTTCCATGCGCATCATTACCGATATTTTTGAATGGTGCACAAAAGAACTTCCCAAATGGAACACGATTTCTATCTCGGGCTATCATATACGGGAAGCCGGCAGTACAGCAGTGCAGGAAATTGCGTTTACACTTAGTAACGGTAAGGCATATGTGCAGGCGGCTCTACAAAAAGGAATGGACATCAATGTTTTTGGCAAACGGCTTTCCTTTTTCTTTAATGCCCACAATAACCTGTTTGAAGAAATAGCCAAATTCAGGGCTGCCAGGCGAATGTGGGCTACTATTATGAAAGACCTTGGTGCAACAGATCCTAAAGCCATGATGCTGCGCTTTCATACACAAACCGGTGGTGCTACGCTTACAGCACAACAACCGCTCAACAATGTAACCCGGGTTACCATACAAACGTTGGCCGCAGTGTTGGGTGGAACTCAAAGTCTGCACACCAATGGCTACGACGAAGCATTGAGCCTGCCTACGGAACAAGCAGCACGAATTGCGTTACGCACCCAGCAAATTGTGGCGTTTGAAAGCGGCGCACCTGATACGGTAGATCCGCTGGCAGGAAGTTATTTTGTTGAAAGTCTGACTGCCGAAGTGGAAGCTGCCGCCTGGAAACTGGTTGAAAAAATTGATGCGCTGGGAGGCAGTGTGGATGCAATAGAGCAAGGTTTTATGCAGGAAGAAATAGCGGGAAGCGCCTATGAATACCAGCGCCAGATTGAGACGGGTGAAAAAATAATTGTGGGGGTAAATAAGTTCCAGGTGGATGAAAAAAATACGGTGCCCGGATTTAAAATTGATGACAGTATCAGAGAAGTGCAATGCCAGAAATTAAGATTGTTAAAAGCAAAAAGAAACAATCAGAAAGCAGCTGACTGTCTGCAACAGATTCATCTGGCCGCAACGAATAATACTAACCTGATGCCCGTTGTAATTGACGCGGTTGAAAACTATTGTACCCTTGGTGAAATTGCCGGAGAACTAAGAAAAGTTTTTGGCGAGTATAAATAAGAAAATATTTTTGGCCGGACATTTATTTTTCAATTTGGCTTCATTGGCGTCGCACTCTTGTACTGTATATTTTTAATTTAACTTTTATCTAAGCGAATTACAGCCGGCGCCCATTGCGCAAAAAAACTATTCACTTTTAAAGCAAGCACCAATACCTTTTAGGGGCGCAGGTTTCCCGTTAAAATCCATTGTACCGGTTGATTTGCCAAACAAGATTGTTAAATCAAGTCCTTCCGTTTGAAGCGGAGAATTTATCGCCACCTTATAATGATTGAACCCTGTTAACGCATCGCAAGAAGTTGGATTTGAATTTGCAGAAAGAGTGAATCCTGGATCAATATTCAACTCATTCATTTGTTTTGCCATCCTGTTGTTTTTAACGTGCCACCAATTATTTCCTCCAAAAATATCACTCCCCTTTTCACCTTTTATAAAACTGTTGCCTGTAACAAAAATATTGTTGTAAAACACAAAGCCCTTTCTTTTACTAAGCGGCGCATAATGTATAGCTACTCCCTTCCGGCTGCAAATGGTATTGTTGTAAAAGGCGCAGTTTTCAAACTGCGTACTGTCTTCAGAACTGTTCCAGATATAAACACTGGCGCCGGCTTCCGATACTTCGCCATCATTTTCACTGATGTTAAACCGGAAGATATTATTGCGCCAGGCGCTTGCTCCGGCATATTGAAAAATGCCAAATCCACTTCCCTGGTTTTGATAAGATAAGCAGTATTGAATTACAGAATTGGTAACGCCACCATCCAGGTCGAAACCGCCGCCATCTCCGCCACCCGCTGATGTTTTATTGAGATAAGAAATGCAATGTTGAATTGTAACACTGTCTGCTTCGTAACACCAAATGCCCACCGGGCCATTGCCTTTTCGCGGCATATCCCATCCATTGTTGGAAGCTGTACAAAATTCAATAAGGACTTTACTACAATTACCGGCTATAATTCCATTGCCGCTATGGTTGTTCAAAATAACCGGGCTACCTGGGTTATTGATGGCGTTGCAATAACCAACATAAATATTATTACAGCTTTCTTTTTTTTGGTAGATGCCGGAAATGGAAATTCCTGCAAAACCATTTTCATGCGCTGCTACTTTTGTAATATCAACAAAGGCAGAAGTATAAACCGAAACCCCGGCATTGCGAAAACC
Source organism: Chitinophagales bacterium (assembly GCA_038210625.1). GTDB lineage: Bacteria > Bacteroidota > Bacteroidia > Chitinophagales > Chitinophagaceae > Ferruginibacter. The sequence goes on along the minus strand of JBBQWL010000032.1, from coordinate 53,947 downwards.
GCTGACATCCAAATCATCTACTACTATATTGCTGCTGTTGAGTATAAATATTCCATCGCCGGTATTGCCATTCTTTCTCCCGGCTCCTATTAGCTGTAGATTTTTTATTGTAATGAAGCGGCTGTTTTTTATTTGCACAGCAAATGATTTATCGCCATTCAGCACAGCCTTTCCCATACCATAACTTGTTATTAAAATGGGCATGTCTGGCTTGCCCTGGCTGGTACTATCCAACAGTAATGATCCGTTAAAAGTATCTCCTCCATTGAAAAAAACTTCGTCACCCGGAGAAAGCAAAACAGTATTTATTTTTTTGATAGATTTCCAGGGCCTGGCAATTGTTCCGTCATTGTCATCATTGCCGTTTGATGACAGGTAATAAGTATTGGTTTTGCTATTCATTTGCAAAGTTTGCGAGGAAAGTGTACTTGTAAATAGAAAACTAATTAATAAAAAAATGTTCGACGTAACCACCGCAGGCAAAGCATTCAAATTTTTAAACATCATTTCTGTTAATAAAAAATTGTTGGATGACAGCGTGTTTAAACCAGGTGCTGTATAATTCAAACTGAGCCGGCGTTTAATAACCACTTGCATAAACACTTCGTAACTAAAGAGTGCCAACACTGCTTACACTCTGACACCAAAGTAATAACACTGTTGCTATTTAGGGAGAAAAAGTTTTTTATCCAACTATACAATTGCCAGCGACGGTAATTCCGTTAAGCCAGACCTATTGCTGATTATTTTGTCATTCGTGCAAATTGATCTGCCTGGATATTGATTGCTTTAACAGGCATTGAATGCATTCCATCATCAATAATTATCCGATACCTGAAAGTTGCGCTTTCTCCTTTTTTGAGTGACAGGTTTTTTACTTTAGCTCCATTGGTAAATATTTTTTCGCCCAACGGATTCGCTGCAAACAAACCGTAGCCGCGTGCATGCCAGTAAGTTGGATAATTGGGGTTTTTAGGATGATCGATCACCACAATACTTACGGAATCTTTGCCCATCCTGCCAAACATTTTGCACCACCTTGCTCTCGTACTCCACACGCTGTCGCCCAATTTCCCTTCGCTCGAAATATAATTACCGGACGCAATAGTATCTGTACCACCTTTTACAACAGTCACATTGCCTTTGTCATCTGTAAATTCCTCGTCTTTATCTGTCCGCATTTGTAACGCATGCGCCACACGGATGCCAAGTAAGCCATCTTTTGCATCGGTGAAAGTCACATAGGTTGTGGCTTTTAAAGTAGTTATTCTGTCGATGATGCGTTGATGCCCCGTACCAGTAAATTCAAAGCGGGTGGTTTCTTCCAGTAATACATCATGTTGCTGATTTACCCAGTTGGCATGATAAGACAATACTCCCTTTGTTCCACTGCTTGTTTCAATAATGCGATCTGTTTTTATCCAGCCGTAGGCATGTTTTTTTTCTGCCGGGATGGCGAAAGAGTTATTCCAGAAATCAAGGCCATTGACGTTTTCGAAATTTAACCACAGCCCTATGTGATGGGGATGATCATTAGGTTCGCCCGGTTGCCTGTTGAGCGGAAAGCCCCTGGTAACAACAGTCCCGTTGGCTGCATGTATATCAAACAACACCGGCTTTTCCAGCGAATCCGGGTATAAAAAACTGGCAAATATTTTATCGTTCACCAAAATATTTACTTTTTTTTCCGTAGCCGATTTGGATACTTTTATTACAGCGCTTTTTTGTGCCACTGCGGCAAAACCAATGCAGCAGTGCATGCTGATGAGGGCACATTTTACAATCGTATTCATATTATTTCAGGCAATTATTTTTCGTATACAAGATATTCCCAGGGCTGCATTTCAACAATTTTTAAACCGGTAAAATTCTCTGTTTCTTTTGTAAACACGTTTATAAATTTTCCACCAAGATGTTCATCCAGCACGCTACAACTCAATGCTTCCCTGCTGAAATTTAAAATAACCAACACTTCATGCGCCCCATTTTTTCGCAGGTAGGCCATTACTTTATCTGCGTTATTTACCGAAAGATTGTAGGTGGTTACAGCCGTATCGCCCGCCCGTAATGCATTATTATTTTTATGCAAACTGAGCAATTTTTTATAAAAATCATGCAGTTTATATAAGCCATTCCATTCTATCTGATCCTTGTCAAAAAATTGCAGTCGTTTATGATTGGGCAGCTCCTGTCCGCTATAAATTAAGGGCATCCCGTTTCTCGTAAAACTAAATACCGCCAGGGCTTTAGCTGCATCGCCATATTTTTCATACTCGGTGCCATTCCACGTATTTTCATCGTGGTTACTGGTAAACCATAGCGGAATTGAATCCGGGCCTCCATTGGTATCGTAACGATGCACTACTTCATCCAGTAAATATTTGTTTTGACCGTGTTTATAAAATTCTTCCGTCTTATGCATCCATGTCCAGGTGTAACAGGCATCAAAAGCCTGGTAATAATCTTCATGATCCAACGGATCACTTTCAGCAAGCCAAAAAAGTGTTTTTGTTTTTTCAAGTTCAGCCCTGGCTTCCAGCCAAAAATCAAGCTGCACCCAAAATGCAAGATCACAACGGTATCCATCAATATCACATTCCTTCACCCAAAATACCATGGCGTCGATCATGGCTTTTCTTAAATCAGGATTTTGATAATTCAATTCAATGATATCATCCATGCCGCTGGCAATTTTAAAATCGCCGTTGTCTTCTTTTTTGAAAAAATCAGGGTTGGTAACGGTCCATACATGATCCCAGCCGGTATGATTGGCCACCCAATCAATGATCACTTTAAAGCCCATACTGTGCGCCAATTTTACCAATGCTTTAAAATCATCCAGTGTTCCAAATTCTGGGTTGATAGCGGTATAATCGCTACAGGCATAAGGACTGCCCATGGTGCCTTTTTTATTTTTTTGTGCAATGGGCGTAATGGGCATAAACCACAGCGTGGAAACTCCCATATCCTGCAGCCTTGGTAACTCTTTTGCAAAAGCATTAAAGGTACCTTCGGGTGTATATTGACGGGTATTTACTTCATACACAACGGTATTATTGATCCAGGCTGCCTTTTTAAAACTCATAGCGTTCATTTGTTTTGCAAATAAAAGAATATTGTAACAACCGGTCATTATGCCGGTAAATAAAAAAATAAGTTTCTCCTGGCAGGCGATTTTGTAAAATCAAATGTAAGACAGAATAGTGAGTCTACCTTGCGGTATGCTTCCTGGTAATCTAAGAGGAGCAGCAGTCGTGTTTTGGGAAGGGCAAAAATAGATAGGGTGCCAACAGTTGTGTAAATTAACCGCCCCAATTAAAAGCATCGTCTTCTATTATAAAAACGTGCAAACCTGTAACTTTGCACCAATGAAACAGTTTAATGTCCCCATTATTTACCGTAGCCCTTTAATTGCGGCCATCAAGAATAAAAGGAAGCAGCAGGATAAAATGAAAAAGGATTTTACTCCCTCGCTACTTGACTTTGGCAACCTGCACATTTATTTAGCCCGCCATTTTGGATTTTGTTATGGTGTTGAAAATGCCATTGACATTGCATTTAGAACCATTGATGAAAACCCCGGCAAACGAATTTTTCTATTGAGTGAAATGATTCATAACCCGCAGGTAAATGCGGACCTGCTACAAAGAGGCGTTCAGTTTTTACAGGATACCAATGGCAAGCAGGTAATACCATTCGAGAATCTTACAAAAGAAGATGTGGTAATTATACCCGCTTTTGGTACAACGCTGGCCATTGAAGAAAGATTAACAGCCATTGGCATACCGGTTGAAAAATACAATACCACCTGCCCCTTTGTAGAAAAAGTATGGAACAGAAGTGAACAAATTGCCTTAAAACAATATAGCGTAGTGGTGCATGGAAAACCAACGCATGAAGAAACGAGGGCTACATTTTCTCACGCGGCTATTAAAACCCCCACTGTTGTTGTGAACGATATGAAGGAAGCTATTGCCCTAAGTCAATATATTACCGGGCAAAAAGAAGCTGAACATTTTTATACCGAATTTAGCGATCGGTTTTCGGCCGGGTTCGACATCACAAGGGACCTGCAACGTTTTGGCGTGGTAAATCAAACCACGATGCTGGCCAGTGATACCCAAGCCATTTCGGATTTCCTTAAACAGGTAATGATGGAAAAATATCAGCTGACGGAAGATGCCATTGGTTCTCATTTTGCCGATACGAGAGACACTTTGTGTTATGCAACAAACGACAATCAAACAGCCGTATATGGCCTTTTGCAAACACCCGCCGATCTTGCGATTGTAGTTGGTGGCTACAACAGCAGCAATACCTCTCATTTGGTTGAGCTATGCGAAGAAAAACTGCCCACTTATTTTATCAGTAGCGAAGAAAATATTATTTCAGCCGAAACAATTTCACATTATAATATCCACAGTAAACAACAACTTACTACAGATGGTTATTTACCCGCAAAACGCCCCGTTAAAATTTTATTAACGAGCGGCGCCAGTTGCCCGGATGCTTTGGTAGAAGGCGTAATTAATAAGCTGGTTTCCTTAGGCACTGCATCCCAAAATATACAACAGGTAATGCAGCAATTTGCCTGATTTACATAAATCAGATTTTCTTTCACAAATTCCTTACATGAAACTCAAAAAAACTATTGGCTCCTTACCTCTGCGATAGCATCTTATTAACAGCGTACAAAAATTATCTTAAAATAATGGCAGCAATTTTGCCGCATAAACAATATCAAACCTAAAAAAATAAGTTATGAAAAAGATTATGATTATCTGCGCACTATTTGTGACATCAACTGCTTTTGCTCAAAAATTTGAAATAGGTGGAAAGGCCGGTGTTAACATCAGTAATTTTACAGGCCATAGCAGTTGGCAAAATGCTAAAACAAATACCTTACTTGGCTTTCATGCAGGCGGTTTTGTAAGTTTTTTCCTGGGCGATGTTTTCGCTATTCAGCCGGAAGTATTATTCTCTTCGCAGGGTGCAAAGTACCAGGATGCAACACACGACGAAAACCTGAAAATCAATTACATCAACGTTCCCGTAATGCTGAAGTTTAGAACGACCGGGGGTTTTTATGTTGAAGCCGGACCACAGTTTGGTTTTAAACTTAGTGAGTCAAGTACCAGTATTGACAGCCTTGGAAAAAGCACTGATCTATCAATTGCGGGAGGCCTGGGTTATCACAGTAAGATCGGTTTAGGCATTGGCGCACGTTATACGGCAGGTCTTTCTAAAGTTGGCAATTTCAAGCCCAGCAACGGTATTAACCCTGATTTTAAAAACGGCGTAATTCAAATAAGTCTGTTTTATACCCTTTTCAATAACAGAAAATAGTTTTTCAATAACCTCTCAAAATAACAAAGCCACCTGAAAAGGTGGCCTTGTTTTAAAAACTGATTTACTACTTCTGTGGAGCAGATGAATTTTCATCTTTCTTCAAAAGCTTACCTTCCATGTCTATTTTTTCGCCTTCCTGTAACTTCAGGGTTGTACCATCTGAACTTTTTACAGTGCCATCGGTTTTAATAACTGTTCCGTTCGGTAATGTTAAATCATTGCCCAATGCAGATACTGCACTACCCTTTACTACCAACACTTTACCATCTTTTAAGGTTACAAAGTCCTGCGGCTGGTGGGTGGTCATTTTATCAGAACTCTTTGAAGTAGCTGAACTATCCTGCGCTACAGCAGCAGTTGTGCATGCACCAACTATTGCAAATACCATAATTAATTTTTTCATTGTCTTTTGTTTTTTGTTATTGTAAGAATTGCTAAGCATTAAACCAATACCTTGCCAAAAACAACATTGTGCGTAACTTCAAAAAACACATTTTCACCTCATCCGTACATATCTTATATTTTTTGTAGAAACATTTACTCAAAGAAGGTGTCAATAGGCTTGTATCGCAATTCCTTTAAAATAACTTTAACAATTAAAACTGTAGAAACTGTACAGTTGTGAAATGCCGTCTTTTTGCAAAATACAGACTCATTATTTATGAAATGACGTCCTTATAAACTTGCTGTAACAATAGAGGAAGCTATGATGACGAAGCCGCATGGCAATTAATATTCCCTCACAAAAAAATTGAAGCAACATTTATAAACAACCAGCTATTACTCTTCTATAAAACCCCATGACTCCCGCAAAGTAGCTAACTCTTCGCCCTGTAGTTTCGCAGAACTATAATGGCCGGCATTGTTTTTCTGCCGAAAAGCTTCATATAAAGAGACTGCACACGCTACCGAAATATTGAGTGATTTAATGATACCGACCTGCGGGATAATAAAGTTACCGTCTGCCATTGCAATGATTTCTTCGCTTACGCCACTATGCTCATTGCCAAAAACCAATGCTACAGATTCTGTTAAATTCAATTCGTGTAGACTGACAGCATCGGCACTTAAATGAGTGGTATATATTTTAGAATAAGTTTTACGCAATGCAGCAAAGCATTCATTCGCATCTGTAAACTGGTGTATGGTTAACCATTTGGCTGCGCTGGACGAACTTTTTTCACCCCATTTTCTATGAGGCGGAATTTTATTATTCAGGATATAAATATCCTGAATGCCAACAGCATCGCAGGTACGCATCACGGCAGATATATTATGTGGATCAAAAACATTTTCCAGCACTACTGTTAAGTCTGGTTGCCTTTTGTTTAGCACGAAGTTGAGCCGGTCAGAACGTTCGGGAGTCATAGTAAATTTTAATAAAAATAAACACCGAAAATAAGCATTCTGCGTATAACAAAAAGCTATTCTCTTTTTGAAATAAAAATGCTAATGAACAAATCATTCTTTAATTTTAAGAACAACTATCAACTATATAAACACATGAGAACGGCATTAAAAAAAGATGAAAAAATATTATTGATAACCCGGCAGCACTGGATAAAAATGGTATTGCCAATTTTCGTGTGGATGTTAGTTGCTGTATTAGCTATTTGGCTGATGGACACCACCGGGTTTATTATTACACTTGTCGCTGCGCTGTATCCAATGTATGAGTATCTTACCTGGAAAAGCAATTTATGGTGTGTAAGTAATATGAGAGTAGTGGATGAAAGTGGCTTCTTCAGCCGTTATTCAAAAGAAAGTCCGCTTGATAAAATAAACAATGTTGAGTATGATCAAAGCATTTGGGGCAGGTTGTTTGGCTATGGCAATGTGGACATACAAACGGCAGCGGAAATGGGTGAAACCACTTATGAAATGATTCATGACCCCAAGCTTTTAAAAGATACCATCACGCATGCCCAGGAAGAATATAAGAAATCCGGTATCATGAGCCAGGCTGCTATGCTTGCGAAAGCTATTGCAGACACTTCTACTGCAGGCAAGCCTTCTCAACAATTGATAGCAGATGAGCTCGCAAAATTATTTGAGCTATCACAAAAAGGAGCCATTACACAAGAAGAATATCTGCAGCAAAAAAACAGGTTGCTTCATTAGCTATTTCTTAAGAATATATTGCCTGCATAAAAATTGCTTACAAATTGTAAATGATAGCGGCTTCTTTAGCCAGCTTGCGCCATCACAAACCGCTTCCTGCTTTTTCGTGCAATACAAAATGGTAATATGCATGACAGTTTAACCATAATAAACAACAGCATCACAAATTTTACTATAAAATTTCTTTCTATTCTTTCCAGCATAATATTTTATAAACACAACAATTTATTATTAGTAAAAAAAATTAATCTACATCTAACCAACAATGTACCAGCTAATGAATAAGAGTTTGCACTCCTTTTTAGTAGTATTTATTGAACTACCACCTTTTTTAACTGCACGGTGTTGTCTGCGTTGGTGACCTCCAAATGATAGATCCCTTTAGGCATTTCCCTGCCGGGATTGATTGTTTGTGAAAGGCTGTTGCTGTTTATCAAAATCCTGTTGGTATATATCACCTGGCCCGCATTGTTTATGAGTTTAAGCTGGTAAATTCCGGCGGGTTGGTTATCCATTTGCAGGTTGATTTTATTACCTGTTACCGGGTTAGGGTAAACTCTAAAAGACGCAGCGCTTTGTAGTATGCTTACTTTTATTATGGCGGTATATTGACCGCTACCGTCTGTACCGATACTCTTTATACGATAAAAAGATGTTCCATTAGCAGGGTTTTCATCCGCCCAGCTATAGTTGCCGGTAAGGCTATTTTTGCCTGCCGCAAGTGTGGTGTTTATGGCCGAAAAATCCTTTCCGTTCAACGATTTTTCAACCTCGTACTTTGCGATGTTGATTTCATTTTCCACATTCCATTTCACTATAACACTGGCTGCCTGCCGGAAGGCTTTAACATCCGTAAACGTTACTGGCAAAGGAGATGGAGCCGCTGCAGGTTTAAATATAATTTTAAAACGGTTTGTTGCGGCAGAAGCCGCGTCGGCATTCACCGCGAAATTTACTTTTACTGTAGTGGCAAGTCCCAGGGCTGTGGTGCTGTTAAGATAAGCGTCAACAAGGAATGCCTGCAATCCAATATTGGTAGCGAAACTGGTAACAAGTTCTATCTGGTAGCTGCGCTGGGTTGTTTTCCAGAGTTTAAGAAACAACGTGTCGTTGGCTTTTATAATTGGCCTTCTTTCAAGAACAAGTGTTCTGCCATACCTTATCAGGCCTACATTTTCCGAAGGATTGGTTAACTTAAGTGCATCTTCTCTTGTAACACTATCATGATACGCATCGTTATATTGGGCATAAAAACCATCTGCTAAAATCAATGAGTTATCAGGCTGTAACAGGTAGAGGTTGGCAGCCAGTGATTCTGTCGTACTCAATGGCGACAATTTTTTTTCAGACCAGGTTGCGACTGTTTGATTTGCTGTTGTAGAACGATCGGCTGCAGGATTAAAATTGTGTTTGCCTGCTGATGCCAACTGCGCACTCAATAAAAGGCAAGTAAATAGAATGGAAAATTTTCCGTGTAAGGGTAAGGTAGCGATTTTCATAAATTAGGATTTGGATGTGGTTTCATTAAGATACTGCAAATGGATTAAGGGCATTTTACAATATATTAACTGATAATTTATAACGGCACCTGTTAATATTTATTGTATCGTATAGTTGCAGCCCTGCTTATTTTTCGGGCCTGCTTTATGCCTGGCAACGGAGAATCAGTGTAAAAACTGAAAAGAGCAGGCTGAAAAAAAGAAAAATTAGAACTATTACTACATGGCAGATAACAGACAATCGTTCGGAGTGGGAAAGACAAAACTCTTTTTAAAAACAAAAAAACCCTGTAACGCCATCCTGCAATTGTTACTAATTCGCAGAATGCCGGTACAGGGACATTAAATTACAGGGTACGGGTTATTACAGTTTTGTTATATCACGTTCTGCAACTACCGTTCTTTCAACTGTGCTGGTATTAACAGCAAATGTTTTTACGTAAGCGGTTTTACCAATAACCAGTTTAAAATTCAACACCTGGTCTTCGCCTCTTTTTTCAATTTTAAAAGTGCGTGGCTTTGCACCTGCTGTAAGCGGAGACGCAAAAAATTCGCCTTCATTTTTGTCGGAAATTACAAACAGTGGCTTTGCTTCAGTTTCAGATTGAAATGTCACTTCAAAAAGAAGGTACCTTTCTTCATCACCGATATACTTCACTTTTAATGGTTCCTGAGCATTTACCGTGTAAGATGCTTTGGGTGTTTGCGCATTAGTAATATTTGTAAATATTACGATTGTTGCAAGGGCAACTGCGATGTTTCTTAACTTAGTCATAATTGTACATTTAGTTGTTAAATAATCATTGTTTCCCGCTTATTGTTTCAGCAATAAACAGTATAAAAATTTTATCATACAGTGGCAAAAAAAAGCAATCGCGAGAATTATTTTTTGATATGGCTGGCTTCGTTTAAAACCCCTTAAAGAGTTTCTGAGCCCTGTCGAAAAATGATAGTTCGTATCATGGTAAAAAATTCAACAGGAAGGATAAGTACAGATCGTTGCAATAGTTATTTTCTATTTGCATTGTAAAGATAGGATGAGTTTTAACAGCCCCGCAACTAATATCAGGCTTATTTATTTATTTTAAAATAGCCAATAAATTCATAAAACCCTTTGTACACAAGGATTACACCATCATTCATTCATGATAGCCAACAAATTTTTATATTATTAAACATGCCCGTTTTAAGTATAAAAAATATTTTTACATGCACCGATTTATTTAAAAACCTGATACAAAAAAGAAAAAATGGAAGACAAAGGCAGGATCAAATGCGCATCAATATTGCGAAATAATTCACAACGCTTACACTTGACGTAACTATAACTTGTACATTAAAAACATATTTTACACGAAGTAAATAACTAATTGCAACGTAAAAATACAGCGCATTTTTACGTTAGTTTGGTATGCTTCTCAACACATTCTGCGAAACACTAACTACTATATCACTTAATGCGCTAGTGCATTGCTAGCTTTTCCAACACTGGCTTTGAAACACTTTCCAGGCTATTTTGAATGGTATCGTTTAATTGTTCAAAAACTACTACTTTATTTATTCCTTTTTTGAGCCAAACGCCGGGTACATACAGCGTTTGCTGCGGGCCAACATTCCAGTACCGGCCTAAGTTATGACCATTGATAAAAACAATTCCTTTTCCCCAATGGTGCATGTCTAAAAAACTATCTCCTGTTTTATTCAATGCAAAAGTTGCCCCGTACAATGTTGGCTGACCCTTATTACTTTTTATGCTGGCCCCCGTTAATATGGGCATCTTATCCATTGGCAGCCGATACATATTCCAGTTGCCGGTTATTGTTGCACTATCAATCAAAACCGGGCTTATAATTCCTTTCAGGTTATTATTAATTTCTGATCCATAATTAATCCGGCCCATATTTTCCACCAGTATTTCCAGCGTAGCGTTTGCAGGTATATGAATATCCATTGAATAAGTATTGTAATAGCGGTTCAATATCCCCACCCTTTCTCCATTTACATAAACCGTTGCAAAATCACGAAGCCCATTTACGACAAGTTTGCCGTTAACAGGCTCATTAAATTACCTGCTGTACATAACATAACCATAGCCCTGGTTTAACGCCTCAAAACTAAGCGGCGTGTTACTTACAACCGGCTTCACTTTCGACTTGATTGCCGCCAAATTCACGCTGCTGCTAAGTTTAATGGCAGGGATTGTTATAACGGGTATAGCTGAAGGCACATCAGGAACCGGATACTTAACCACCGCTTTCAACATGTTTCTTATTGCTGTATATTTTGGTGTAACCCATCCTGCTTCGCTGATAGGTGCATCATAATCATAGCTCGTCATATCTGGCTGTATGTCGTGTTCCTTATCATAATTAGCTCCCGACGTAAAACCAAAATTCGTTCCGCCATGAACCATGTAAAAATTGAACGACACGTCATTATCCAGGTACTTCTTTACTTGTTTAAGTACGTCATCAGTAGTCACTTTGGGAAAAGGTTCTGCCCAGTGATCCAACCAACCGGGGTAATATTCTGCTACCATATAAGGACCTTTGCCACCGTGATACTGATCAACTACTTTCTTCAGGTTGGCCACATCATCTTCCCCGTTAGCCGCAGGTAATGCTCCTTCAATAGTACCCCCTTCAAATAACCAGCTTCCATCGGATGTAAATAGTGGCACGGTAACACCTGCTTTTAATAATTGATTTTTTATCGCGGCGCTATAGGCTTTGTGCTCACTCAAGGGAATATCTTTTCGTTGTGCTACATACGAACCAAATTCATTTTCGGCCTGTATCATAATTACCGGACCGCCATTGCTAATCTGCAGGTCTTTTATTTCAGTTGTCAGTTTGGTTATATAGGTATTGCAGGAATCAAGAAAGGGCTTGTTATTGGTACGTATCACCAGGTTTTTATTATTTTGTAACCACCATGGATAGCCACCAAATTCCCACTCTGCGCAGGCATACGGACCCGGGCGAAGTATAACCATCAACCCCTCAGCAGCTGCAGTTTTTATAAATTCCCTCAGGTTATGATTGCCTGTTTTAAAATCCCATACACCCGGTGATGTTTCATGAAAATTCCAAAAAATATAGGTAGTAATTGTATTAAGGCCCATTGCCTTCGCCATCTGCAAACGTTGCTTCCAGTATTCCTTTGGTATCCTGGCATAATGCATTTCACCGCTGTAGATCGCGGTAGGTTTGCCATCGTATACAAAATGACCATCTTCAATTTTGAAGCTGTGTTTTTGCTGGGCAAACCCTGTAGTTAAAAGAACAAACAATGTAACTGCTGTTAGTAATCCGGCCTGGTGTTTCATTTTTCAATCAGTTTTAATAAAGATACCCTGCAATGTTTTAAAAAGAAATGCATAGATAAAATAGTAAACAAAGAAGTTAAAAAAAGCGTCACCGGTAATGGCAACGCTTATAATTTTAAATCCACTAAAAGGGAATCATTAAGCTACTTATTTAAGCCGCAGTCCGCTACATTAATTTGTTTTTGATTTTTCTTCCGGTACATTTCTTACGGTAGTTGTACCTCCTCCATCCAGTGTAAGGTTCACAGGCTTGTTGGTTTTCCATGCTCCTTTTGTAAAATCAGGTACATCCATACTGCGACTGCGGTTGGCTACCGAATGCTCACTCAGCGGGGCGATTGAACTCCATAAAGCTGCGTCATATACATCCTGGTCCAGCGCCAGCCCATTGCGCAGGTTATCAATAAGGCGCCAGTCCATTATAAAATCCATGCCGCCATGACCACCTACATTTTTAGCAATGGAGCCAATGTGTTTTACAATTGGCAGGGTGTATTTCTCTTCCAGCTGTTTATATTCATCTTCTTTTATCCAGTCTTCACCAAAAGAAATTCGTTGTGGTTGCGGCCACTTATTGGCCATCCCTTTTGTACCGCAGATAGTGTGAATTCTTGAATACGGCCTGGGCGTACTAACATCATGCTGTATCATTATCGTTTTACCTTTAACCGTCTTTATAACGGAGGTATTCATGTCTCCGCGAAAGCTTTTATCTTTAAATTCATTGTAAAAACTATCGGTGGCTGCACGCTCTTTGGCCATAGCGCCCATTATAAAATCGTTGCCCGACATAGACACCAAATAATCCATCTGGTCGCCGCGGTTAATATTAAGGCATTGTGCAACAGGCCCCAACCCGTGCGTTGGATACAGGTTGCCATTGCGGGTTGCATTCTCTTTTAACCGCCACATTTCCGCATACCCATTTTTATCAAAGTTAAGGCTCCTTAAATCGTGCAGGTAAGCACCTTCCGCATGTACCAGTTCGCCAAACATACCATTACGGGTCATATTCAATGTGAGCAATTCAAAAAAATCGTAGCAACAGTTTTCAAGCATTACACAATGCTTTTTTGTTCTTTCAGATGTTTCTACCAACTGCCAGCATTCATCAATTGTTGTTGCTGCCGGCACTTCTGACGCCGCATGCTTGTCATGCTCCATGGCATATACAGCTATTGGGGTATGCAGTTTCCAGGGTGTTGTAATGTAAATGAGGTCGAGATCCTTTCGGTTCACCATTTCTTTCCAGGCTTCTTTGCTACCACTATATTCTGTTGCCTTTGGCAACCCTTTTTTTTGCAATATTTTCTGCGCAGATGCAACACGATCAGGGTATTGATCACATAGCGCTTTTATTTCAACCCCTTCAATAAAAGACAGTCTTTCCACTGCTCCTGGCCCACGCATGCCTAAACCTACAATACCCACCCTTACAGTATCTATTTTGGGGGCGGCATAGCCACACATATTAAAACCGGCAACCGAACTACGTTCCCTTAAGAATGCCCGGTCTTTTTCATCTGCGGTTACAGCGGCAATGGAGTTGAATCCTGTTACCAGTCCCCCCGTACCAAGGGTTACATTACGTAAAAATTTTCTTCTGTTGGATGACATATATAAATGTGTGGTTTTAAAAAACAGTTTAAAATCAGTGAAAATGTACACCAATTAATTATCATGAATTTAATCAAACGATTGCATAAGTTTCCGGGGGAAAAGATTTTTCAGCTTACATTAACGTATATAGACAATGATCAGTTTCTCTAAAAAAGTTGTTCGCTCTAAATTGGCTAGTATTTATATTTATCTCCCTTTATTCAAATCCATTTTTTATAACAACGATTTCACCTTTTGTCATTTTTATTTCCAGCACATTTTCATTTAATAAATATGCCTTTTTATTGCCCTTAATGTAAAATGTTTTAAAAGGAAGTTTTAAACGCATTAACCCTGTTGCGCCGGCGCTTATTTCTACCCGGAAAATCACACCATCTTCCTTCTCTGCAGAAACTAAAAATGCGCCTTCGGCTCTTAAGGTTGTAAAAGATACATTTTTCCAATCGTCCGGGATAGCGGGAAAAATTTCGATGTACCCCTTGTTGCTTTGAATCAACATTTCATGAATGCCTTGTGCAAAGGCAAAATTTCCTTCCAGGGTAAAAGGCCGGTAAGTAAAGTTGGAATATTGTCCACCACCCTGGTCGCCATTTAAATGAAAGCTGTTAGTGGATACAAAATATTTTGCAAACAAGTTGAGCATCTTTGCGGCACTATCACCTTGCCTGGCCTGTGCATATAAGCAGGCGGCCCAGCTAAAAGAATAACCGCACCATTCTCTTGTGCCTTTTTCTTCAAGCCATCGCAGACTTTTATCAATTGTATTTTTGTCTGCTTCTTTACCAATGTCTAAAAGCCCCAACGGGTAAATTGCCATCAGGTGCGCATGGTGCCTGTGTGACTGGTCAAGATTTTGGCCCGACGAAATTGACAGCCCTGTTGCATTGATGTCAAATGCAGGATATAATTCAGCTGCTGACTTAATTTTTGCGATGTTGTTGCTTCCCGTTTTTTTCAATACTTCAATGTATTCCCGGTATATATTTTTTACCAGGGCAAGATCATAATTGGTAAACTTAGGGAACCATGCATCAATGCGGTTATCATTGTACTCCGGCGATGAACTCAGCGGCAGTTGATACAGTTTACTAACAGGATCGGTTACACGAACCTGCGAAAGATAATTTTCAACCGCTTTGATATAAGGCAAACACCTTTGCTGAAGAAATTTTTCATCCATGCTATATTTCCATTGCCAGTAAAAATGCTGGGCCAACCAGGCACCCGTTGTCGGACTCACCGAATACTGTATCCACCCACCCATTGGCTTTCCGCTAATGGTAGTTACACCCGGTACATTTAAACCGGTTGTACCAAAACATTGCTTTGTCCAACGTTCATTTTCTGGTTTTACTTTCCATAACCAATTGGTGTAAGATGCTGTAAGGTCAAGGTGATTGGCTGTATAGCCGGGCCAGTAACTCAATTCAGTATTTAAATCGTGGTGCAAATCACCTTTCCATGGTGGCAGATTTCCATTGTCGGCTGTCCAGATGGCCTGCAATGAAATAGGTGGCGTATTGCTCCTGGCAACACAGCCAAATTTATACATCTCCAGGTAGTATTGCTTTTCCAAAATAGCGTCCGGAACAGCAACTGCCGAGCGGCTCCAGTAATCTTTCCACCAGGCAATATGCGTACTCCAATTGGTTGGCTCTTTTAATAAAGGATTGATTACAGGTAGTACAGCTTTTTTGTTTTGCGTTATTGTCCATTCTCCCAATATTCTATTACCTGTTTTTATCCACTGCACCAGCACTTCGTAATAATTTCCGTTCCAGGTTGGCTGATGGTAGCGCAGGAAATTTTTTCCTTTTTCTACCGTACCAGCAGCATAGCCCAGTCGTTCAAGCCCCTGCCCTTCTACACTATTACCAGTTGTTCCTTTTTTGTCCGTATGATAAGCTGGAATTTTTATTATCGGAATGACGTCATCTGTACAATTTTCAAAACTAAAATATCCTGCCTGGTCGGTTGCATGAATATAATTCATAAACACCACGCCATTTTGAAAATGAATGGTACTTAAAGCTGATTGAATATCCAGTTCGTTGCGAATCACTTTTCCAAATGTACTCACATCAAACTCCAATGCAGCACCGGGAATTTTTGAAGGTGCCGGATATTTTTCGTAAGGCTCATCTCCTAATTTTTGTACCGTATCGTACTGGCCTTTTTTTACCTGGGCTGCCACCCATTTAAACTTTAGTTTATCTATTTGCGGCATCGGCCGGTCATCCCATAAATCAACCCTGTCAAGAGATATACGGACATTCGATTCTTTTTGCCATATCAGTGCTCCCAGCCAGCCGTTACCCAGCGGAATTCCTTCATCCCATCTTTTAGCAAGTGAATCAAATACAAGGTTATAATTAGCAGCCGGCTGCGCTTTGGCAGGCGTACAAAATGCAAGAAAAAAAATAGCGATTAAATAATTTCTCATCAAAAATGGTATTGATATCAGGGGAAGTTTCTATGGACTAATTGATTCAGCCCAATGCAGCGGCTTAACATCGGGGGTACAGGTTTAAATTACGTATTCTCTTTCCATTGGTAATCGCCACCAGCAAAAATTTCTTTCCCCCACACAGGTAGCTCTTTTTTTATTCTTTCAACTGTTTCTTCGCATGCGTCAAAAGCTATTTTTCTATGTTTGGAGGAAGTGAATACAAACAGGCAGATCTCGCCCGTATGCACGGTGCCCAGGCTATGATAAACATGCATGCAGGTCAATTCATATTTTGCAAAAATTGCTTCCCGTATTTCTTCCATTTTTACGGCGGCCATCGGCTCATAACTGCTGTATTCTATGGCGGCTACTGCTTTCCCTCCCAGGATATCTTTTCTTACCTGGCCTAAAAAAATATTGTGCGCACCAATGTCTGTTTTACTGCTGTGCTTTTGAATGCTCTCTGCAATAAATGCGGAAGAAATGGCGCCTTGAACGAAGATATTTTTAGCTGACATATTGTTAATATTATGACTTAATCACCGGTAGTTATTTGCCGTACCAATGTACATTTTTTTCAAATGTATCAAACAATAATTATTATCGCCCACTGATTAAAAATCAATTTAAAACGACCATATCAACCAATAAAACTGAAGAAGGCGGTAGTATCGAAGCAAAAATAAAAAAGGCCCTATAAAAGGCCTTCTTTGGGGATTACACTTAATTGAACGAAACAACATTTTTATAAAAGAGTACTGTATATTTTAAGGTAAGGGTAAAAGGAAAAAATTAGAAGTTGACTGATATTGGACTAGTTGGTTTTTTAGTAAAGGATATTGAATACTTTTTGGTTTAGTCTGGATATTGGGATGAGATTGATAAACTAATATCAATCAACTTCTATAACAAAGATGCAACGATTTGTTCTTGTATACAATAGCAAGAGTTCGCATTTTTTTGCGTAGGGTTATTTCTTCTTTTTAGTATTTAAACTTTTTATTGAATAGCGATTCTACGATCCAGCTGTAGTATAAATACTACAGCTGGCTTTAAAACCTGCTCTGAGCGTGGGTTACAATATAATAAGAGGAATCACTTTCGCTCTTCCTCTTATTAAAATAAAAAACAATTTTTTACTTGACCGCTTTTTTAGTTGTTATTATTATCACTCCATTTTTTCCTTTTTCGCCATATTGGTTGATGGCATCTTCACCCTTCAAAACATTTATAGCCGTAATTAAATCTTCATCCAGTGAGTTAACTGCATTTTTTGTTGTTTCCTTGCCATCTATTACAAATAGTGCCTTTTCCGGAAGTTGATCTCCATGTTGCACTTTATCTCCCTCACGCAATGACACGTTTACAATATGATTTTTACCAGTTTCGCTTATCGAAGCAGTTGCACCTTCTGAAATGACGACATTTACAACCCGGCTAGCTGCCGCTGGTGGTGTTGGTGCAATGCCCGACCTGGCAGCCGCGCCTTTTCTATCAGCTGTGTGAGGAGGTGGTGGTGGCGGAGGTGGTGGTGGCAATGGTGCCGCGGGAGCAGCTTCTGGCGTCGGCGCTACCGGCGTAACGGGAGGAAATGGCGCAACAGGTGCTAACGGAGCTATGACTGGGTCCGGGGCAATGGGTGCTGCAGGTGGCGGAGGTGGCGTTGGCAATTCGCCATACTTTTTTATGAACATAGCTTTTTCACTTGCATTTGTCATATCGTACTGTTCTACCTTACCGTTTTTTAAAGTTACCGTAGCGCTGTTATTTTGAACATTTACCGAGCTTACATTTGCCGGCAAAATACTGTTACCAGGCACCGTGTCTGTAGCGATTGCCGGCATTTGTTGCGGCAAGGTTGTCATTGTCTCCGGTTGTGTTTGCTGTTGCCTGAATGCCAGCAACAGCACTGCTGCAACCGGCAGCACAAATAAAAATCTTGCCAGTTGAACCCTGGCTGTTTTAATTTTGTTCATCATGATGATACGTTTTTTTAGTGAAGAAAAATTGAATTGCTGGGCAAAACTAAACTGGGCTGAACCCATTACTTTTAATAACAGGTATTGATATTGTTTTCTATCAAAACCAGTTTGAATTATTTTATTGTCGGCAATAAACTCCAGGTTCTGCCGTACAGCATGCCTAATTAACCAGGCGAAAGGATTATACCAGTTTATAACGCACAATACTTCTGTAAAAAGAATGTCTATCGTATGCTTTTGTTTTACATGCACAAACTCGTGGCGGATAATTTCTTTTAACCCATCGCTCTCCTGCAACTCATGCTGAATAAAAATGGCGTTGCCAATCGAAAACGGGATGATATCTTGTGTAACGCTATAAATTTTTACTCCATGGCTACTGATAAGGGTAGCCTTTCTTTTTAACCTTACAAACGAAACGTACTGTATAAAAAGACGCAATAAAAGGAACAAAGTGCCAGAAAATAATATCATCTGTACCACAGCCGGCAGGCATGTTTCATCCCAATCACCCGCAACCGATGGCTTATTACTTAAATGGCTAAAATTAATAGATGGTATAGTAGTGACCATTTTATTCCCTTCCAGGGAATGCCACAGTTGCAGGGTACTAACATCAATACAGGGAATATAAAAACAGCACGCCGTATACACCAGCAGATACCAGCGATTGCAGTTATAAAAGGTAAGGCGGCGTAACACCAGCAAATAAAAAAGATATACCACTCCTATGCTGATAGATAATTTGAAGAGATATAAAAACAACCAATGCATAATTTCTGTTTTACTTTTTAGACTCAATCAAGGTGATGATCTCCTTCAATTCCTTAGGCGATAACTTTTTTTGATCTACAAAAAAATTCACCAGTTCCTTATATGAATTGTCAAAATAATCTTTCACAAAACCGCTCATAAATCCCTTTGTATATTCGGCTTCAGTTATCAGCGGGTTGTACACATACAAATTGCCCATCAGCCTGCCTGATACATATTTTTTCTTTTCAAGATTTTTTACTGTAGAAGCCAGTGTTGTGTAAGGTGGCACAGGGGGTTCCATTTTTTCAAGAAACATTTTTACATTGCCCTCGCCTATTTGCCATATGGCCTTCATGGCCTGTTCTTCCTGTAATGTGAGCTTTTCTGTCATCGCTACGATATTTTCGTAAATCTACGAATATTTCGTAACAATCAAAATATTTTTTACCTTTTAAACAAATATTTTTAGGATGCAGATTTTACAGGAGTGTCAGTTTCAGTGGTGGCAGGTGTGATACGTTTTCTACGCAGATTCCACACCTGGCCTTTATGACGCGTAGGTATTTCATCGCCAAATAATTTACCCCAGGGTTTTAATTCCGGCATGCGATCGAAAATAATTTTAAGAATGCCTATAAAAGGAATGGATAGAAACATTCCGGGAATACCCCATACCGCATTGCCCAATAAAACAATGACGAGAGAAATGAGGGCGTTTATCTTTACTTTGGATGAAACAATGAAAGGTACCAGGAAATGATTATCGATAAATTGAATTACCAGGTAAGCTATTATGATACCTATTTGCGTGTTATAACCATCTTTGGTAATTGTTGCAATAAAGAGCGGCAACAAAACGGCGATGATGCCTCCAATAAAAGGAAGAATATTTAACAAGGCACCCAACAATCCTATCAGAATAGCATAATCTACCCCCAGCAATAACAAAGCGGCTGAATTTAAAATGGCTACTATCAACGCTTCCAGTATCAACCCGAACATATAGTTTTGAATAGCGCCTTTGGTTTGTTTCAGTACAACACTTACTTCTTTGGAATTATCCTCCGCAAAGATTTCGTACAAAAAATTGAGAATAAGTATTTTGTAATACAAAAAAAGATAGGTGTAAACTGGCAGTAGAAATACCATTCCCAGTGTTCCCATCACGGTTCCCAAAGTAGCGGCAATAAAAGGTTTGATACCATCTTTCGCTTCAGCAATATACTGCTGTTGCCGGGCGATCGGTATATGAAGTTGTGCACCCACATATTGCTGACATTTAGCAGTAAGTTGCAATAATTTTATTTTGATGACCGGCAATTGAACTCCAAAACTGTTCAATTCCATCATTATAAAATATACTACGCCGGATATTAATATAAAAGCAACCATTAGTGACAATGTAATTGCCCATATTTTTGAAACACGCCATTGCTGGAGACGGTTTACCAGCGGGTTTAGCAACGCAGCCAGTAACATGGAAAAGGCCAATGGTACCAGTATTGCCTTTAGATTAAAAAGTATATAAACGAATAAAATCAATCCAAAAAGAACTACGGTGCTTTTTAGGTAGAAGGGATACTTTTTAATCATGGTATTGTATATGAAAAATGGTGGCGTATTCGCCGGTTTAAATAATACACGGCCATTTGATATGGCAAATGGCCGTGCAGCAATGCAAATGCGTACGTTAATTTATTCAGCGGCGGCAGATTCATTCACCCTGCTTTCTGCAATTTTGGATAAATTTTCGTCTGCTTCTTTTTCCTCGTCAAGTGTTGCCTGCAAAATGCTTGCTATGTCATCATGTCCAAGGGTTTTGGCTAGTTGAGTAAGGCCGCCATAGGTAGCAATTTCGTAATGTTCCACTTTTTGGGCGCCCATTATAAGTCCTACATCCCTCGTGGCTGTTCCGGCTTCCGTGTCTTCAATGATACTTTCACCCTCCTTTGTAATACCTTCCATTGCCTCACATTTTTTTGCCTGTGGTTTTTTGCCCAGCAATGAAAACACTTCTTCCAGTCTTTCCACATGACCACGGGTAACTTCCAGGTGTTCAGCAATGGCATTCTTCAGTTCCGTTGAACTGGCAGCCTTGTGCATTTTTGGCAAGGTCTTTACCAGGTGCTTTTCTGCCCAATAAATGTCTTTTATTTCATCGTGAAAAAATTCCTGCAAACGGGAATCGCTTCCCATTGTTTGCTGGTTGGATGCCATTTTTTTTGACGGCGATTCCTTCATTGCATTACCGTTGCCGTTTGACGGGCTTTTGCCAGTAGTTGTCGTTTTTGTTGCCATAATTTAAAATTTAAAATTTTGTCTGTTTATAAAAACTTGATTTATAAAATAACCATGCCATTTTAAATGTGCCCGTGAATACGTGTGCTTCCTAAAAAGTCGGCCAGTTTTTTAGATGAGTTAGCTCAATATTTTCTTGAGAAATTTATAAGAAATGCCTTGAGAAAAACAGGTCTCCGGGATCACCAACTTTGGAAGTGTTTATTAAGGTGGCTAAAAAATCCGGGGCCTTCGCCTGGCTTTTCTATAATTAAGGCTGGCTCTGGCTTTCAGGCCATTTGTAAAAAACGATTTTGACTATCGGTATTTCATCATCATCTAAAAATTGTTTAGGAAAATTAAACCGCACATAGCGTGTAGGCAGGTGCCATTTTATTCCTGGCAAAAAGGTTGGTTTGTAACTCTTAAAATGCGTTGCAATAAACGCTACAACCTGTGTATAATTTTAGACAGCTTTTATGATTATGAATTTATAATTTCTCCACGATTGGGAGAAAGCCCTTAGGCAGCGATGTGGATTCATCCTCTATTGTAACAACTGTTAAGCTGCCAACAACGTACTCTTCTGCCCTTTTTATCGGTGCATTGGCATTTGGTTACCCGGCGCCATTATTTCAAAAATAATACTGTCGGGGTAATGCAAGGCATATCTATAAAAACATTAACAACCCTGCTTTTTAGAATAAGAAATAAGAAAGGAAAGATGGAATGTTGCTTAACGGTGAAGTATGTCGCCAGGTAAAATTAGCCGTTCTTCCGGAACCGAGATTTTGTCTGCCTTTTCATGACCCGGGTAGGTAAAATCGACCTCGTACTTGTTGGAGTTCTCCTGGTAGTTACAAACTACCGCATTGCCTGCAGGTTTGTATTCAGTGTCTAAAACAGTAACAGTTTGACCAGATTGAAATTTCATATTGCAGATTTAACAACTTAAAAATATCTATTTGATAAATACTTTGCTTCAAAAATTGTCCACAGAAACTTTTGCAACTGTGGATATTTTATACAGCATTTGGCACGGATGCGGATCAAAACTGCTGCTAATCCAATCCTCCAACTTTACGTACCCTTATTTAATGGTAACACTTTATGAATGCAGTTAATTTATTATCAAACCGTTAACAAACCTACAGGCTCTTTTACAGTCACAAGCATGCAATTTGAATTTATCAGTCAATTAAATATTTAGCCATGAAAAGCAATCGAAATTTACTCATTTTATTTATCGCATTGATTGGCCTTTTGCCTTCCACCCGATTAAAGGCACAATCTGTTGACGTAAATTTTTCCATATTTCAACAAGATCTAAGTCCTTATGGCAGATGGACATTTAATCCACGGTTTGGCCAGGTATGGATTTACGAAGATCCTGCTTTCCGCCCCTACGCTACGGATGGTCACTGGGAATATACCAACTATGGATGGTCATGGGTGTCTGATTTTGAATGGGGATGGGCACCATTCCACTATGGCAGATGGGAATACGACCCTGATTATGGGTGGATGTGGATACCTGGATATGAATGGGCAAGTGCATGGGTAAGCTGGAGCGAATATGATGGTTACTACGGGTGGGCGCCGTTGGGTTATGGTGTCGGGGTTAATATTTCCTTTGGGACTATTCCTTACAACAGGTGGAATTTTTTGCCAAGACAGTATATGGGCAGACCAGACTTTTACCGGTATTGCGTTGCGCCCCGCAACAATTATTTTAGAAATGCGGTTGTGATCAATAATTTTTACAATGGCCGCGAAGGCAGATTTAACCGCGGACCAGAGAGAAGAGAAGTTGAAAGATTTACAAATAATCGTATTGAAGAAAGACATGTTAATTACAGGGAAAGAATGGTGGTTAACCGAAACGAAAATGAAAGAGGAAGGGGTAATGTATACAATAATGGCAGAGAAAATAACCGGGATAGAAATAACAGCAATCCTGCATCGGGCAATGGCAGAAATGAAAATTTTCCCGCAAGGCCCAATAACTTTCCTGGCGACAGAAATGGAAACAATGGCAACAATAACCGGGGTAGGGAAAACGATACCAGGCAACCACAAAACAATCCGCCGGTAATCAACAACTCCGGTAACAATAGGAATGACAATTTTCCAGCCCGACCAAATAATTTTCCGAACAACCGGGACGGTAATAATGGCAACTACAGCCGGGGGCGGGATAATAACAATGGCCAACCACAAAACAATCCGCCGGTAATCAACAACTCCGGCAACAACAGGAATGACAATTTTCCAGCCCGGCCAAATAATTTTCCGAACAACCGGGACGGTAATAATGGCAATTACAACCGGGGGCGGGATAATAACAATGGCCAGCCACAAAACAATCCTCCGGTAATCAACAACTCCGGCAACAACCGGAATGACAATTTTCCTGCAAGGCCACAAGCTAATTTTCCTGATAACCGTGGAAGAGACAACAATGGTTTTCCTGGCCGGGATAACAATAGTGGAAGGCCGCAGCAGCAAAATGGTCAGCAACCAATGCCCGCCCCGCAGCAATTTCCGCAACGCAATATGGAACGCAGGCAACAACAACCAATGCCACAACAACCACAGCAACGGATGGAACGACAACCCAATGGTGGCGGTAATAACGAAGGCAGGCAAAGGGCAGAGCAGCAACATAACCAGCGGCCACAAGGCAGAGGAAGAGAATAATTTTAAAACAAACAATTATCTATTATAAAAATTTACAATCATGAAAAATAAAATTTTTATCGCCATTGCAATTATCGGTTCGCTTGCATTCGCTTCATGTAGTGGATCGAGAGTGGTGGTAGCAGAAAGGCCGGTTGCTCCTTACTATCAAAGGCCATTTGCACCAGGCCCGGGTTATATATGGATAGAAGGAGACTGGATGTTGAGGGGTGGCCGGTATGTTCATCAGCCGGGTTATTGGGCAGCTCCAAGAGGTGGCCGCCGCTGGGAAGCTGGTCGCTGGGACCGTTACAATAACGGCTGGCAGTGGCGCCGCGGTTATTGGCGCAGGTAGAGTTTTAGTAAGGGTTATATATCAGCAAGGGTGCAGTGTAAAAGCTGCATCCTTTTTTGTGTAGCCAACTAAAGGAGCATTATTTCTGGCATATTATTTAGTCATTAAACAACATTATACATCGCTAAAATTTACACCATGCAACAACCAATTAATTTTGAACATGGAGACATGCGGGGAGCTATTTCTGTTACGTTAGCCAACGATCAAACGCTGGATGACTTTTGCCAGCAACACATTATTGATTACAACCGCGACAGGTTTGAAGCATTTGCCATCCGGCTTTTTTTAGGAAAAGAAACGGTGATCACAATATATGCCGCAGATAAAACCAGGGAAGAAGACAGCGACCTGAAAACCGATAAAATTGCAGTGAAAAAATTTAAGATAAATACTATTCCTGTAAATGAATTGTTTAGTTATTGCTCGGCTTTTAATTGCACGCTTACAACGGGTACATACGATTTAGATGATATGGAAGTAATGAACCGGTAGGCATTTTTAATTTGGTATCAGGCTGATAGGTATCACAATTTCCCAACGATTTGTTACAGTTGGATTTCTGAAATCGAGATCAAGCAAATGAGAGAAGCGTATTTCCAGGGTAGCCGGTAATGCATTCCATAATTTGGTATCGAAATATAATTCTGATCCTGCGCTGCGGTTGGTAAAATAACCCGCTGATCTGTCGTCCGGTTTTGGGCTCACAATTGTATGGTCATAAAAAACATTCATACGAATTCGTTGAAAAAATACCATGTTTCCAAATCCCCAATCGGGATAGATTAAAGGAAAGTGATAGTTGATACCGGCCTTATACATCGTAGGCTGGCTTACCGCATTATATCCTCTCGAATAAGGAAAATTATTGCTAAACAAATCGTTTAAGTTATCTCTTTTTTGAAAAGCACCGTTCAGCACCAGGCTATGATTGGATGAAAGACCAGGTAAATAAAGTGACGCCGAGGCTACCAGTTTATGGCTATTACGGTAATTAAAGGCATCCCTGTAACTAAGTGAAACTGACTGGGCCCACCGCGGATTAATTTGTTGTAATGCCTGCTGAGACACATTGCTAAAGGAAAAAAATGTACTGCCATAATTAATACCCGAATTGGATAATATATTTTTTCCAATTCCCCGGTAATACAATTGCTCAACATTATAACTGGCACCAAAGTTTACATACTTGGATGTAGTACCGCCCGTAAAACTAAGGGGGATATAAAAACCCGCATTGATTTTAGCGCTGTTAAAATGAACTGTTTTACCCAATGCCGTATCAACCTGGCGGTCAAAACTTGCAGACGTTCCCAAATCAAGGTACGGAAACCAACCTGCATAAATCGCATCAAAGCCAATACTATGGCTTCGGTCGTTGCGGTTATAGGTGTATGTAAGACTATTGGTAAAACTGCTTAAAATATTATCGCTGTAAAAAGTATAGCCATATTCAGGATCACTTACAAAAGGCCGCCAGCTGTGAAAGTTGAATAGCTGAAAAGATTTACTGTATTTACTTACCCGATTTTTTTCATTGCCTGCCCGGTACAAAGCCCCGCTGCCTTTTCCATTTAACGCATTGGCAGTACCAATTTCTTTTACCGGAATAATGTTTGGGTTATCAGCCATCGTCCATTTTATTTCTCCCGCCGCAAGTGTCGCTAACCTGTAGCCATCAGCCGTAAATGCAGAAACCAATAGATTGCCTTTTGCACTAACTGCTGGCTGGTACACTCCGTTCACGTTAGCCGTAAGCCGGTATATTTTTCTATCGCTTAAAGTAACTGCAAATATTTTATCAGCAGGTGACTGGTTGTCCATTGCGCTATAGTAAACTGTATCGTTCCTTACAAACGGAAAGCCCACTACGTTAAAAGAAAAAGGTGTAATTGGCACTGTTTCCCCGGTTATTAAATTCACTTGTACAAGTGCCATTTCACCTGCTGGGTTTCTCACAGCTGAAATTGCTGCATTATCATTAAGATAACTACTCTGCGTGAAAAAATAGTTACGGGGATTGGGTATTGTTTGAATCAGTTTACCCGAATGCCCATCTATGCGGTGCAAACTGTTTCCGCCATTTGTTTCTACGTTCACGGCAAGGATTTCTGTGCCTTCTTTGTTTATTACCGGCGAAAAATATTTTGATTTAAACGTAAGTCTTTTCTTTTCTTTGGTATAGATATTCAACAATTCTATGTTGCTGTAATTCCTGTTACTCCACCGTGGATCACTTTGATAACTTGCGTAAACAACATGGCCATTATTGTATGAAAAATAGTCATCAATCACTATTTTTTTGACGCTGATTTTTTCCTCTTTGCCATGTGCAATCAAATAAAATGCATTGATTTGTTTATACGATTTTTTTGTTACAAGGATACTATCTTCATTGATATAAACCGGGAACTGGTAATCCGCCACCGTATTTTTTTTAACCGGGGAAAGATACCTGAATGCCGTCTCGTCTTTCACTAGCGGAGTAGTTTGCGTTTTAAAATAATCCAGTGCATCCTGCCTGAACTGGCTATAGGATCTACCTGAATATTTTTCGATAGCCTTATTAAACGGGTAAAATAAGCCTTTAAAACGAACGGCATCATCCGTTACCTTCCGCCAAAAATCAGTGCCATATTTTTCATAACCATACCCTACCAACTGATAGCCCAATTCATAATGATCTGGGGTGTAATTTATCAAAGAACCACTCCGTAATTTCATCCAGCTGTAGTTCTTGTTACTCAATTGTAATGAGCGCATGCCATTGTAAAAAAAGGGCATCCTCCCCCTGCCCTGTGCACTCACCAGTGTTTCCTGCCACACGGCGTCGCCCTCAAAAAAATAATCCGGAATGGTAATTCCATTAGCGAGCAGCTGCCCTTCCTGTCCCAGGAAAAAAGAAAAAGCCCTGGTAAGGCCATTGTTAAAATTGGCCAGCTGTTGCATATGCCTGTTTTCATGAATGATCAGGTTATCATCCCAGCGCACACTGCCGTTGCTAAAATTATCCTGTCCGGGTAACATATTTAATTCGCTGATAACCGGCGCCAGTCTTACGTAGGCATTTGGGATGATTGTTTGGTTCAGCAAAACAATATTCCATTTGCGCTGCCTGTTACCGATTGTAGCCGTCGTAGTGGTGTCCAGCAGGCGCACCATATTACTGATTCTGTTAGCCTGGCTATCTAACCCCTTCGGAAAAATAACCCTGGATGAAGGCGTATTTACCTGTTGCCATTTTAGCGCAGCCGGATTGCCGCCGAAATTTTGCGCTGAAGTATAAAAAGAAACTAAAAACAAAAAAGGGAGTAATAATTTTCTAACAGTCATGCAATAAAGTTAAGTATTAAGTTTCCCGGATTTGCTAACCACAAGTTATTAGCTGTTTACAAATTGGAAGAATGTGTCTTACTGCTTCGGGGTCATGGCTTCCATCCATTGCATTACCAAAGCACCATCTTTACCACTACAGGGGTTTTCAGCTATGCCTGAAAAGTATTCTACCACAGCAGTGATCATGGGTTGCTGTACATGTTGTAATGCGTCAAATGTAATTTGTTCTTTCACATCATTTATTGTAACTGTAATGGTACGGCCGTCGAAAACCGAGAATCCTATTTTGCCCCTGGTACCGGTAATTTCGCACCAGTCCTTTTCAGCTGCCGCTGCCATGCCAAAGCTCCATAGTCCATTAAATACAACTCCGTTTTTAAACAGGATATTTCCCGCAACTGTGTCATCGGCCGAATATAATCCCGCATTATTGGTGGCCACGCCATTTACCAGTTTAGCTTCACCAAAAAAATAATGCATCAGGTCAAGCTGGTGTGGCGCAAGGTCGTTAAACAGACCGCCACCTGCTACGGATGGATCAACACGCCAGGCAATTCTTTCATCCAGCAGTTCAGTTGCAGTCAATGCTTTTTTATAATATTGCAGCTGCACAAAATGTATAGCTCCAATAACTTCATCTTCTATAAGTTGTTTTATTTTTTTGAAAAAAGGCTGTTGCCGCCGGTAATGCGCCACTACCAGGGGAACATCTTTTTTCATAGCCAACTCTACCATTCGCAAGGCTTCTGCGGTATTGGTGCTCATTGGCTTTTCAACGTATACCGGCTTGCCTGCGTTGATGGCTGCCATGCAATACATTTCGTGTGAAGATGGCGGCGTGGCAATATATACTGCATTCACCCCAGGATCATTGATCAGGTCCTCTCCACTGGTGTACCACCTGGGCACATTGTGACGTTGTGCATAGTCTTTAGCTTTGCCGGCATTACGCCGCATTACTGCTACCAGTGTGGAATTAGTGACTTTACTAAAGGCCGGGCCGCTTTTTAATTCGGTAACATCGCCGCAACCAATAATGCCCCAATTTATTTTTTTCATAACAAAAAACTATACCTTATTGCAGCGTTCGCTGCTGCATATTTTAACCGGCCAACTGATGGCGCATCAGCGACATTTTTAACACAATATGAATTATTTTTTAGACAGGCTTTTATCTACCTGGTAGCCAAAAATATAACCGGCTATGCAGCCCAGCAATGTGCCCGATACGAGCGTTGTAATGCTGTCTGCTGCAATAAAAAAACTTACACCCAGCCCCAGCAAACCACAAAATAACACGGTTGCGATAATGGTACGGCTTGTTTTTTTAGGCTTATGAGATGTATCCGCTGTTTTTGGATGATGTTGATCAGGGTGTTTGTGCGGGTGTCTTGTTTTGGATTCAGGCATACAATTTATTTTCAAAGTACGCTTTATTTTGCTGCACAACAAATGGGAAATTTTACATGGTAATATTTAAACGGCTGCATACAAAAAACCTCCCAAACAGGAGGTTTTTCACAGGTGGTTTTTTAGTGTACGGACCTATGGTTAAGGTTTCAGGGGTATTGGATGATTTCAATGTAAATATAGACAGCTTATTTTTCAAGGTTTGTAATCAATTCTGTAATTTATCATAGAATTTTTTGTAATAATTAAAATGATTATATATGTCGGCCGACAATTTAAGGCACACAGTTGCCGCATATTTTTTTAAAGGGGATAACCCAACAGGTAAGTAATTTTCATCCCATACCTGTTTTTAACTTTACCGGCTTGCCACGAATAACCTGTCTCGGAAGTTTGTTTCGCAATTTGCAGCAATTGTTGTGGCTGATACAGCCTGGTTACAGAAACAATGCCATCCCAAACTGTACAAAAAGGGATCAGGGGAATGATATACGTAAACAATATTCGGCTCCATTTAAATGGTTTGAAGAATGGGGTAAATAATAAAAATGCAATCGGGTGAAGAACAAGAATAGCGACAGCAAAAAAAATGTTCCTGTCACCGCCATCAAAAACAGCGATGCCCTCGCGGGCCCTCACGGCATCTTGAATTACGTTTGCAGCAGTGGCTTCATTAAAATGATGGAAGGCAGAAAAAATAGTTCTAACGCCTTTTAAATTGCTATTGACACTGGAGGCATCTACCGGGGATGGACTGTACCTGATACTTCCTCCACTTTGCTGTTGTATAAATTCATATGCTGGTATGTTTGGAAATTTATCCGTTAAAGTAAAAGATACCTGCCGCGAATATTGCTGCTCTAAATTCTTTTGAACCTGTTGAATGGTTCCTCCACCTCCGGAACAAAGATCGATAATGTTGTGAGAGCGTGTTGCCTCTAATAATTGTAATAAAAGCGGACTAACCGGATCATAAAAATTGCCACTGTTTAAAATAAACCTTAAGTAATCCGTCATCCCCTCCCGTATCACGGCAGGCAACCAGGCCTGGTCTTCAAACTCAAATAACCTGTTATTCATGCTGCAATTTAATGCTTCGCACTGCAAATGATTAACCGGCATACCACCTGAGGAAAAATATCAATGAAATAAAAATAGGGAGGAAGCCAAATAAAAAACCCCCATAAGGAGGCTTTTCTTAGAAAAGGAATAAATATTTTAGATCTTTCAGAATATAGACTCAATGAGGTTTTATCTTTATTGGATTGTTTTGCAAAAGTAAAAGATTCACAACAAACGTCTGATAGACAAACAGCCAATAATTTTGTAGAAGTTTTTCTACCCTTACTGAAAAATGCGCTTATCCTTCTGTAATAAAAATAATTTTCCTTATACTTATTCCATTAAACTGTTGTAGAATAAACTGGCATGCTTTCTTATTATTAAGGGCACAAACTTATTAACTGCCCGGGTGCCAAATTTTATAAAACCCTCTTTTGAACTTATGGCATGCAGTTGGTGATGATTTAAAATACCCCAAGACACATTTAAATACAAAAAAAGCATCAATCTTAATATAACAGCATGAATAAAGAACTGCAATTAATCCAACAGCAATTAACGGACACCTATGATGGAGATCCATGGTATGGCAGATCCCTGGTGAGTATTTTAAATGAGGCAGCCACAAAACATGCGTGGGCTGTTAAAGTAAACAACAATCATAATAACACGGTATTGCTTTATCATATCATCAACTGGCGGTTGTTTACCATCAGCAGGTTTGAAAAGGATGCCATGAGTACTACGGTACATTTTGAAGAAAACAATTTCCCCTCGTTTCCACAACCCACAGAAGCTGTATGGAGGAACGGCATGCAGTCACTGGCACTTACACAGCAACATTTGCTGGAAAAAATAAATAAAAACACCGATGAAATGTTAGATAAGAAAGTGCCAGGCAGGGAATATAATTTTCGGACTTTATTAAATGGCATTGTGCAACATGATATTTACCATATCGGTCAAATAATGATTTCACTAAAATAAATAAGTTTTTACAACGGTGGCTCATTGCTGATAAATGCAATTGCCTTCATCATATCCGTGTGTAATATACGGTCAGCTTCATTAAAGGTCACCTCCTTTCTAAATGCTTGTACAATGGCCTCTATCGCATCCGAACTTTTTAACGGCCGGCGAAATTCCAGCGCCTGTACGGCAGTAAGCAATTCTATCGCTAATACTTTGGCCACATTGTCTACCACCCGTTTGCATTTGGTAGCCGCATTGGCGCCCATACTTACGTGATCTTCCTGGTTATTGCTGCTGCTGATAGAATCCACACTGGCTGGTGTACACAACTGTTTGTTTTCACTTACAATGCCCGCAGCAGTGTATTGCGGTATCATAAAACCAGAATGAAGACCGGGTTGTTTTACCAGGAACATGGGTAATTGATGCTGCCCGCTGATCAGCTGGTAAGTCCTTCTTTCAGAAATATTAGCTATCTCACTCATAGCAATGGCTAAAAAATCCAGTGCCAACGCCAGGGGCTGGCCATGAAAATTGCCACCACTTAATATTAAATCTTCCTCCGGAAAAATATTGGGATTATCTGTAACCGAATTGATCTCTTTTATAAAAACACTTAGCACATAATCAAACGTATCTTTTGTAGCGCCATGTACCTGCGGTATGCACCTGAAAGAATATGGATCCTGCACCTGTTCCTTCTGTTGTGCTGTAATTTCACTGCCGGCAAGTAACCTGCGCAAAGCCGCAGCGGTAGCAACCTGGCCGTTATGGCTACGGATAGAATGTATTCTTTCGTGCAGCGGCTCCGGCGTGCAATCAAAAGCATCAAACGAAATCGCCGCGACAATATCCGCCCATTGCAATAAGCGGTCGCATTGAACCAGGCTGTGCATGCCATAGGCGCTCATAAACTGTGTACCATTGATCAGGGCCAGTCCCTCTTTGCTTTGCAACCGAATCGGATCCCAGTTAAATTGCTTTAATGCTTCAGCAGCCTGCATCTTCTCTCCTTTACAATATACTTCGCCCAAACCAAACAAAGGCAGGCTCAGGTGACTAAGTGGTGCCAAATCTCCCGAAGCACCCAACGATCCTTGTGTATAAATCACTGGCAACATATCATTGTTGTACATGTCGGTCAGCCGTTTTACTGTATCTATCTGTACACCCGAATTACCGTAGCTGAGTGATTTTATTTTGAGCATGATCATCAGCCTTACTATCGGCGCCGGCACTTCTTCTCCTAAACCACATGCGTGGGATTTGATTAAGTTCACCTGTAATTCCTGCAATTGCGCATTGTCGATTTTTACATTTTGCAGGTATCCAAATCCGGTATTGATGCCATAAAATAATTCATTGCCTTCACCCAGTTTTTTATCCAGGTAGTCCCTGCATGCTGTAATGCGCTGATGAGCATCAAACGTAATGGATACCTTTTGCTCAAAGGCCAACAGGTTTTTCACCTGCTGAAAACTCAGCGGATTTTTATCAAGCGGCAAATAATTATAACTCATGCAAAGGCTCCTTTTGTGGATATATTCGTAAATAAAATAGGCTTATCTTTTCAAAAGTAACAAAACTTATTAACTATGGGTTTACTGGCACTGGCTATTGCTCCGGGCATCGCAATCTGCATTTTTATATACCTGAAAGACAAATACAACAGGGAGCCACTCGGTACATTACTAATAAGTTTTTTACTGGGCATGTTTGCAATTGTACCGGCATTATTACTGCAGCTATTAAGTCACACTTCACTTGAAAGCCTTGCTGGCAAGTCATTTACGGCCGTTGCTATTTTTGCTTACCTGGTAGTGGGGTTAAGCGAAGAAGGCAGCAAATATGTAATGTTACGCCTGTTTGCATATAGGCGAGCTTCGTTTGATGAACCCTTTGATGGCATTGTGTATGCCGTCATGGTGGGTATGGGTTTTGCCACACTGGAAAATATTGGCTATGTTTTGGAGCACGGTATGGGTACTGGTATCATGCGGATGTTTTTATCTGTACCGGCACATGCCAGTTTCGCCGTGTTGATGGGGTATCATCTTGGCCTGGCCAAATTTGATCCGGCCAACCGGCGACAATATTTATTCCTGGCCATATTTTGGCCGGTTATTTTTCATGGTACGTACGATTACTTTTTATTTATCGACAGCACATTAATGCATGTTGCCGGTGCGCTGGTCTCTTTTATTGTTGCCTTGCAGCTATCCAGGATAGCCATCCGAAAACACCAGGCTTTGTCAAGGCAAACTTACGACAAGGTATGATCGTTACCAGTACAAAGTGCCCTGACAACAACACTTGCAGCAAGGCAACCAAATAGGGCCGGCATATAACTGATAGTACCGATAATAGACTTTTTAGGAAATGCTTTTTCAGTAACAACAATTTTATCCGCATCAATTTCCTCCGGAGAAAACACCACTGTTACACCGGTGGTGATACCTTCTTTATGCAAATATTTTCGTACGTAGCGTGCCAGTTTGCATTTATAACTGTCGGCAATATCCGCCACCTGTATCTGTGATGGATCCATTTTACCGCCCGCACCCAACGAACTCACTACCGGAATTTTTCTGTCAACACAGGTTTTTATCAGCCAAACTTTGGGCGTGAGCGTGTCAATACAATCCACTACATAATCATAATTACCTGCTTCAACAATCTCCACTGTTCTTTCTTCTTTTATAAATTCAGCAATGGCCGTTACATCAATGGCAGGATTAATATCTTTGATTCTTGCCGCCATCACAGCTGTTTTTAATTGCTTTTCTGTACTATGCAAAGCTGCTACCTGGCGATTGCCATTACTTAGGTCAACCGTATCTCCATCCACAATGGTCATCCTTCCAACACCGCTCCTGGCAATCATTTCAGCGCAAATGCCTCCTACGCCGCCCAGGCCAACCACCAGCACATTTTTATCCATCAGTTGTTGCGTAATATCGTCGCCCAATAGCAATTGTGTGCGGCTCATCCAGTATGGTATCATCTGTTTAATAATTTTGGTTTGCAATATTACCAC
Source organism: Chitinophagales bacterium (assembly GCA_038210625.1). Classification (GTDB taxonomy): domain Bacteria; phylum Bacteroidota; class Bacteroidia; order Chitinophagales; family Chitinophagaceae; genus Ferruginibacter. The sequence continues at coordinate 19,715 of JBBQWL010000032.1, read as the reverse complement.
TATTGTCCGGGCTAAGAAGCATTGTGGTAAATCGTTGCCCGCCCGTACCGGAACGGGCGGGTGGCACTTGCCGACAGCATTTGTCGGCATCCCGATGTTACACCTGAGTCGGGACTTGTACTTTTTCAGCTTTGTGCATCACTTTCAATTCGAATGCACCTGCTGTATAAAGGAGGCGTTGGCAATTGGCTGTTAAATGCTCTATCTTGTAATATCATGTGCCTCTTTCTAAACGTATATTTTAGTCAAAAAAAGTCGACAACTTTTTTTAGCTATCGTCGCTGTAGTATTATATAGTATTTCCTTTTTACTAAAATGCATAATGCATCCATGGTCTGGTAATTTAATTTATTACATTTACCCCATCCAAAATACTCAGTATGAAAAAGATATTTTTTGCTTTCACTATTGTAATGTTTGTCTCCTGTAGCAAAGAAAAGCAACCAGATCCGGTTCGTCCTCCCCGTACAAATCCAGAAGTCCGAAACCAGGAAGGCACGAAACTGCTTGGAGTTTCCAGCATCGCAAATAACCAATTAAGCTGGTCAACAATCTATTATGATGGCTCCTCAAATCGTATTATAAAAACTATCGACAGTTCCATGGACATTAATAATACTGATATAAATCCCTCAGCGAACAATATCACTATCTACAACTACGATGTGACAGGAAAAATTTCTTCTATGACATTAAATGGTTCAGGAATTGGCGTAAAGCCATATGCCAGGTTTAATTATACAGCAACCGGACAAATTGCAGAAGAGATTATTGAGGGCGCGGGTAAAAGAGTATTTACCTATAACGGCAGTGGTCAGCTTGCTTCGGATAGTACATTTCAACTTACCTCTAACCAATGTGAAGCAGTCAAAAAATGGAATTATGATGGTGCCGGGAATATCACAGCCCAGGAAGAATGGTGGACAGACTCTATTACAAATAAGCTGACAAAAAATGTGACACACAAGTTTGTTTACGATGATAAGCCCACGCCTTATACCTCCATTGATCCGAATTCTTTTTTTGACTTTGGAGAGGGTAAACACAATGCAGTTTCAGTTGTATCCACCTTTCTATCCGGGTCTGTTGTTGAACAAACTTATACCTATGAATATAATCGTTACAATTTACCTAAATTAGTGGCGAGGCATCTACCAACAGGAGAAATCCAAACAACCAGATTTTATTACTATTAAGAATTTTCATTGACAGACCTACCATTGGCACAAAAGGAAACTTGAGCCTGCTATGACAGGCTTTTTTGTTTTTTATATTTCCAAAATTTACAAGTGATATTTAGACTCCGTTTTATAAACAGGCTATCAATACACCATTCCACCAGCAATACTTTTTAGTTAATTGAAGGCATTAATTTGCTGAACCCTACCTGCTAAATTTAAAAACCTCGGGAACTTTATTGCTAAATAGAGCACACAGTTAAATCTTAATGTTATTCATTTACATTTGAAAATAAAAAAAGCGTATGTCCATTAAAATAATTTTATCTACCATTTTATTCCTGCAAGGAATTAGTCTCATCCATGCACAAAGCGTGCAACTCCTTAATAGCGGCACAAAAGTGTCTGTCCGCGGATTGAGTGTGGTATCTGATAAAGTGGTATGGATTAGCGGCAGCGAAGGAACGGTTGGCAAGTCAACTGATGGCGGCGTTACATGGAAAATTACGCAGGTAAAAGGTTTTGAAAAAGCCGACTTTAGAGATATTGAAGCGTTTGATGCAAAGACTGCCGTAATTATGGCCATTGCAGAACCAGCCTACATTTTACGCACTTCAGATGGCGGTGATACATGGCAAACCGTGTACGAAAACAAAACCAAAGGCATGTTTTTAGATGCCATGGAATTTTGGAATGAACAAAGCGGCATCGTAATAGGCGACCCGGTTGATAATAAAGTTTTTATTGCCCGCACTTTTGACGGCGGAAAAAAATGGCAGGAGTTGCCACCACAAAATTACCCGATAGCCGATAGCGGTGAAGCATTTTTTGCCAGCAGCGGTACCAATGTAAGAAAGCTCAGTAAACAGGAAGCCGTGTTTATTTCGGGCGGTACTAAAAGCCGGCTATTCATCAGGGATAAAAAAATTGATCTGCCCATTGTACAGGGCAAAACCAGTACCGGCGCTAATTCTATCGCTATAAAAAACACCCGTATGTTTATAATTGTTGGTGGCGATTTTACTGCTAAAGAAGATACAACCAAAAATTGCTGCATCACCAACGATGGAGGTAAAACATTTACTGTACCGGCACTGCCGCCACACGGTTACCGAAGCTGTGTAGAATACATTGATAAAAATACCTGGCTTAGTTGCGGACTTACTGGCGTTGACATCAGTAATGATGAAGGGAAAAACTGGCAATTGATCAGCAAAGAAAGTTTTCATGTATGCCGCAAAGCCAAGAAAGGGAAAGCGGTATTTTTTGCCGGTGGCGGAGGGCGAATTGGAAAACTGGTGCAGTGAAATAACAGCCAGCAGCCATGGGTTTATTTGTTTTTTATGCAGCCTTTTCGTAACTGCTAATTGTTTTAAAAATCAATCTTTCTAATTGTGAAATGATATTTATTTTCTATTTTTTTCTGTCAGCCAGGAAATAAAAAAAATTACCGGCAAGGAAAAACACACAATGATTATCCCGCTAAATACCCAGTCTTCTGCCATAGCAGGCCTAAAGCGAATGTTGACCGTTTGAACCGGATAAATAAAAAGCGAAAACAAATACCGCCATGCACATTGAGACAAGTGATGAAAACAATTTCATATAAAAAATGGCAGTTATTTATTTTGATCTCTCCCAAAAATAGGATGATTAAGATAGTGGAAACTTTACGATACAAAAAAAGCCGTCCCAGAAGAACGGCTTTTTTTGAAAGCAATATTAATTATTTGTTAGCGGGTGCCTGCTGTTGTTGGCTCCTCATTTTTTGCTGCATTTGTTGCATTTGCATTTGCTGCTCCATCGCTTTTTGCTGTTGGGCCATTTCTTCGGCCTGTGCTTGTTTTTGGCTGGTTACTTCAACTACTTCCACATCGAATACTAAATTCTCATTGGGTGTAATCATTGGTGGTCTGCCCTGTTCGCCATAACCCAGTGAAGAAGGAATGTAAAAACGTGCTTTTGTTCCTTTTGAAAGCATCTTTAAACCTTCAACCCAACCAGGAATAACCCTTGGAGCCGACATCAAAACTGACAAAAGTTCTGTATGGTGAAACTGAGAATCGACATTGCTGTCGAATGGTTTTCCTTCCAAACTTTTACCGGTATATTTCATTTTCACACCAACTGAATCTGTTACTTTTTCGCCAGTACCTTCCTGCAAAATTTCTACATAAACGCCTTGTGGTGATTTCTGTGCTTTAATATTTTTTGAAGCCAGGTAATCTGCCAGTATTTTGTCATCTTTTTTTATCTGTACCAGTGCATTTAATGAATCCTTTGTTCTTGCCATTTCCATTTGCAACTTATTTGCACTGTCGGCCGCTTCTTTGGTAGTATAAATACTTACAATTTTATAGTAAGCAATCAGGCTACCGCCTTTTTTAATAAATGGCGGAAAGGTTTGACCACCTGCGATCAAACTGTCTACAGACTGTTTTACAATAACACTATCACCTTTTTTAAGCTGATTAAATATTTTGTAATAACTGCCCGGCATGCTTGCAGAATCCATTATTTGAATTGGATTGGCTGTTTTTCTTGAATCCATCAGGACAGTATCTTTTGTGGCACCACCATCTTTATATGTTTGCACATATTGTATTTCAAAAAAGTTTCCGTTTTGTAATTTGTTGCCGGTACCCTCAGAGATGATCCTGTATTCCATCCCTTTTTCGCCTTTTTTAAAAGACCCACCTCCATTACAACCGGCCAGCAGTGCAGATGATACCGCCAGTAGATAAAAAAATTGCTTCATGTTTTTTGTGTTTAAAATTGATAATTGCTTAATTGATCTTTATTTTCTTTCATGGCTGCAATAAACTTAGCCACTACTTCTTCCAGTGATTCTTTATTTTGTCCGCCTGCAGCATTAAAGTGCCCGCCCCCATTAAAATATTTACGGGCAAAGGTATTTACATCAAAGCCACCCTTGCTTCTGAAAGAACTTTTACGCTCTTCTCCCCGGTCGATGATGATAGCCGCTAATTTAATTCCCTGGATACTCAGCGGATAGTTTACCAATCCTTCTGTATCGCCCGTCTTAATATTGAATTTAATTAAATCCACCTGCGGAATGGCTATCAGCGCTGTGTTGTATTCATAAAATATTTCCATCCGGTTCAGCAATACATTGCCTAAAAAGCGAAAACGGCTCTCCAAAAAATTATCATACAATGCTTCATGAATAGGTCCGTGATCTAACCCTTTGTCTTTTAGCGTGGCCACCATTCTATGTACATTGGCCGAAGTTGCCGGAAAACGAAACGAACCGGTATCTGTCATCACGCCTGCATACAGGCATTCTGAAACTGCATGATTGATTTTATCTTCGTGCCCACTGGCTATTATAAAATCGTATACCATTTCGCAGGTGCTGCTCTTGCTGGTGTTACTCTCTCCATAAGCAAATTTATCCGCCTGCGGTTCCTGGTGGTGATCTATCAAAATTCTTTGCGCCGCGGCATTGCCTAATTTTTCTTCCATCCGCTTGGTGCGGTTTAACGTATTGAAATCGAGACAAAATATCCAGTCGGCCGTATCAATAGCTTTGTCAGCTTCTTCTGTTTGCCTTTCGTAATCCAGCACCTGTTTTGTGCCGGGCATCCAGTTTAAAAAGCTCGCCCAGTTAGTAGGTGATACAACCGTAACAGTATGACCGAACTGCGCCAGAAAATGGTATAAACCCAAAGAAGAACCCATGGCATCGCCATCCGGTTTTTGATGAGTAGTTATTACAACCTTACGTGGCTGCAGTAATAAAGGAAATATTTGTTGGAGTGACTGCATAAAGCGGCGCAAAAGTAACTGAAAGTTTTTAGTTTTCCGTTTTCTGTTTTAAGTGAATAAGCTGGTTTACCATTTTACTAACTTTTTGGCCGATAATACTGTTTTTATTTAACATGAATATCCTACTCTAACACAAAAACGTTTTATCTTTGCGCCTCAAAAAGCAACTATGGGTAACAGAACATTTACAATGATTAAACCGGATGCAACCAGGAAGGGACATACCGGGGTAATTTTAGCACAGATAAACGGCGCAGGCTTTAAAATTGTAGCTTTAAAAATGCTGCATCTTTCTGCCCAAAAAGCCGGTGAATTTTATTCGGTACACAGAGAAAGGCCTTTTTACGGAGAACTGGTAGAATTTATGAGCAGTGGGCCTATTGCTGCAGCCATATTGGAAAAAGATAATGCAGTGGAAGATTTCAGAAAGTTGATCGGCGCAACCAATCCTGCGCAGGCCGAAGAAGGTACCATCCGTAAATTATATGCGGCTTCCATTGGCGAAAATGCAGTTCACGGAAGTGATAGTGATTCCAACGCGTTGGTTGAAGGAGACTTCTTTTTTAGTAAGCTGGAACAGTTTTAAAAAAGATCTCTTTTTACCTAATACAAGCGATCACTATTGGAGCGCATAATCATTAATCTAGGGGGTTAATTTATCGAAATAACTATAAATGCCTGCTTCAACCAAAGCAGGCGTTTATTTTATATCAATCCAATAGACGTGATGTTACAATGTTTTCTGTTACCGGTTTTGCAGGGGCTGCACTATGTAGCCTTCTTTGCGCAATAAGGCTATCAACCCCTGCTGACCCACCAAATGTCCCGCTCCCACAGCTACAAAAACAGCATTTTTTTTCATGATATCCTTTAACTGACCTACCCAGTTTTTATTGCGGTTGTTCAACAACAAATCCTGGTGACTCTCCATACCTGATTCACTTTTTGCAAAAAGATTTTCCATTTCGCCCAGCTGCTGATTTTTATACACCTGCATCATCGTATCAAATGACTTTTTGTTCGATTCCATACTGTCGATGGATTTTAATAATTCTTTCGCTTGTTCTTCGTATGGAATACTGTCAAAAACCGATGCCTGAAACTCCATTGTTTCCAATCCCTTTATTTCTTTTTTATTTGCTTTAGCCAATCTCAACAGTTCCTCTTCCACGCCCGAAATAGTTTTACACGGCATCATTTTAGGATACAGCAATGCTTCCAAAAAGAAAGGTTTCATTCTTGCAACAAAAGACAATGATGTTTTAAGGGAGTCTAAAAAAAACTGCCTCACTTTTTTATAATCAGCATCATTGTACAATTGTTCCAGGGTTTTTCCATCTTTCATTGTCATTAACGTAAAGCCCCCAAGTATCGTCGCAGGATCATCCATATCCATTTCCATATAAACTTTATCAGCCCGGTTAACAGCTACCGTTAATTGGTTGCTGAAAAGAATATCATTTTTACACATCAGGTGAAAAGTGCCAAAAAGATAAGACGGCTGCTGCAGCCCGTTACCACTCACCTGCCACAATAAACTGTTATCATCTTTATTGATGAGTAGCTTCGATGGTGCAGGCTGCGCCTTGCAGGAATAAAAAATACTTACCAGTAAAAGTGTTGTTACCAATTTCATGTACATCCAATTTATCAGGATAAAACACCATACAGGCTACCCCCTTTATTAAATAATCTGTCAATTTTTCTTTCGGTGGCTGCATCTTTTACAACCGGTGGTGCATGGTGTGGCTTTATACGGGCATCAAAAACAAGCGGTCCGCTGCATCCCCAGTGTTTATTGATGGTACTGCTTCCTATGCCGTATAAATCATGGGATGGATTACAACGCGTAAATGCAATCCATAAAAAATTATTCAGCCGCTCACTTACAAAGCCTGCATCATCGCAAATGATTAGCATAGGTACAGTTTGCATTGTATCGATGCTGTTTTGCAGCAGCGTGTTTAATATTTCCATTTCCTTTGCAGCGGCCTGGTAATTTTCAAAAGGCTTTGCCTGCAATGCTATTACTCCCGGCATTACCAGGGCCGGCCGTTCAAAATATTGCAGGTGCTGTAAACAGGCTGGTACTTCCGTTGCCAGTTCCCTTATCATTTCACCATAAGCGGCCAACACCACTTTGCTACCTGTATTCAAGGAAGTGCCGGAATAATCAAGTGTATCAATTGTTGTATTGGTATAAAAATGTACATCTCTTAAAAGATTGATGCGCCGTAAAATAAACTGCAGGTACAATTGAATATTACCAGTAGTGAGTTGGTTACTATCATCGGCTGTGATGAATAAAAATTTAGCCAGGCTTAACTGCCCTGTTCCTAAAATATGATTGGCGATGGTCAAGATTTCGGCGGGTTGTTTGGCTGGAGCATAAGGCGTGTAGCGTTCGCTGCCTATTGCTAACAGTAATGGGTGTACGCCGGCTGCATCAACCGCATGCACTTCTTTTAAACCCGGAATTTCGGCCTGCAAAGCACTTCCTGCAAGTTCATGTATCAGCTGTCCAAAGTTGGTATCTTCCTGGGGCGGGCGACCCACTACCGTAAATGGCCAGATAGCATTTTTTTTAGCAAATACTTTATGCACTTTCATCAAAGGGAAATTATGCCGGAGACTATAATAACCCAGGTGATCGCCAAAAGGACCTTCAGGTTTATTTTCACCCGCATGTACTTCGCCTGTTATCACAAAATCAGCATCGGTACTCACACAGAAATTATCGGCATAGGTATACCGGAACCTTCTCCCACCCAGCACACCGGCAAAAGTCATTTCACTAATTCCTTCCGGAAGCGGCATTACCGCTGCTACACTATGCGCCGGAGGACCGCCGGCAAAAACACTTACTTTTAAAGGCAATCCCTTTTTATCAGCCTTGGTTTGATGAACACCTATACCACGGTGAAGCTGGTAATGCAGACCAATTTCTTTATTCATCTCGTAGTCGTTACCGGAAAGTTGAATGCGGTACATGCCTAAATTAGCATGCATAATACCAGGCTGATCTACATCTTCCGTATACACCTGGGGCAGCGTTACAAATGCCCCGCCGTCCATTGGCCAGTGCTGTATTTGTGGGATGTCTTCGATTTGTATTTGCTGAAACAGCGCAGGTTTTACGATCGGATTTTTTAATGGCAGGGCCTTCAGTGCAGCAACGCCGGTAGTAAAATTTCGGATGGGATGTTTGATTGCATTTACAGGGTCATTCTTTAATTCAATCAACTGCTGCACCAACAATAAAGTATCGCGGAAAATAAATTTACTTCTTTGCAAAGTGCCAAAAATATTCGACGCGGCCCTGAATTTACTGCCCTTTACATTATTAAATAATAAAGCAGGGCCACCGGCTTCATGCACACGCAGGTGTATCGCGGCCATTTCAAGATAAGGGTCTACTTCTTCTGTAATACGCACCAGTTGCCTGTTTGCTTCCAGGTCCAATAAACAAGCTTCTAAAGATTTATATGCCATCCGGTTGGGTTTCAGTGTAAAAGTAAAACACTAAAACCATCAATTGGTTGTTGTGGAAGATAAAACTATCAGTAAACGTTTACAGGGCACCCTGTTTTTGATTTTCCGCCATGTGAGCTGGAGCCATCTCCACCATTTATTCTGAAACTAATTGTAAACCCTGCGAAATAATACCAGTCCTTACTGGCCGGGTTTCCACGGACGGCACCTGCAGCAGGATAAGTAAAAGCAGGCTTCAGTTCACCGGACCTGAATGCCAATTCTACAGCGCGGGGGCCGTTATTGAGTAATAATTGTGCTTTGTCGGCGTAGGTAGTACTTACGTCATCAAGATAGTCTGTAAAGGTTTTTCTGAGACCAATTTCAAAACCAACTCTTACTTGTTGATTCAGCGCCATTCTTAGGCCCGCACCAAAGGGAAGGGATACGCCGGACAGGTTATATTTTTTTCGGCCATTATAAAAGCCCTGACCTTCTGTACCCAGGGGTTGCAAATAAGCTCTTCTGCCAATAGAATCTAAGGTAGAGGGATTAAAATGAAAGCCAGCAACGCCTGCGAAAAGATAGGGCGTTAAATCCTGTTCTTTCAAACTGATCAGATCATATTCAAGGCCAAGTTGTAACTCAGTTAGGGGAGACGAAAAATTAAGGTTGCGGGTGGCGTTTTTGTTGGCTTTTTTATCATCACCGCTTATTTTGCCTACTTTAAAACCAGCCGTTATAAATAACTGATCTGTTAACTCGTACGCTACACCTAAACCGCCCGCTAAATGCGCCTGGTCAAAAGTGAATCTTTTATCTTGCAGATCGCCCTGGTAATTACTCATACCGGCAAAACCTGTTACCAGTAAGCGTTGCGCCTTGGCAAAATATACGGCGAATAAAAGCGACAAGCAAAAAAAAAGTTTTTTCATAGCCATATTAAATTAATAGAAACACCCAATGCAACAATCATTCCCATTATCTTTTTAATTTATTTATGCAAAATACACAAAACAATTTTTTAATACCTGGAACAATCAATTATTGAAAAAATTTATTCATGTGTGACGCATTTCGGTGAGAATAAAAATGCACTTTTACAAAACGACGGTTACCTATCTTTAGTATATTAATTTCGAAAGTACACAATGGATAAAAGTTTAAATAAATACATCAGTGAAACAGGTTTCTGTTCCCGGCGGGAAGCTGATAAATATATTGAGCAGGCAAGGGTTACCATTAACGACAATATTGCGATAAAGGGAAACCGGGTAATGCCGGGTGATATAGTGGAAATAGATGGCGAACCAATTAAAAAGAAAGATAAAATTGTCTATATCGTTTTTAATAAACCTGTGGGCATCACCTGCACAACTGATCTTAAAGATAAGCATAACATTATATCATTCATTAATTATAAAAGCCGGATATTTCCTGTGGGCAGATTGGACAAGCCTTCGGAAGGTTTGATATTTTTGACCAATGACGGCGATATCGTCAATAAAATATTGCGTGCCGGCAACAATCATGAAAAAGAATACGTGGTAACAGTTGATAAACCCATCACGAATGAGTTTATTCACAAAATGGGCAACGGCGTAAAAATATTAGATACCGTCACAAAAAAATGTGTTGTAAAGCAAGAAGGTAAAAACCGCTTTAGAATTATTTTGGTGCAGGGCCTCAACCGACAGATAAGGAGGATGTGCCAGGTATTGGGCTATAATGTAGAAACTTTAAAAAGGGTGCGTATTATGAATATCACGCTGGCAGGGTTACCTGTAGGCAAGTGGCGGTATTTTACTCCTGAAGAAATAAAAACTATTGAAGCAAATGTTTCATCTTCGGTTAAAACAGCAGACGGATCTTACTTTGAATAATGCCCCATCTTTTTCAATTAAATTGTTGCAGGTAAAGCTCTTTGCCTCATTACTTCATATAAAATGATGCCTGTAGCAACAGATACATTCAGTGAATCGAAATCGGAGAGCATGGGAATCTGGAATTGTTCGTCGCAGATTTTTAATAAAGGCTGATAAACACCATGCTCTTCGCCGCCCATTACGATGGCGCAGGGTTCGCTTAAATCAAGCTCAAAAACTTTTTTTGTAGCCGTCATCTCACTGGCAAAAACCTTTATGCCATTCAGGTGTAATTCATCCACCGTTTTCATCAGGCTGTTTACGCGGCAAACCGGTATTTTTTCCAATGCCCCGGCCGAGGTTAATATCGCATCTTCATTTAAAGCTCCCACCCCTTTATCCGGAATAACAATGCCGTTAACGCCAAAACAAAAAGCGCTTCTTGCAATGGCTCCGATGTTCCTGATATCAGTTATTCCATCCAATATTATAAACAACGGCACTTCTCCTTTATCAACTATAAATGAAATAATATCCTGCAGGTTTTGATACTGTATTTTGCTGATCATAGCCACGCAGCCTTCATGGTTGCTAACGTTGAAACCATTTAATTTTTCAACAGGCACTTTATTGATGGGCACAAGATTCTTTTCCGCCAGTTGCCGGATTTCATCAATCACTGCTCCATGCACCGTACTTTGCAGGTAAATTCTTTCCAGTTGTTTACCAGATTTCATGGCATCAATGACTGCTTCCCGGCCAATGATCAATGTATTTTTTTTAGGACGATGCTGCTGTTGTCTGAAATTTTTCACAATGCAAAATTAAGTGTTATTGAACAGGGATAAAAAAACCATAAGTTTTAAAAACTTATGGTTCGGGAAAATTATTTTTTAATGATTGACGAAGCTTATTTCAATCCAAACACTTTCTTCACATCTTTTACTGCATCCAGTTTTTCCCAGGTAAATAATTCTACCTTTTTCTTAACTGTTTTACCATAAGGAGAAGTAAATATTTTTTCTACCACTTCGTTTTTACGACCCATGTGCCCGTACGCAGCCGTTTCGCTGTACATTGGGTTGCGTAATTTTAGCCGTTGTTCGATAAAGTAAGGACGCATATCAAAACATGACATTCCCATTATCTTTTTTGCAATTTCACCATCGGTTAAATTTACCTTGGCAGTACCATAAGTAACAACGTTAATGCTGGTAGGCTGCGCCACACCGATCGCATAACTAACCTGAACCAACACTTCATCACAAAGGCCTGCAGCTACCAGGTTTTTGGCAATATGTCTTGTAGCATAGGCTGCACTTCTGTCCACCTTGCTTGGATCTTTTCCGCTAAAAGCACCGCCACCGTGTGCGCCTTTTCCTCCGTAAGTATCTACAATAATTTTACGGCCTGTTAATCCTGTATCGCCATGCGGACCACCAATAACAAACTTACCGGTTGGGTTGATGTGGTATTTGATTTTATTGGTAAATAAATGATCGTACTTGGGATATTTTGCTCTTACTCTTGGAATAACGATGTTGATGATATCCTTTTTAATTTTTGCAAGCATTGTCTCATCTTTTCCAAAATCATCATGCTGTGTTGATACTACAATGGCATCAATACGTACCGGCTGATTGTTATCATCATACTCCAATGTAACCTGGCTTTTAGCATCAGGGCGCAAATATTTAATAGCGGTATTTTCCCTGCGGATTGCAGCCAGTTCCAGTAAAATAAAATGAGCCAGGTCCAACGCCAGTGGCATATAATTTTCTGTTTCGTTGGTTGCGTATCCAAACATCATACCCTGGTCACCGGCACCTTGTTCTTCTTTCTTTTTTCTATCCACTCCCTGGTTAATATCTGCAGATTGTTCATGGATAGCAGAAATAATACCGCACGAATTTGCCTCAAACATATACTCACTTTTGGTGTATCCTATTTTGCGGATAACGCCACGGGCTATTTCCTGTACATCAAGATAGGCCTTACTTTTTACCTCTCCTGCCAATACTACCTGGCCGGTGGTTACCAAAGTTTCGCAAGCTACTTTACTGTTAGGGTCAAACGCTAAGAAATTATCAATTAAAGCATCACTGATTTGATCAGCCACTTTATCCGGATGTCCTTCACTTACGGACTCTGATGTAAACAAATAAGGCATATAGTTTTAAATTTTGAGTTGCAAAGATAAGTGTGTAGTTGTAAACAACAAAGCCTCCAAAATTTTATGGAGGCCCTGAATGATATACTGAATTATTTTTTAAATTTTTGAATATACAATGCGCAGCCGCATCCTGTAATTTGTATTGTTGCCACTGCCTATTTTAACGCCACCATAAGCCAGGCGGTTGCTGAAAGGCAGCCTGTAGCCGTAATACAATAAATCGTACGGCGCTGACACACGCAAGCCATAATTCTTTTCTTTTTTTGTTACAATGCCTTGCACATAACGGCTAATGTTAAACACATAATAGTTCATCTGCAAACCGGTCAGCGGGTCAACTTTTGTTAGCTGGTTTCCACCGAAGTAAGCGTAATCAATTCCGCCCGTTGGATAAAAAGGCTGTGCGCTTGTGTTGGGATTATAAAAAGTAGATGGATTCAGATCATAGGGCAGCGGTTTATACTTCCAGGATCCGGTATCAATTACATCCACATATAAAAATGAAGGTGCAGTTAGTGCTGTTTGGATAGAAGGAATTTCTTCCATCACCAATTCTGCACGGTGTATGATACTGTTTTTAAAAGTGTCCAAGCCTGGTATTAGCAGATTGGCGTAAGTTCCAGGCGTTGCCTGGATAAATATTTCGTTAGAAGCAGGGTTTTCATATTGAGAACCTTCCCTGTTTCTATTAATGTAATTGGCGGTAGCCGAATTGGATACTCCCGTACTTAACGATATAACACCCCATGAAGAATGTGCCGTGTCGATCGCTACACCATTCTTTCTGCGGTAATGTATTTCAAGCCTTGTGTTGGCATCTGAAAGACTGATATAAAATAACCCGTTGTTATCGGAACTTCCATCAGTTTGTATCGCAAAACCCTTGAACACTGTTTTAAATAAAGAATCAGAATTAAATGTTTTGCCAGCCGTTGAATCATAGTTAGCAAGTATCTTGGTTAAAAAGGATGCATTCAATGGAATCCTTACCTGGTAATTAACCGAATCCTTTTTATTATCTAAAAAAGTATAATTTTTTAAATCGACCGGAATAACTGTAGTTTCTCCCAATATATTGGATGGAGCAACTGCCGGCTGATAATTGGTTTGATAGGAAGAATCCGGCTTGAAATTGGTTTCTGCATCACTCATCTCCAATACCCGTAAATGCTGCGGCTTTGTTGAATCGCCGTAAAAACCTTTGTAGGAAAGACACAATACAACCGAATCAAAGCCTGTACCTGCGGGCGCATAAGGTTGGCCGATGGTATCTTTACTGTTACCGAAATAATAAGGAAAAAAACCTGGCTTCAGTTCCAGGTAAACCCTGGCGTCGGTTTTGCCAAAAAGCGGATCGCTGGTAATAGTTCCCAATACGTGCACATCGCCGCTGGAAATTCTCGTAGTATCAGGCGATAATATACCCTGCGTGGCGATAATAGAAAGGGTATCAGCAAAAGTATGAACATTGTCAACAGCCGGTATAAGATCCTGACCAACCTTGGTGGTATCTATCTTTGTACAACTCCATGAAACAAACGAAACAACTCCAATAGCTACAACTAAACGTAAAAATTTTCTTTGCACAAAAACAGTATTTAATGAATGGGCGGGTTCTGATCCCTATTTAGCAAGGTCGTTATATAATTGTAAATAGTCTGTTAAATCACTTTCGGCATTATAAGGCAAAGTCTTTTTACCTTTGATTTTGCTGAATTCTTCAACTAATTTCTTATCTACTTTTTCTGCTCCAAAAGTTACAGCATCCGCAAATGCAGCACCGCCTCTGAACATCGCAACATTATTAATGTCCTTAAAATATTCAAGTTCCTTTTTGGTTACGTTATCATTAATGGTGATAAGCTTTAAAAAATCGGCTCCCAGCTTTTCTTTAAATGTTGTTTGGCCGATTGTATATACCACTTTACAATTGCTGAATACAGGTTCTTTTTTGTAAGCCGCCTTTATAAACATAGGTATCAATCCTGTCATCCAGCCACTGCAATGGATAATATCCGGAGGCCAGCCAAATTTTTTCACCGTTTCCAGGGCTCCTTTACAAAACAAAGCTGTTCTTAATCCATTGTCATCATACCATTTTTCATTGTCATCGGTAAAAACAGTTTTACGTTTAAAAAAATCCTCGTTATCTAAAAAATAAACCTGCAATCTGGCATTGGGAAGTGAAGCTACTTTAATCACCAATGGATAATCGTCTCCATCAATTGAAACATTAATACCCGATAAACGAACTACTTCATGCAAACGGTGTCTTCTTTCATTGATGATTCCAAAGCGTGGCATAATACACCTTACTTCCATGCCGCTGTCGTTTGCCTTTACTGCCAGTTTATTAATGATCTCCGCAAACTCTGTAAGTTCAACGTAAGGAGACATTTCATTGGCAATGAATAAAATTCGTTTTTTTGTTGACATTTGTGATTGATTAGATTAAAACAGAAGGATTTCCATAAAGGGACGCAAAGTTAAGATAATTTTATTAAAATCAATCTCAACGTAGATTTGAAGCTCAATAATAGCTCACATGATCATAGTAAAAAAGGTGACTGACATTCAACATTTGCTGGCAAAAGACATCGAAAAACGAAAGGCAACCGGCTTTGTTCCAACCATGGGCGCATTGCATGATGGGCACATTTCGCTCATCAAAGCAGCAAAAAAGGAAACAAACGTAATGGTTTGCAGCATATTCGTAAATCCTACCCAGTTCAACGATCCTAAAGATTTTGAGAAATACCCGGTCACCCTGGATTCGGATATTTACCTGCTGGAAAAAGCCGGTTGTGATATATTGTTTTTGCCTTCCGTGGCCGAAATGTACCCGGAAGGTTTGCAAACCAGCACTCATTTTGACCTTGGGTTTATAGAAACGGTCCTTGAAGGAGAATTTAGACCGGGACATTTTCAGGGTGTTTGCCAGGTAGTGTACAGGCTGTTGGAGATTATTTCGCCTGATAAATTATTCCTGGGACAAAAGGATTTTCAGCAATGCATGGTAATCAAAAAAATGGCAGCAACATTTTTCCCTTTACTCGATATTATAATTTGCCTCACACAAAGAGAAAGCAGCGGCCTCGCAATGAGCAGCCGTAATAAGCGATTAAGTGATGCTGAAAAATTACAGGCGACGGCGATATTTGAAACCATGCAATATGCAAAAAATAATATACAGCCCGGCGAGCTAAAAGCCCTGCAACAAAAAGCCGTTCAACAACTGACTGAAAAGGGTTTTAGAGTAGACTACGTTGCTATAGCTGACGCCGGTACATTGCGCCTGCCCCAATGGTGGGATGGAAAAGAGAAAGTGGTAGTATTGATAGCTGCATTTTTAAATGAAGTAAGACTGATTGATAATATGATGCTAAATTAATTATGGGGCAATTAAAAACATTCCTTTGGCGACTTGGTTTTTGACTAATAAGCAATGTTTGTTTTTTACTTTGTAATTTTAGCTCAATATGCGAAAGAAAACGGCCTTGGTATTACAATATATTTTCTTTTTAGGAGGTGGTATTTTTTTGATATGGTGGCAATTTCACAATATGACGCCGGAGCAAATGGCGAAATTTAAATATGCTCTCGCAGGTGCAAATTACCGCATACTGATTCCTGTAATCATTTTCGCCCTGGCCAGTCATATCAGCCGCTCGCTGCGATGGAAAATTTTGCTGGAACCGTTGGGCTATACTCCTTCCCTGTTCAACACTTTCAGTGTAACAATGGTGGGCTATCTTGCCAATTCATTTGTGCCAAGACTAGGTGAAATTTTAAAATGTACGATGTTAGGCAAATATGAAAAAATACCTGTGCAAAAACTAATTGGCACCATTGTAATAGAACGGATTTTTGATTTTTTGTGCTATCTCGTTTTTATCCTATTTACGGTTTTAATACAGTACAAATTGGTGGGCGGTTTTGTAAAGCAGGAAATAAGCGAGATGGTGAGCAGTAACAGCGGCATTCCGTTATGGCTAAAGGCCGTAATTGCAATCGCAATTATTATCTCAGCCTTTATATTACTCCGTTTTTTGTTCAAAAAATTTGCGCCGGCAACGCTGCTCCGTCGTATCAACAACTTCATACAAGGATTAAGAGAAGGTATTGCGAGCATACAAAAATTAAAAAAAAGAAGGCTGTTTTTAATGCACACGCTGTTTATATGGGTGATGTACCTGCTGCAAATCTACCTGGGATTTTCTGCGCTCAAAGACGTGTCGCACCTGGGTTTGGATGCCGCATGTGCCGTTTTAACACTGGCCACGCTGGCTATGATTGTTACTCCGGGGGGTATCGGCACTTTTCCTGCGGCTGTTTTCCTGGTACTTAACTTATATAATATAGACCACTCTACCGGGGAAGCATTTGGCTGGCTGATGTGGGGAACAACCACTTTTATTGTTTTATTTTTTGGGTTGATTTGTCTTGGTGCATTATTTTTTACCCATAGAAAAAAACAAGCCGGTTCCACTACTACTCCGTCTGCCACTATAGTATAATTATCATGGCCATTTAAAAGTTGATAAAAAGTTAACAATAGCATTTAATTTTATTGAGGCCATTCCATTTAATTTCACCGCTTTTAAAAATAAAATTCAATTCGTCTTGCTTAAACAGAAAGTAATTATCAGGGATATCAGCTGGCTGTCTTTTAACAGCCGCGTATTACAGGAAGCTGCAGATGAAACCGTGCCACTGCGGGAAAGAATTAAATTCCTGGGTATTTTTTCCAACAACCTGGATGAATTTTTCCGGGTACGGGTGGCTACCTTAAAAAGAATGATAGAAGTAGGTCAAGCGGGTAACATGCACCTGGAAGTAGCGCCCCAGTCCATATTGAGGGATATCCAGGAAAAGGTGGTGCGGCAACAAAAAGAGTTTGACCGGGTGTGGAATGAAATATTGCGGGAACTGAAAAAAGAAAAAATATCCTTTGTAAACGAAACGCAATTAAGCCGTACGCAAAAGCAATTCCTAACCGATTATTTCAATGACGAAATAAGAAGCAATATCGTACCGCTGATGATTGAAAGTATCCAGGCTTTCCCTACACTCAGCGATAAATCCATCTACCTGGCCTGCAAAATGTCAGCAAAAAACAACAGTATTCCGCAGCGGTATGCGTTGGTATCGGTACCGTCAAGGCGTTTGAGCCGCTTTGTAATTTTACCTTCCAAACAAAATGAGCATACCATTATTTTACTGGAAGATGTGATCCGGTTTTGCCTGCCACATATCTTTTCTTACTTTGGCTATGATGTTTTTTCATCCCATATTATTAAAGTTACAAGGGATGCAGAAATGGACATTGATAACGATATTGAAACATCCGTAATTCAAAAACTGGAAAAAGCTTTAAAGAATAGAAAAAGAGGAAAACCGGTCCGCTTCATTTACGACAAGGATATTGATGCATCATTGCTTACTTACCTGATTAAACGACTTGGCTTAACCGGAAAAGATAACCTGATCCCCGGCGGCCGCATTCATAATTTCAAAGATTTTATTAATTTTCCAGAGTCCGTTTTTAGCCAAAAGGGCACCAGGAAAAAACCCTTTCTGCATCCGCTGCTTAAAAATGTAAACCGCGTTACAGATGTAATTTTACAAAGAGACGTGCTGCTAACTTTCCCCTATCATTCCTTTGATAGCCTGACCGATTTATTGAGGGAAGCAGCAATTGACCCGGACGTAAAAAGCATCAAAATTACATTTTACAGGCTGGCTCCACGGTCTAAAATTATAAATGCGCTTACCAATGCGGTGCGCAATGGTAAAGCCGTTACCGCAGTAATTGAACTAAGGGCCCGGTTTGATGAAGAAGCTAACCTGGAGTGGAAAGAAGAGTTGGAAGATGCCGGTGTAAAAGTACTGATTGGCGTACCGGATTTAAAAGTACACGCCAAGATATGCCTCATTAAAAAGATTGTAAAAGGTCGTACTGTTCATTATGGCTTTGTTGGCACCTGCAATTTAAATGAGCAAACGGCGAAAATTTATGGAGATCATTGCCTGCTTACTTCAGACAGGTTTATTATGGCTGATCTCAACCGCATATTTCACTACCTGGAACAACCCAAAACAAGAATCGGTTTTCTAAAAGTCTGTAAAACGTTAATGGTAAGTCCCGTTGGTTTGCGTAAGCAGCTATTGCAATTAATTGACAAAGAAATTAAAGCAGCCACATCAAAAAAACCAGCCGCCATCACATTAAAGTTAAATTCGTTGAGTGATGAAATACTGATCAATAAATTGTCAGATGCAGCCCGTGCAGGGGTGGAAATCAACATGGTGATAAGAGGTATTTTCTGTATGCTAACAGAAAATAAAAAGTTTAAGGAACCGGTACATGCCATCAGTATTATAGATGAATATCTTGAACATGCCAGGGTAATGATTTTTTACAATGGAGGAAAAGAAAAAGTATTTATTTCCTCAGCAGATTGGATGGTGCGTAACCTGGACCATCGCATTGAAGTTACCTGCCCCATCTTTGAAAAAGAAATACAGGAAGAATTAAAGGATATTCTGCAGATACAATTGTCGGATAATATAAAGGCCCGCAAACTAGACAATGACCTGAGCAATCAGTACATCAATCCCCGCAATACAAAAAAAATCCGCAGCCAGGTAGATATCTATAATTATTTGTACCGGAAATTAAACACCTAATAAATTGCTGCTGATTGCGTCAATAGACTATTCAATGGTATATTTGTGACACATTCAACCCATCACAAAATAAACAGACAGGATATTGAAATTAGCAGCCATCGACATCGGCAGTAATGCAGCAAGGCTTTTGATAACAGAGGTTATAAAAAATGAAAAAGGCAGTGACGCATTCAATAAGCTTAATCTGGTAAGAATTCCGCTGCGGCTGGGCTTCGACGTATTTGAATACGGCTTTATTTCCAAAGAAAAAATAGGCATGGTATTACAAACCATGAAGGCGTATAAACATTTGTGCAATGCTTACGAGGTAGAGCACATTAAAGCCTGCGCTACCAGTGCCATGCGGGACGCAAAGAATTCATCGGATATAATCCGCAAGGTAAAGATGGAAACTTCCATTGAAATTGAAGTAATCAGCGGCGACCTGGAAGCCGGGCTGGTATACGAAAACCATGTGGCAGAAAATATGGACAAAGACCATAGCTACCTATACATTGATGTAGGTGGGGGTAGTACTGAACTTTCATTTTTTAGCAATGGCATTCT